>JBQTHD010000009.1:0-186165 GCA_052390275.1 Acidimicrobiales bacterium | reverse complement strand
ACCCTCAGCCCAGCGAACCACTCATCGCGCACCCATAACCACTACCAGCCCGACCACGGCGAACGCCAGTCCGGACGTAAACCCGCAGGTCACGACCCAAGCACACCGACTATGAAAAGGCCGTGGGCTGGCGGGCTTGAAAAGCCCAGAGTCACGGCCATTGGGAATCACATGGACCCGTTCACATGGCGCCCTCAGGTCCTCGATAAGTTCTCTAGCATTCTCCTGAGAAAGGCATACTACGGCATCCGGCTGTCGAGCGATCCAACTGTAGAATTTAGTTTGGATACCGAAACGTGTACGGGGAGTCGTGCTGCCGGTTTTCTTATATATTACCCGGAAAGTCCTGCGGGGCAGCACCGAGATGTACTTCATTGACTCGCCACCATGAACAACCACCAGGCGCGGCCGGGCTTCTACCAAGTACTTGTTCAACCGGATAACGGTTAGGGGATCGAGCCCATAAGCGCGAAATCGACCCTGGGACCTCAGGGCAATGTCGGGCAGCAAAGGGCCCGGCAGGCTATGGAATAGTGTGACGACCTGATGTTCCAAGACCGGATTGTCATCGCCTGCCAGATCACCTTCGGTCGATACGGTGGCGTTGAGGTGATCCCGTAGGGCCCAGGCAAAGATCTGCGCTCCTCTGCCCACGTTGGTCGGTAGCAGGTGAACCACCCCGCCAGCGCGTTGGGCCGACCTGCCCCGCTCGGCGTTCCGGCGGCGGACACCCGGAGGTCGGCTGCGGGCCCGGGCAGCCAGGTCTGCGTAGAGACGTTCCACAAACCGGATTGAGACCAAAGAGGAGAAGTCCAGGCTCCGCCTACGGGCGGCCTGACAACAGCGTTCTCGCATCTCCGCGTCCGACGCCATCTGGGCCAGTGCCCCGGCCAGCGACGATGGGGACCCCGGAGGGACCAGCAGGCCTTCACGCCCCGAGGTCACGACCTCGGGCACCCCACCGACGCGGGTGGCCACTACCCCAAGACCCATGGCCATGGCTTCAAGCATGGCCACGGGCAGTCCCTCGTAGCGACTGGACAGGCAGAAAAGATCGCAGGCGGCCAGCACCTCGGCGATGTCGGCCCGGAAGCCCACGAGGTTGACGGTGGCACCGATGCCCAGATCTCGCACCTGGGAGGCCATCTCCGCCGCCAAGGGGCCCTGCCCCACGCAGATGAAGCGAAGGGGGGACCCAGCAGCCGCCAACACTTTGGCAGCCTGGAAAAGGTTCGGGTAGTCCTTCTGAACCCGGTAGTTGGCCACTACCCCGACGAGGATCTGCTCAGGCGTGACCCCCCATCCGGATCGCAGTTGCTCTCGCCCGTGGTGAACGGAGGCGATGGGTTGGAGGATATCGGTATCAACCCCGGCATGGTTGACGGTAATCCGGTTGCGGATCCATCGTGGAAATGAATCTTTTACACCAGCGGATACGGCCAAGGATTCATCGTTCGCCCAATAGGTCAGGATGGCAATGATCCGGGTCCAAAGGGAGTACCGCTGCCACATATTGTGCTCAGTAGTGATCACTGCTGGTCTCGTATTGCCGAATAAGAGCCAGACCAGGATTCTCAAGATGGCCGCCGGGAAGGGGGAGTGAGCGTGCACAACGTCGAAATCCCCGACGCGCAGTAGGCGGGCCAGCCGATAGAACCAGATGCAGTCCCACGGCCCCCGCGAGGCCAAGCAGTGGGTGACCACTCCGGCGTCGTTGAATCTCCCAACCAGATGATCCTTGGTTGGGACCACGTAGGCGATCGCGTAGGAGATGTTCGGGTTGGCGTGCTCGGCATGTTGAGCCAGCAGCATCTCCACGCCGCCGGGGCCGAGCCCCTTGACCAGCCAGAGAACTCGCAATGGACACTGGACTTCGTCCACGGTTTGCCCCATCGCCCTCCGCCTCCAGATTCGCTGCTGTGCCCCCCCATGGCGCCCGCCAGCGCCGGCACCCTAGCCCGGCGCTGCTTTGGAGGCGATCTCAGCGCCAGATGAATGGACGTATGCGATCAGTGGGAACTTCCCACACGTCCACCCACGTCTGAGGAGGTGCCGGGGGCAGGGTGCCGCTGGGAAGGAGGATCCGATGCGAAGGGTGCTGCTGAGTCTGGCGGCGGGGACTTTGGGGTCGGTGATGGCTGCGGCTCCGGCCCTGGCCTGCGGAGGGCTCATAGGCCGTAACGGGGCGGTGAACCTGGTGCGCACCACCACACTCGCTGCCTACGCCGACGGGGTCGAGCACTACGTGACCTCGTTCGAGTTCGCCGGTGCCGGCGGGGAGTTCGGTTCCATCGTTCCTCTGCCGGGAGTTCCCACGGCGGTCGAACGAGGGGGGAAGTGGACCCTGCAGCGCCTCAACCGGGAGGTCTCGCCCCCGCCGGCCACCTTCGCTCGCGGTGAGGCCCGGGCCGTCGCCTCGGCCGATGCCGAGGTACTGCTGGAGACCAGGATCGACGCCCTGGACATCACCGTCCTGCGGGGCGGGTCCGAGGCTGTCGGCCGCTGGGCCGGTGAGAACGGATTCCTGCTTCCCCCGGACGCCCCTGAGGTTCTGGCGTTCTACGCCGAGAGGTCGCCCATCTTCATGGCGGCCCGATTCGATGCCGACGCCGCCGCCGAGCGCGGCGTGGCTCTGGGTGATGGCACCCCCATCCACCTGAGCATCCCCACCGACAACCCGTGGGTTCCCCTGCGGATCCTGGGCCTGGGCCGCCAACCGGCCGAGCAGGTGGAGGCTGACGTTTTCCTGCTGACCGAGTCCAAGCCCCGCCTCCTGGCCGCCGACCAGCCGAAGCAGGCCAGCGCCCGTGATGGCCGCCGGCAACTGGCACCGGGCCTCACGTTGTCCCTCCAGCGACCGGCCAGCAATGACCTTCTCGGGGACCTCCGCTCAGACGACGGGATGGGCTGGATCCCCTCCTCCATGTGGCTTTCGCACCTGGAGGTGCGGGCCGCTCCCGACGAACTCACCTACGACCTCGCCATCGACGCCTCCGGGCGGGCCGAACCCTCCCGCCGGGCGGCCGGCCTGGCCGAAGTGGTGGCCGGTGATGTCCCGCTACCGGTCGACCTGCCCGCCCGGCTGAACCCAGCGCCCGAGGCCAATGAGACCCCGGCTGGGCGAGGCCTTGGTCTCCCCCTCGCCGCCATGATCGCGGTCGGGGCCCTGGCCACCGGAGCGGTCGTGGTGGCGGCCCGCTCGGGACGATGAACCGTGCTCGCCCGCAGTCGACCGGCGGTGCGCCGCCGGTCGGGGCGAGTTCGGTGAACGGCGGTCCGGCGTCGACCGGCGCCCGTGCGGCGAACAGCGGAGCGGCGCCGGTCAAACCTGGCGCCGGCGCTGTGGCCAGCAACGGGGGCACGGTTTCTGGCCGCGGTAGGAAGGCGGCCGCCATGGTCGGGGTGAGCCTCGTCCTGGCCGCGGCCACCGGGGCCATCGCCCAGGCCACCGCCACCACCGGGCCAACCAGCCGCACCATCGAGGTAACCGCCCGCTTCTCCGCCTTCACGCCGGAGGCGCTGGTGGTCGAGGCGGGCACCCACGTCACCTTTGTCATCGACAACGCGGACCCGATCGCCCATGAGTTCATCGTGGGCGACGAGGACCTTCACCGCCGCCACGCCACCGGCACCGAGGTTTGGCACGCCCCCCGGCCCGGCGAGGTATCGATCCCCGCCGGCGGGCGGGCCGAGACCACGTGGCGCTTCGACAGGCCGGGCACGGTTGCCTTCGGCTGCCATCTTCCCGGCCATTGGGCCTACGGCATGAGCGGGGTGATCACGGTGGTGTGAGTTCTTCCGATCCCACCGGGCCGGGGTTGGGTAAGTGCCGAGCGCGACTCTGCGCGAGGCTCCGTCGGTGGGTGATCTCCAGAGTCGATCCGACGGATCCGGGGTTTACGGCCGGGGCAACCCGTCGCCGGCCGAAGTCAAGGCCCGGATAACGAAGATCTTCAACGATGCCGCCGACCATTTCGACGATCCGGCGTTGTCCTTCTGGTCCCACTTCGGGGCCCGTACCGTCGAGCATGCTCAGATCGGGCCGGGTCAACGGGTTCTCGACGCCTGCTGTGGCACCGGGTCCTCGGCCATCCCCGCCGCCCGCGCGGTCGGCCCCGGAGGAAGCGTGCTGGGGGTGGATCTGGCCGAACGTCTGGTTGACCGTGCCCGGGCCAAGGCCACCGCTGCGAATCTGGGCCAGGTCAGTTTTGTCACCGGCGATGTGGTCGACATCGGCGAGGCCCTGGTCCCCAGCGGTGGCTTCGACGCTGTCATTTGCGTATTCGGGGTCTTCTTCCTACCGGATATGGCCGCAGCCGCCGCCGGCTTGTGGCAACTGGTGGCACCTGGGGGGGTCTTGACCCTCACCACGTGGGGTCCACGGGTGCTCGACCCAATCACTTCCATCTTCTATTCCGAGGTGGCCCAGCGCCGCCCGGACCTGGTCCCGACCGCTATGCCCTGGAAAGAAATCGAGGAGGCCGAGTCATTGTCGGCCTTTCTGGCCGGGATCGGCGCCGACGGGGCTGAGATCGAGACGGAAGTTCATCGCCACCCGGTCAGGCCGACCGACTTCGTCACCATCGCTTTGGGGTCAGGCATGCGGGGGACCCTCGACGCACTGGGGGCGGAGGTGGCAGGGGAGGCGACGGCGGCGGTGGAAGCGGAACTGGCCACCCGAGGCGTGACGAAGTTGGTCTCAGACGTCCTCTACGCCCGGGTCCGCCGCCCTGGTTGAGGCGGAGTGTTGGGCTTATCCGTCGGAGCGGGATCCGCGCTGGGAGCGGGCGGCGGTTGTCGCCAGCAGGTCCACCCGGTCGTTCATGCGGTTCCCGCTGTGGCCTTTGACCCACCGGAACGACACCCGGGTCGGGTCGGCGTTGACCAGGTCGACGAGCGGTTCCCACAGGTCCCGGTTGGCCACGGGTTGGCGGGCGGAGTTGAGCCACCCGCGGGACTGCCAGCCCTTCCACCAGCGGTCCCGGAAGCAGTTGACCACATAGGTGGAATCGCTGACCACGGTCAAAGGGCCGGGTAGGGCCCGCACCGCTGCCAGAACGGCGTGGACCTCCATGCGCTGGTTGGTGGTGGCCGGATCGGCTCCGCTGGCCCAGGCGCCGCCGTCCACCGCCCAGGCCCAGCCCCCCGGGCCTGGATTTCCCAGGCAGGCGCCATCGGTGTAGACGGTCGTCATCGGTGCCGACGGCTCGTTCCCGCCCCGCCCGGACGGGGCCAGTCCGGCCCCGGTCGACCGCTCCCCGGTCGACCGCTCCCCGGTCGACGCTGCGCCGGTTCGGCCCGCCTCCGCCGGGCCAGTAGGGGCCATCCCAAAGCTCGTCAAGTCAGAATCCATGGCCTCAGTCAACCCTCTCGACACGCTGGCGGGCGAGATCGAGTCGTGTCGGGCGTGCCCCCGGCTGGTGGTCTGGCGGGAGCAGGTTGCCGCCACCAAGCGGGCCGCCTTCGCCGATGAGCGCTACTGGGGGCGTCCGGTGGCGGGGTTCGGGGACCCCTCCGCCCGCCTGTGGGTGGTCGGCCTGGCCCCTGCCGCACATGGGGCCAATCGAACCGGCAGAGTTTTCACCGGGGACCGATCGGGGGACTGGTTGTTCCGGGCCATGCACCGGGCCGGGTTTGCCAACCAGCCCACCAGCACCGACCCAGGCGATGGGCTCCGCCTTCTCGGGGCCTGGGTGAGTGCTGCCGTGCGCTGCGCCCCTCCCCAGAATCGGCCCAGTCCCGTTGAGCGTGACACCTGCGCGCCCTACCTGGCCCGGGAGATGGCCGCCCTCGCCAACGTGCAGGTGGTGGTGGCCCTGGGGGCCTTCGCCCACGAATCGGTGCTGCGCCTGGTGGGAGTCCGTCGCCGGCCCCGCTTCGGCCATGGGGCCGAAGCGGGATTGGAACTCGTCGATGGCCGGCGCTGGCACCTGATCTCGTCGTTTCATCCCAGCCAGCAGAACACCTTCACCGGGCGCCTCACCGAGGTGGCATTCGACTCGGTGTTCAGTCGGGCCCGTGACCTGGTGGATGGCCAGGCATCACAGGCGAAGTAGCGCTTAGACCCCGGCGGCGGCGAAGTTGGGGGCTCGGGTCAGGGCGAAGGTGCGCCGCAGGTAGAACCACCAGGTGATGCCCAGGCAGGAGACGTAGAAGGCGATGAACCCGGCGAAGGCGGCCTGGGGTTCACCGGTGATCCGGGTGGCCACACCGTAGGCCTGGGGGATGAGCCAGCCACCAAAGGCCCCGATGGCCGAGGTGAAGCCCAGGACGGCGGCGGTCTCCCGCCGGGCCCGGGCCAGGGCCGCCTCTGCGTCTGTTCCCCGACCCTCGGCCTCGGCCAGATGCAGGGCCCTGAAGATGATGGGAATCATCCGGAAAGTTGAGCCGTTGCCGATGCCCGACAGGATGAAAAGGACCAGAAAGGAACACAGGAACCCGGTGAAGGCCCAGGTCTCGCCCCGCTGACCCAGGAAGAACATCACGCCGCCCACCGCCGCGCCCATGGCCACGAAGACGCCGAAGGTGATTCGGGCCCCGCCCAGGCGGTCGGCCAGCCAACCCCCGAGCGGTCGGGACACTGAACCAACCAGGGGGCCCAGGAAGGCGGCGGACAGGCCCACTTCGGGGAACTGGGTCTTGATCAACAGGGGCAGGCCGGCCGAATACCCGATAAACGATCCGAAGGTCCCCACGTAAAGCCAGCAGGAAACCCAGGTCTGCTTTCGCTTGAGAACCACCGCCTGGTCGGCCAGGGGAGCCTGGACCACCGACAGGTTGTCCATGAACAGCCAGGCACAGATGGAGGCGGCCACGATGAAGGGAATCCAGATGAGTCCGGCATTCTGCAGATAGAGGGGGGTCTCCGTACTCTGAGAGCCTCCAATCACCGCGATGGACCCGGCCGTGACCACCAAAGGAACCAGAAGTTGGACCCCGGCCACGCCAACATTGCCGCCGGCGGCATTGAGACCGAGAGCCAGGCCCTTGCGCTTGTCGGGATAGAAGAAGGAGATGTTGGCCATGCTGGAGGCGAAGTTGCCCCCGCCGAAGCCGGCGGTGGCCGCCCCCAGGAGGAAGGCCCAGTAGGGCGTGTTCGGGTTGGAGACCAAGACGATGAGCAGGGCCACCGGCAACAGGAGGAGGGCGGCGCTGAACGTGGTCCAGTTGCGGCCCCCGAAGCGGGGAACCGCCAGCGTGTAGGGGATGCGCACCACCGCGCCCACCAGGGCCGGCACCGAGACCAGGGTGAACAACTGAGAAGTGGTGAAATCGAAGCCGGCCTGGCCCAGGCGCACGGCGGTGACGCTCCACAGAAGCCAGACGGAGAACCCCAGGAACTCGGCAAAGATGGAAAACACCAGGTTGCGGCGGGCCACCCGCTGGCCGGTCCGGGCCCAGAAACCCTCGTCGTTGGGCCGCCAGTCGTCGATCCAGGGCCGGCTCACGGTTCGCCCCTGCCCGTCGACTTGGTGTCTGTAGCGCTATCGCCCATCGGGATCCGGCTCCTGTGATCGTGTCGGTGGGTCGAGGACGCGCTGCGCTGCGTTTCTGAACCCGACCTCATGCCATGCTGAACGTCCCCTGACGCCGCGCCAGGACCGTAGGAAGCCTGTGTTGCCCCCGAGGCGCCACCCCGTTTCATCGTTGCGAACGATTGCTTGCACGTAGCTGATGGCACTGGGGGGAGATCCAGTGGGGGCCGGGTCAGCGGGCCGTCGATTTCCGCAGTGTGGGTTCGAAGCGGGACCGCCAGGCGGGCCTACGCTCCGATATCACTGAATGTTCGCGTCATCCAGGATCTCCGGGATTTCTTACTTCGTTGCAGTCGCTCCACCCTATCCTTCTATATGCTGACCCGACTGGGCTTACTGGATACCAATAAGCAGAGCGATATTCGCCGGGGGCAACTATGCGCCGGATAATTCAGCTCCTCCTGAACGTCCTCCTGATCTCGGCGACCCTCGGGGTCGTACGAGCTATGCCGGCGACAGCTGCCGAGAGCATCGTGTTTTCCTATACGGGGGGAATACAACAGTGGATTGCTCCGGACGACGTGTCTCGGTTGGAGATCGACGCCCGCGGAGCGCAAGGAGGAGGGCCTGCTGGCGGAAAAGGGGGTCGGGTAGTAGTTCACCTCCCAGTCGTCCCCGGGAAGACCCTTCGGGTGTTCGTCGGCGGGCAGCCCATTGATCAGTACGCAGGGGGATACAACGGAGGCGGGTCCGGGGGTGGATGGATTAACGGACAGTCTTCGCCGGGTGGTGGTGGTGGTGCTTCGGATATCCGCCGGGGCGGGGCGGAACTGGTCCATCGAATCCTGGTCGCCGGTGCAGGTGGTGGCCAAGGCTCAGACGGGTCAAGCAGCTCTGGCGGGGCAGGTGGCGCTGGAGGGGGTCACATTGGATCCGATGCTGACGGCTTCAGCCTGGTCGCGGGAAACGGAGGCACACAAAGTTCGGGCGGTGCGGGCGCCTGGGTCTACGGGTCGGCGTTGCCCGCTCCAGCCGGAACCCTCGGTTCCGGTGGGGCTGGCAACTATCTGCGGCTAACGGCACCCCCGTCACATGGCATGTCGCCGAGGAAAGTACCGCACGAGCGATGGAACGCCTGTTCATTGAACGAGGAATTACAGGGATCAGAGTTGTGCATACTCCGCCGGGGCCGTAAGGAGGCAATGATGTGAGGTGTTGAATCCGTACCTAGGAGCGTACTGGAGTTCCCGCGGGGAATCATTGGAATCCTGTTCCCATAGGCTTCTTCGTTGCCTTACGACGGTTGGAGTAGTTATTCCGGAGCTGGTCTGTTGGTACGAGAAGATGGATAGTCGTGGTCCAGGTAACACTGCCGTAATTCTCGATTCTCAAGTCCTTGGCCGTCTATTAAATAAGGGCCGAAATCGCCGCGATTCTGACCTGGCCATAATCGAGAAACTCGGTTATAGCGCATCGTTATGGAATGGCAACCCGAGCTTCCCGTTCAGCCTTTGGGTCTCCTGCGCAGTGGCTGCTGGGCCGAGGCTGGGGAACGCGTTCACTCTAACTCTCCCAAACACTCGGCCCTTTAGTGAGTGGATCGACTGGCCGCAGGCCCGAGAATTGCTTATGGCAGTAGTGGAGGCTTGGGACCCAGAATGGGCGTCTCTCACAACGCACGAGTGGCGCGAAGTGCAGGATCCTCCGCCGGGCACCCCGATCGCTGGCTGGGTGACTTATTTGTCTGGTCGGAAAAATCGAAAGGCCCCTCCGCCAGCGGTCATAGTTGAACCTTTGGGTGAAAGCAGCGTGGTTTATGTGGCAGCAACTAATTCCGATCCATTTCTGTCCCAGAGCGTTCTAGAGCTTGGTAGGTTCCTGACTCCACCGCAACGGCGTACACGCCTCATGTGACCGGCGGCTGGACGACACGATCGTCCGGGCATACGACCGGACCGGCAGTTGCCGTGTCGCCACGCCTTGCTGGTGGCGGGCGGGCCATGATGACCGGGTGGTTCGCCAGCCCGGATCCAGTGTCGCCGTCAACCGCCTCCTGGCCATGGTGGCGATCCCCGCCCTGATTGCCACCCTGGCCGGGTTGGCCTGGCTGTGGCCTTCGGGCTCCGCCGCCGACACCCCGCCTCCGCTGGCCTCGGCGGCCACCTTGATCAAGGGCCAGGTCATCGACGACCGGGAACTTCCCTGCGAGATCCAGCCCGATGCCACCGGGGGTTGCCGCCGGGTGACGGTTCGCCTCGACGAGGGTCCCGACGAGAGTCAGACCACCGAGATCGACCTGTTCGACGGCGCCGGTCAACCCCGGGTTCGACTGGGCGACGCCGTGATCGTGGGTCGGACCACCGAGGGCGGGGAGGTGGCCTACTACTTCAGCGATTTCCAGCGAACGGTGCCGCTAGCCCTGGTTGCCGGGCTGTTCGTGGTGGTGGTGGCGGCCGTGGGCCGCATCCGGGGCCTCACGGCCGTCGTCGGCGTCGGGGCCACCTTCGCCCTGCTGGTTGGGTTCGTCATCCCTGCGCTGCTGGAGGGCAGCGACCCCCTGGCCGTCTCGGTGGTCGGGGCCTCGGCGGCGATGTTCGCCGTGTTGTACCTCTCCCATGGCATATCGGCCAAGACCACCGCCGCCCTGTTGGGCACCCTGGCCAGCCTGGCCCTGACCGGCATCCTGGCCTCGGTCTTCGTCCGTTCTGCCCGTCTGTTCAACCTGGGCGGGGACGAAGCAGCCTTGTTGCAGTTGACCGCGGCCCAGGTGAACCTGCAGGGCCTGCTTCTGGGCGGGATCATCATCGGCACCCTCGGGGTGCTCAACGACGTGACCGTCACCCAGGCTTCGACCGTCTGGGCCCTGGCCCGGGTGGACCCCGGCGCCGGTTTCACCAAGCTCTACCGGTCCGGCATGCGGGTGGGCCGCGACCACATCGCCTCCACCGTGGACACCCTGGTTTTGGCCTATGCCGGGGCCTCCATGCCCCTGCTGTTGTTGTTCACCCTGGCCCAGCGACCCTTGGGGGAGGTGGTGACCGGCTCACTGGTGGCCGAGGAGGTGGTGCGGACCCTGGTGGGAGGGATCGGTCTGGTGGCCTCGGTGCCCATCACCACCTCCCTGTCTGCCTGGGTGGTGAGCCGCCATCCCCCCGGGCCCGAGGTTCGCGGCCGGCGAGGAGGTGGCCGGAGGGGCTCGGCCAACAGCGACCACGGCTATGCCAGGGGCCAGAACTCTGCCGATGACCAGAACTCTGCCGATGACCAGAACTCTGCTGAGGGCCAGAACTCTTCCGAGGGCTGGGATGACTTGGATCTGCATCTGCACGCCCATGACCATGGGGCCAGGAGTCCGCGGCGGCGCCGAGGGAGCTCAGCCCGCCGCCGGCCCGAACCGGCGGAGGCCGAACAGGGCATTGCGGGTGCCGTTCCGCACCTTCTGGGCGAGGACTCTCCTGATCAGCCGGCTGGGGGCCCCCACCCCTCCAACTAACTACTGACCGCCCGCTGGGGACCGGGTCCCCCGGCGGGCCGGGGTGCGTGCCGGGGTGCGGGCGGCCTTGGCCGCCGGCTTCGGGGTTTTCGCTGCCGTCGCCTTCGCCTCCGTGCTGGTTCCGGCCGTCTTGGTGGGCGTGGTGGCCGGCGCCGACCTACCGGTGGATCCCCGGGCGGCAGTGGTCCTGGCTGGGGCGGTCTCCGAAGCGCCCGCCTTGGTGGCTGCGGAGGAACGGCGCGAGGCGGGCTCCGAGGTCGTAGCCGCTGACGTTGATGTCGATCGGCTGGGCGCTGCTCGGGTTGCGACCGGCCTGGTCGTAGCCGACCTGGTCGTAGCCGGCCTGGTTGCCCCGGATTTCGTTCCAGCAACGCTGGCGGCCGGGCTCTTGGCGGCCGCCGCCGGTCGGCTCGTCGCGGCCTTGGTCGACGAGGGCCGGGTAGTCGTCCCCTTCGTTGAAGTGGTCTTGGTTGCCAGCTTCTTGGAGCCGGCCGCCTGACGAGCAGGTGTCGCCTTGGCGACGGAGGTCTTGGCCGGGGTGGCGCTCTTCGAGGCGCGCAACGAGGGTTCGACCGGCGGAGGGGCGTGCTTCTTGTGGGCGGCCTGTTTGGATACGGCCAGGGTCTCAGCGATCTGCTGCCAGGACCAGCCTTCCCGGCGGGCGGATCGGACGTGACGGGATTCCAGTTGATCGAGGCTCTGACGCAGGGCGGTCAGGGCCCGAAGGGCCACCATGGGCTCACGCCCGGCGGCGGCCTCGGCCAGGTCGATGGGGTCGGACATGGCCGTCAGGATAGGTTGACCAGCCCCCGATTGCTCGTATCCCGCCACCTTCCCAGGGCGACGTCGCAATGACCTCTGCAGTGGCGTCGTTGGCTACTGCCGGGGCGAACGCCCAGCGGTCGCGGAAGTCCTGCGGTGATTCGGGGTCGTGTGGTGGCCGTGGGGGCTTCGGATCAGGGCGCCGGCGGGGTGGGCGCCAAAGCCGGCCCCGGGCCGGGACTCGCGTCGGCCGGCCACCGTTTGCGCTGCAGGGTGGAGAGTTTGCGCAGGAGGGCAATGGCCCCGGGGTCGTCGTCGCCGGGGCGAGTTTCGATCACCCCGGCGGCCAGCATGTCGGCCATCAGGTCCCGGCCCGTATCGGTTCTCACGATGGTCAGCGTCCAGTCCCCAAAAGCGCCGATGCCTCCGGTGGAGATATCGGCATGTTCGGCGGCGAAATCCGGGCAGCGCTTGCAGCCCTCCCGGGTCCAGGCGTGGCACTCCTTGAGGGGGATTTCGTGGTAGCTGCCGTCGTGCATCCAGATCTGGAAGACGCCCTTGATGTTCATCTTCTTTATTCCGGCCCGGGTCAGGCCGTAGCGGGCCTCGAGCAACTCCTCGAAGATGGCGTCGTCGAAGGTCTTGGAGCACAACAGCCCGATGGTCAGGGCCAGCCGGCGGGCCGGCTTGCCCGCCCGCCGGACGGTCATCACCGGCGGCACCGAGGCCTGGCAACTCATGCCCACCAGCGCCAGGCGCTCAGCCCCGCCGGCCACCGCCTCGGCGTAGGCCAGGGTGTTGGCCGAATAGGTGTACCGACTGCCGGCGGCGGCCAGCACCTGCTGGCGGTTGGTGGCCACCCCGGGCACCGCCTTCCAGGTGGAACCGTCGCCCTCCAGGTAGGAGACCAAAGCGGCGTCGATCCGGTCGTTCTCCAGAGCCCAGATCAAAAGGGCCGAGACGAAGCCGCCGTCCTGGCCGGCGCCGGCCACCTCCGGATCCGCGGCCCGGGCCAGAACGATGTCGTGGGCCATGCCCGACACCTCATCGGGCTGGCGCGGCCGGCCGAACAGGTGGGTGTCGATCTCGGGTTCCCACAGCCGGAACCGGGGACAGGCCCGGGTGCACGACGTGCAGCCCTTGTCCCCGTGGACGCATCCACCCTCGCCGCCTTCGGGTTCGAGGTGGAATGGTCGATAGGTGCCGCCGGTGTCGGTGTAGCCCAGAACATCGTGTGGGCAGGCCACGACACACCCGGCGCAACCGGTGCACAGGCCAGACGTGACCACCTCTGGCCACAGGTGGGCCCAATGGAGCTTGGCGGGAGGCACGGGCCGTCACTGTAGGAGGCGGACGCCCCCCCATCCCCGGCCCCCCCAACGCCAGGTGCGGCTTCGCCGGCTACGAAGGTGCGCCCCGGTGTGTCCCGGCCAGTTTCGGGCGCGGCAGCGCTGGGGTAAACCGGGGCGTGCCCGAACTGGCCGAGGTGGAGTACTACCGGCGCCTGGCTGAAACGGCCGCTTTGGATCGGCCGGTGGAGCGGGTGGTGGCTTTGGATGCCTGGTACCTCAAGGGCGGTACGAGCGCCTCGGCCCTGGAGTGCGCCCTGGTGGGAAGGGACCTCGTCGCCGCCCGCCGGGTGGGCAAACTCCTGCTGCTGGAGACCTCGAGCCAGGGGCCGATTCTGGGCCTGCGCTTCGGGATGACCGGGCGGTTGTTGGTGGACGGATCCGCCGGCGTCGAGCACCTTTTCTACGGCGGAGCGGGCCCGGGGGAGGGCCGAGGATGGGACCGGTTCTCGCTGGTCTTCGTCGACGGCGGCAGCCTGGTCATGCGAGATCCCCGCCGTCTGGGCGGGGTGATGCTCGATCCGCCGGACCGCCTGGGTCCCGACGCCCTGGCAGTTTCCCGCCGCCAGTTGGCCCAGGCCCTCGTTGGCTCGGCCGCGGCCCTCAAGGCTTGTCTTTTGGACCAGTCTCGCCTGGCCGGTGTGGGCAATCTGGCTGCCGACGAAGCCCTGTGGCGGGCCGGCCTGTCGCCGATCCGGGCGGCCGGCGGCTTAGCCGAAACCGAGTTGGACCACCTCCACCGGCATCTCACCGCCACCCTGGCCGCCCTTTTGGCCGGAGGCGGAAGCCACACCGGAGCCTTGATGGCGCACCGACGGCCCGGGGGCCTCTGTCCGATGGACGGCACCGCTCTGCTTCGCGGCCGGGTCGGCGGCCGCACAACCTGGTGGTGCCCCCGCCACCAGCGTTGACCCCCTCCCCGCCAGGGGTTGCCTGTGCTAGTTAGGGCCGGTGGAAGACCTCGCCCCGGCGCTAACCCAACGGGAGCGGTTGTTCATCGGCGGAGAGTGGGTCTCACCCGAGATTCCGGGCGAGCTGCTGATTGAGAACCCGGCCACCGAGGAAGTCCTGGGCCAGGTCCCCGAGGCCGGACCGGGAGATGTGGACCGGGCCGTGGCCGCCGCCCACCGGGCCGGGCCGGGTTGGGCCCGGACCGACCCGGGCGAGCGATCACAGGTGCTGGGCCGCCTGGGTGGTCTTCTGGGGGCCCAGGCCGTCACCATCGGTGGCCTGATCGCCCGGGAGGTGGGTATGCCCGTGGCCACCGCTTCGGTCATCCAGGCCGGGCTTCCCGCCCTGGTCCTGGGGGCCTACGAATCCCTGGCGCAACGCCTGGAGTCCGAGGAAAGGGTGGGGTCCTCGCTGGTGGTGCGCCGGCCAGTCGGTGTGGTGGCCGCCATCTGCCCCTGGAACTACCCGCTTCACCAAGCGGTGGCCAAGGTGGCACCAGCCCTGGCGGCCGGGTGCCCGGTGGTGCTCAAGCCCTCGGATTTGGCTCCCCTGACCGCCTTTTTGTTGGCGGACCTGGCCGTCGAGGCTGGTGTCCCTCCCGGAGTGCTCAACGTGGTCAGTGGCGGCGGCCGGGTGGGTGAGGCCCTGGTGGCCCACCCGGGGGTCGACATGATCTCCTTCACCGGATCGGTGTCGGCCGGTCGGCGAGTGGCGGCGGCGGCCGGGGGGCGCCTGCGTCCGGTAACCCTGGAGTTGGGGGGAAAGTCGGCCGCCATAATCCTCGACGACGCCGACCTGGCCGAGGCGGTGCCCGCCGCCGTCCGCCAGTCTTTTCTCAACTCCGGACAGACCTGCATCGCCTGGAGCCGGGTTCTGGTCCCCCGCCACCTTTTGGCCCAGGCCGAGGACTTGGCCATAGAGGCGGCCAGGGGCTTCGTCCTGGGGGACCCCCTGGACTGGTCCACCACCATGGGGCCGCTCATCTCTGAGCCCCAGCACCGCCGGGCCCTGGCCCTGGCCAAGGCTGCGGCCGATGAAGGGGCCACCGTGCTCTGCGGCGCCCGCCGACCCCCGAGGATGGACCGGGGCCACTGGTTCGAACCGACCATCGTCACCGGGGTGGACAATCACTCCGTCCTGGCCTGCACCGAGGTGTTTGGTCCCGTCACCTCCCTGATCTCCTACGACGACGACGAACAGGCTCTGGCCCTGGCCAACGACAGCCCCTACGGGCTGCACGGGGCGGTGTTCTCCGCCGACCGGGACCGCGCCCTGGCCCTGGCCCGGAGAATGCAGACCGGCATGGTCGACGTGTGCGGCGGCGGCTTCAACCCCCTGGCTCCCTGGGGTGGCTGGAAGGACTCCGGGTTGGGGCGGGAACTGGGCCGCTGGGGTCTGGAGGAGTTCCTTCAGACCACCTCTCTGCAGCTTCCCTGAGTAGCCGACCCCCCGATTCTCAGCCCACGTGATGACTCAGCCCCACGTGATGACTCAGCCCCACGTGATGACCCAGCCCCGAGCGTGCCGGTGAGCGGCATTGCCCGATGCGCCCCGTCCCGCCGGCCCGGTTCGGACGACGACCCGCAGATCCGCCACCTGCTCTGTCCCGGCCCCTTGGATCTGCGTCGAACCCTGAGCCCAGCGAGCATCGGTCGTCGGGATCCCACCACCCGCTACGTCGCTGCCGGCCATCAGGCGGGCTGGTGGCGGGCCACCAACACCCCCGACGGCCCGGCCACCACCCACATCAGCGACCGGCCGGCGGGCGATGAACCCGAATCTGGTGACGACACTGATGCGTGGGCGCAGGAGCCGGCGGCCGGGCGGACCCCATCAGGCCGGTCGCCCGTCGACCCGCCCGCCCCCGAGGTCAGACCGACGGCCACTCTGGTCACCATGCGGGCCTGGGGGCCGGGGGCCGGATGGTGCCTGGCCCGACTGCCAGGATTGGTGGGCGAGGTGCACCCACCGCCCCCTGCCCTGGGTGGTCACCCTCTGGTGGTCGAGTTGGTCCGGAGGTTCGCCGGCGTCCGGCTGTGCCGGACCGAGGCGGTGTTCGAGGCCATGGTCGTGGCCGTCCTGGGCCAGAAGGTCGTCGCCGCCGACGCCAAAGCCGCCTTCGCCCAGTTCACCGTGCAGTTGGGACGCCCCGCACCCGGGCCTTTGACCGGCCTCATCTGTCCGCCGACACCAGCGGCCTTGTCGGCTGCGCCCTCTTGGCGATTTCATCGGGCCGGGGTGGAGCGGCGCCGGGCCGACACCGTACGGGTGGCGGCGGCCTACGCCCATCGCATCGACGAGGTCGTGAATCTGGTCCCGGACGCGGCTCGGGCCCGGCTGCTGGCCCTGCCCAACGTCGGGCCGTGGACCGTGGCCGAGACCCTTCGGGTGGCCCTCGGCGACCCCGACGCCCTGAGCGTGGGGGACTACCACCTGCCCAACCGGGTGGCCTGGGCCCTGGCCGGGGAGCCCCGGGCCGACGACGACCGCATGCTCGCGCTCCTGGCCCCATGGATGGGCCGGCGGGCCGAGGTCGCCCGCCTCATCGAGGCCGGGGGGCCCACTCCTCCCCGGTTCGGCCCCCGGCTGGAGCGTTCCACCATCGCCCGGATCTGAACGGCTCACGCGCAGGCGTTCCGGGGACCTGACCCGGGGCCGTCCGAGTTCTGGCCCCCAGAACGGAGGTGCTGAGAACCCGCCCCCCGGCGGCGGTCAGAATGCCCGCCCATGCCCGCCCCCCAGGCTCCCCGCCGCCCCCATTCCCTGACAGCCCATGACGACACCCGCATCGACGACTGGTACTGGTTGCGCAACCGGGAGGACCCAGAGGTCATTGCCCACCTCGAGGCCGAGAACGCCTACCTGGAGGAGATGCTGGCCCACAGCCGTCAACTTCGCGACGACATCTACGCCGAGATGGTGGCCCGCATCCAAGAGACCGACCTGTCGGTTCCGGCCCGCAAAGGGCAGTGGTGGTACCTGGGTCGGACTACCGAGGGCCAGGCCTACCCCATCAGTTGTCGGCGGGCGGGCTCGCCCGACGGACCCGAGCAGGTCCTGTTGGACCAGAACCTTCTGGCCGAGGGACACGACTACCTGGCGGTGGCCAACCAGGTGGTCAGCCCCGATGGGCGGCTCATGGCCTATGCCACCGACTACGACGGTTCCGAGCTTTACACCCTGCGGGTCCGGGACCTCGACACGGACACGGACCTGGCTGATGAGATCGCCAGCGTCTACTACGGGCTGGCTTGGTCGTCTGACAATGCCCATCTGTTCTACGTGCGGGTGGACGAGGCCATGCGTCCCTTCCAACTCTGGCGTCACCGCCTCGGAACCGACCCCACCGATGACGTTCTGGTACACACCGAGGCCGACGAGCGGTTCTTCCTGTCGGTGGGCACGACCAAGAGCGAGCGGTTCGTGGTCATGGACGCCTCCAGCAAGGTGACGACCGAGATCCACGTCCTGGAGGCCGACGATCCCACCGGGGCCTTCCGGGTGGTCGCCCCCCGAGAGCAGGACCACGAGTACGGACTCGAGCACGTGGGCGAGAAGTTCTTCATCCTCACGAACCAGGGCGAGGCCACCAACTTCGCTCTTATGTCAGCACCGGTTGACAAACCCGGCCGGGAGAACTGGACGGAGGTTGTGGCTCATCGTCCCGACGTGAAGTTGGAGGGCCTGGAGGTGTTCTCCCGGCATCTGGTCCTGACCGAGCGGACCCAGGGGGTGGCCCGCTTGGTGGTCCGGCGCCTGGCCGACGGGGAGACCCACGTAATCGACCAACCCGAACCGGTCTACACAGCGTGGACCGGGGCGAACTACGAGATGGACACCAACTGCCTGCGCATGGGCTACACGTCCATGGTCACCCCGTCGTCGGTGTACTCCTACGACATGGAGGACCGCTCCCGGGACCTGCTCAAGCAGCAGGAGGTCCTGGGGGGGTTCGACCCAACCCGGTTCGGGACCCGGCGCATGTGGGCCCCGGCCGACGACGGCACGAGGATCCCGGTGTCGGTGGTCGCTCGCCGCGACCTGGTGGGGCCGGCCCCCACGCTTCTGTACGCCTACGGGGCCTATGAGGCCAGCATGGACCCGACCTTTTCCTCCCTGCGTCTGAGCCTTCTGGAGCGCGGCGTGGTGTTCGCCATCGCCCACGTGCGCGGCGGCGGCGAGATGGGGCGGCCCTGGTACGAGGGGGGCAAATTGGCCAACAAGCCCAACACCTTTTCCGACACCGTGGCCGCCGCTCGTCACCTGGCCGCCACGGGCGTGGCCGACGCGACCCGGATGGCTCTGCGGGGAGGCAGTGCCGGTGGGCTCCTGGTGGGAGCGGTGCTCAACCTGGACCCCGAATTGTTCTGCGCGGCGGTGGCCGAGGTCCCCTTTGTGGACACCCTGACCACCATGCTCGATGAAACCCTGCCCCTGACGGTGACCGAATGGGAGGAGTGGGGCAACCCGGTGGCCGACGCCGACACCTACCGGTTGATGAAGTCGTACTCGCCCTATGACAACGTTGCCCCGGCCAACTACCCGACCGTCCTGGTCACCGCCGGCCTCAACGACCCCCGGGTCAGCTACTGGGAACCGGCCAAGTGGGTCCAACGCCTGCGGGCGTGCTCGACCAGCGGCCGGCCGGTGCTGATGCGCACGGAGATGGGGGCCGGCCACGGGGGTCCGTCGGGCCGCTACGAGGCCTGGAAGGAAGAGGCCATGGTGGTCGCATTCCTGGTCGAGGCCCTGGGCCTGACCGTCGGGTCCTGAGGCCGGGGCTGGCTGCGTTACGCCACCGACCATTCGCCTCGGCTGGCCACCGGGAACGTCCCATAAGGATCTGGCAAAGTCACCCCATGCTCAGCGACTTCAAAGCCTTCGTCCTGCGGGGCAACGTGGTGGATCTGGCCGTCGGTGTGGTGATCGGGGCCGCCTTCGGCAACGTGGTCGACTCGTTGGTCACCGACGTGTTCACACCGCTGCTGGCCATCCCGGGTGAAACCAACTTCGACAGTTTGGTCATCGAGATCGGTGGCGGGGTCATCGCCTACGGCGCCTTCATCAACGCCATCATCTCCTTCCTCACCATCGCCGCCGCGGTGTTCTTTTTCATCGTCCGACCCTTGGGCCGCATGGCTTCGCGCCGCTCGGGCGAACCGGTGCCCACGACCCGCCCGTGCCCGTTCTGCCTGACGGAGATCCCCCGCGCAGCCCGGGTGTGCAGCGCCTGCACCCGCGAGGTCACCTGATCCATGGAGGATTCCTCCGCCGGGCCCGGCGCTGCAGCCGTCCCGGGGCTTGCCGCTAAGCCTCCCGCGGGGGGACCGGGGTCACCGGCCGGGTCCCCTGGCCCCAGGGCCCAGGGGGTGCTGCCCTGCCAGGCCCTGCGCCAGGCCGTAGGCGACGGCTGGATTGCCGCCGGCGACTACAGGATCGACCCGGGCGCCATCCAGCCGGCCAGCTTGGACCTCCGACTGGCGGAACGGGCCTGGCGCCTGAGATGCAGCTTTCTGCCCGGCCCCGATTCCCGGGTGCAGGACCGCCTGGGACCCCTGATCATCGACGAACTCGACCTGCGCGACGAAGGCGCTGTGCTCGAGCCCAACCGGCCTTACCTCATTCCCCTTTTGGAGAGCCTGGACCTTCCCGCAGGTGTGCGGGGCCGGGCCAACCCCAAGAGCTCCACCGGCCGCCTCGACGTCTTCACCCGGGTCATCACCGACGGGGGGACGGCCTTCGATGAGATCCGCCCGGGTTATCGGGGGCCGTTGTACCTGGAGGTGGTGCCGCTCTCGTTTGCCGTCCTGGCCCGCCAGGGCCAGTCCCTCAACCAGTTACGGCTGCTGGTCGGCCAGCCCTGGCTCGGCGACGACGACATCCGGGCCGCCCATCTGGTCCAGCCGTTGCTCTACGGCCGGTCCGGGCCGGTGCCCGCCGATCGGCTGGTCATCGACAACGGCCTGCTGCTGGGCCTGGACCTGCGGGGCGATTCCTCCCACCGGGTGGGGTACCGGGCCCGGCGCAACACCCCCCGCCTTGCCCTGGCCGGGGTGGGCACCCACGAGGTGGATCCCTACTGGGAATCGGTGAGCAGCGAGGCCGGCCAGCGCATCGTGCTCGACCCCGAGCGGTTCTACCTGTTGCTTTCAGAGGAGGCGGTGACCGTACCGCCCCACCTGGCGGCGGAGATGACCGCGTTCGACCCCACCAGCGGCGAGTTGCGCACCCACTACGCCGGGTTCTTCGACCCCGGCTTCGGGTTCAGCGCCGACGGCGCCCTGCTCGGGTCCCGGGCCGCGCTGGAGGTCCGGGCCCACGACGTTCCCTTCATGATCGAACACGGCCAGAGGATCTGTCGCTTGCGCTTCGAGCGCATGATGGAACCCCCCGACCGGTTGTATGGGAGCGACTACGCCTCCCACTACCAGGGACAGGTGGACACCCTCAGCAAACACTTCCGCCGGGACCATCCGCCGGCGACGCCGCCAAGTCCCGCCACGGCGACCGCTCGCGTCCCGTCCACCGACTGCCAGCTTGGTCTGTTCTCTCCCGGCTGACGCGGCCCGAGGCCGCCCTATCGGGCCCATCGGCCCAGGGCCGAAACGAATTCGCCAGCCACCCTCCACTGGGCCGGCCGGCCGGGCCGGTTCGGCCGCAACTCCAATGGCTGGAGAAGACCCAGGGTGGCCAGCGAGTTGATGGCCGCCCGGGCGGTCGGCCCGGACACGTTGAGCAGACCGGTCACCATTGGAGCAGTGACGACCAGATGGCGCGGGAGAATGCCAACCAGCCGGCGGGCGGCGGCGTCGGATCGGAGGCCGGCCACCTGTGCGTTCCAGCGTCGGCTGATGTCCTGGCTTCGGATCAGGAAATCGCCGACCTGCTCGCAGGACTCACTGATGGCCTCGGCCATCCACGTCACCCCAACCCGCCACGTCGCCGAGGCGCCATCGGGTCAGACCCGACAGATAGCCGCCGATGTCGCGGGCGATGAAACCTTTCTAACTCGTCGAGTTAGAAAAGCCTAACTCCCTAAAGCTTCGAAACTGGGCCCAGGAACCTTTGGCCCGGGCGGATCAGAACACGCCGAAATCACCGGGGGCGTCCGGCCCAGACTCCGCCGCCGGCCAAGCCCGGCCCTCAATGCCCACGGGGCGTCCCCGCTGCCGCTGGCCTGCTGGGAAGCACCCACCCGCCCTGGAGAAAGCGGCACACGAGGCCGACGGCTCGGGCGCCCATGAAGGCCCCGATGGACCACCACACCCACCGGACGTCCAGCCCCCACCGCTCGGTGGCCATCGCCGCCAGGACGAAGACCACACCGGAGGCCGCCATGGCCCATGCCAGGAATTTCATGTCCCCGGCCCCCATCAGAATCCCATCGAGGACGAAGACCACGCCGGCCAGCGGCTGCAGGACAGCGGCCACCACCAGCAGCGTCGCCGCCAACCGGGTCACTTCGGGATCGGAGGTGAACACCCCCGCCACCACCGTGGCCAGAGGAAGCAGAACAACGGCCGAGACCACCCCGGCCCCCAAGCCCCAGTTCAGCGCCCGGGTAGCGGCCGCCCGGGCGCCACCCACGTCGCCGGCTCCCAGCCTCTCGGCCACCAGGGCCTGGGCGGCGATGGCCAGCGCGTCGAGGGCCAGAGCCAGGGCGCTCCAGACCTCGAAGGTGACCTGGTGGGCGGCCAGTGCCACCGTGCCCCGCCGGGCGGCCAGGGCGGTGGCCAGGGCCAGGCTGGCCCGCAGGGCAATGGTGCGCACCAGCAGTGAGCCGCTGATGCGGGCAAGGGCGCTGACCTCGGCCCCGGTGGGCACCCGGCCCACCCCGGCATCGGCCGCCCGGCGGTAGACCAGGACCCCGTAGGCGACGGCCACGCCCACCTGAGCCACCACCGTCGAAGCAGCCGATCCGGCCAGGCCCAGATCCAACCCGTAGACCGCCACCACCTCCAGCACCAGGTTGGCGACGACCCCCAGGGCGGCCACGACGAGCGTCGTTCGGGTGTCGGCCAGGCCTCGAAGGAACCCGGCCCCGGCCAGACTCATCAGCAGGAACGGAACTCCCGGCAGGCTTATGCGCAGGTAGGTCAAGGCCGCCCGCGACACCGAAGGCTCGGCCCCGATGGCCCTGACAGCCGGCCCCGAGCCGGCCCAGCCGGCCACGGCCAGGACGATTCCGATACCGGCGGCCAACCACAGGGCCGCCACACCCTGCGACACAGCCGCGTTGGTGTTCCCTGAACCCCGGGAACGGGCCACCTGGCTGGTGGTGGCGTAGGCCAGGAAAACGAACACCGAGGCCCCGCCGACCAGGATGGTGGAGGCCACGGCCAGACCCCCCAACTCGGTGGTGCCGATCCGCCCGACAATGGCCGTGTCGGTCAGCACGTAAAGGGGTTCGGCGATCAGCGCCCCGAGGGCCGGGAACGCCAGGCCGGCGATCCGCCCATCGAGGGCCCGCTGCTTTGCGGTCCGCCTCACGCCGGCGACCCTAAAGCCGCGTTCGGCCGCTTTGGGCTGACTGGCGGCGAATTCAGTAGCCGCCGGCTTCGACCGGCGAAGTTGGCCCGCCCCTTCGGCTTGGGCGGGGCGACGGTGGCCCACCTTCAGCATGGATCGCGGCGGCCCTACTCAGGCGGGGACCACAAAATAAGGCCGGGTACCGTGCCGAAGTGGCGACGGTTCCGGGTGCGCAACTGGAAACCGTTTACCAGAGCCGTGGCGGCGATGAGTGCGTCGGGGGTTCTGATTCCCAGCGCCCGGCGTATCCGACCAGCCCGTTCGGCGATGGCCCGGTCGACGGGGATTTCATTGAGAGCCGAGAGGACTCGGCGGACCACGTTCTCGTCCACCCGGGTTCCAGCGAACAACTCACACCGGGTCACCACCGAATATGAGAGCCGGTCGGCGTCGGCGGTCAGCGCGGCGGCACCCCGGAGATGGTCGATCAGGACGTCGGTGTCGACCAGGACTTCAGCCACGGAGATTGTTGCGGCGACAAGCGCCGCTTGAGGGGGTTGAGGGGCCTGCCACCAAGTGGCAGAGGCATCGGCCTGGATCCGGCGTTGGGCTCATGCCCGGTGCACGGCAGGCTCGGCGTCCCACTCGTCCCGATCGGGAACCTCCAGTTCGACCAGGGAGCCGAAAGTGTCCGCTAGTGCCCTGGCCCGATCGGCATCGGGTTCGGAACCCAGGTAGCGGTCTATCGCCTCGCGGACCAGCACAGCCAGGGCCACGCCTCGCTGATGTCCCAGCTCATCGAGTTGGGCTCGCTGGGACCTGGTCAGGTAGATCTGCGTACGGGTAGACACCATATACAGCAACTGTATACAGCGAGCTGGATCCTTTGAGGTTGCGGCACGAAGTCACTTCGCCCACCCGGTGGCAGGCATGCAATGGTGAGAGCGTGTCCGAGGCTCGTATCTCCGGAGCCGGTCGTGGCGAAGCTGGATCGGCGGAACTGCGCGCGACCGGAGATGGATTGACGCAGGGTGGACCTGCCGGGTCTGGCGGCAGGGAGGTGGCTGGCGACGGCGACCAGGAGTTTCAGCGCACCTATTACGACCGCCACTACGCAGGTCGGGCGGCCGCCGTGCGGGACCAGCACCGCCACCCGCTGTTCCGATCCTTCAACGACCGCACTGCAGCCCGCCTGTTCGAGGCGCTGGATCCGACGGCGGAGAAGGAGTTCTCACCCGTTCGAGTGCTCGAGATCGGCTGCGGCGAGGGCCTGTTGGGGGCGGCCATCGAGCGCACCGGGGCCGCCCGCGGCCTTCCGGTGGCCTACACCGGCAGCGACTTGAGCGCGTCGGCTCTCGACATCGCACGGGAGGTGGTCAATGGGTCACTGATCTGCGGTGATGCCAGCCAGGTGGCGGCCCAGATGGAACCGGGCACCGTCGACCTGGTGGTGGCCAAGAACCTCCTGCACCATTTGGATGACCCCAGCGGGCTCCTGGCCACCTTGAGGCCGCTGCTTTCGTCCCGGGGCCGGGTGGTGGCCTTCGAGCCCCGCCTGGGCTGTCCACAGTTCCTCTTCTTCAACTTGTTGGCGGCTCGCCGGGAACGCCACTACTTCGCCGGCCAGGGCCGCAACCGCCGGGCCTTCACCGACGCTGGCTACCGGGTCGTGTCGCTGACCCTGTTCAGTTGGCTTCCCTACGAATTGGCCTTCGTCATCCGGCCCGGCTTACTTCGCCGGTTGTTCTCCGTCGCCGATCCGAAGATCATCGCCAAAGTCTCCGCCGTCGACGACCGCCTCACGAAGGCGGCCTCGCCCCTGGCCTGCTACGCCGTCTGGACTGCTGCGCCGTCTCGACTGCAGGCCCGCCCAGCGCCTTGAAGCACACGAACTTCCTCGTCCCCTACGGCCGGCGGCCAGTCCCAGTCTGAGCCAGATCCTGGCTGAGGCCCGCGATGATGAACGCTAAATGACCTGGTATCTCCGCACTTTGGCGTTCGTCACATTGGTCGTCGCCGAATCCTGGCCGTCGGGCGGGTCCTCCTGGCCCAGGGAGAAGCTGGCCCACATCCGGGCGTAGAGGCCGGCGGCGGCCACCAGGTGATCGTGGGTGCCGGACTCGACTATCTGGCCGCCGTCGAGGACCACGATTCGGTCGGCCCGGCGGGCGGTGTCGAGGCGGTGGGCCACCACCACCGTGGTCCGGTGGGCGGCGGCCTCGGCCATGGCCCGGGTCACCTTGGCTTCGGACACCAGGTCCAGGTTGGCGGTGGCTTCGTCCAGCAGCAGGATGGCCGGATCGGCCAGCCGGGCCCGGGCCAGGGCCAGCAACTGGCGTTGACCGGCGGCCAGGGATCCCCCCCGTTCGCCCAGCACGTGGTGGTAACCCCCCGGCAGGCTGACCACCAGGTCGTGGGCTCCCACCGCCCGGGCCGCCGATTCCACCTCGGCGTCGGTGGCGTCGGGCCGGGCGTAGGCGATGGCCTCCCGGAGTGGGGCGGCGTGAAGAAACGGCTCCTGGGGCACGTAGCCCAGGTTGGCCCGATAGGAGGCCAGGCCATAGCTGGCCACCGGCACCGCGTCCACCGCCACCACCCCGGCGCTGGGGTCGATGAACCGGGCCAGCAGTTTGACCACGGTGGACTTGCCGGCCCCGGTGGGCCCCACCAGGGCCACCGTCTCGCCCGGGGCGATGCGAAGGTCGACGCATCTGAGCGCATCGACGCCGGCCCCCGGGTAGCGGTAGCTCACCCCCCGCAGTTCGATGTCCCCCCGCAGGCGGCCGGCGGGCACGCCATTGGGATCGTCGAGGACTGAGGGGATCTCGGCCAGGAGTTCAGCTGTCTGGGTCAGGGCGGCCCGGGCCTGCTGGTAGGCGTCGACCACCTGAGAGAGGTGCTGAACCGGGCTGAAGAACAGCGTCAGGTACAACGTGAAGGCGATCAACTCCCCGATGCTCAGCGACCCGGCCACCACCAGTCGGCTCCCCACTCCCAGCACCGCCACCAGGGCCAGCACTGACAGCAGTTCGACGAAAGGGAAGTAGAGAGCCAGCAGTCGCTGCGAGGCCAGGCGGGCGGCGAAGAATCCCTGGGCCACCGTCTCGAACACCGCCTGGCTGTGGCTCTGCCGGGCGAAGGCCTGGGTGACCCGGACCCCGGCGATGGATTCGGCCAGGGCGGTGTTGAGTTCGGCCACCCGTTGGCGGGCGGTCACGTAGGCCTGGTCGGACCGCCGGCGGAACCAGGCGGTGGCCAGGGCCAGGGGGACGACCACGACCAGAGCGGTAAGGGCCAGGGCCGGGCTCATGGCCATCATGGCCACCACCACCCCGGCACACACCACCACGTTGGAAATGGCCCCCACCATCCCCTCTTCGAGGAGGGCGGTCAGCGATTCCATGTCCGCCGTCATCCGGGTCATGATCCCGCCGGCGGTCTCCCGCTCGTAGAAGTCGACCCCCAGTCGCTGCAGGTGGGCGAACACCCGGACCCTTAGCCCGAACAGCACCTTTTCCGCCACCCGGGCGGTGGCCAGACCGCCCAGGCCGGTGACCCACCAGTCGGCCAGGGCCACCACCGCCATCACCCCGGCGGTGATCAGAACCACCGGCACCTGCCCGGTGGCCACCCCGGAATCGATCCCTCGTCGGACCAGCCACGGCCCGGCCAGGGCGGCGGCGGTATGAGCTCCCACCAGGGCCAGCGCCACCCCCAGGCCCCGCTTGTGCGGGCTGACCAGGGCCGGTACCGACAGTGGTGCAACCGGCTTGGTGGTGAACGGCCCGGCGGGAACGGACAGGGGTTCAACCGGCTCGGTGGGAACCGGCCCGGCGGGGGCCGACAACTGTGGGACCGGCCCGGCGGGAGCCGACCCGGCGGGGGCCGACAAGGGTGGGACCGGCCCGGGTGAAGCCGACCCGGCCGGGGTCGACAACTGTGGGACCGGCCCGGCGGGAGCGGACCCGGCGGACACCGACTGGCCGCGCGCCGGTTCGTCCGGAGCGGAGGTGACGTCGCAAGGTGATCTCCCGGGCGCATTCCAGCCCCGGCGGGCGGACCCGTTGCGCCCGGGCGATGGCGGATCCAAGGGATTGAAGCCCGGCTTCTCATCGGCGGGTTCCAGCCGGGCCAGTGAGGCCAAAAGTTCCGGTGTTGGAGCCAGGGAGGTGATGGCGTGGTGGACCCCGCCCCCCTGATTCAGCCGACCGCCCCCGCCGGCGCCGTCAGATCCGCCCAGCGCGCCCCGCCGGGCCGGCCGGGGGCCCGGGGGCCGCCACTGGGTCCAATCCGAGACCGTGCCCGAGGGCCCCGGCCCGGGCCGGACGGCCAGCCCCGGGGAGGCCGGCGCGGCGGCGTTGGGACCGGTTGTCAGGGTCGCCCGGCCGGCCAGAAGGTCGCCGTAGGTCGGGCAACGGGCCAGCAACTGATCATGGGTTCCGACGTCGATGACCCGACCGCCGGCCACCACGGCGATCCGGTCGGCCAGGGCCAGGGTGGAACGCCGGTGAGCGATCAACAGGGTGGTTGGTCGGGGCCGACGATCGGCCAGGGCGGAATGGATGCGGGCCTCCACCCCGGCGTCCACCGCCGAGGTGGCATCGTCGAGGACGAGGACGTCGGGTGACGTCACCAGAGCCCGGGCCAGGGCCAGCCGCTGGCGCTGGCCGCCGGAGAGCGTCACCCCCCGCTCACCAATGCGGGTTTCGAAGCCGTTGGGCAGGCCGTCGATGAAGCCCAGGGCCCCAGCGGCATCGGCGGCGGCGGTCACCTCGTCATCGGTGGCCTCGGGGCGCCCGAAGACGATGTTGTCCCGGACGGATCCGCCGAACAGGAAGGGCTGCTCGAAGACCACACCCACCCGGCGGCGGAGAGGGCCGCTGGCCAGGTGCCGGACATCGATCCCACCGACCAGGACGGCTCCGGAACCCACGTCGTAGAGGCGGGATACCAGGGCGGCAACGGACGACTTGCCCGATCCTGAGGCCCCGACCAGGGCCATCGTCTCCCCGGCTCCGATGGACAGGTTGAAGCCGTTCAACACCTGCCCACCAGGTCCCGCCGTTGGCGTGTCCCCGCCCGGCGGGTCCGGGGCGGCATAGGAGAACCTCACGTCGCAGAAGTCGATGGACGGTGGCCCGGGAGCCATCTCGACCGCCTCCGCCGGGTCGGTCACGGTGGCTCGGGTGTCGAGCAGGTCGCCGATGCGGTCGATGCCGGCCCGGGCCTGGCTGGCCATGGCCAGAGCCGATGCGGCAAAGCGGGTGGGAGCGGTGAGTTGGGCCAGGTAGGTGGTGAAGGCCAGCAGGGTCCCGAGCGACAGGCGGCCCTGGGCCGCCATCCAGCCCCCGACGGCCAGGATCCCCACCTGGGCCAGGGCTGGAACCGCTGCCAGGCTGGCCTCGAACCGGCTCTGGATCCCGGCCGACCGCAGCCGGCCGGCGTAGAGGTCCTCGGCGGCGGTTTGCAGGCGAGCCAGTTCCCGGGCCTCCTGGCCGAATCCCTTGACCACCCTGACGCCTTCGGTGGCCTCATCCACCACGCCGGCCACCGCCGCGGCCCGCTGCTGGGCGTCCCAGGCGGCGGGGAACAGCGTCCGGCGAAGCCGCAGGGCGCCGAAGGCCACCGCCGGGACGGTGGCCACCGTCACCAGAGCCAACGGCGGCGAGAGAAAGGCCATGGCCACCGCCGAACTGGTGACCACGAAAACGCTGCCCAGGGTCAGGGGGGCCATGGCCAGAACCCCGTGGACCAGGGTCACGTCCGAGGTGGCCCGACTGAGCAGTTGACCGGTGGTCATCTGGGCGTGGCGGCCCAGGTCCAGGTGGATCAGGTGTTTGAAGATGGCTGTCCTCAGGTCGTGCTGGACCCCGAGCGCCAGGCGACCGCCGAACCACCGCCGCAAGAAGGCGGCAGTGAAGCGCACCAGCCCGCAACCGGCCAGAGCCAGCAGCCACCACCCAATGGGCTGGGGCCCACCGGAGGCGGGGGCGATCCGGTCCACCACTTGGCGCACCACCAGGGGGACGAGTACCGCCCCCACCGAGGCCAGCATCGCCCCGGCCAGGGCCAGGAGGGCGTCGCGCCGGCGGGCGCGGACGAAGGGGGCCAGACGCCGGACCCAACCGGGGCCCGAACCGGTGCTGGGGGGGGCGGGTGCGGGGTTCGTGTCCCGGGCCGGGGAACTGGCGGTCATCACTTGGGACGAGCCTGATGGGCCACGCCGAAGTAATGGTCCAGGGACAGGTCGAAGCGGGCCAGGGCCTCGATCAGCGGTGCCGGCGGGTCCATAGTGGCGATCACCTTTCCCAGGCGATCAGCCATGGACTCCTCCGCCGCCCCGATGGCCTGCTCTCCGGCGGGAGTAAGGACCAGTCGGCAGGCTCGGCGGTCGCTGGCCACTTCGCAGCGGCGGAGCAGGCCCCGCTCGACCAGGCCGTTGACGATCTCGGTGATGGTCGGTCGGGCCAGGGTCAACAGGTCGGCCAGGCGGGAGGCCCGGTCGCCCCCGTCGGCCACCGAGCGCAGGACCCGGTACTGCGCCAGCGACACCGCCCCGCAGGATCGCTCCAACAGCCGCCCCACCCGGGTCAAGGTCCGGGCGGCGGCCACCAGGTCCTCAGGCCCCGGCCCGACCCCAGCGGCGGATGGATTCATCAACAGTGGGATTTCGACATCTCGGTAGGGTACCGAATCATTCGGGTACCGAACCATCAGGTCTGAACAGATTTGACGCAACGGTGCAGTCGTGTCCGTACCTGTGGACTCCTGCTCACGACCCCGAGCGGTCGGCGACACGTCTACATGACTCACGAAACGGAGCATTAGGTTCGGCGCTTCATGGCTTCGGTTGTGGTACCCGTCGATGCGAGTGAGGCTCAGGCCGCCGTTGGGGCGGTGTCCGCCCGGTTCAGCGCCCTGCTGCGGTCGGCCACCAAGGTCGATGCCCCCGCGCTGGGCCGCTGGAGCCTGACCGACGTGGCCATCCACGTATCCCACGCCCTGGACGCGGTGACCGCGGTGGTCCAGGGAGGCGGGGCGCTGGTTGACGATCTGTGGGGCCTGAGCAACCTGACCGCGGCGCTGGTGGCCGGGGAGTCCACCCGGTCGCTGACCGAGATTGCCGACCGCATCGATGCCAGTGCCGCCCGGTTGGTGGCGTTGCTGGCCGATCAGCCGGCGGAGGAGACGCGCGCCTGGATCATCGGGGGGATCGAGATCCCACTGGCCACCGTCACCTGCCACGCCCTCAACGAATTGGTGGTCCACGGTTGGGATGTTGCCCACGCCGAGGGGGCGCCGTGGCCGATCTCTGACGCCGAGGCCCGCTTGGTGGTCTGCGGGTTTCTGTTCACCGTCATGTCCAAGTTGGGAGCCCAACTCATCGACCCGGCGGCTGCCGGGCGGCGGGCCTGTTTCGAGATCCGGGTCCGGGGCGGTGGTCGGGCCTACCTGCACTTCGACGGCCAGAGCCTGGTGGTGGCGGCCAATGCTCCGGTGCCGGTCGACTGTCACCTGTCGGTCGACCCGGCGGCCTTTTTGTTGGTGGCCTGGGGCCGGATCGACCAGTGGCCCTCCATCGGCCGGGGTCGCCTGCTCGCCTGGGGCCGTAAACCCTGGCTGGGTCTTTCCCTAACGAAGATGCTGCGTAATCCTTAGAGGAACCAACGACCAGGAGCCACCATGATCAGCGACGCACTTGGACGACCAAGGTTCGAGCATCCGCGGCCCGGTTGGTCAGGGAAACAGGATGACTGAGATGGGTTCGCCCGGCTGGGGGCCGGCGCCGCCTACGAGTCGGCGGACCAACGGCCTGGCCATTGCCTCGCTGGTGTTGGGGATAGTGGCTCTCACTGGCCTGCTCCCCTTGGCCGTTGTGGCCCTGGTCCTGGGGTCCAGGGCCCGACGCCAGATTCGGGAGTCACGCGGGGCCGAGGAGGGCGAGGGGATGGCTACCGCCGGGGTCGTCCTCGGTTGGATCGGAGTCGGCCTGATGATCCTGATCGGCATCGGGGTGGTCCTCTTCATCCTGCTGTTCGCGGGTCTGGCCACCTCCGGCTGGTGAAGTCGTCCACGCCCCCCAACGCGACGGCCGTGGGGGCCGAACCGTCAGGCGCGCGTACGGCGCAAGCGCGCCTGACGGGCCATCGGGCGTCCCTCAGGGAAGTCCCCTGAGTACGATCGGTCACCCCGGGGGGCGTAGGTCAGTGGTTAGACCGGCGGCCTTTTAAGCCGCGCGTCGCAGGTTCGATCCCTGCCGCCCCCACCGACGGCCCGAACGACCCACCAGGCTGACCCCTCTGCTGTGTCCTTCGTGCTGTTGGCGCGCTGATTGGGTGATTCCTCAGCACCTCGACCCGCCGCCGGCGGTCAACCGGCCAGGTACTCCTCCACCAGGCGGTGGGCCTGGTCGTCGTGGTACTGCACCGGTGGGGACTTCATGAAGTAGGCCGACGGGGCCAGCAGCGGGCCACCGACTCCCCGGTCCAGGGCCAGGCGGGCGCAGCGGACGGCGTCGATGATCACCCCGGCGGAGTTGGGGGAGTCCCACACCTCTAGCTTTAGTTCCACGTTGAGGGGGACGTCGCCAAAGTTGCGACCCTCCAGGCGCACGTAGGCCCACTTGCGGTCCTCCAGCCAGGGGACGTGGTCGCTGGGGCCGATGTGGACGTCGTCGGCGGCGATGCCCCGTTCCAGTTGGCTGGTGACGGCTTGAGTCTTGGAGATCTTCTTGGATTCCAGGCGCTCGCGCTCGAGCATGTTCTTGAAGTCCATGTTCCCGCCCACGTTGAGTTGGTAGGTGCGATCGAGCACCAGGCCCCGATCCTCGAACAGCCGGGCGAGCACCCGATGGACGATGGTGGCTCCCACCTGGCTCTTGATGTCGTCGCCGATGATCGGGATGCCGGCTCGGGTGAAGCGCTCGGCCCATGCGGGGTCCGACGCGATGAACACGGGGATGGCGTTGACGAAGGCACAACCGGCGGCCAGGGCCGCCTCGGCGTAATGCTTCTGAGCGGCGTCGGATCCGACCGGCAGGTAGGCGACCAGAACCTCCACCTCCCGCTCGCGGAGCACCTCGGCCACGTCCACCGGTTCCGCCGGGGACTCCTCGATGGTCTGGCGGTAGTAGCGGCCCAGGCCGTCGAGGGTCGGGCCGCGGGTCACGCTCACCCCCAACTCATCGACGGGGGAAAAGCGGATGGTGTTGTTGGCTCCGGCGAAGATGGCTTTGCCCACGTCCAGGCCGACCTTGGACGCGTCCACGTCGAAGGCGGCCACCACCTCGATGTCCCTGACGTGATAACCGCCGGCCACCACGTGCATCAGGCCGGGAACGCTCTCGGTGGGATCGGCGTCCCGGTAGTACGTGAGGCCCTGGACCAGGGAACTGGCGCAGTTGCCCACGCCGGCGATGGCCAGGCGGATCTTGCTGCCTCGGGCTGTGCCTGGTCGCGCCCTGCCGCCTCCGGTCAGCGGGCCGCGCGAGCGCGACCCGACAACGGGGGCCGGCTCGGCGGCAGGGCTGGGGGATGGATCGGTCACGGGGTACCTCCCTGAGTCTGGGTGCGGCCCGGCCCCACTGTTGGGCTCGGTGCATCGTGGGTTCCGGGGTCCTCCGCGGACGCATGGCGCCCTCCGGAGCCTCGGCGTTCGGTTTCTATGAGGCGATCCAGCCAGGAGATGTCCTGCTCGGTGGTCTGGGTGCCATGGTCGATGATCGACCGGGTGTAGGTATCGAGCCGGTCCCGGGTGCGGGCGCAGTTGCGGTGCCGGGCCAACCGCTCGACCAGGTGGGCTCGGCGCAGTTCGAACAAGCCCAGCCGGCGCTCCGGGGTGAGGAACCGGCAGAAGGCCATGCGCATGGTGAAGGCCCGGTCGTCGTCCACGTCGGGTCCGTCGTTGTCGATCAACTCCTGGAACATCTGCTCCCCGTTGGGGGTGATGCCGTAGACCTTGCGGTTGCGCGAGGACCGGCGGGCGGTGATCCGGTGCGAGCGGAAGGCGGCAGCCTCGCCGGCGAGGGAACCGGTCATGGGCATGGAGGGAACCTGGGTGGGGCCGGCCCGCTCGGCCTCCTCGACCACCACCACCGCCCCGCCGGCCTCCAGGCGGGCAAGGGCCGGGTAGAGCGATCCGAAGGAGACGCTGGAGAACGGCCCGAGCATCTCGCCCAAACGGCGCTTGAGCTCATAGCCGTGGAGTTCCTGCTCTTTGAGCAGCCCGAGGATGGCGAGGGCCAACATGCGGTCCGCAGGATATATCGAGGCGATAGGTCACCGCGTACGCGGGTGGGCTAACCGCCGGCCAACGCCGGTGAACGGCGATCATCCACCAGCCTTTGGTGAACCGCCCCGAGCACCCCTCGGTCGTATCCCGACGGAGCCCGCCGGGGGGAGGGAGCCCTCCCCCCGCACTAGCGTTGCGGTCCGTGTCCTTTGGGGTCGGAGCCCTGCCCGGCGGTAGGTCGACGCCGGCTGGGGGGCAGGTGGACTACCGGATAGTCCGCCAGCACGTATTGGCCGAGTTCGGTCGGGGCCGTCTGGCCCGGCGGGAGATTTGCGACGCCCACCCCGAGCTTCTGCGGGTGGCCACCAATCTGGGCCGGCCGACGCCCGACACCTGTCCGGTATGTCGCGAGGCGAACCTGGTGCTGGTGTCCTGGGCTTTCGGGTCCCGCCTGCCGGCCTCGGGCCGTTGCGTGAACACCCTGGCCGAAATGACCGCCCTGTCCCGCCGACGGGACGAGAGTCGCTGCTACGTGGTGGAGGTCTGTACCCAGTGCCGGTGGAACCACCTGAGGCGAAGCTTCGGTCTGGGCCGACCCGTCACTGCTCGGACTGGATCGGGTCGGACTGGATCTGAGCGGACTGGATCTGGGCCGACTGGGGCTGGGCGGACGGGATCTGGGCTGGCAGAGTCTCAGGAGACCGGTTCTCAAGGGACCGGGCCGGCGCGGACCGTCGCCGGGCGGACCGTCGCCAGGAGGAACCGCGAAGGCGGCGCATTGGATCGAGGTCAGAGCACCTGAGCCGGCCCGGGGGGCCCAGCCGTTCATCGACGACCCGTACTGGGTCGTCAAACCGGGCTCGATCGGCATCGTCGGCCCGCCAGGCCCGCCCCGCCGACCGTGGGTGGCCGCACCCGCACGAGCCCTCCGACCGTCGGCGGTCGCACCCGGACGAAACCCTCGACCGTCGGCGGTCGCACACGGGCAGGTCCCCCGACCGTCGGCGGTCGACCCGACCCGATCTTCGAAAGCCGACGGGCCCGAGTCGAAGCGCCCCAGGCCGGGGCAGGAACCACCATCGCCGCCGTCCCAGCCGCTTATGGCGCTACCGCCGGGTATTTTTTCTCTTGGCCGTGCTCGGCTTCTCTGGAATCGGCGGCCTCGTCTGGGTCCTGGCCCGGGTTCCTGTGCCGCCCACCGAGCCTCCCATCCAGAGCACGGTGCTCGTCGATGCCAAGGGGCAGGAGGAGTTGGCCGTCCTTTCCGGTGCGGAGAACCGCCTGTCAGTGCCCCTCGACGAGGTCCCCGTGCTGATTCGCCAGACCGTTCTGGCCGCCGAGGACCGGGACTTCTACGAACACGGCGGAGTGGATGTGGGCGGCATTCTCCGGGCCCTGTGGGTGGACATCCGCGCCGGCGATCGCCGCCAGGGCGGCTCGACGATCACCCAGCAGTACGTCAAGAACACCCACGTGGGCAACGACCCCACGGTGTGGCGCAAGGTGCGGGAGGCAGCCATCGCCATGCGCCTGGAGCGGGACCTGGCCGAGGAGGAACCCGGCCTGGCCCCGGAGCAGGCACAACTTCGGGCCAAGGACAAGATCCTGGAGCGCTACCTCAACAGCGTCTACTTCGGGCGAGGGGCTTACGGAATCAAGGCCGGGGCCCGCGCCTGGTTCAACCGTGACCTGGGCGAACTCGCCCCCGAGCAGGTCGCGTACCTGGTGGCACTGGTTCGGGCGCCTTCGGCTGGCGACGTGGACAAGGATCCGGAGTTCGCCACCCGGCTGCGGGCAGGAGTGCTCGACTCGATGGCGGCCGCCGACCTCATCACCGCCGCCGATGCTGCGGCCATGAACGCGAAGCCCGTGGCCGAGACGGTGGCCCCGGCCGCCGGGGCCCGCTCCACCATGACCCTCAAAGGAGCCGGGGCCGATTATTTCGTCGACCTTGTGCGCCGGGAGTTGGCCTCGCGGCTGGGCCCCGACGGGGAGGACCTGGTGCGTCGGGGGGGCTTGCGGGTGCAGACCACCTTGAACTTCGACGCGCAGCGCCAGGCCTATGCCGCGGTCTACGGCCTGCTCAACCGGCCCGAGGACCCGGCCGGCGCCCTGGTCAGTCTGGACCGCCAGGGTCGGGTGGTGGCCCTGGTGGGAGGGCGGGACTTCGGTTCTTCCCAGGTCAACCTGGCCGCGGGAACCGCCGGGGGCGGTTCGGGGCGCCAGGGCGGTTCCACCTTCAAGATCTTCGCCCTGGCCGAGACGGTGGACCGGGGATACAGCCTTGGCTCGACCTTCCCCGGCCCGGCGCAGTTGATCCTGCCCAAGGCCGACAACGGGGCGGATTGGGAGGTGAACAACTACGAGGACGCCGGCTACGGCCAGTTGGATCTGGTGGCCGCCACCGTCAACTCGGTCAATACCGTCTACGCCCAACTCATCACCGCGACCGACGGCCAGGGCAAGCCGGCGGTCGGGGCGCAGGGCGTGGTGGACATGGCCCGTCGCCTGGGGGTGAGCGCCCCCTTGTCGCCGGTGCCGTCGGTGGCGCTGGGCACCCAGGGGGTGTCGGTGCTGGACATGGCCACCGCCTACAACACGCTGGCCACCGAAGGCCTGCGGATCGAACCTCGGCTCATCGACAAAGTCTTCGGCCCGGCGGGGGAGATCGCCCTGGAGCCCCCGCCTCCGGAGCGGGTGCTGGCCCCGGACAAGGCCCGGCGGATCAATGGGGTTCTGGCAGCGGTGGTGGAGCGGGGATCGGGCGCCAAGGCCCGGATCCCCGGGACGGCGGTGTGGGGCAAGACCGGGACGAGTGACGATTTCGGCGACGCCTGGTTCGTGGGCTCTACCGACCGGTTGACGACCGCGGTGTGGATGGGCCACGCCGACAGCCGGCGGCCGATGGTCAACGTCCACTGCCGGGGTGGTGGCTCCGGGTGCGTTCCCAAGGTGAGTGGCGGGACGCTACCGGCCACAATTTTTCGCCTTTTTACAGAGAAAGCCACCCGGTTCATCCCGGTTCCCGACGGAGCCAGGCTGCCCACTGCAACCTCCGCCGCCAACGATCCCGGCAATCCGCTGCCCGGTTGTTGCGCCCCTGAGCCCGAGCCGGAGGAAGAGGAGGAGGGCGACGGGAAGGACGGAGGCAAAGGTGACGACGGCAAGGACGCCGGGAAGGACCGCAGTGGCCGGGAGGGCGATGGCCGGGCGGGACGCAACGGCAGTGATGACGATGGGGGCAGCGGCGCTGGGGGTTCAAGGTCAAACGATGACGTGGCGACCGCCCCTCGGCCTCTCACCGGACCCGCCGGGGGGGAGGGCGGGGCCGAGGCAGGCCCCGGTGAGGAGGAGCCTTGAGGATCGTCCCGGCCGGCCGCCGATGACCGGCCTCGTCACCTCCGCCGGTCTGCGCAACCGTAAGGGTCGGGGATCGGTCGTCATGCTCACCGCCTACGACGTGCCCACCGCCCGCATCGCCGACTCTGCCGGGGCCGACGTGATCCTCGTCGGCGACTCGGTGGCCATGGTGGTCCTGGGACACGCCGACACCCTGGCCGCCACCATGACCACGATGATTCACCACACCGCGGCGGTGGCCCGGGCCCGACCCCGGGCTTTGGTAGTGGCCGACATGCCCTGGATGAGCTACCACCGCGGGATCCCCGACGCCCTCGACAATGCTGCCGCCCTGGTGCGGGCGGGCGCCCAGGGGGTCAAGGTGGAGGGGGGCCGGGAGCGCATGGAGGTGATCCGGGCTCTGGTGGGGGCTGGGATACCGGTGATGGGCCACGTGGGGTTGACGCCGCAGTCCCAGCACCGGTTGGGGGGCTACCGGGTGCAGGGCCGCGACGCCTCGGGGGCGGCGGGCGTGCTGGACGCGGCCCGCGGGGTGGAGGAGGCGGGGTGCTTCGCTCTGGTGGTCGAGTGCGTACCCCGCCAGGTGGGACGGTCCTTGACCAATGCCGCCGGGATCCCGGTCATAGGCATCGGTGCCGGCCCCGACTGCGACGGCCAGGTGCTGGTGATCCACGACCTGCTTGGTCTGGGCGACGTCGATCGTGGCGGCGGAGCCGACCGCGTCAGCGCAGCGGCCGAGCCCGGTGAAGGCGACAGGCCTGGTGAGGTCGACAGGCCCGATGAGGTCGACAGGCCTGGTGAGGTCGACAGGCCTGATGGCGCCGACCGCCCGGGTGGAGCAGGCAGTCCTGGTCGGCCGGGAGCGCCCCGTTTCGTCCGCCGCTACGCATCGCTGGGAGCGGATGCCCGGGAGGCCGCGGCGAGGTTCGTGGCCGACGTCCGCTCCGGCCGGTTCCCCTCCGACGCCGAGAGCTACCACTGAGGGCGGGGTGAAGAAGAAGGGACGGGCGGCGTCGGTGATTGGATTGGTCCTGCTGGCCGTGATCGGGTTGGTCGGGTTCCAATTCGTCACCGGGCCCGGTTCCGGCCCGCAAGATCGGCCGGCGGGCGAACCCCGTCGCCGGCCGGCGCAGTTGCAGGGCGTCCCGGAAACCGGGTTCCGGTTGTCACCCACCCCGTCGGCCCGGACTGCGGGCGAACGACTGGGATGTCTGTTCCTGGCCGCCGACCCGGAGTTTCGAGGCCGGGGCCTTATGAACGTGACCGACCTGGGCGACTACGACGGCATGGTCTTCGTCTTCGAATCCGACACCAACGGCTCCTTCTTCATGAAGGACACCCCAATGCCCCTGTCGATCGCCTGGTTCGACGCTGAGGGCAACTTCGTTTCCTCGGCCGACATGGAGCCCTGTCTCGACCAGGCCTCCTGTCCGCTCTACGGCCCCACCAGTACCTATCGCCTGGCCCTGGAGGTGCCCAAGGGAGGCTTGGAACCCCTGGGCGTCGGCCCCGGTTCCCGTCTCGAACTGGTCCCCGACTGTCGATGACCACCGGTCGTGAGCCACCCCAAGGGCGCAACTTCGTGGCCATTGCTCCTCGCCCCAATACGGCGAGGGCATCGAGGCTCCGGTGCGTCTTGCTCTCGACGCCGAGCGCTCGGCGATGGGCCTGAGAACCGCTCCTCGAGTTTTTGTCACAGGCGGGTGGAACCTTATGAGTCGTGGGAACAAGCACCAGCGTCCTGGGAACTAGCATCGGCGTCCGCTCGTCAACCCAGCCCGTGGCGCCATCTGGCGGGCGGGCCGTCGGCGGCCATCCAATCATCACCCTGCCCGGTTGGTCCGGGCCCTGCCCAGAGCAGGTCCAGAGGGAGGCTCTGCGCCCAATGCGTTTCTACGAAGTCGCCGTCATTATCGATCCTGTCCTGGAGGACGAGGTCATCCGGGTCGAGATCGACAAGGCGGTGGGGATTATCCGCGACGGCGGGGGCAAGGTCGGCCGGACCGATCGGTGGGGCCGGCGCCGCCTGGCCTACGAGATTGCCGACCGCCGCGAGGGCTATTACGTCATCATCGAGGCCTCCGCCGAGTCCACAGTCATGGACCAGTTGGATCGCAGCCTTCGCCTGTCCGATGCGGTCCTGCGCCACAAGATCATTCGCATCCCCGATCACATCGCGGGCCGCACCTCCCGCCGGTCACCCGGCGCCGATGCAGGTCCCGCCCCCGTCGCCTCGGGCCGGCCCTCAGGCCCGGCCGAAGCCTCAACCCGATCGTCGAAAAGCGGAGAATGACATGAACGGAAACAGCGTCACCCTGGTGGGCAACGTCACCCGGGATCCCGAACTGCGCTTCACCCCCACCGGCCAGGCCACTGCGTCCTTTGGTCTGGCCGTCAACCGGGTGTGGAACGACCGCCAGACCAACGAGCGCAAGGAGGCGGTTTCGTTCTTCGACGTCGTCTGCTGGCGGGAGATGGCCGAGAACGTCAGCGAGTCCATCCAGAAGGGGGCCCGGGTGGTGGTCACCGGCCGCCTGGAGCAGCGCAGTTGGGAGACCAACGGCGAGAAGCGCAACAAGGTGGAGGTAGTGGCCGACGAGGTCGGCCCCAGCCTGCGCTGGGCCACCGCCCAGATCCAACGCAACGAGCGCCGCACCGGCGGCGATGGCCAGGGAGGAGGTGGGGGCAGCTACGCCCCCGCCGCCCCCGCGTCCTCCTCCCCATCGGCTGGCGCCTCCGGCCCCGCCAACCCGACCTACGACTACGGCGAGGAGCCCTTCTGATGCAGGTGATCCTTCGGTCCGACCTGGCCAAGCTGGGCAAACGAGGCGACATCGTCGACGTGGCGGACGGCTATGGCCGCAACTACCTCCTGCCCCGCGGCCTGGCCATCGGGGCCACCCCGGGAGCCCGGGCCCAAGCCTCGGTCATGCGGGCCAGCCGGGACCGGCGCGACGCGGCCGACCGGGAGGCCGCCGAGAAGGTGGCGCGCACCCTGGTTCCGTTGGTCATCCGGGTGGCCACCCGGGTGGGGGCGGGCGGGAAGCTGTTCGGCTCCGTCACCGCTGCGGACCTGGTTGCCGCGGTTGAAACCCAGACCGGAATCGTGGTCGACCGCAAGAAGGTGCACCTGGTCGAGCCCATCAAGACCGCCGGAGTCCACGAGATCCCGGTGAAACTGCACACCGAGGTGGAGTTCCGCATCACCGCCGAGGTCGTCTCCGGAGGCTGATCAACCCAGCTAATCTAGCGAACATATGTTCGCCAGATCTCGGGTCGCCGTTGCACCCTGGCCCAAACGGGCCATCCCCGCCCCGGTCGAAGTGGCCAGGGCTCCGTCGCTCCACAGGTTTGTGCCCAGGGTTGTTCCTCTAGCCGTCCACAACGGGCCTGGGTCAAGGTGGGGCCGTGGCCTTTTCCTTGGATGACACCCGCCGACGCCGCCTGACCAGTACCGCCGGGCCATCGGGGGCCGGAGCCACCAACGGCGCCCGGGTCCCGCCTCACAACCTGGCCGCTGAGGAGTCCCTGCTGGGGGCCATGCTGCTCAGCCGGGACGCCATCGTGGCAGCGGTGGAAGTCCAACTGGGAGCAGTCGACTTCTACCGGCCGGCCCACGGGCACATCTTCGACGCGCTCACTTCGCTCTATGCCCGGGGCGAGCCGGCAGACCCGGTGACGGTGGCCGAGGAGTTGTCCCGGGCCGGGGTCCTCGAAGCCGTCGGCGGCCCCGCCGTTTTGGTCTCTCTGCAGGCCGGCACCCCGGCCATCTCCAACGCCGGCCGCTACGCCCGAATCGTGGAGGAACACGCTCTGCTCCGCCGGCTCATCGGCGTGGCCGGGGAGATCGCCGAGATCGGCTACGGCCTGCCCGAGGACGTCTCCGCCGCGGTGGACGAGGCTGAGGCCCTGGTCTTCGACGTGGCCCAGCACCGGGTCACCGACTCTCTCGTCACCCTCCGCAGCCTGCTGGAGGACCACCTGGACCACATCGAGGCCCTGCACGAGCGGGGCCAGGACATAACCGGCGTACCCACCGGCTTCGTCGATCTGGACAAACAGTTGGCCGGCCTGCAGCCCTCCAACCTGGTCATCGTCGGGGGCCGGCCGGGCACGGGCAAGACCTCGTTCGCCCTCAATATCGCCGCTCACGCTGGCCTGGACGCCCAGGCGCCGGTCCTCGTGTTCTCGTTGGAGATGAGCCACCGGGAACTGACCCAGCGCCTGTTGTGTTCCGAGGCCCGGGTGGATGCCACCCGCATGCGCAACGGCCGACTACTCGACAGCGACTGGCCCAAGATCACCCACGCCGTGGGTCGCCTGGCCGAGGCTCCCATCTATATCGACGACAACCCGCGGCTGACCGTCATGGAGATCCGGGCCAAGGCTCGCCGCCTGAAGAGTCGCACCGGCCTGGGTCTGGTGATCATCGACTACCTGCAACTCATGACCGGCCGTTCGGCCGCCGAGAACCGCCAGGTGGAGGTCTCCGAGATCTCCCGGGGCCTCAAGATCCTGGCCCGGGAACTCCAGGTGCCCGTCATCGCCCTGTCCCAGTTGTCCAGGAACCTGGAAACCCGTTCGGACAAGCGCCCCCTTCTGGCCGACCTGAGAGAAAGTGGTTGCCTCACCGCCGACGCCCGCCTTTTGCGGGCCGACACGGGCCAGGAGGTGTCACTGGGCGAACTGGTACTCAGCCAGGAACAACCGCTGGTCTGGAGTGTGGACAAGCGACATCGCCTGGTCGCCCGCCGGCTAATCCGAGCCTTCCCGTCGGGCATCAAGGCCGTGTCCCGACTTCGCCTGGCTTCCGGACGAGAGATCAAAGCGACGGGCAATCACCGTTTCCTCACTGTCGACGGCTGGAAGCCGTTGGAGGAGTTGGCCGCCGGTGAGTTCCTGGCCGTTCCCCGACGACTGGAGCCGCCGGTTGGAAGCCCTGCATCCCCCGGGACCACGGCAGGTCCGAGATGGACCGACGACGAACTGATCCTGCTTGCCCACCTCTTGGGCGACGGCACTATCGGACCCAGCGTCAAGTACGCAACCGCCGACCCAGCCAATCGGCAGGTGGTGGAGGAATCGGCGGCTCGACTTTTTGGGATAACTGCCCAGGCGAAACAGCTTGGCAGGACCTGGCAGATGTGGCTCCCTTCCCCCTATCGCCTAACGCAGGGTCGCCATCATCCGGTCTATAACTGGCTGGCGCCTCATGGTTTGTGGGGTTCGCGCTCGAAGAACAAGTTCATACCCGAGAGTATCTTTGGGTGCACCGACGCTCAGTTGGCCCTCTTCCTTCACCATCTGTGGGCCACCGACGGTTCGATCACCATCTCCCGCAATGCACGAGGTGGCGTGGTCCGGACGTATTACGCAACCACTAGTCGCCGTCTTGCGGGCCAGGTCCAGCGGGCGCTACTGCGGTTCGAGATCCGTTCTCGGGTGACTATCAGCCGTAAAGCTAATTATGACCCCGGCTACAACGTCATGATCACCGGCGCGGCTGATCAGATTCGCTTCCTCAGGACTATTGGCTGCCATGGTGCCCGCGGAGAGGTGGTGCCTGCGGCGTTGCACTTGGCTGAGTCGCTGAAGCCCAATCCGAATGTTGACCTGATTCCTTGGTCGGTAGCCAGCCGAGTCCGGGAGGCCCTGGCCGATGCTGGAGTAGCCCAACGGGACTTGGCGGCCCAGTTGGGTGAGCGGTACTGCGGCGGCTACCTGTTGGGTTCGCGAGATAAGCCAAGACGGTTCTCCCGTCGGCGCTTAGAGGCGATAGCCGAGATCGTAGAATCGGCCCCTCTCAAGGACTTGGCCACCTCTGACCTGTTCTGGGACGAGATCATCGAGATCAACGACGCCGGTACCGCGCCCACGTTCGATGCCACCGTGGAGGACACCCACAACTTCGTGGCCGATGGAATAGTTGCCCACAATTCCTTGGAACAGGACGCCGACGTGGTCATCTTCCTGTACAGAGATGAGGTGTACAACCGGGACAGTCCGGACCGGGGTACCGCCGAGGTCATCGTGGCCAAGCACCGCAACGGACCCATCGGCACCACCAACCTGGCCTTCTTGGACCACTACACCCGCTTCGCCAACATGGCCCGGGGGGTCTGAGCGGGTTCCGGTCCGGCATCTGCGCCAGAGGCCTGGCGCCGATTACGCCCCGTCGGCCCCGGCGCCGTATCTTCCGGGCGTGAAACGCAACCACCTGGCCAGTAGCCCGACTCCCCCACGCCTCCGCCGGTTCCCGGCCAGGGCGGTTGTCGCCAGTTTGGGCCTTCTGGCGGCCGCCTGTGGGGGCGGGGAGGACCTCTCGGCGGTCACCTGCGCAGGCACCGGAACCCAACTGACCCTGGTGGCCGAGGAGACCCGTTTCGACAACAACTGCCTAGCCGTGGCCGCCGACACCGCCTTCACGATCACTTTGGACAACCGTCAGGATCTGGGTCACAACGTGTCCATCACGACCGAGGGCAGCGGCGAACTCAAGTTCCGGGGAGATCTCATCCCGGGGGTCGGAACCGAGACCTACGAGATTCCCGCCCTCCCCGCCGGCCGGTACAACTTCATTTGCGACCCCCACCCGGCCACCATGCGGGGGGTGCTGGTAGTCGAGTAGGGCGTCGCCCGGAGAGGGAGGTTGCAGGGGTCGACGCGCAGGGCCGACGGGTGGTACCCCCTCTAGCCCAGCACCGGCGAGTTGGCCAGGAGTTCCTTCATCCGCTCGATCTCGGACTCCTGGTCCACCACGATCTTGCGGGCCAGGTCCCGGGCCGGGTCGAAGCGACCGTTCTCGGCCTGGCGGTTGGCCATGACGATGGCGCCCTCGTGATGGCGGATCATGTTCTCCAGGAACATTCGGTCCAGTTGAGGGCCCATGGCCTGTTCCATCTCGCTCATCTGGGCAGGGGTCATCATTCCCTCCATGCCGCCGCCGCTCCCGCTTCCGATCTGATCGCTGACCTCCCAGGCGTCGGCCCACTGGGTCATCATCCCGATCTCGGTCTCCTGGGCGGAGCGAATGTCCTCAGCCAGAGACTTGACCTCAGTGGACTCGCCCTTGGCCGCCACCAGGCTGACCATCTCGATGGCCTGGCGGTGATGGGGGACCATGGCCGAGACGAAGGCCACATCGGCGTCGTTGTGGGCCTCGGTGACCCCGCTGGCCTCGCGGTCGCCCTCCCCACAGGCCGTCGCGGCCACGGCCACAACCAGGGAGACGAGGCCGAGGCGAATGGCCCGGGCGCGGGTGGCGGTGCGCAATGGGTAGCGCGCAGGGATGAGTTGGTCATCGGTCATGGCCGGGACCTACCCCGGCACCGCCCCTGATCACACCTGGTAAACGGTACGGCTCTCCCCAACCCGTCGTCGCTGCACCCCGCCCGGCTGTCGCCCTCGGCCGACTCCCGATCGGTCACGTCACCAGTTCGAAGCCGGCCTCTTCCACCGCGGCCTGGACCCGGGCGCGATCCAGCGCTTGTGAACTCGACACGGTTGCCTGGCCGGCGGCCAGATCCACCGACACACTCTCGACGCCGCCGATGGCGGACAACTCGGCGGTCACCGCCCGCACGCAGTGGTCGCAGGTCATCCCCGCCACCTTGAAAGTCTCGACGTTCACGCTCCCCCTTGCTGGGTCGGTTTGGCCTAATTGTCGACGGATGCGCAGATGACGACGAGATCCAGCGTCCGGACCTGCACAGAGTCCGGACCTGCACAGCGCTCCCCGGTCGATAGGGTCGGATCGGTGCTCCTGGGCGACGACATTCTGGTCTATCTGGTGCTGGCGCTGGGGGCCGCCCTGGTGGTGGGCAACGTTCTCGCCCTCCTGCGGCCGCCCGCCCCAACCGCCGAGGAAGCAGTGCAACCCAGCGACCCAACGGCCAGCGACCCAACGGCCAGCGATCTCAACAACCAAGGTGACGACGGCCCGGCGCGGCTCGGTCGCCCACCGTTGGCCCGCACCCTGGTCATGATCGGCATCGGCCTGGTGGCCACCGTCTGGTCGCTGGCCACCTTTGTCACCACCTGACCCGTGCCCGCCTGACGGCGAAGCCTAGGAGCCGAAGTTCTTCGGGCGGTCCGGTCAGCGGCGGGCCCGGATGACCATCACGTCCTTGCGGAACGGGATCAGGTCGTAGACGGCGAAGATGCCCCGAACTACCAGGTCCCGGGGGCCGGGGCGCCGGCTCGAGCGCACAGCCTGCCACCAACTGGAACTGAACCTGCCCTCCCGGTAGGACTCCACCTCCAGGCCCCAGACGGCGAGGGCTTCCACCAGTGCCCGTTTGGTGAACAGGTGGAGATGGCCCGACGGCCGCTGTTCTCCCAGGGGGTTACCAAACCGCCGCCGGGAGGAGGCCTCCACCCCCGGGGGCTGGATGCCGGCCAACAGATGGGCCACCACCAGCAGGGCGTCCAGGCGGGGGGTGGACAGAACCACTCGGCCGCCGGGGACCAGGACCCGGACTATTTCCGACAACAGGGCTTCGGGATCGAGCAGATGCTCGATGGCCTCCAGGCAGACGACCACGTCCACCGAGCCCGAGGCCAGGGGCAGGGGACCGGGCAAACCGCAGCGCACCCGAGCCAGTGGTCCGGGTGGGGGGGCCAGCGCCGGGGGAAAGCCGACGTCGACAGATACCGCCAAACGCGCCCGACATCGTTGGCCGGCGGCGGCACTGACATACCCGTCGCCCGCCCCCAGGTCGACCAGCACCCCGCCAGGGATCTGAGGGACCAGGTCCAAGGCCAGGGCCACCCGGTGATCGAGCCTGACCTTGCCCCCGGCCGGGCGGTAGCCCCGGTAACGGGGGTCAGCCCCCGACCACTGCCCGGTGATGTCCCCGGCTCCCGCCCCCACCGGGGGCGGCTCTGCCCTCACAGTGACAGCCCTAGCCGACGGAACCCTCCATGTTGAGCTCGATCAACCGGGACCACTCCACCGCGTACTCCATGGGCAGGGTTCGGGTGACGGGCTCGATGAAGCCGTTGACGATCATGCTCATGGCCTGCTGCTCGGACAGTCCCCGGGTCATCAGGTAGAACAACTGGTCCTCGCCCACCTTGGACACGGTGGCCTCGTGGCCCACCTGGGCGTCACGCTCGCCGATCTCCATATAGGGGTAGGTGTCGGACCGGCTGTCGGCGTCGAGGATGAGGGCGTCGCAGCGCACGTGGCTCTTGACGTTGTGAGCCCCCTTCTCCACCTTGACCAGGCCCCGGTAACTCGTGCGCCCGCCGTCTTTGCAGATGGACTTGGACACGATGGTCGAGGTGGTCTCCGGAGCGGCGTGAACCATTTTGGCCCCTGCGTCCTGGTGCATGCCGGCGCCGGCGTAGGCCACCGACAGCACCTCTCCGGTGGCCTTGGGACCCACCAGGTAGACAGCCGGATACTTCATGGTGAGCCGGCTGCCGACGTTGCCGTCGATCCATTCCACCCGGGCCTCGGCCTCGGCCCGGGCACGCTTGGTGACCAGGTTGTAGACGTCGGTCGACCAGTTCTGGATGGTGGTGTAGGTGATGTGGGCACCGGGCTTGGCCACCAGTTCCACCACCGCTGAGTGCAGCGACTCGCTGCTGTAGACCGGAGCCGAGCAGCCCTCGATGTAGTGAACCTTGGAGCCCTCGTCGGCGATGATCAGCGTTCGCTCGAACTGGCCCATGTTCTCGGCGTTGATCCGGAAGTAGGCCTGCAGGGGCATGTCCACCTCCACGCCCGGGGGCACGTAGATGAACGACCCGCCCGACCAGACGGCGGAGTTGAGGGCGGAGAACTTGTTGTCCGCCGGCGGGATGACGGTGGCGAAGTACTTGCGCACCAACTCGGGGTACTCCCGGATGGCGGTGTCCATGTCGGCGAACAGGACCCCCTGAGCCTCGAGGTCCTCCCGGTTGCGGTGGTACACGACCTCGGATTCATACTGCGCTGTCACCCCGGCCAGGTACTTACGCTCGGCCTCGGGGATGCCCAGCTTCTCGTACGTCAGCTTGACCGAGTCGGGCAACTGGTCCCAGCTACTGACCTGCTTCTCGGTGGGCTTGATGTAGTAGTAGATGTCGTTGAAGTCGATCCCGGGCATGTTCTGGGCGAACCAGTTCAGCATGGGCTTGCGCTCGAAGACCTCCAGGGCACGCAGGCGGAACCGGAGCATCCAGTCCGGCTCACCCTTCATCCACGACATCTCCTTGACGATGTCGGAGTTCAGCCCCTTCTTGGGCTTGAAGACGTAGTCCTCAGCATCGGCCCAGCCCAGCTTGTAACGGCCCAGGTCCAGTTCAGTGGTGGACATGACTTACACCCCCGGATTCTCTTGGCCCGAATCCTACCAACGACCCAGGTCGGTTCCTTCCCGGGCCGCCCGTCGGGCAACCAGAGCCTGAACGCCGGTGGCCTCTGCAGGGTGACGGCTGCGTTGGGTAGGGGGCAGGTCGAGCGGGGACCGACCGCGGCACGATCAGCTCATGTGCAGGCGTTCAACCGGCTGGCCGGTGATGTCGGCAATCAGGTCATAGTCCCGGTCGCGGTGCAGGACCGTGAGTTGTGCAAGCTCCGCCGTAGCGGCAATCAGCAGATCCGGGATCGAGGGTGCCCGGTGCGGGCCGCGGTCGGCCAGGGCCGCCTGAACGGCCAAGGCGCGGTCCTCGATCGCGGGAGTCAGGTACTCGAGCGGCATACTCGCCAGGGGTGACTGCACCATGGCGGCCCGAAGCTCACCGGCCGAGCGGGCCGAGAACCCGACCTCGAGGCGGGTCACCGTCGCTATCCGAACCAGACCCCGCTGAACTCGTGACGCCCACGCCTCCGCATCCTGGCTGTGGGCCATGCGGACCAGGGCCGACTTGTCGATCAGCCACGACATCACCGCCACGCTCGGCCCATTACCTCCGGGTCGTCAAGATCGGCGAAGGTCCGGGCGAAGCGGCCCAGGTCGTCGACGGTCACTTCGGTTCCGTCCTGGACGCGCTCGCGTGACAACGCACGCCGCAGGTACTCGGTGCGGGAAAGCCCGGCCCGGCGCGCCTTTGCATCAATGGCGACAATGACGCCGTCGGGTACGTCCCGGATCAGAATGTCGGCCATGCCCCTACCTCCGTGCCCCTACCTCCGTGCCCCTAACTCCGTGCCCCTAACTCCGTGCCCCTAACTCGTGATATCGGACGATAACACAGCGCGGGGCTGAAGAGGCGGCTTCCGCTTGGGAGTCTCCTGCGCTCCAAGGACAGGGCCAAAGGATCGAGAGGCGGGGGCAGAAGCACGGCGGAGTCGTGCGCCCGGCCCCGCCCCGGGGCAACTTCGTCAGGTGCGCAGACCGGCGTAGGGACGGCGGCCGGCGGGGATCTCGGATCGCCGGGGGTTGGTCTGGTCCCGGGCTGACAACACCGGGTCGGCCAGGCCCCAGTCGGCCGCGATGGCCGGATCGTCCCAGGCGACCCCCAACTCATCGGCGGGGTTGTAGTAGCTGTCCACCAGGTAGGTGATGGTCAGGTCGGTCAGGGCGGCGAAGCCGTGGGCCACACCCGGGGGGATGAACACACCCCGCCCGTCCTCGTCGCCCATGTCCAGGTTCAAGGTGGCCCCATCGGTGCCAGAGCCCTCCCGCAGGTCGTGGAGTACCACCCGGGCCGCGCCGCGGGTGAAGTACCAGTAGTCGGCCTGATGGAGGTGGTAGTGGAGCCCGACTAGCGCGCCCGCCGCCTTGTCCGAGCGGTTTCCCTGGAGCATCTCCCGGCCGGCGGGAAACCAGGACCGTCGGTAGGTCTCGACGAACCGCCCCCGGGAATCGCCGAAGCTGGCCGGGGCGACGATGAAGACCCCGGCGACGACTTCGGACTCGGTTACCTCGGTGACGGATCGGTTCACGGCCCTCCTCTGCGACCTCGGGTTGTGGCCGGTGAGGACTGCGCCGCGCAGTCGCCCCGGTGCTGGCTCATCCTGTGTCCGGCCGGCCTGCGGCCCACTTCGTGGGGCCCGGCCAAACCACTCCTGCACCCGGCGTCGCCAAGGCGCCGAGGACCGTAGCCTGGCCGATCGATGCTTGCCCTGGGCCTTCGCAACGACGTCTACCGCCGCCCCCTGGCCACTGCCCTCGACCGCTTGGGCCTCGACGAAGGTTGGCGGTGTGCCGACGTGGGGGCGGGCGCCGGGGACGTGGCCGTGGCACTGGCCGAAATGGTGGGCCGGTCCGGGCGGATCTATGCGGTCGACCCCGATCCCGATGCCTGTGACGCGGTGGCCGCCGCCGCCGCGTCGGCGGCGTCGGCCCAGGTCGTGGCTCTGACCCAGGCGGGCGAGGACCTGTTGCTCCCCGAACCGGTGGACCTCGCGTTCTGTCGATTCGTGCTCCTGCACGTCCACCGACCGGCCGACGTTCTTGCCCGTATGGCCGCGGCCGTTCGCCCCGGCGGGTGGGTGCTGGCCCAGGAGCCGATCACCTCCGCAGGGCGGATCGGGGGCACCGCGTTGTCCATGCCCGCCGCCCGCCACCCCGATGTTGGATCGGTGCTCGCGTCGTTGGTGGTACGGGCCGGCCTGGAACTCCTCGACGCCTGGGCCGAGGCCCCGGTGGGATGTGGGCCGGGTCCGGTGGCCGACTACCTTGCCTCGCTCACCGGGGTGGACCCCGGCTCCGAACCGGTGGTTCTGCCCCCGCTGGTCACGGTGATCGCCCGCCGCCGCACCGAGTAAGGCGGCCTGGCGGCGAGGCCGGCGGGCCGCGGGTGGCCGGCACCTGCTCAGCCCACGGGCGGATCGATCTTCAGGCGGCGAAGATAGAACCAGTAGGTCCGCCACCGAACCACCCCCCGCACCGGCAGCCCCACCAGGTGCCAGAGCATGCGCCAGGTCTCCCGCATGCCGCGCAGGTAGCCGAACTTGTCCCGCTTGGTCCGATGGGTGACACCGGTCATGGTGGCCGCCACCGTGGTGTGGTGGCCCTCGGCGATGACCTCGTTGATCATGATCTCGATCGAGTAACCCTGGCGCTTGTGGGCCGGAACGTCGTCCCATACCCAGCGGGGGACGACCCGCTCACCGGTGGTGGGGGCGAAGCGCAGCACCAGGGGGTTCAGCCGGCCATAGTCGAACCAACCAATGGACATGGTGCAGCGGCCGTCGGCAAAAGGCCGGCAGATCCCGTCGAGGTGGGCTGGCGTCAGGCCCAGGCAGTCGGCATCGCAGAACAAAAGGGCGTCGGCATCGCTGGCCTTGACCCCGGCCTCCATGGCGTGGGCCTTGGAACCCCGCTCTCCCCTCCTGGAGATGACCTTGGCCCCCGCCGCCCGGGCCAGCTCCGCCGTGTCGTCGGTCGACCCGTCGTCGACCACCACCACCTGGCGAACATAGGAACAGCCCGACACCGCCTTCACCACCGCCGCCACTGTCGGCCCCTCATTTCGGGCAGGGATGATGGCGTCGATGGTCACCGTCCCATCCCCCCTCCGGCGGCCGGTCCGGCGAGCGCCATGGTGTCCCCCGTTGTCGCGGCCGTCGCCACGTGGCGCCCCGGCCTCGCCCCGCCTGCCGGCGGCGGGATCAGGCACCGGGCTTGAGCACCATCAGGGCGATGGCCACCACCACCAGGAGGTCGAAGGCCGAGGTGGCGGCCCGGGGTGGGCGGTGTCCGCCGAGGCGGGCGGGGCGCAGGACCGACTGGTACACGCCGATGCACAGCAGCCAGGCGGCGAACCCCAGCCCCAGCCAGGCCTGGCTGAAGTGCCAACGGTCCTCGGACAAAAGCACCACCACCACGCCCAGTACCGGAACCGAGTAGGCGAACCACTCCACCCGGTTGGCGAGCACCCGGCCGTCGATCCCTCCGAAGCGGGCCAGGATTAACCCACCGAATCCCACCATCACGGCCACGATGTGGGCAACCAGAACCAGGTTGTACAGGAGGCCGTCGGGTACGACCTGGGCGCCGAGAACAACCATTCCAGCGAACGTACCTGGCCAGCGAAGGTACCTGGCCAGCGCGCGTCACCACCCCGTCGGCCATGGGATGCGTCGGTCATGGCTGCGTCGGAACCCGCGGAGCCGAGCACCAGGCGGTAGCGTGACGAGCGGTGGCTGTCCATCCTTCCCCGGAACTGATGCTCACGTCCTCGGAGGGCCGCACCCTTTCTCTACGGGCCTGGCTGACCACGTTCCACCTGCTGCTGGTGGCGGTGGATCCGACGAACCCCAAGAGCACCTGGATCCTCCCCACCGCGGGGCGGATCCTGGCCGACTATGACCAGAGTGACTGCCGGGTGGCCTGGCTGCTGGCCGGCGACGCCAGCGACGCCAAGCGCTTCCTCGGTCGCCGGGGCCAGGACATCCTCACCTTTTTGGACCCCGACCTGGTGGCCATCAAGGGGTTCGGCCTCCAGAGCCTCCCAGCCCTGGTGCACGTGGGAATGAACTGCCAGTTGGTCAACGCGGTCGAAGGCTGGGACCCTCCGGCCTGGCGGGCCATCACCGTGGAACTGTCCCGCATCGTGGGTTGGTCGCGCCCGCTGGTTCCCGGCCCCAAGGACCCAGGCGCCTTTCTCGGCGCTCCCATCCCCGCCCGGTAGGTCGGCGGCTCCGGGGTCCGGTTTAGGGTCAGACCCGGTCGGTGGTCAAGGAGATGGCCGCCAGAACCAGCAGGGAAGTAGGGGCTTGGCGGAGTTCGCCCAGAACCCAGGTGGACTCGTCAACCCGATCGAGGGCGTCGACCATGGACCTCGGGCCGACTCGGCGCCGACGCAGTTCCGAGGCCAGCGTGGCCGCGTCCACCTGCACGCCACCACCCTGGTGGGGCCTGACTGTGGAGCACAAGACCCCTAACCGGGGGATAACCGGTGCCTGGTGGGGCGGGCCGCCCCCGGCGTCCTCAGCGGTCCGTACGGCCGGTCATGGCTTCGACGTCGATGAGGCGGGCGACGTCGGCGGCGGGCACGCCGGAGGCCACCGCAGCCTCGGCCACCGTCACGTGTTGGGCCAGGGCATGGTGGACGATGGCGGCGGCGGCGTCGTAGCCGATCAGGGGGTTCAAGGCGGCGGCCAGGGCCGGGGATGATTCGGCCAGGCGACGGCACCGCTCTACGTCGGCCTCGATTCCCTCCACACAGTTGGCCAGGGCCCGGCACCCGGCCGACAGCAGGGACAACGACGCCATGAGGTTGTGGGCCATCACCGGCATGGCCAGGCTCAACTCGAAGGACCCGGCGGTGGCGGCGAAGGCGATGGCCGCATCGTTGCCCACCACCTGGGCCGCCACCTGCCAGACCGCTTCGCACACCACCGGGTTGACCTTGCCCGGCATGATGGAACTGCCCGGCTGCAGGTCGACCAGGCGAATCTCGGCCAGACCGGTGGCCGGCCCGCTGGCCATCCAGCGCAGATCGGTCGTCACCCGGGCCAGGGTCACGGCCAGGGTCCGCAGGTGCCCGGAAAGCTCCACCACCGTCTCCCGCCCGCCCTGGGCTTCGAAGTGATCAGGGGCCTCGGTGACCGCCAACCCCGTATGGGCGGCCAACCAGGCCAGCGCCGCGGTGGCGAACCCGGGCGGGGCGTTGAGGCCGGTGCCCACCGCCGTTCCCCCCAGGGCAAGTTGTCCCAGTCGAGGCCCACAATCGTTCAACCGTTCAAGGCTGTGATCCAGGGCCGAGGCCCAACCGGTCAGTTCCTGGCCCAGGGTGACCGGGGTGGCGTCCATCAGATGCGTACGACCGGGCTTGACGACAGCGGCCGTCTCCTCGGCCTTGGACCGAAGAGCCCCCGCCAGGGCCGACACCGCCGGGGCCAACTCTCGGGTGACGGCGTCGAGGGCTGCCAGGTGCATGGCCGAGGGAAACACATCGTTGGAGGACTGGGAGGCGTTCACGTGGTCGTTGGGATGGACCCGCCGGCCGAGCGCCTGAGTGGCCAGATGGGCGACGACCTCGTTGACGTTCATGTTCGAGGAGGTTCCCGAACCGGTCTGGAACACATCCACCGGGAACTGATCGTCGTGGGCCCCACCGGCCACGGCCAAGGCGGCGGTTTCTATGGCTGCCGCCGCCTCGGAATCGATGATCCCGGCCTGACCGTTCGACAGCGCCGCCGCCGCCTTGACCAGGGCCAGAGCCCGGATCAACCGGGGATCGAGGCGGGTTCGGGAAATGGCGAAGTTCTCCACCGCTCGCTGGGTCTGCGCCCCCCACAGGGACCCGGCCGGCACCTCGACGGGGCCCATGGAGTCATATTCGGTCCGGGTCTCCATGGGTTCGGCACGCTAAGCCAATCCGGTCGAACCGCCGTAGCCGGGGCGCTGGGCACAGGGTCCCACAGGGCCCGGCCAGTGGACATAGCTTGGCCCGATGTCCCCGGAGGGCCAGGGTGCCGGTTGGTACCGCAAAGCGGTGTTCTACGAAGTGTTGACCCGCGGCTTCTATGACGCGAACGGGGACGGCACCGGCGATCTGGCCGGGCTGACCGACAAGCTCGACTACCTCCAGTGGCTGGGGGTGGACTGCATCTGGCTGCTGCCGTTCTACCAGTCGCCCCTGCGCGACGGCGGGTACGACATCAGTGACTTCTTCACGATCCTGCCCGAGTACGGGGACCTGGCCGACGCCGTCAACCTGGTGGAACAGGCCCATTCCCGGGGTATCCGCATCATCGCCGACCTGGTCATGAACCACACCAGCGACGCCCATCCCTGGTTCGTCGAGTCTCGCAAAGGGGCCGACAACCCCAAAAGTGACTGGTACGTATGGGGCGACGACGACTCCCGCTGGGCTGAGGCCCGGATCATCTTCGTCGACACCGAGCGCTCCAACTGGACCTGGGATCCCCAGCGTCAGCAGTACTTCTGGCACCGGTTCTTCAGCCACCAGCCCGACCTCAACTTCGAGAACCCCGACGTGCGCGACGCCATGATCGACGTCGTCAGGTTCTGGCTGGACATCGGCCTCGACGGGTTCCGCCTCGACGCCGTGCCCTACCTGTTCGAGGCCGACGGCACCAACGGCGAGAACCTCCCGGCCACCCATGAGTACCTGCGCCGGCTGCGCCGGGAGGTGGAGGCCACCCACCCCGACCGGGTGCTGTTGGCCGAGGCCAACCAGTGGCCGGCCGACGTGGTCGACTATTTCGGCCAGGGCGACGAGTGCCACATGTGCTTCCACTTCCCCCTCATGCCCCGGATGTTCATGGCGGTGCGCCGGGAACAGCGCTACCCGATCACCGAGATCCTGGCCATCACCCCGGAGATCCCCGACGGCTGCCAATGGGGAATATTCCTGCGCAACCACGACGAGTTGACCCTCGAGATGGTCACCGACGACGAGCGGGACTACATGTACGCCGAGTACGCCTCGGATCCGCGGATGAAGCGCAACATCGGCATCGGCCGCCGATTGGCACCGTTGGTGGAGAACAACGTGCGGGTGGCCGAGTTGCTCCACGGCCTCCTGCTCAGCCTCCCGGGCAGCCCCGTCCTCTACTACGGCGACGAGATTGGCATGGGCGACAACATCTACCTGGGCGACCGTGACGGGGTGCGGACCCCCATGCAGTGGACGCCGGACCGCAACGCCGGGTTCTCCCGGGCCGACTTTGCCCGTCTTTACCTGCCCCCGCTGATGGACCCGGTCTACGGGTACCAGGCGGTCAACGTCGAGGCCCAGCTACGGGACTCCTCGTCGTTCCTGCATTGGGTGCAGCGCATCCTCGCTGTTCGCCGCAGCCGGGCGGAGTTGTTCGGGGCCGGGTCTTTCGAGGTGCTGCCGGCTGACAACCCCTCGGTGCTGGCCTACCTCCGCCGCGGCGACGGGGTGGTGGTGCTGTGCATCAACAACCTCAGCCGGTTCGCCCAACCTGTGGAACTGCATCTTGGCGACCTGGCTGGGTACACCCCGGTGGAGATGTTCGGACGAGTCCCGTTCCCACCCATTGGGGAGTTGCCCTACCTTTTGACCTTGGCTGGCCACGGTTTCTACTGGTTCGAGTTGACGCCGCCGCCGGGGTATCCAGCCCCGGGTGACGGTCCCGAAACCTCCTCCGCAGAACCGGATCCCTCGGAGCCGGCCTCGGTCGATCACGGCAGCAGTGCATGATCGAGCCCCGCCTCCTGGCCGCTCACCTGGGACAACAGCGGTGGTTCGCCGGTCCCGCCCCCGAGACGGTCGAGGTGGAGGCGACGGCGGTGCTTTTGGCCGCCGACGTGGAGGCGGGCCGGCCCGGCCTGGTTCGCATGGTGGTGGCCAGCGGAGGCCATCGTTGGCAGTTGGTGCTCGGGGTCCGGCCCGCTCATCCCCGCCCCGCCTGGCTGTCGGGCCATGAGGCGGCGGTGGTGGCCGAGACCGACCACTGGCCCGCCGGGGTCGTCGGCGACGCCCCAGCCGTCGGAGCAGGCGACGCCGCCGCCGGCCCGGTGCTGGTCTACGACGCCGTCTATGACCCGGAGTTGGCCTCCGTCCTGCTGGCCGGCTGCGTCGACGGCCTCACCCCCTCTCGCAGCCGGGTGCTGGCGGCGGAGCAGTCCAACACCTCGGTGGTCTTTGACGAGTCGGTAATCCTCAAGCTTTTCCGCCGCCTGGTTCCCGCCCCCAACCCGGAGGTGGAGGTGACGTCGGGTCTGGGCCTGGCTGGGTTCGACCGCGTGGCGGTTCCGCTGGGCATGACCACCCGATGGGGCTCGGACCTGGCGGTGGCCCAGCCCTACCTCGCCGGCGGGGTTGACGGTTGGGCCCTGGCGCTGACGTCCCTGCGGGACCTGCTCGGGAGTCTGGACACCCAGGAACTGGCCATCATCGATCCGTCCCGGCCCCCGCCTCCGCCCGATCCTCATTTCTTCGGCGGCGACTTCTCGAGCGAGGCCCGCCGCCTGGGTCAGATCACAGCCGAACTCCACCGGGCCCTGGCCCTGCGGTTCGGCGAGGCGGAGGGGGATGCCGCGGCCTGGGCCGGGTCGGTCGGGGCCGAGATCGCTGCGGTCGAGGAAGCGGAGGTGGACCGGGCCGGGGCGTCCCGGGTTATTGAAGACCTCGCCCGGGCCCAGCCGGGCCGGGCCATCCGGGTCCATGGCGACTACCACCTGGGCCAGGTCATGCGCACCGACTCGGGTTGGTTCGTGCTCGACTTCGAGGGCGAGCCGGCCCGTCCCGTCGAGCAGCGACGCCAGCCCACCTCCCCGCTGCGTGACGTGGCCGGGATGCTGCGGTCCTTCCACTACGCCGCCGGGGTTGCGGCCGGGGAGAGGGGGCCGGCGGCCGCCGACGCCGCCGGGGCCTGGGAGCGGGCCAACCGGGCCGCGTTCCTCCAGGGGTACGAGCCGGCGGCGGTCGAGGCCGGGCTGATCCCGGACGATTCCGAGTCGCGCCGGGCGGTGTTGGCCGCCTTCGAGTTGGAAAAGGCCGTCTACGAGTTGGCCTACGAACGGGCCCACAGACCCCACTGGGAGGCCATACCCGCCGAAGCCCTCCGCCGCTTGACCCGCCAGTGAAAGCGCGGCCCACCACCCCACCGGTGGAGGTTTCACCGGGGCCGACCAGGCCGATAGGCGGGGAACCGGCGAAGGACCAACCGGCGAACGACCAACCGACGAATGCCCAACCCGCGAATGCCCAACCCACGAGTGCTCAACCCACGAATGCACAACCGGCGGTGGCGCTGGCCGAGTGGGATGCACTGGCCCAGTGTCGCCACAGTGACCCCCATCGGGTTCTGGGCATCCACGGTTCAGTGGTTCGTACCTGGCGTCGGGGGGCGGACTCGGTGGTTCTGGTCACGTCGGGGCAGTCCGTGCCTATGGAGCGGATTCATCCGGCTGGGGTGTTCGAGGCCACGCTGGCAGCCCTCGACGATGGCCCGGTGTCGCCGGAACATCGGTTCGAGGTCTCCGGCCCGGGCGGTACCTACGTCGATGACGACCCCTACCGGTTCTGGCCCACCCTGGGGGACCTGGACCTGCACCTGTTGGGCGAGGGCCGCCACCTGCGGTTATGGGACCGCCTGGGCGCCCGGGTCATCGACCACCAGGGAACCGGGGGAACGGCCTTTTCGGTATGGGCCCCCTCGGCCCAGGCCGTCGCGGTCATGGGCGACTGGAACGGATGGGACTCCCGCGCCCAGCCCATGCGGGTCCTGGGGTCGTCGGGGGTGTGGGAACTGTTCTGCCCCGGGGTGGGCGAGGGCGCCGGTTACAAGTTCGCGGTCACCGGGGCCGACGGCGTCACCCGGGACAAGGCCGACCCCCTGGCCCGGGCCACCGAGGCACCGCCGGCGACGGCCAGCGTGGTGACCTCGGCCCGTCACCGCTGGGACGATGCCGAATGGATGCGGCGACGGGCCGAAGGCGACCCGATGTCGGCGCCCATGTCCATCTACGAGTGCCACCTGGGCTCCTGGCGCCGGGTGCCCGAGGAGGGCGACCGGCCGCTGACCTACGCAGAGATGGCGGCGGTGCTGCCGGGCTACCTGTCCGATCTGGGCTTCACCCACGTGGAGTTCCTGCCCCCCACCGAGCACCCCTTCGCGGGATCCTGGGGCTACCAGGTGTCGGGTTGGTTCTCCCCCAGTGCACGCTTCGGGTCGCCCGATGAGTTCCGCGGCCTGGTCGAGGCCCTCCACCACGCCGGGATCGGGGTGATCGTCGACTGGGTGCCGGCGCACTTCCCCCGGGACGAGTTCGCCCTGGCCCGATTCGACGGAACCGCCCTTTACGAACACGCCGACCCCCGCCAAGGTGAGCACCCCGACTGGGGCACCCTGGTGTTCAACCTGGGACGGCGGGAGGTGGCCAACTTCCTGCTGGCCAGCGCCCTGTTCTGGTTGGAGGAGTTTCACGTCGACGGCCTGCGGGTCGATGCCGTGGCCTCCATGCTCTACCTGGACTACTCCCGCCCCGAGGGGGCCTGGGTGCCCAATCACCTCGGCGGTCGCGAGAACCTGGAGGCGGTGGACTTCCTGCGTGCCTTCAACGAGACGGTGCACCTGGCCCATCCCGGCGTGGTGGTGGCGGCGGAGGAATCCACGGCCTGGCCCGGCGTCTCGCGGCCCACCTACCTGGGGGGACTGGGGTTCGGCTTCAAATGGAACATGGGGTGGATGCACGACACCCTGTCGTACTTCGGTCGGGACCCCGCCCACCGCCGTCACCACCACCACGACCTGACCTTCGGGCTCCTCTACGCGTTCAGCGAAAACTTCATCCTTCCCCTGTCCCACGACGAGGTGGTTCACGGCAAGGGCTCGCTGCTACGGCGCATGCCGGGGGACCGGGAGCACCAACTGGCCGGCCTCCGGGCCCTTCTGGCCTGGATGTGGGCTCATCCGGGCAAGAAGTTGGTGTTCATGGGGGCAGAACTCGGCCAGGACCGGGAGTGGTCGCATGATCACAGCCTGGACTGGCACCTGCTGGCCGACCCCTCCCACCGGGGGGTGAAAGATCTGGTGGCCCACCTCAACCACGCCTATCAGGACACTCCCGCCCTGTGGGAGGTCGACTTCGAGCCCGATGGGTTCAGGTGGCTGGAGGCCGACGGGGCCGACACCAACACGGCCTCCTTCGTCCGCTTCGACCGGGCCGGCCGGGCGCTCGTCTGCGCGGCCAACTTCTCCGGGCTGGACCGGCCGGCCCACCGGGTGGGGGTGCCGTGCCCCGGCTGCTGGCAGGTGGTCACCGACACCTCCGATGCCCGTTTCGGCGGTTGGCGGCCCCAGCCACTGGGGGCGGTGGAGGCCGACTCGCTGGCCTGGCAGTGCCAGCCGTATTCGGTGGCGGTGGACCTGTTCCCCCTGAGCGTGGTGTGGCTGGTCCTATCCTCGGGGTAGTGCACCGGCTCGTGGGCTCCAGTGCCCTGACCATGAACGCTCGCCGGTTCAGAAGTCTGTGAAACGCCGGGCTCCCATCTCGTGACTCGCCGACTGGTGGAGATCGACGACGACAAACTGGCGGCGGTGCGCGATCTCCTCGGCACCAGCACGTTGCGCTCCACGGTGGACGAGGCCTTCGATCAGGTGATCGCGTTTCACAACCGGCGCTCGGCTCTGCTGCAGGCCAGTGGAGTTGACCCCTCGGCGGCCAGGTCGTCACCTGTTGGCCGGCCCCCGATGCGGCCGGTCCCCGTCGTGCCCGCCCCGGCCGTGGCGACGGACTGATGGCCGCCACAGCCGCCGGGGGTGTCGATCTGGGTGCCGGGACAGGCTCGGCTCGGGGGCCGGACATTGCTGTAAAGCCGCTGGACCTGGCCCCCATGGGTCCGGTGGAGATGGTCGATGCCGGCTTCGGGGTGTTCAAGGCCGCCATGGGCCCGCTGGTTCTCATCGCCGCCGCCTTCGTCGTCCCGATCCAGATGGCCTCGGCCTTTTTGAGCCGGAATGCCATGAGCGGGCTGACTCTCGAGGAGGCCTTCAGCCAGGGGTATCCGGGGTTGACCCTGCCCATGGGAGGGGGGAGCCTGGCCGCCGTCGGCCTCGGTATCGCCACCACCGCCCTGGTGCTGCCGGTGATGACCGGGGCGCTGTGTCAGGCGGCGGCGTCGGCCGCCCTGGGAACCCGCCCGGGGGTCAGGGTCCCCCTGGCGGCCGCCTGGAGGCGCTGGCCGGCGCTGGTGGGGGCCTGGTTCCTGGTGCATCTGGCCGAGGCGGCCGGGTTCGTCCTCCTGTTCCTCCCGGCTCTGGCAGTCATGGCCGCGGCCATGTTCACCGTTCCCGCTCTGGTGCTGGAAGGTTCGGGCCCGGCCGCCGCCCTGGGCCGGTCCTGGCGACTGGCCCGCCGCCGGTGGTGGTCGGCGTTGGGGGTGGCCCTGCTCACCGCCCTGGTTTCCTCGGCCCTCAGCTTCACCTTGGGGGTCATCCCCACCCTGCTTGCCGCCGTGGTGGGTTACGAACGGGGTTGGGCCCTGTTGGCCGTCGGTGGCTCCGCCGTCTCTCTGGTGGTCGCCCCCGTGGTGGCCTGTATTGCCACCGTGGCCTATCTGGAGGCCCGGGTGCGAAGCGAAGGCATGGATCTGATCATGGCCAACGCGAGTTTGGTGGCCCGGGCCCGCCCGTCGGCCCCGACCGCCACCGCGGCGTACCAGGCGGACTCGGCCGCCACCGCTGCGCCGGCCTTCGTTTCCCCCGGGCCGGCCCCGCCCGCCGGAGCAGCCCCGCCCGCCGGCCAGCATCCGCTACCACCCGTCGAGCCTGGCGAACCCTGGGCCCCTCTCTGATGCCGGTCCAGCCATCATCGCTTTGGGGGGGAGCCAGGGGGGAAGGCTCGGCCTCCTCCGGCCCGTGAGGGACCTGGCGCCCAGCGGGCTTGACCCCGGCGAGGTTCGCCGGGCCGCCGACGAAGTTCTGTCCCGGCGTGAGTTCTTTCGTCCCGGGCCCAACCTCATCGAGCGGGCCCAGGCCTGGTTGGCCGAGCGCCTGGAGGGGATTCTGGGGGGCATCGCCGGAGGATCCCGGGGGGCGGTGGTAGTTGGGGTGGTGGTCGTGCTCGGCCTCCTGGCCCTGGTGGCCGTGGCTTTGCGATCGGCCCGAGGGATTACCCGGGACCCGTTCCGCCGGGCCGGTGGCTCCCGGGTTTCCATGGCCTCCGCCGCCGATTGGTTGGCTGAGGCTGTTGGCCACGAGGGGGATGGCCGTTGGCGCCAAGGCCTGCGCTGCCGGCATCGGGCGTTGGTGGCGGCGCTGGCCGAGAGGGGCGACGTAGCCGAGATCCCGGGGCGGACCGCCCGGGACTACCAGGCGGATGTCACTGCCCGCCTGGTAGGAACGGCCGAGCCGATGGCCGAGGCCACCCGCCTCTTCGAGGCTGCCTGGTACGGCCGCTATCCCACCGGCGCGGCCGAGGCCCACCAGTTCGCCTCACTGGCCCATGAGGTGTTGGGGGCCCGTCCGCAGCGGATCCCCACTGCCGCCGATCAACCCGGAGTGCTGTCATCGGTTGGGGTCGAGTCGGGGCGCGCCGGTTTGGGAACGCTGCTTCCCTGGATGCTGGTGGCGGCGGGGTTGGTGCTGGCGGTGGGCCTGGCGGGGCGCGGGCCCAACGACGGGCCGCCGCTCGACCCCCGCTCGACGGGGCCGGCCGGCACCAAGGGTCTCGTGGACACGCTGGCGGAACTGGGGGCCGAGGTGGAGGTGACCAGTCGCCTCCCGGGGCCGCGGGATCGGACCGTGCTGCTTCTGGCCGACCGGTTGGAGGACGAGTCCGTCGATGACCTCAAGGCCTGGGTGGAAGCAGGCGGGACCCTGGTTTTGGGCGATCCCGGGTCGGTTCTCAACCCGGCGGAGGTGAAAGGCCCGGCTGGGTTTGGTCTGGCAGATGTTGAACTCACCCCCGGGTGCGATCTGGAGGCTCTACGCGGGGTGGGCCGGATCAGTGCTCCGTCGGCCTTCTATCTGGAGGTGCCCGAGGGCGCCACCGGCTGCTTCGGCCCGGATGTGACTCCCGGGGACCGGACCCCGGGTAGCGGGCCCACCGAGGAGGCATGGCTGGTGGCCGCACCGACCGGATCGGGGATGATCGTGGTCCTGGGAGGCCCGGGTGCGCTGGTAAATGACTACCTCGACTCCGACGACAACGCGGTGTTGGCCGCCGCCCTGCTGCTGCCAGGTTTGGAAGCCCAAAGTGGCGCCAACCGGTCGGGAACCCCGACCGGCGATCGCCCGGCGGTCGGTCGGGCGGTGATGGTCATCGAGCCCCCGGGCCCCGGCGGGGGCCGGGCCTCCCTGGGGGACCTGGTCCCCCTGGCGGTCAAGCTCGCCCTGGTGCAGTTGGCGGTGGCCTTCGCCGTTCTGGTCGCCGCCCGGGCCCGTCGCCTGGGTCAGCCGGTCGAGGAACCGCCCCTGGTGCCGGTGGCGGCCACTGAGGCGGTCATGGCTGTGGCGGGCCTGAACCAGCGGGCCGGAGCCCACCATGGGGCGGCCTCCACCTTGCGACGCGACGCCCGGCGTACCCTGACTGGGCGGCTGGGCCTTCCCCCGGACACGCCCGGGTCCCGCATCGCCGAGGTGATGGCCGTACGGGGTCTGCTGGATCCGGGCCGGATCGCCCCGGCATTGCCCACGGCGGCGGGCGATGCATCGGGCACGACACCGAGCACGACATCGAAAGTGACATCGAAAGTGACATTGGGAGTGGAGGAGGTGGCGGTCATGCTCGACGACGACCCCGTCGACGGCACGGCGGGACTGGTGGACCTGGCCGTCGGGCTTGAGGTTCTGAAGCGGCGGACCTCGGGTGGATGATCCCGGGCTGATCGAGGGGTCCGATCCGCGGTCCGCTGTCCTGGCGCTGCGCCAGGAGGTGGGCAAGGTGGTGGTTGGTCAAGACCCGGTCCTCACCGGCCTGGTGGTGGGGATGTTGGTCCGGGGCCACGTCCTGCTCGAAGGGGTACCGGGGGTGGCCAAGACGTTGCTGGTCAAGGCCCTGGCCGCCTCCTGTCGCCTGGACTTCACCCGGGTGCAGTTCACCCCCGACCTCATGCCCTCCGACGTCATCGGCCAGTCGGTCCTCGACCCCACCGCCGGCGCCGGGGTCCAGGCGGGGGCTGACGCTTTCCGGTTCCGGCCAGGGCCGGTTTTCACCAACGTGATGCTGGCCGACGAACTGAACCGCACTCCGCCGCGGACCCAGGCGGCGCTGTTGGAGGCCATGGAGGAACGCCAGGTTTCTGTCGACGGCCGGGCCAGGGAACTGCCCGATCCCTTCATGGTCGTCGCCACCCAGAACCCGGTGGAGTACGAGGGCACCTACCCGCTACCCGAGGCCCAGTTGGATCGTTTCCTGCTGAAGTTGGTGGTGCCCTATCCCACGGCCGAGCAGGAGTGCGAGGTCCTGGCCCGCCACGACCGGGGCCTGGACCCTCATGATCTCGCCTCGGCCGGGGTGAGGGCGGTGCTGGGCCCGGCGGATCTGGTGGCGGCGCGGGCCCAGGTGGCGGCGGTCACCACCGAGCCGCGGGTGGCGGCCTACATCGTGGAGTTGGCCCGGGCCACCCGGGTCTCGCCCTCGCTGGTGCTGGGCGCTTCGCCCCGGGGAGCAGCCATGCTCCTGTGGGCGGCCAAGGCCTGGACGTGGCTGGCGGGCCGGCCCTTCGTCACCCCCGACGAGGTCCAGGCGGTGGCCAAACCGGTGCTTCGCCACCGGGTCGCCCTTCGCCCGGAGGTGGAGTTGGAGGGGGTTACCGCCGACGGGGTCCTCGACGCCATCTTGGCCTCGGTCCCGGTTCCCCGCTGAGCCGACCCCGTGAGGAGCGCCGAACTCGGGTACCGCACGACCGAACTCGGGTACCGCACGACCGAACTCGGGGCTGGGCCCCGGTCCCCGCTGCCTCGTTGACCTGGCTCGGGTGGCCCCGTTGAACCGAGCCCCGGCGCAACAAGGGTCCCCGAGGTCGAATGGCCCTCAGCCGATCGGGTACCGCCCGATCGGTCACCCGGACCTGGGATTCTCCGAGGAGCCCGATTTCGAACAGATCGACGACCGGGTCAGCGCCTCCATGACCGCCGACTTCGGCTTCTTCGCCGTCCCCACCGGTCGCATGGTGGTGCTGGTGGCCGCCGCCTCGCTGGTGGTGGCCGCTACGTCGGGGTCCATTGGAACCTGGGCGTACGGCAACCTGTTCTTGGTTTTACTGGGTTTCATCGACGTAGCCAGGACGGTCGTCTACTTCGACCTGCGGTTCTCCCGGCAGATGCCGGCGGTGGTGGCGCTGGGTTCGCCGGCCGAGGTGGTCTGGACAGTGGCCAACGCCAGCAAACATCGCCCGCGCCTCGCTGTGGCTGATGACCTGGCCCCCTCGTTGGGGGCGTCCAGCCGGCGGGTCACCCTGTCAGTTCCCCCCCGGGGCGCCGCCTCGACTTCCATCGAGATTCGGCCCCGCCGCAGAGGCCGTTTCACCCCCACCCGGGTGGCCGTCCGGGTCCGGGGGCCCATGGGGCTGATGGCGCGCCAGGGGCATCTGTCCATGCCCCAGACCGTCCGGGTCTATCCACGGTTTTCCTCCCGGGCCCAGGCTGAGCTTCGGGTGCAGAAGGCCCGTCTCTTGACGGTGGGCCTGCGCACCGTTCGGGGCCGGGGATCTGGCACCGACTTCGACTCGCTGCGGGACTACACCCCCGACGACGACTTCCGTCGCATGGATTGGGCGGCCACCGCCCGCTCGGGCCGGGCCATCGTCCGGACCTACCGGCCCGAGCGCAACCAGACGGTGATGGTCCTGCTCGACACCGGTAGGACCATGGCAGGCCAGATCGGCTTCGGCGGCGCCAGCGGAACTCGGCTCCCTGGTGGCGGCGCGCCCCGGGCGGGCGACGCGGGCCCGGGTGGGGCCGGCGGCGGCGCGCCGGACCTGGTCGGGGCCGCCCCGCCCCGTCTCGACCACGCCATGGATGCGGCCATGGCTCTGACTCTGGTGGGGACCCGTCTGGGCGATCGGGTCGGGATGGTGGCCTTTGACTCTGTGGTGCGGGCGGTGGTGCCGCCCGCCACCGGGACGGCCCAGTTGGGCCGGGTCACCGAGGCCATGCACGAGTTGGAGCCCCGCCTGGTCGAGAGTGATTACCGGGAGGCCTTCCTGGCCACCATGGCCCGGTCCCGGCGGCGCTGCCTCATTGTCCTGCTGAGCGACCTCACGCCGGAACCGGTGGCCGAGACCCTGCTCCCGGCCCTGGGCCTGGTTGCCAGCCGGCATCTCGTGGTGGTGGTCGGTGTCATCGATCCCGAGATCCGCCGGTGGGCCCAGGCCGTTCCCACCGACGCCACCTCCGCCTACCGCAAAGCGGCCGCAGTGGCGTCGCTGGCTGCCCGGATGGAGACGGCCGATCGCCTGAGGGCCCGGGGCGCCACCGTCCTCGACGCCCCCCCCGAGGCGTTGGCCGCCCGGTTGGCCGACACCTACCTGGAACTCAAGGCCACCGGCCGCCTGTGATTGGTCGTCGGCGAAGGGGGGGCGGCGGGCATGGCTGGGCCGTTCGACGCTCGTCGCCGAAGGCGTCAGCGATTGGTCGAGGCACTCAGGTGGGCCAGGACCAACTCGTCCTCGGGGCCACCGGTGAGTCCCCGGGCGGCGGCCGCCCGCCCGGCGATGAAGACATAGGACAGGAAGGCCGTCTCGGCCGCCACACCGATCCCGACCCGCAGCCAGGTGGGCAGGGGGGAACCGGTGACGAAACCCTCGATCAGGCCGGCCACCCCGAACACCGCGATCAGGCCCAGCACGATGGTCACCGACCGGCGGGCCTCGGTGGCCAGCGCCACCGACCGTCGCCGGTCCCCGGGTTCGATCAGGGCCCACCCCAGGCGCAGACCGGCCCCGCCGGCCACGAACACCGCCGTCAACTCCAAGAGTCCATGAGGAAGGATTAGGCCGTAGAACCGGGGTGACTGGTCGACGGCGGCGAAGAGACCGGCAGCCATTCCCAGGCCGGCGCCGTTGAGAATCAGTACGTAGACGGTGACCAGGCAGAAGGCCACGCCGCCGGCGAAGGCCAGGAATCCCACCCGGACGTTGTTGGTGAAGACCTGGGACGAAAAGGCCGCGGCGGGGGCCGAGGAGTAGTACTCCTCGAACTCGGTGTTCACGTAGGCCTCCCGCAGCGCGGCTGGTCCCGATGCCGCCAGCGCCGCCTCGGAGTTGGCGATCCAGATTCCCACCCCGGCGGCGGGGAGGATGAACAGGCCGGCGGAGGCGAGGATGGCCCACCGGGCCCGCCACATGGCCGCCGGGAAGGCCAGGGTGAAGAAGGTCGCCATCGCCCGCAGGGTGCGCGACCGGGTTCCGTAGACCACCGATCCGGATCGGGCCACCAGGCGGGTTAGGCGGGCCACCAGTGCCGGGTCCGCGTAGCGCGATCGGGCCAGGGAAAGGTGGGTCGAGACCTGGCGATGGAGGCTGACCATCTCGTCGATTTCGGCGCCCGACAGCCGCCCGGCCCGACGCCCGGCACGGCGCGCCAGGCGTTCCAGGCGTTCCCAGTCGCCCTGGCGGGCGGCCATCCACGAGTCGATGTCCGTAGCCATCAGGTTCGATTTGTAGCCTACGGACCTGTTGTCATCGCGCCCATCTTCGCCCTCATCTCCCGACAGGTCGCCGTTCACGGAAACTCGACGTGGAACCTGCGCCCGGTTGTCGGTCGACCCGGACAGCCGGTGCGCGCTGGGGTCAGGAGGGTTGCCGTGAGCCAGACACCGGGAACCTGGTCGGTGGTCACCCCCGAGGCGGTGCCGCTGGACCTCCAACCCGCCGGCTTGGGCTCCCGCCTTCTCGCGGTTGGGATCGACTGGGCGACCCAGGCGACGGTCGCCATCGCTCTCATCCTGGTCGTTGTTCCATTGACCGACTCGCTGCCCGCCGGATACGGGACGGCGGCCGTGGTGGTGGTGCTTTCCCTGCTGATCCTGGGCTACCCGGTGGTATGCGAGACCCTGTGGAGGGGCCGTACCCCGGGCAAGGCCGCCCTGGGCCTGCGGGTCGTCACCGTCGAGGGCGCACCGGTTCGCTTTCGCCATGCCGTTATCCGGGCCGCCCTGGGCCTGGTCGACTTCGCCCTGACCACAGGGGCGGCGGCTTCCATCAGCGTGCTCAGCACCCGCCGCAACCAGCGGTTGGGCGACCTGGCGGCAGGGACCCTGGTGCTGCGGGAGCGCTCCGGGCGGGGCCAGTCCGCGCCGGCCTGGTTCGGGGTGCCTGCGGCCCTGAATGGTTACGCCGCCGCGCTCGACATCAGCCGCCTGGGCGAGGCCGAGTACCGGCTGGCCCGCGGCTTTCTGCTCCGGGCCGGGGACATCACCGCCGAGGCCCGTCACCCTCTGGCCGTCTCCCTGGCCGAACGGGTGCTGACCCAGGTGAGTCCTGCCCCCCCGGCCGGGGTTGACCCCGAAGTCTTCCTGGTCTGCGTTGTGGCCGCCTGCCAGCAGGCCTCGGCCCGCGCCGCCGGGGTCGGGTCGGCCCCCCCGCACCAGTGACGGCTCCGATGGGCGGGACGTGATCGAACGGGACCCGACCTCCCGGCCCGGGATCGAGCCGAACTCCCGGGAGGGGAACGACCCGGACACGGACGATCCGGACAGGAACGATCCGGACAGGATCGCGTTCGACACGATCTACCTGGACAATGCCGCCACTACGCCTCTGCGTCCCGAAGCGGTGCAAGCCATGGCCCCGTTCTGGTCGGGGAGGTTCGGCAACCCGTCGGGGTCCCACCGATTGGCTCGCGACGCCCGCCGGGCCCTGGACGAGGCCCGGGACACCGTCGCCCGCTGCCTCGGAGCCAAGCCGGGCGAGGTGATCTTCACCGGCGGCGGGACTGAGGCCGACAACCTGGCCATCGCCGGAATCACTTCCCGCCGACCGGGTCCGGTTGTGTGTTCGGCCGTCGAGCACCACGCCGTTCTGCACTCGGCTCAGGCCGCCGGACGGGCCCTGGCGCCAGGCCCCGGGGGCGAACAGGTCCGCGTGGGTCCCGTGGACCAGCCGAACTCCGGCCTGCCGGGGGAGGGCTCGGGTCGGGGCCAGCGCGCCAGCCCAAACGTGCGCTACGCCCCGGTGGACAACGGGGGCCGACTTCGTCTGGACGACCTGGCCGCCATGGTGGATGAGGAGGTGTCGGTCGTCTCGGTCATGCTGGCCAACAACGAGGTGGGTGTCGTCCAGCCGGTGGCCGAGATCTGCGATCTGGCGACACGCCTCGCTCCCGAGGCTGTGGTGCACACCGACGCGGTGGCAGCCATGGCCTGGCTCGACGTCGGCTCCCTCTGCGCCCGGGCGCACATGGTGTCGGTCAGCGCCCACAAGTTCGGCGGACCCAAAGGGGTGGGCGCCCTGGTGGTTCGCTCCGGGGTGAAGGTCGACCCCATCGTCCACGGCGGCGGCCAGGAACGCGATCGTCGCAGCGGCACCCACAACCTGGCCGGAATCGTGGGCATGGCCGCGGCGATGGAGGCCACCGTCGCGGGCCGCCGGGCGGCTGTGGAACGGGTGGGGCGCCTGCGGGACCGACTGGCGGATCAGATCCTGGCCGGCGTTCCCGGCGCGGTGGAAACCGGCGCCCGGGCCGACAAGGTGGCGGGCAACTGCCATGTCTGCATTCCCGGTGTCGACTCCGAGGCCCTGTTGTTCTTACTCGACGAGGCCGGCGTGTGCGCCTCGTCAGGATCGGCCTGCGCCAGCGGCGCCGTCGAACCCTCGCACGTCCTGGTGGCCATGGGCGTCGACGCTGCCCTGGCCCGGGGGGCGCTGCGCCTGTCCCTGGGCATCGACACCACCCAAGCTGAAATCGAAGCCGCCGCCCGAGCCGTGATCACCGCCGCTGCCCGCCTCCGCCCCGGACCTTGTTAGACCTCCTCGTCGTGTCACCATGTCGGACATGCAGAACATTGGCGTCGGGGAGCTTCGGCGGGATGCCAGCCGGTGGCTGGCGCGCGTCCGAGCCGGCGAGACTTTTCTGATAACTGATCGAGGCCGGCCGGTGGCCCAACTGGCGCCGCTCGCACAATCAGGAGGCTATGAAGCCCTTTCGGCAATGGGAGGAATCGCCCCCGGAACAGGACGGGCGATCGAGGATGTCCTGGTCGACCTGGACGCCAACTATCCGCCCGATGAGGGCCCATCGGTTTGGGGAGCTTTGATGGATCTACGCGACGGAGAGCGTTGAGCGCCGTCCGGTACCTCGACACCTCTGCGGCGGCCAAACTGGTTCGACCTGAGCAAGAGACGACGGCACTGCGAAAATGGCTAGTCGGTCGGCGGTGGATTCTGTCCGACCTGCACCGCGCGGAACTTCGCCGAGCCGCGGCCCGGACCGGCCAGCGGGCGACGGTAAGGGCGAATGGCCTGCTTGCCGAAGCCGACATTTTGCGCCTGTCGGTCGAGATTTTCGACGAGGCGGGCACAACTACGCCGGAGAATCTTCGATCGCTGGACGCGTTGCGTCTGGCCGCCGCTGGCGCCCTGGGCAGTGACCTCGCCGGTGTTGTCGCCTACGACCGGAGGTTGCTCGATGCCGCTCGGGAGGCGGGCATCCGGGCCGAGTCGCCAGGCGCCTGAGCGGCACTGACTTGATGGCCCGACTGCTGGCGGCAATGTCCGGCGGGGTGGATTCTTCGGTGGCGGCGGCCCTGGCCTGCGAGGCCGGTCACGACGTGACAGGGGTGACCCTGCGCCTGTGGGACAACCCCACCGATGCCGGGTGCTGTTCGGTGGCCGAGATTGACGACGCGCGGGCCGTTGCCGACCGCCTGGGGATCGACCACCGGGTCTGGAGCTACACCGAGGACTTCGAGGACCAGGTGGTGGCGCCCTACGTGGCCGCCCACGCTGCCGGACTCACTCCCAACCCCTGCATCGACTGCAACCGCCACCTAAAATTCGGCCTCCTACTGGACCGGGCTCTGGCCCTGGGCTTCGACGGCCTGGTTACCGGCCACCACGCTCGCCGGATCTGCGCCAGTGCTGTCACCAACGCAGCGGCCATGGGCCTCGCCCCCGGCGCCGACGCCCCCCCAAGCGATGCCCCCCAGAGCGGTGCCCTTAGCGACGCACCCCAGCACCGACTGCTGCGGGGCTGTGACCCGGACAAGGACCAGTCCTATGTCCTTTACGTTCTGGACCAGGCCCGCCTGGGCCGCTGTCACTTCCCGGTGGGGTCCATGACCAAGGCCCAGGTCAGAATGCAGGCCCAGGCCCGGGGCCTGCCCACCGCCGCCAAGGCTGACAGCCAGGACGCCTGTTTCGTCATCACCAGCGGAGGTCGACGGGCTCTGCTCGGGGGCCGGATCGAACTGCACCCGGCTACCGTGGTCGACACCTGGGGCCGACCGGTGGGGCGGGTGGAGGCCGTCGAGTTGATCACCGTCGGGCAGCGCCGGGGACTGGGGCTGGGTTCTGGCCCCCCCGGGGTGGGCGCTGGCCCCACGATCGCCAGCGCGCCAATGGCTGATTGCCGCACTCGCTCGCTTGGCCCCTCGGGCGGTCAGCCCGGGGCGGGGTCCGAAGAACCCGGAAAGGCGGCGCCGGCTTCGAGGGGGGGTTCATCCATCCGTTACGCCCTTCATGTCGACCCGGTCGGGGCCACGGTGGTGGTCGGTTCGGCGGCCGACCTCATGGTCGACCGGGTTGATCTGGCGGCGATGGCCTGGATCACGGGCTCCCCACCGGCCGATGGAACCCTGGTCCTGGCCCAGTGCAGCGCCCACGGGCCGGCCCACCCCGCCCGCCTGCACATTGGCGGATCAGCCCGAAAAGCCAGCGGTGACCACCAGGTGGTATTCGAACAGCCCCGCCGGCGAGTCGCCCCCGGCCAAAGCGTCGTCCTGTACGACGTCGCCTCCAACACCGAGGTCCTCGGCGGCGGAATCGTCAAATGATCGCCTGGCAACGAGAGCGGGCGGAAGGCAATTCGTGGCGTGGCACAATCCTGGCCATGAGTACCGAATCGCTAAGGCAGGTCAAGGATCGATTCTCAGAGTTCGTCCATCGAGTCGAGCTACACCACGAACGGGTGACTGTCACCCGCGACGGCAGGCCGGCCGCCGTTTTGATAAGTCCAGAGGATTTGGCGTCCCTGGAGGAAACCCTTGACCTGCTGTCCGATCCCCAGACCCTGGTCGACCTGGCCGACGCGGGTAGTGCTTTGGAACGTGGAGACGCGGTTTACGGGGTGGACGCGGTCCGGGCGCTTCTCCCCCGTCCCTGATCGCCAGCCCATACGAGTTGGTCGTGTCTGGGCCTGCGGCACGGGCCCTCACCGATCGGCTGCCCGAGGCTGTTGCCGCTGCGGTCATCGAGTTCGTGACGGGGCCGCTGATCAACGAGCCGCTCCGGGTGGGTGCACCACTGCGGCGTGAGCTTGAGGGCCTTTACGCCGCCCGCCGGGGAACGTTTCGGGTGCTCTACTCGATCGATGAGCCCAGCCGCGTGGTCACCGTGTTTCGGATTGAACACCGATCTGACGTCTACCGTCGCCGCTGAACAAAGTGAGTAGCGCTGGGCCCCGCGGCCAGCCAAACGCCGACCCTGGGGTTGGGTGGGTCAGGTGGTGTTGGCCCGCCGGGTCGAGGCTGAGGTTCCCACCCGGCGGCGAGTGGCTTCGGCCAGGACCTGGCCGGGCCGGGACGGGGCGAACAGCATGCGGTCCGCCTCGGCGGGTTGACCCATCCGGTTGCCCGGCCGGACCAGGGTGATCTTGGCCGGCTTTTCCAGAACCAACTCCAGGGCCACGCCCATCGCCTTTTGGGTCAGATCCCGCCCGCCGGTTCCCTGCTCGGCCAGACCCACCGAGAGGACGCTTTGGCGGTGAAAGAGGACCGGGTCGGCCAGGGCCATGGGGTCGTGGAGAACGATTCCGGCGGGGACGAACACCACCCATCGACGGGACAGGACATGAAGGGCCTTGGCCCCGAACCAGGCCAGGGTCCAGCCCAGAGCCAGGGCCACCCCGCCCACCAGCCACTGGGTACCAGCCAAGAGCATGGGCCCGGCAACCACACCCCCTACCACCGTTGTGGCCAAGACCGGCCCGGCGCCCAGAAGAACCGGGCCGGGGGCTCGCAGAGGGAAGCGTCGTTCGTTGGGGTAGGCGGGGCCGTTGACCCACCGCCGGGCCACGGGATGGCTCAGGCTCAACCCCGCGGCGGCCGCCGTCGACACCAGAGCGAGCACTGATCCCAACCACCCGCCGCCCGGGCTGACATCGGGCCTGCTCACGGCCACAACGGCGGCGACCACGGTCACAAGGGCGGCTGGGGACAAAAGACGCAGGGCAGTAAGGGTCACCGGATGTGGCGCCCACCCCGCCACGGTGGCCAAAGCCCACCCCAGCGCCGCCAGCACCAGACCGGTGAGCCGCACCGGAGCCGACGCGGGCGCCAGCGCCCGGCTGATCACGGGTTCGGCGGCCACGAACATGGCCACCCAGGCACCTCGCAGGGCCCACGCGGCCACGTCGGCGTCCCTTCGGGCCATCTCGGCGAATCTATGGGGCGACCCGGTGGCACCACTATTCGCCATTCGCCGTCTCATCCTGGGCGTAGCCGGGTGGCGGCCAGATTCGACAGCCGCCCGGGGTCCCCGCTGGTCGGGCCGCCCGGTAGGTTCGAACCATGTTGCGTCCTGAAAGCTGGACCAGACCAGCGGGTGGAAGTCCCGTCCGGGTAGGCGTCGGAGCGCCCGGTAGCAGGCCCCGGTTCGTGATCGAGATGTCGCGGCCTGAGCGGGGCGTCAAAAGCCTCTTTGGAGGGAGCAAGCGTGTGGGCCGTAGTGCCACCGGCACGAGCACCGCCCGGCCCATCTACCCGCGGGGCCGTGAGGTCCCGGTGAAAGTGCGACAACTCCAGAACCGGCTATGGGCTGCGGCCAAGCAGTCTCCGGAGCGCAGGTTCCATGCCCTGTTCGACCGCATCTATAGGAGTGACGTCCTGTGGGAGGCATGGGCCCGCGTGAAAGCGAATCGTGGCGCCGCTGGTGTCGATGCGTTGACGTTGGCGGCGGTGGAGGACTACGGGGTCGAGCCGATGCTCGATGAACTCGCCGTGGACCTCCGCGCAGGCAAGTACCACCCGTCGCCGCTGCGGCGGGTGGAGATCCCCAAGCCTGATGGCACCAAGCGGCCGTTGGGTATCCCGACGGTGCGTGATCGGGTGGCACAACAGGCAGCCAAGATCGTCCTCGAACCGATCTTCGAGGCCGATTTCCTGCCGGTGAGTTTCGGGTTCCGCCCGAAGCGCTCGGCCACCGACGCTCTGGAGGTGATCCGGGTGGCATTCCCTCGGCGGCGGCAGTTCGTCTTCGAGGACGACATCCGGGACTTCTTCGCCGGCATCGATCACGACCGGCTCTTGGGCCTCGTTGAGGAACGGGTGTCGGACCGGCGGGTGCTCAAGCTGCTACGCCAATGGCTGGGTGCGGGGGTGTTGGTCGACGGGAGGTTGTCCGAGACGGTCACGGGCACGCCGCAGGGCGGGGTCATCTCCCCGCTGTTGGCCAACATCTTCCTGCACGCCTTCGACAGGGCCTGGGCCGAGTCCGGCACTGGGGAGCTCGTCCGCTATGCGGACGACTTCGTGGTGCTGTGCAGGTCTCGCAGCCAAGCCGAACAAGCCCACCGTCGAGCCACGGCGATCATGGGTGATCTCGGGTTGGAGCTGCACCCGGACAAGACCCGTGTGGTCGATCTCCGGGAAGGCACCGAGGCTTCGACTTCCTCGGGTTCCATCTTCATGCCCGCATGTCGGGCCCGCTGTGGGCCAAGTACGGCAAAGTCCGCTACTACCTGCACCGTTGGCCCTCGGAGCGGTCCATGAAGCGAGCCCGAGGACGAGTCAAGGCACTCACCGGTCGAAGCCGGGTGGGGATGGAGTTGGAGGACGTGATCTGCGATCTCAACCTATTTCTCCGGGGATGGGGCAACTACTTCCGCACCGGGAACTCGGCGAACAAGTTCGTCTCGCTCGATCGTCACGTGGTGTGGCGGCTGAAGCGCTTGCTTATCAAGAAGCGTGGCCGCAACCTACGGGCCGGTCAGACGCGGCGCTGGACACCGGGCTGGTTCCATGACCAGGGCCTGCATCAACTCATGGGCACGATCCGCTACCCGAAGGCTGCGTAACCATGTCAAGAAGACCGTCGGTAAGCCGTGTGCGGGAAAACCGCACGCACGGATTGAAAGGGGGATGGGGAAACGTGTTCGCTTGTCGAACGGCGCGCCCCTGACTACCAATGGCCGAACCGCTGGCGATTCCGGGCGATCCAACGGCCGCCAACGACGGCATCGCTGAACTTCGTCGGCTGATCGAGCACCACGCCCGGCGCTATTACCAGTTGGACGATCCCGAAATCTCCGACGCCGACTATGACCAGTTGGTGCGGGAATTGGACGCCCTCACCTCGATACAGCGGTCGCCATCGGGCACCGATCCCTCTTCGGGGCAAGGAGACGGGGTGGCCGCGCATATCGCGGCGTCTGCTGCCGACCAGATGGTCTCGGCGGTGGGTGCCCCGCCGTCGGCCCGCTTCGCTGAGGTCCGCCATGTCGTGCCCATGATGTCTCTGGACAACGCATTCCAAAGCGAGGATCTGGCCGCCTGGGCCGCCCGGATGGACCGCTTCATCGCTGGCGAAGTGGCCTACGTGTGTGAACTCAAGATCGACGGCATCGCCATCTCCCTGCTCTACGAGCAGGGCCAACTGACCCGCGCCGCCACTCGGGGCAACGGGGTGGTGGGTGAGGACGTGACCGCCAATGTGGCCACCATCGCCTCCATCCCCCACCGCCTGGAATCGGACGGGAGCCCGGTGCCAAATCGGGTGGAGGTGAGGGGGGAGGTGTACATGCCGGTGTCGGCCTTTGCCGACCTGAACCGCCGCCAGGGCCTGGCCGGGGAACGCCTGTTCGCCAACCCCCGCAACTCCGCCGCCGGGTCCCTGCGCCAGAAGGACCCGGCCATCACCGCCAGTCGGGACCTGGCCTACTTCGCCTACCAGTTGGAAGTTCTGGACGAGCCGTCGCCCTTCGCCACCCACCACCAGGCCCTGGCCTTCATGGCCGCCGCCGGCCTGCCCATCAGCGACGCCGTCCGCCGGGTCGGGACCCTGGAGGAGGCCGATGAGTTCTGCCGGCACTGGCTCGATCATCGCCATGACCTGAACTTCGAGATCGACGGGGCGGTCATCAAGGTCGACGATCTGGCCCAGCGGGTGGAGTTGGGTTTCACCGGGCGGGCGCCGCGATGGGCCATCGCCTTCAAGTTCCCGCCGGAGGAGGCCAACACCCTCCTGAACGGGATCATGGTTTCCATCGGCCGCACCGGCAAGGCCACCCCCTTCGCCATGCTGGCCCCGGTGCGAGTCAGTGGGTCCACGGTGAGCCTGGCCACCCTGCACAACGCCGATCAGGTCCAAATCAAAGACGTTCGCCCCGGGGACACGGTGGTGGTGCGCAAGGCCGGAGACGTAATCCCCGAAGTGGTGGCTCCGGTGCTGTCTCTCCGCCCCGCTGGCTCGGCTCCCTGGGAGTTCCCCAAAATCTGCCCGATATGTGCCGCCCCACTGGTGAGGGCGGACGGAGAGAGCGACACCTTCTGCGTCAACGCTCATTGCCCCGGCCAGCGCTGGGCCCGCATCGTCCATTTCGCCTCCCGGGGAGCCATGGACATCGAGGGCCTGGGGGAGCGCCGGGTCAGCCAGTTGATCGAGGCTGGCGCCCTCGCCGACGCCGGCGACATCTACTTCCTGTCCACCGAGATTCTCCTGGGCCTGGAGGGTTTTGGGGCGCTGTCGGCCGCCAACCTGTTGGCCGGGATCGATGCCTCCCGCCGCCGCCCGCTGGCCAACCTCCTGGTGGCTCTGGGTATCCGCCACCTCGGAGCCCAAGGGGCCGAGGTTCTGGCTGCCGCCCTCGGGGACCTTGACTCGGTCATCGGCGCCACTTACGAGGCCCTGGAGGCGGTGCCCGGAGTTGGGGGGGTCATCGCTACCAGCGTTGGGCAGTTTTTCGCCCTTCCCGCCAACCGGGACCTGGTGGCCAAGCTGCGCCGGGGCGGGGTCGACCCGCCCACCGAGCGGGCCATCACCGGCCCCAAGCCGCTGGCGGGCACCAGCGTGGTGGTCACCGGGACCCTGGGGTCGATGTCGCGTTCGGCGGCGGTGGCTGCGCTCAAGGCCCAGGGGGCCTCGTCGCCGGGCAGCGTCTCGGCCGCCACCACCTATCTGGTGGCCGGGGCAGACCCGGGAAAGGCCAAGTACGACCGGGCGGCGACCCTGGCGGTACCCATCCTCGACGAGGAGGCGTTCCTGCGACTGCTGGCGACCGGCCAGCCGTGACCGAACCCACCTTTGCTTCAACGTCGGCGGGTCGCCCTGGCCAGGTCGCTCCGGATGCCCATGGGCATGGTCCGCCGCAAGACCTGCCAGGCCCCACCACCGGATGGGTGGGTTTGGCCGCAGTCAGTGTGGGGATGCCCGCCCACCTGGGAACGCACCGGGGGCACCCGGTCACCAGTGGGATGGCCAAGGCCGCCGTCGCCCCGGACCGGACGTTGGCCCTGGGGCCCGAGAACCTCGAAGGCGACGGCCAGGCCGACCTCAGTGTCCACGGCGGACCCAACAAGGCCGTCTACGCCTACCCCTTCGAACACCTGGCCCTCTGGTCGGCCGAACTGAGCCAGGACCTGGGCCCGGCCGCCTTCGGCGAGAACCTGACCACGCTCGGTTGGTTGGAGTCAGACGTCTGTATCGGCGACCAGTGGTCCTGGGGCGGGGCCATCTTGGAGGTGTCCCAGCCCCGGTCACCCTGCTTCAAATTGGGGATTCACCGAGGATCGGGCAGGGTCATCACCCGCCTGCGCGAGACCGGTCGCACTGGCTGGTATCTCCGGGTCCTTTCACCCGGCCCGGTACCGGCGGCTGGGCCCATCCGTCTCGTTCATCGCCACCCCATGGGGGCGACGGTGGCCCTGATGCACCAGGCCGCCTCGCCGACGGTCGAGGTCCCGGTTCCAGTTCTCGACGCCCTTCTTGCGGTCGAACCTCTTGCCGAGGAGTGGCGAATCAAACTCGCCGCCCGCCGCTGGCCCGACGGCGCCGACCCCACAGGCACCAGCGATGGGATCGAATAGACAGGCATCCTGGCACCAGGGCGACTGCGCACTCTTCCAGCGTGGGCCGGCCTTGGTCGATACCGCGCCCAAGCCAGTGTCACACCCTGTCGGTACCTTCAGCCCAGATGAGCCGACAAGCGGTTACGAGGGGAGCGGGACCACGGGCACCGGGCGACAACCGATGGGTTACCAAGACCGACCTCACCAGGTTCCTTCGTTGCCCATACGCCTTCTGGCTTCTCGACACCGGCCGACTATCATTCGCGCAAACCGTAACCCCGCTTCAGGCCGGCCTGATCAGCGACGGCTTCGCTTTCCAGGCCCAGGTAGAGGCCGCGGACCAGCCGATCCAGATCGACATGGCCGACCGCCCCGCCGTCCTGGCCGCCGAGGACAACATCTTGTGGCTCGATGGCTGGCCCGCCCTGGAGAACCCCGATCTGGGCCTGCGTGGGCTGCCCGATGGCGTTCGCACCAAGGGTCGAGCCCTCATTCCCATCGAGACGAAATCCCATCGCGACGTGCTGCCCACCGACCGTCTGGAGCTGGCCTTCTATTGGCTTCTCTTGCAGCCCCTCCGCAAGGCCGTCGAGATGGAGGTCGCCGGGGCGAACACGCTCACTCGGGCCGCTGAACCCGTGGGGACGCTTGTCCTGCGTCGCGGGGGCGTTCCCGAGGAGGTGACGGTAGACCTGCTGCCCCACCACTTCGAAAAGGTGGCCCGCATCGTGGACGAGGTTCGTCGTGTCCGGCGTTATGGAGCCCAACCCCGAATGTGCAGTTGCTCGGTGTGCGCCGGGCCCATGCGCGACGAGGTGCGGCGCAGGGCCGTCCGGGAGCGAGACCTCCTCCTGATCTGGGGCATCGGTCGAGTGAAGGCGCAGGCCCTCGAGGAGGTAGGCATAAAAAGGCACACCGACCTAATCGGCTGTGACCAGCCGAAGGTTCTCGCCACCTTGCGCCAGAACAAGTCGGGCGTGTCGGAGGCCATGCTCGCCAGCTGGTGCCATCACGCAGAGAGCTACGCCCGAGCAGAGGCCGTGGTTTTCGGGGCGCCGCAACCGGCCCCCGAGTCCTTCGTAGCGCTGGACCTCGAATACGACTCTGCAGCGAACCACATCTGGCTGATAGGCGCCTGCATCGTCGATGGCCAGGAGCGCCGTGTCGTCCAACTCTGGGCCGACACCCCCGAGGAGGAGCGCGACAACCTCGCCCAGCTCGCCCGGATCATCGACCAGCACCCCTCACTGCCATTGCTCACCTGGAACGGAACCGGGGCCGACCTTCCCCACTTGTGCAAGGCCGTAGCGCGCCTTGGCCTTGGCCAGCTGGGCTCAATTGTGGCCAATCACGTGGACTTGTTCTCCTATGCCAAGAATTTCGTTCGCGTGCCGGCGCCGAGCCTGTCGCTCGGCGAGCTGGCCGCCTATTTCGGTGCAACCAAGGTCAGCGTCATCCAAGACGGCTTCGACGCCCTGATGCGGTACCGGGACTACGCCAGATCGCCTTCCGGAGCGGTCCGCGACGCCATGCGGTACGAGTTGCTTGAGTACAACCATGATGATCTCGTTGGGCTTGTTGCCACCGCCGAGGGCTTCGGCCGGCTCCCGCTCGGGACGCTGCCAAGTCACGCCGGGGGCACGGGAAAGGGCTCAACGCCCCGCCGCACTGACCTGGCGCCTCAGGAGCCGTAGCCCGGGTCGGGCGGGGTTCAAGGATCGTCGGCGCGGGCTAATCCGCTCCGGTCCCTCGCAGGCCCGGCGTCACCGTCTCGGCCAGATCATCCCGGTCGCCGCCAGTCATCGAGATGACATCGCTGTGCAACTGCTCGGCCAGGGCCACCACCCGGTCCCGCTCGCTGCTATCGAGGCCGGCCACCAGGGCTGATAGCCGCTGGTCGGCGGTTCGGGCCGCGTCGGCATCCCCCCGGCGCAGGGCGGCGGCCAGGGTGGCCATCTCCGCCTCGGCCTGGCTGAGCGACACCGATTCGACCGGCAGCCCCAGCACTCGGGCGAAGGCCCGAACCGGCCGGGGAAGAGTGCTGCCCAGCACCAGTCCCACGAACAGGGCGGTGACGATGATTCCCCCCACCGCAGCGGCGATCACCGAGTAATGCCGGGCCCGGCTGCGGGCCGGACGGGGCTCCACCCTCCCGCCCACCTGGCGTTCGATGGCCCGCTGGCGCACGGCCACCACCAGGCGGGCCGGTGGGTCGGCCTCGAACTCGGCCGACCAACCCCCCGGAACCGGCGCCAGCATCAGGGCTTTCAGTCGGTTCAGGGGGTACGGCTGGTTCACCGGATACGGCTCGTCCACGGCGGCGGTCGGGTCCAGTAGGGACGACGCTGCCCGATCAAACGACGGTTCCTCCTTCTGGTCCCCATCGGCGGATGCCCCGCCCCCCGCTATCCGCCCGGCCCGCACACGGTCGTCCCGGGCGGCCCGGGCCCGGGCCGCCACTTCGGCCCGGCGGCCTCCCACCACCTCGGCCAGGTTCACCGGGTCGATTCCGGCCAGGGCCATCAGGGCCACCAGGTCTCGGGACCCGCCTCCTAGCCGGCCGAAGGCCTGCCGCCAGGCCGCCGCGGCGTCAGAAGGGTCGGGGGGCATCGCCGTCCCATCGGCGGTGGTGATGGCCGGCGGCTCGGCCAACCGGGGAGCGGGGGAGCCCTGGGTGTCCAACTCGGTTCGGACGGCCGTCATGAGCCGGATGGTCATGGCCGGCCGGGGCCGGTCGATGCGATCGTGGAGCCGATCGAAGGCCCGGTCCACCACCGCTGTGACCGTGGCCGGGTTTGAGGTCCGCAGGGCGGCGTAGGCGGCCATGGCTGGCCAGTGCTGGCGCAGGAGCGCCTCCCACACTGCCGGGTCGCCATCGGCGGCCCGGGCCCGGGAGTCGCCCGGGTCGGTCTCCTTCCCCTCCGCTCCGGTGGGTATCACGCCAGGCTGAAGCACCACCGGTAGGAGCTGGACTCGCTCTCCGGCCGGCCGATGCGGCGGTAGACGATCGTGGCGCAGTGGGGACCGGGCTCCAGTTCGGCGTAGTCGCTCCCCGGCTGGGGTTGCAGGCTGACCGTGTTGAGCGGGTCGACGATGACGAGGTCGTCCCGGGGAACCTCGATGCCGTCGAGCAGGAGGTAGCCGGTGTGTCCCGGGGCCAGATCAGCCACGATGGCCACCTGGCGGAGGTTGAGGTTGCCGCCCTCGGGGAAGACCGACTCCACGGCCGACGGCTTGGCTCCCGCCCGGTTCTGGGGTGGTTGGGTGAAGACGAAGACGAAGCCGCCAACCGCCACCGCCGCGATGGTGGTCATCACCAGGGCCTTGCGCAACGACCGACGCCCAGTGCTCACCGTCGCCATTCTTCCAGGCCTCTCCCGGCGGAGGGATTCCAGTGGGGTCCTGCCAGGCGGGCACGGATGTGCCTCGGTTCGACAACCCTGCCCCTGTAGCCTCAGCCCCTGTGAGTTCGACGCGCAGCGCCGACCACATCGGTCGGGTCCTGGGCGAGCGCTACCGGCTCATGGCCGCCATCGGCACGGGGGCGTCGGCCCACGTATTCCTGGCCGACGACGTCCGCCTTCGCCGCCGGGTGGCGGTCAAGATCCTGCACCCGGCCCTGGCCGGTGACGAGTCCTTCCTCCGCCGGTTCCGGGCGGAGGCCCGGGCCGCTGCCGCGCTCAACCATCCCCACGTGCTCGCCGTCTACGACTGGGGCGAGGAGCAGGACGGGCCCTACCTGGTGTCGGAGTACCTGGCCGGGGGCAGCCTGCGGTCCATGCTCGACCAGGGCCGCCGCCTCACTCCGGCCCAGGCTCTCCTGGTCGGCCTGGAGGCCGCCCGGGGGCTGGACTATGCCCACCGCCGGGGCCTGGTCCACCGGGACATCAAGCCGGCCAACCTCCTCTTCGACGATGACGGCCGCCTACGAATCGCCGACTTCGGCCTGGCCCGGGCCCTGGCCGAGGCCGCCTGGACCGAGCCGGCCGGGGCGGTTCTGGGCACAGCCCGCTACGCATCGCCCGAACAGGCCCGGGGCCAGGCGCTCGACGGCCGGGCCGACGTCTACTCCCTGGCCATCGTCCTCATCGAATCGGTAACCGGGGCGGCTCCCTTTTCTGCCGATACCACCGTGGGCACCCTCATGGCCCGGCTGGAGAAGTCGTTGGAGGCCCCCCCGGCCCTGGGCCCCCTGGTGGAGGTGGTGGCCCGGGCCGGCCGTCTCCAACCCGACGAGCGTCTCGATGCCGCCGAACTGGCCGTCGCCCTGGGGGCGGTGGCCCCGGAACTGGCCCGGCCCGGGCCGCTTCCCCTCGCCGGTGTGTCCGAACTGGGCGGGGCGGTCGCCTCCGATCTCGTCGACCCCACGGAGTTGGGGCCCCAGGCTGCCTCCGGCCGTTCCGGGTTCGGCCCCGCAACCGCGAGCGATGCCGCCCCCGCGAACCGCCGAGGGCGTCGAGGCCCGCCGGTCTCCGACACCGAAGCTGACACCCAGGCCCTGGCCATGGCCCGGACCGACAGCACGCCGATCGGCGCTGCGGAGTCGAACGGGGCCACCAGTTTCGGGCCCGCCGGGTCCGCTCGGGCCTTCGCCGAGGAGGACCCCGACGCCACGATGGCCGTGGGCCGGCGGTCGCGCCCGCCGAGGCGGCGGCCGCCTGATGGGGGAGCATCGCGGCCCGCTCAGGGGCCCGGGTCGGCAGGCCAGGAGTCATTGCTCCTACCCGCCGGAGCCCGCCGACGTCGGCGGCGGACATGGCTGTGGGTGCCGCTTTTCCTGCTCTTGATGGCCGCCGGTGCGGTGGCTGCCTCCTTGGCCCTGCGGATTCCCACCCACCCCGTGCCCGATCTCGTCGGAGCGAGCCTGGGTGACGTCCGGGTGGCGCTGTTGCGGCTCAACCTGGAGATATCCGAGGAACGAACCTTTGACGACGAAGTTGCGGTTGACGTGGTCATCAGCCAGTCGCCGGCCGCCGGGGCAGTCCTCGAAGAGGGTTCCCGGGTGGCGGTCAGGGTTTCCGACGGCCCACCGCCGGTGCCGGTTCCCGATCTGGAGGGTTTGACCGAGGCCGAGGCCACAGCTCGGCTGGGCGAAGTGGGTCTGGCTCTGGGTCAGGTGACCCGGCGGACCGACGAGGAGGTGGCAGCCGGACGGGTCCTGGACTGGTCGCCCCGGGATGCGTCGCCCCCCAAGGGTTCGGCGGTGGACCTGGCCGTTTCCGCCGGCCCGGAGAAGCGCATGATCCCCGAGGGCCTTCTGGGGCGCATCTTCGAGGAGGTGGACAAGGCCCTCGACGGCCTGGGCCTGGTGGCTGTCCCCACCAATGTCTTCACCGACGACGAGGAGGCCAAGGGCCAGGTCATTTCGGTCAATCCCGGCCCCGGCGAGCGAGTGGATCGGGGCAGCCGGGTCGCAGTCGCCGTGGCCGCCGGCCGTCCCTCGGTGCCCGAGACCACCGGGCTGTCCGTCGAGGCGGCCGGCGACAAGTTCGAGGGGGCCGGGTTGGAATTGGGCCAGACCTACGGGCCCCGCGGAGGCAAGGTCTTCACCTCGGTGCCTCCCGCCGGGGCCAAGATCCGCCCGGGAAGCAAGATCGACGTCTACGTCCGCTGACCCCCTGGCCAATGGCGAACCGGTGGGCCTGGTCGGGCGGGTAATCGTGGTGACCGGTGCGGGCCAGGGCCTGGGCCGCGAGCATGCCCTCCTCCTGGGCATGCAGGGGGCCGCGGTGGTGGTCAACGACCTGGACCCTGTCCGGGCCGCGGCGGTGACGGCCGAGATCGCCGACTGTGGGGGGCGTGCCCGAGCCTGCTCCGGAGATATCTCCGATTGGAACCTAGCCGAAGCCCTGGTAGCGGTGGCGGTCGGTGAGTTCGGCGAACTGCACGGGGTGGTCAACAACGCTGGCAACACCCGGGACCGGTTCCTGGCCGCCATGAGTGAAGCCGAGTGGGACGACGTCATCGGGGTCCACCTCAAGGGACACGCCGGCCTGTTGCGGGCCGCGGCCGCCCATTGGCGCTCCCGCCACGGCCAGGGCCACAGAGTGGATGCGTCGGTGGTCAACACCACCTCCATCTCCGGCCTGGGGCCCAACCCCGGCCAGGCCAACTACGGCGCCGCCAAGGCGGCCATCGCCGCTTTGACCTTGGTGGCCGCGGACGAGTTGGCCCGCTACGGCGTAAGGGTCAACGCCGTGGCCCCTTTGGCCCGGACACCCATGACCCAGGCGGTGCCGGCCCTGGCCAGCCTCATGGCCCCGCCGACCGCCCCCGGCGCCTTCGATCCCTGGGATCCGGCCCAGGTCTCACCCCTGGTTGCCTACCTGCTCAGCCCGGCATGCCCGCTGACCGGCCAGGTCCTGGGGCTGGGGGGGTCGGGGCCGGGGGGGTCCGGGCCGGACGGGTTGCGTTCCGGGCGGTCCCGCCTCGTCCGATGGACGGGTTGGACGCCAACAGAGACCTGGGAGTCTGACCGGGCCTGGTCACAGGAAACACTGGCCGGCGCCTTGGAGGTCAGTCCAGAATCGTGATGTCCCGAAGAGCGGCCCGGAGGGGTTCGGCCTTCTCGGGTTCGGGTGGAGTGAGCTGGGTCATGGCCGCCACCAGCTTGGCCATGTCCCCCTGGACCCGAAGCTTGCCGGCCATGAAGGCCCGCATGAGCACATCTGGCGTGCCCTCGATGAAGATGTCCCTGGCCGTGAAGTAGTCGAGGGTCACGGTGGCGTCGCCGCCGTCGAGATGGCCGGTCTCCAGGTCCATCCGGCCCAAAGTGGTATCCAGATGGGCGTCGAGTTGGCCGGGGTCGAAGGGAACCTCGGTTATCACCAGGTTCAAGCGGACCTCCTCGGGTACCGACTGGGCCAGCGTCTCGTCGTGATCGGACCGGACCTGGCGGGCGGCTGCGATCCAGCCCTGCGAGAGGAAGTCGAAAGGGGCCACGGACCGAACGTATCCGCTGGCGGCGTCGCGGGACCCCTCACTCGCCAGGCACCATGCCGGTGCCGGACCTGGCGGCGTCTCCGACACCGCCCGACGGAACCTCCCGACCGAAGGCCCGATCGAGGGGCCGACCGAAGGCCCGTTCGAGGGCCTGATCGAGGGGAATAGTGTTTGTCCATGTCCAGGGAATCGGCCTCTGCCGGCGGGAACACCGCAACCATGGATTCTTCCGCCGCCGGAGACCATTCATCAGCAGGGCCGCCGGTCATGTGCGAGGTCTGCGGCCTCGACGTGGACCCGGCCGAGGTCATCCGGGCGGAGATGGCGGTGGCCGGGGCCATGTGCCCCAGCCCCATGGCCTTCCATCCCCCCTGTTTCGAGGCGGCCAAGGTCATGTGGGAGCCCGACCCGGACTCCTACTGCCTGCGCGACGATCGCTTCCCCGAAACCATGCAGTGGGACGTCGTTCCATCTGGGTCCGATAGCGAACCCCAGGCGGAACTCTCGATCGCAGAAGGTGTTCCGGCCGCGGGGAATCTCCTCACCGGCTCGTCCCCGGCTCCGGACCCGGCCTGAACCCCGGTGGCAGGCCCGGCCCGGTGACCGGCGGCCAGCCGGACCGATCCCAGCCGGACCGATCCCAGCCGGCCATCTCCGCCGCCGAGGTGGACCGGGTGGCCCGCCTGGCCCACCTGGACCTGGCTGCCGACCAGGTGGCCCGGTTCGCCGGCCAACTGGGCGGAGTCCTCGATTACGCCCGAACGCTGGCCGCCTTGGACACCTCCGGGGTCGAGCCGACGTCGCATCCCAGCGGCCTGGTCAACGTTTTGCGGGCCGATGTGGTCCGCCCCGGCCTGGACCCCGCCGAGGTTCTGTCCCAGGCCCCGGAGGCCGAATCGGGAAGATTTCGGGTGCCCGCCGTCCTGGGCTCGGGCCCGGCTGAGACCACCGGCGGGGCCGCGAGGGGGGAGCCGGGGTGAAGCCGGGCTGGGAGATGGTCATCGGGCTAGAGGTTCACTGCGAGTTGGCCACCGCCACCAAGTTGTTCTGCAGTTGCCCCAACCGGTTCGGGGCCGAACCCAACACCAATATCTGCCCGGTGTGCCTGGGGCTGCCCGGGTCCCTGCCGGTGTTCAACCGTCAGGCGGTGGAACTGGCCATGCGCATCGGCACCGCCCTGGGCTCAGATATCCGGCCCTCGAACTTCCACCGCAAGAACTACTTCTATCCCGACATGCCCAAGGACTTTCAGGTCAGCCAGTACGACAAGCCCATCAACGTCGGCGGCCGCCTGGACCTCCCCGGCGGCCGGCGGATTCGCCTGGTCCGGGCCCATCTGGAGGAGGACACCGGCAAGACCACCCATGTGGGCACCAGCGGGCGCATCCACGGCGCCGACTTCGCCCTGATCGACTACAACCGGGCCGGGGTCCCCCTGGTGGAGATCGTCAGCGAGCCCGACCTGCGCTCGGGCGAAGAGGCCAAGGCTTACATCAACGAACTTCGCCTCATCCTGGCCGCGGTCGAGGCGTCCGATGCCCGAATGGAGGAGGGGTCCCTGCGGGTCGACGCCAACGTCTCGGTCCGCCGCCCGGGGGAACCGCTCGGAACCCGGGCGGAGATCAAGAACCTCAACTCGGTGCGGTCCCTCGGCCGGGCAATCGACTACGAGGCAGCGCGCCAGAGCGCCCGCTTGGAGATGGGTGAGCGGATCATCCAGGAAACCCGTCACTGGGACGACTCGGCCGGGGTGACCATTTCGCTTCGTTCCAAGGAGGAGGCCGAGGACTACCGGTACTTCCCCGAGCCAGACCTCGTGCCCCTGGACCCCGACGAGGCCTGGCGGCGGCGGGTGACCGAGTACCTGCCCCTGCTCCCGGCCCAGCGTCGAGCCCGCCTGGCTGACGCCGCGGGGGTGGAGGTGACCGAAGCTCAGGTGGCCGCCCTGGTCACCGCCGGTCTGGATGACTTCGTGGCTGACGTCATTGGCCTGGGTACCCCCGGCCCGCTGGCCCTCACCCGGGTGGCGAACCAACTGCCGGCCATCGCCGTTGGATCCCACAGGCCCGGTCCGGCCCTGGCCGCCAACGACGTCGCCGCCGTCCTGACCCTGGAGTCCTCCGGTCGCCTGACCCCGAGCCAGGCCAAGGTGATCCTGTCCGACATGGTGGCTGCCGGTGGAGGCGACCCCGAAGCGCTGGCCTCGGCCCGGGGATTCGCCGCGGTGGCCGCCGATGCCCTGGCCGAAGCTTTGGAGGCCGTATTGGCCGCGAACCCGGGAGAATGGGGTCGTTACCTGGAAGGCGAGGTCAAGCTCACCGGCTTTCTCGTGGGCAGGGTCATGGCCGCCACCGGCGGTTCCGCCGACGGCCGAGCCGTTACCGCCTTACTGCGCCAGCGGGCCGGCGTCTGACCGCTCCGCTCTGCGGGCACGACCTGGTGGGATTCCGTTGGCCTGTCGCCGATCGCAGACAGACCAGCGGAGATTCAGGCCACCACGTCGACGGGTACCCCAAGGGGCAGGATCTCCGCCAGGGCGGTGATGGCTTCGTTCCGCATGCGGATGCACCCGGCACTGGAGTCACGCCCGACCGAGGACGGATCGTTGGTCCCGTGGATGCCCAGGACCCCGTCGCCTCCGGCGAACTCGTAGAGCACCTCGGAGAACCCCGACAACCCGTAGGCGTAGGGGCCGTAGGGCCCGCCCGGGTCCAGGCGCCCGGCGCTGTCCACCGGCTGGATCAACTCCTTGGTGTAGTACCGCCCTCCGGGGGTGGGGGTGGCCGCGCGCCCCAGGCCGATGGGCTCGGACATGATCACCTGCTCACCGTGAGAGACGGTGATCCGGTGGGCGCCCAGTTCCACCCGAATGGCGTACTCGTGACGGCTGAGGCTGACGTCGCCCCGCCGGATCCATCCCTGGCTGCCGTTGGGTCGCACCGGGAGTAGGGCCCGAAGCCACTCGCTCCGCTCCTCGGCCACCAGCAGCACCAGGGGAGCGCCGGAGGGTTGAGGGTTGTCCAGGCGGTGCACCGGTTTTGTGGCCTCGGGCTGGCCGAAGACTTCCAGGACGGCCGCCTGACCCTGTGCCACCAGGCTGGCTCCGGCCGCCGCCGACGCATCGACACCACTGCTGTCACCCACCGCCCCCGGCAATGGCTGAGTCAGGGTGGCCGGGCCGGGCGAGCCGGCCGGCGAGCCGCAGCCTGCGAGGCCCAGGGCCCCAATCAGGACAGCGAACCCGGCCGCCCGGGCTCGCCGTCGTCGCAAATAAGCGATCAGCCCGTGAACTTGGCCCGAGCCTTCACGGGGGTCGCGGTCTCGGACTCTTCCTCGTCGTCGGCTGTGGCCACCGTCGTGGTGGTGGCCGGGGTGGTGGTGGTGGTGGTGGTTGCGCCGCCAGCCTTCTTGGCCTTGTCCTTGGCGGCGGTGGCCCCCGCCTCGGTTCCGGCTTCTTCCTCGCCCTCTTCGCCGGCGGCCGTCTCAGCAGCGGCCCCGGCGGCCACGGTGGGAGCGGGGGTCTTGCCCCCCGTGGTCGTGGGCTCGTCGGCCGCCTTTTCCTTGTCCTCCGGGGCGGCCTGGGCCACCGAAACCCCGAGAAGGGGCAGTAGAGCCAGGGCTCCGGCTGCCAACGACCGTTTAACTCCACGCGCTACGAGCATTTACCAGTCTCCCTATCTGTCTCTTCGTTCATATTCGACACGCCGGTTGTTGATGGCCGATCAGCCAACAGCTCGGGCCGTCCCTTTTGGGGGATGCGTTGATGGTGCTCCGGCCGAGCGTCGGACGGAAGTCACGACCCGGGTCCGGAGGGGTCCTTGGATCCGGAGCGGGCCCCCGGAGACTACCCGGACGAGGCCCCGGCAACGGGGACCGGCGACGAGATCTGGCCCCGGTCTTCCCGGAATTTCCCTGCTGCGGTCGGCCCGCCCGCCGGGCCGCCCGGTGGCGGGGTACGGCCGAGATCGAGGCGGAGGGCCAGGAGCCAGCCGAAAAAGACCATCATGGAAGTATTCGGCCGGGCTGGCTAGGGTGCTCAGCGGTGCTGGTTCCAGCCGCCTCCGGGCGGATGGGGATCGGGTGGTCGGTGCGGTCCGGCCGGCTCCGCAGCTACGGGCTGGCACCGGGGGATAAGGCAACCACGAACCAGGACGTGCCCGACGGGGCGCTTCCGTAAGGCGCTGGGAGCAGCGCAGGGAACGAGGTCGTAAATGCGGTCAGAGCGACAGACCCCAGCCCCGGTGGCGGCAGCGTTCCGAGGCGTCCCCGCCCGGCGCAATGCTTACCGGAGCCGGACAGCGGCCCTGGTGGCCCTGGCCGCCGGCAGCGGATTGATGATCGCCGGCCCGGCACTGGGCCAGGCCGCCGATCCGGAGTCGGCAGCGCCCGCCGCGATTGCCCCTGAGGCCGCGGCGCCTGGAGCGACAGTGGCCGCCAACGAGGGCAGCGCCTACGCCCTCGGAGTCAGTGGAGGACCCGTCCTGTCCGCTCGGCCCGGCGCCAGGGCCCGGGCCTGCCCGGATGACCAGGCCGCCACCCTGCCCAGCGCGAGTCTGGGTTCGCTGCTCACCACCGGACCGCTCGACGTCCGGGTGGCCTGCGAAGCCGAAGGTGCGCTGCGGTCCCGTGCTGTAGCCACCAACGTCGTCCTCGCCCCCAACGCCTCCGCCGGTCTCCTGTCGGCCAAAGTGGTGGCCGGCGAGTGCACGGTGGAGGGCGGCGTACCCAAGGGCGGTGCCGTGATCGGTGGGCTCTCGGCCGGAGGCCGGGCCATCGGAGACCTGAAGAACGTGGAGTCCAACACCGACCTGTCCACGCTGGCCCCGGGCCTCACCGGGGTGATCAACGAACGCATCGAGGCTGACGGCCGCCTGACCATCAACGCCATGCGGGTCAAGCTGGGCGCGGTCGAGGTGGTCATGGGCCACGTCGAGTGCGGCAAGGGCGCGGCCGCCGCCGGGGTCAAGGGCGGGGGATCGTCTGGCGGTTCGGGCTCCGGCAGGGAGACGCCGGCCGGCGAGGAGGACGGCGAAGCAGCCACCGGGGCCAAGGCTGACAAGAAGGACCCCGCCACCGCCACCACCGTGGCCGGTGCGGGCAAGAACGACCCGGCAAAGGTGACGGACAAGGGCAAGGACAAGGGCAAGCCCACCACTTCCGTGGCCAGGCCCACCACCACCCGCCCGGTACCCACCACCGCCGGCCGGGCGGTCACCACAACCACCAAGGCCGCGGCCGTAACCGGCAAGGGTGGCCGAGGGGACCTGGCCCGAACCGGTCCGGTCACCGGTGCCCTGCTGGCACTCGCCGCTGGGGCTTTGGGCCTGGGTGCGCTCATGCGGGCCGGCGGCAACCGGGTGGCCTCAGGCTCATCCGCCCCCGCCCCCGCCCCGGTGCGCCACCAACCCGCTTCGGGTTGGGCCACCGTCACCCCCCGCAAGTCCGCCGACACCACGCTGGACGGCCCGGCCCGCGACGCCATGAGACAGATGGCCGCCGACCCGGACGCTTGATGCCTGAAGACCCGGGTCGCCCAGCCCCTGTTTGAGCCCAATCCCTATCTGACCCACGCCCTACCTGACCCACGGTTCGCCCTGACTCGCGGTTCGACCTGACGAGCCCGGCCCGCTTCGGCGAGCCGGGCTCGTTGCCTTTGCGCCCTCGGTGCACTCCGCCGACTCCGCACTACGTCCGTCCCGCCCCGCCCACCTCTTCCATCGATTCAGCCGGGCCGCCGGGTGCGAGGTGTGCCAGCATCGACCCATGGACCTGCGAAGCGCTGAGGTGACCCAGGGATTCAGTCGGGCCCCGGCCCGGGCCATGTTGCGGGCAGTGGGCATGACCGATGGCGACTGGACCCGGCCCCAGGTGGGGGTGGCCAGTAGCTGGAACGAGGTGACCCCCTGCAACATGCCCCTCGACGCCCTGGCCAAGCGGGCCAAGGAGGGCGTGCGCGACGCCGGCGGGTTCCCGTTGGAGTTCGTGACCATCGCCGTTTCCGACGGCATCTCCATGGGACACGAAGGCATGAGGGCGTCGCTGGTCAGCCGGGAGGTGATCGCCGACTCGGTGGAGACGGTCATGCACGCCGAGCGCTTCGACGCCCTCGTCACCTTCGCCGGGTGCGACAAGTCCCTGCCGGGCATGCTCATGGCGGCCGCCCGCCTCGACGTTCCCTCGGTCTTCCTCTACGGAGGAAGCATCCTGCCCGGCCACCTCAACGGCCGGGCCCTCGACATCGTCAGCGTCTTCGAGGCGGTGGGGGCCTTCGCCGCCGGCACGGTGGACGAGGCCGAGTTGCTGGCGGTGGAACGCAACGCCTGCCCGACCATTGGTTCCTGCGCCGGCATGTTCACCGCCAACACCATGGCGGCGGTGGCCGAGGCCCTGGGCATGTGCCTGCCCGGATCAGCCTCGCCCCCCGCCGTCGATCCCCGCCGGGGAGAACTGGCCTACGCCAGCGGCCAAGCGGTGGTTCGACTGGTCGAGGCCGATATCCGGCCCCGCCACATCCTCACCCTGGCGGCTTTCGAGAACGCCATCGCCGTGGTCAACGCCGTGGGCGGGTCCACCAACGCAGTACTCCATCTCCTGGCCATAGCCGCCGAAGCCCGGGTGGATCTGACCCTCGACGACTTCAACCGGATCGGTCGCCGGGTGGCCCATGTGGCCGACATGAAGCCCCACGGCCGCTTCCACATGAGCGACCTGGACGCAGTCGGTGGGGTGCCGGTGGTCCTGCGGGCCCTGCTGGAGGCCGGCCTTCTCCACGGCGACTGCCTGACCGTCACCGGCCGGACCATGGCCGAGAACCTGGCGGCCGCCGACCCGCCGGCGCCGGACGGCACCGTGGTCCACGCCTGGGGTGACCCCATCCATGCCGAGGGGGGCATAGCCGTCCTGACCGGATCCCTGGCCCCCCGGGGAGCGGTGGTCAAGGTTGCAGGGATCGACCAACTTCGCTTCGAGGGGCGGGCGCGAACCTTTGACGGGGAGGCGGCGGCGATGGCAGAGATCCTGGCCGGGACCATCGCCCCCGGCGACGTTCTCGTCATCCGTTACGAAGGCCCTCGCGGCGGCCCCGGGATGCGCGAGATGCTGGCGGTGACCGGTGCTCTGAAGGGGGCCGGCCGGGGCGCCGACACCGCCTTGATCACCGACGGGCGCTTCTCGGGCGGCACCCACGGATACTGCGTGGGCCACGTTGCCCCCGAGGCGGCCGACTGCGGGCCCATCGCCTTGGTGGCCGACGGCGACGGGATCGTGATCGATGCCGGTGAGCGCACCATCGATCTCATGGTCGACGCCGCCGAGTTGGCCCGCCGCCGCCTGGGATGGCGGGCACCGGAACCCCGCTACACCTCCGGGGTCCTGGCCAAGTACGCCAAGCTGGTCACCAGCGCCGACAGGGGCGCCATCACCGGCTAGGCGGCTGCCGATCGGTGATGGGCCTGAGGTAGGGGAAAGCGGTATTCCGGCAAGGCTTGCGATATGAGGGTTGACGGGTAAGACTGCCCGAGTCCACGTCCTGGGGAGCCGAAACATGAGCGATAAAACCCGCCGCACCACGCGGCAGCGAGTTCTCGGAGCGGCCGCGGTGGCCAGCGTCGGCGTCCTGGGCCTCAGCCCGGCTTACGGCGACCTCCTCGACGGTCTGGGCTCCAGCCTGGGCTCGGCCGGAGCCACCACCGGCAACAACACCAGCGCCGGCAACGGAGCCAACAACACCGCCGGCGGCGGCGGTACCGGTGGCCTGTTGGGTCTGAATCTGGGCCTCGGCGGCGCCACCGCTCAGAGCAACGGCGACAGCCGCATCGAGACAGGCGAGGCCGGCGCCACCGGCAACTCCCGGTCTTCGGGCTCGGCCTTCGCCGTTTCCCCGGCCGTCGTGCCCCAGGCGGCACCGTCGGGAATCACCACCCTCAACGCCGCCTCCGGATCCCCCAGCCCGGCCGCCGCCGCCCTGGGTGCCGGCGGTACCACCGTGGCCGGACCCCGAGGCTCAACCAGCGGGTTCGCCAATGCCGACACCGGCAACAACCGCTCGGCGGGCAACGCCGGTAACAACACCGCCGGCGGTGGCACCGTGGCTGGCGGGCTTTTGGGCCTCAACCTCTCCCTGGGAGGGCCCACGGCCACCAGCAACGGTGAGAGCGAAATCACCACCGGCGCCGCCGGGGCCACCGGCAACAGCATCGGCCCGGCCGCCGCCGCACTGGGCGCCGGTGGAGGTGCCTGTGTGTCCGGTCCCGCGGCTGCCGCCGTCACCGGATCGGCCAGCGCCAACACCGGGGGCAACCGCTCGGCCGGCAACGCCGGCAACAACACGGCCGCCAACCCCAGCGTCACGGGAGGCCTTCTCGGCCTGAACATCTCCCTGGGTGGCCCCACCGCCATCAGCAACGGTGAGAGCGAGATCAGCACCGGCGCCGCCGGCGCCGAGGGCAACCGTATTACCGCTCCAGCCTGTGCGCTGCCGGTGGCCACCGTGGTCCACCCGCCGGTCATCGTTCAGCCCCCGGTCATCGTTCAGCCCCCGGTGTTCAAGCCGGCCGCTGCCCCCCGCCTGGCCGTCACCGGTCTGGCCGGCAGCCTGGGCGCCGGAGCCATGGGCATCCTGGGCGCAGGTAGCGCCCTTCTCGCCCTCACCCGCCGCCGTCGTGGCCCTGCCGCTCACCGTTCCGCCGTGGGCACCAGCGCCCCCAGCGTGGCCGGTACCGAGTGGGACTCCATCGTCACCCGCTGATTATCCGGCCCGACCTGATTAGGATTTCCGTCATGAGTTCCTCCTCTCGCCTTGTAGTAGCCACATAGCGCACGCGCCCCCTCGCGCCGTGCGCTGAAACGACCTCCCGGCCAACCGGGAGGTCGTTTCATGTTCCGGCCCAGGATCAAGCCTGGGCCCCACTCAATCAGCCCGCCTACCCGTTGAATCCCACCCACCCGCTGAATCCCACCCACCCGTTGAATCCCACCCGGTTGGTCCTACCGATCAAGGAGCGTTGACCAAGATGGCCGAACAACTCGACGGAGGCCAGGCCCTCATCCGCAGCCTGGAACTCGAGGGGGTGGAGGTCATCTTCGGGCTGCCCGGGGGGGCCATCCTCCCGGTTTACGACCCCATCATCGACTCGCCCATCCGTCACATCCTGGTCCGCCACGAGCAGGGGGCCGGGCACATGGCCGAGGGCTTCGCCCATGCCACCGGCCGGCCCGGGGTGGCCATGGTCACCAGCGGTCCCGGGGCCACCAACATCGTCACCCCTCTGGCCGACGCCATGATGGATTCGGTTCCCATGGTGGTCATCACCGGCCAGGTTCCCAGCGTGGCCATCGGTACCGACGCCTTCCAGGAGTGCGACACCATCGGCATCACCCGGTCCATCACCAAGCACAACGAACTGGTGACCAACGCCGCCGACATTCCCCGGGTCATCCGGGAGGCCTTCCATATCGCCACCACCGGCCGCCCCGGCCCGGTCCTGGTCGATATCCCCAAGGACATCGTCGACCCTCGCAACCCTCGCTCGGCCATGGAGTGGTACTGGCCCGATGCGCTGGACCTGCCCGGCTATCAGCCGGCCACCCGGGGCGACCCGGTTCTGATCGCCGCGGCCGCCCGCCTGATCGCCGCGGCCGAACGCCCGATCATCTACGCCGGTGGAGGCATTCTCAAGGCCCGGGCCGCCGAGGTCCTGCGCCGCCTCGCCGAGCGCACCGGCATCCACGTGGTCACCACCCTCATGGCCCGGGGGGCCTTCCCGGACTCCCACCCCCTGTGCCTGGGCATGCCAGGTATGCATGGCAACTACACCGCCATCACCGCCATGCAGGAGTCCGACCTGCTCGTCGCCCTGGGCAGCCGGTTCGACGACCGGGTCACCGGCAAGCTCGCCGCCTTCGCGCCCGGGGCCAGGATCATCCACGTCGATATCGACCCGGCGGAGATGGGCAAGGTCCGCCGGCCCGACGTGGGCATCGTCGGCGACTGCCGCCTGGTCATCTCCGAACTCCTGGCCGCCATCGAGGCCCAGGCTCAACCCGAGCCTCAGCCGAAGGCCGGGGCTCAATCTGCGCCCGGCGCATCCGCCTCGGCCACCGACGGCACCCCCGCCACTCCCGACCGTTCCGCATGGAACACCCAACTCGACACCTGGCGCAGGGACCACCCCATCGCCTACCACCAGGGCTGGGAGGCAGGGGACACCCTCAAGCCCCAGTTCGCCATCGAGTCCATCTGCCAGCGGGCCCCCGAGGGCACCATCGTGGCCTCCGGCGTGGGCCAGCACCAGATGTGGGCCAGCCAACTGTGGCGCTTCGAGCACCCCTACACCTGGGTCAACTCCGGTGGGCTGGGGACCATGGGTTTCTCCGTGCCGGCCGCCATCGGGGCCAAGGTCGGGCGCCCGGACAAGACGGTGTGGGCCATCGACGGCGACGGTTGTTTCCAGATGACCGCCCAGGAACTGGTCACCGCCGCTGCCGAGCGGATCCCGGTGAAGGTGGCCATCCTCAACAACGCCTATCTGGGCATGGTCCGCCAGTGGCAGGAACTGTTCTACGAGGAGCGCTACAGCGAGGTCTACCTGTCACCCGACCTGCCGGACTACAAGATGTGGGCCGAAGCCATGGGCTGCGTGGGGCTGCGGGTCACCCACGCCGATGAGGTGGGGCCGGCAATCGACAAGGCCAACGCCGTTGACGACCGCCCCGTGGTCATCGACTTCCGCTGTGACTCCGACGAAAAGGTGTATCCGATGGTGGCCGCCGGCACCTCCAACAGCGACGTCATCCTGGCTCCCGACGGCCCCCCCGGCCGGCCCCTACGCCCGGCCGGCACCCACACCGGAGCCCGGTGATGGCCGCCGATCGCCACCACATCCTCTCGGTGCTGGTGGAGAACAAGGCCGGCGTCCTGGCCCGGGTGGCCGGCCTGTTCGCCCGCCGGGGCTACAACATCTATTCCCTGGCCGTCGCTCCGACCGACGACGACCGTTTCAGCCGGCTCACCATCGTGGTCGACGTCGAGTCCACCCCTTTGGAGCAGATCACCAACCAACTGTTCAAGCTCATCAACGTGGTCCGAATCACCGAGTTGGCCCCCAGCCAGGCGGTGGAGCAGGAGATGATGCTGATCACGCTGCAGGCCGGTGCCTCCACCCGGGGCCAGGTCATCGAGTTGGTCGACGTGTTCGAGGGCCGCATTCTCGACGTCGGAGCGGAGCGCCTGACCGTGGTGATCACCGGGCCCCCGAACCGTCTGGACGATTTCGAGGATCTCATGCGCAGCTACGGGATCGTCGCCCTCCAGCGAACAGGCCGGGTGGCGCTGCCCCGCCTGGAGAAAAATTCGCCCCCCCGCCTCCGCAGTGTCGGCTGACCTGTTCGCGCCGAAGAACCACCGAGACCCCGTAGCAACCGAGACCCCGCAGCAACCGAGAACCCCGCAGCAACCGAGACCCCGCAGCAACCGAGACCAAGGAGCGACAAGACGACATGGCCACCATTCACTACCAGGCAGACGCCGACGCCGGGCTGATCGCCGGCCGCAAGGTGGCGGTGATCGGCTACGGCTCCCAGGGCCACGCTCATGCCCGCAACCTGGCCGACAGCGGCGTCGACGTGCGGGTGGGCCTGCGCGCGGGGTCCTCCTCGAGGGCCAAAGCCGAGGCCGCCGGCCTGACGGTGCGAACGGTGGCAGAGGCCGCGGCCGAAGCCGACCTGATCATGATGCTGCTGCCCGACACCGAGCAGAAGTCCGTGTACGAGGCCGAGATCGCCCCGCATTTGGCCGATGGCGACGCCCTCTTCTTCGCGCATGGCTTCAACATCCGCTTCGGGCTGATCAGCCCGCCGCCGGGGGTGGACGTGGCCATGGTCGCCCCGAAGGGCCCCGGTCACCTGGTCCGCCGGGAGTTCGAGGCCGGGGGAGGGGTGCCGGCTCTCATCGCCGCCTCCCAGGACGCCACCGGCAAGGCCATGGCTCTGGCGCTGTCCTACGCCCACGCCATCGGGGCCACCCGGGCCGGGGTGCTGGAGACCACCTTCGCAGAGGAGACCGAGACCGACCTCTTTGGTGAGCAGGTGGTGCTCTGCGGGGGGCTGACCGAGTTGGTGATGGCCGGATACGAGACCCTGGTCGGAGCCGGCTACGCCCCCGAATCGGCCTACTTCGAGTGCCTGCACGAACTCAAGCTGATCGTGGACCTGATGTACGCCCACGGCATCTCCGGGATGCGGTTCTCCATCTCCGACACCGCCGAGTACGGCGACTACAGCCGGGGCCCGCGAATCATCACCGACGAGACCCGGGCGGAAATGCGCCGCATCCTCGACGAGATCCGCGACGGCCGTTTCGCCGCCGAGTGGGTGGCCGAAAACGCCGCCGGCCGGCCCCGATTCAACGAACTCCGCCGCCGGGGGGCCGAGCACCCCATCGAATCGGTGGGCGCCGAGCTGCGCAACATGATGCCCTGGATAGCGGCGGGCACCACCCGCCCGCAGGACGCATCTGGCGGCTAAAGGCGTTCTCCGGGCGCGTTCGGCTGTGGACGCCTACGACGGTCGTGGCCCTGTCCGGTGCTTGCCCTCTCCGGCGGCGCTGGTTCTTTCCGGGGGGTCAACTGGTCAACAGTTGGCCCGGTTGTAGTCCCGGACCCGGGGCCGGGCGGCCAGGTAGGCGCTGGATTGCAAAGAGGCGGCCGCCGCCGGGTCCAGGGCTGCGGGGTCGAAGTCGGCCGCTTCCAGGCCACTTAGGAACCGGCGGTGGGCCTGGGCCATCAAGGTCACGTCCGGCTTGACCGCCGAGGGGGCAGCGGCGGCCGCCGCCTCGATGGCCGAGGTCACGTCCACCACCAACTGGCGCAACTCCGCTCCGGCCGGGCCGGCGTTGAGTTGGTTGACCACCTGGGTGTAGCGGCGGACCTGTTGGCAGAACGCGGCACTGGGCCGCTCCCCGCCGGGCACCAGCGCCGTCGGGGCCGGTGGACTTCCTCCCGGCGAAGTCGGGGTTGGACCTGTCGCTCCCGGCCCGGTGATGGCGGGGACGCCCTCGCCCGGGGGGACCGGGACCGTATCGGCCGGGGCCGTCGTGGCCGGGGACTCGGTCCCAGGGGGCAGAGTCCGCAAGGTCCGAGTGGTGACGGTGATAGCCGGGGCCGAGATCAGCGGGGCCGGGTCCCCGCACCCGGTCAGAGCCAGGACCAACCCCGTGACCAGGGCAGATCCAGCCGCCCGTGACTCCAGCGCGGGCCGGCCCCTCGGTCGACCCAGCGCGGGCCGGGCAGATCGTCGCCGTCGCCAAGGTGAACCTAAAGCCGGAGCCCAGAGGGTTGACGGTTCGGCCGGCACTTGAAACTCCGCCGTGGGAGGCCCGGGGGTGGTAGCGGGTGCTGGGGTCACGAGTCGGAGGGTACCGATGCCCGGACGCGAAAAAGCCTCCCGTGAGGGAGGCACTTTCGCGTCGCCTGGAGCGGGTACTACAGAAGACCGCCCCTGAGCAGGTTCTGCAGCAGGTTGTTGAGCGAGTCGTCGATCGAAAGATCGAGGACGTCACAGGCGTTGACCGGGATGGCTACGAGGCCACTGGCCTCAGCCGTGCACGAGGTGTTGCCGCTGACGTTGTTCTTGGACTTGTCCTTGATGGCAACGGCCGTGCTCTTCTTCTTGGCCTTTGCCTTGACGCCGGCGAACGCAGCGGTCGGCCCTACCAGAAGCGCGAGGCCCGCCGTGATGCCGACAAGCACCTTCGGTGTCTTTGTCATTTGGATGCTCCCCATTTGATCGGCTGTCACTGAGATAACCGCAACTTCTGAGCCGGCCATACCCCCCGGCCTGTTGTGGTGGCAGAACCATACCCGCGCACTACCAATCCATGCAACGTCCGGTTAGTGATGTTCACCCCGCCCCGCCAAATCCGCCTCGGCCACCGATTTGCCGGCCAGTGCTGCCACTACGTGATCGATTGCGGCGATGAGCACTTCCACGTCGGCCGGATCCACCGCTGGATAGGTGCTTATACGAAGTTGGTTGCGGCCCAGACGCCGGTAGGGCTCGACGTCGACGATGCCGTTGGCCCGCAGGATCCGGGCCAGGGCGGCGGCGTCGACCGCCGGGTCGAAGTCGATGGTGGCCACCACCGGTGAGCGCAGCGCCTCCTCGGCCACGAACGCCGAGGCGTAATCGCTGGCCTGGGCCCAGTCATAGAGCAGTCCCGAGGAGGTGGCGCAGCGGGCCGCTGCCCATGCCAACCCGCCCGAGGCCAGAATCCACTCCACCGTGTCGCACGCCAGGGCCAGGGTGACGAGTCCGGGCGTGTTGTAGGTCTGATCGGCCGCCGAGTTGTCCGCCGCCACCGCCAGGCTGAGCCCGGGCGGGATCCACCGGTCCGACGTCGCGAGCCGCCGGGCGCGGTCCAGGGCGGCCGGGGAGCACAGAGCCAGCCACAGGCCGCCGTCCGCAGCCAGGCCCTTTTGGGGTGAGAAGTAGTAGACGTCGAACTGGGTGGGGTCCACGACCATGCCCGCCGCCGCCGAAGTGCCGTCCACCAGCACCAGTGCGTCTCCACCGCCATCATCGACGCCGCCGCCATCGACGCCGCCACCAACGACGCCGCCACCTTCGGGCTTCGGGGGGCGGACCACCGCAAGGGCCACCCCGGTCGAGGTCTCGTTGTGGATCAGGGCGTAGGTGTCCACCCCCGCCCGAGCCACCGGCGCCGCACCGGACCCGGCGGGGGCTTCGATCACCTCGGGAGCGTCCAGGAAGGGCGCCGCCGCCACGGCTTCGGCAAACGAGGAGGAGAACTGCCCGCAGACCACGTGCTGGCTTCGGCGTTCGATCAGGCTCAGGGTGGCTACGTCCCAGAAGATGGCCGCCCCGCCGTTGCCCACGACCACCTCGTAGCCCTCGGGCAGGGCGAACAACTCAGCCAGCCCGGCTCGCAGTCGACCCACCATGGACTTGACCGGCTTCTGGCGGTGGCTGGTGCCCAGGTACCCGGGTGACAGGTCCCCGAGGCCCGCCAGGGCCGCCGGGCGAATCTTGGACGGCCCGGCGCCGAACCGGCCGTCGGCCGGGCGCAGTTCAGCGGGCAGGACGATGTCGCCAACCGGACTCACGGCCCGACCCTACTAACCGATTCGGAGCCTGCCCCGGGGGCCGACCTGCCTTGGGGCCGACCTGCCTTGGGGCCGGCCTACCTTTGGAGGATCGAGACCACCATCGGCGAGACGTCTGGGGTCCCCAATGAGCCATCGGTGAGCCGCGCCCCTGATGGGTGAGCGCGTCGGGGTGTTGGGGGGGACGTTCGACCCCGTCCACCACGCCCATCTGGTGGCCGCCATCAACGTCCGCCACAGCCTCGGTCTGGACCGGGTCCTGATGGTGGTGGCCAACGAGCCGTGGCAGAAGGCCGACCGCTGGCTGGCCCCGGCCGAGGACCGCCTGGCGGTGGTGGCCGCTGCCGTGGCCGATTATCCCGGCCTGGAGGCCAGCCGGCTGGAGATAGACCGAGGCGGGGAGTCCGTGACGGCCGACACCCTGGCCACTCTGGTTGACCAGGACCCGGATCGGGAACTGTTTCTCATCGTGGGCGACGACGTGGCCGCCGGACTCGACACCTGGCGACGGGGGCCGGAGGCCGCCGCGCTGGCCACCCTGGTGGTGGTCAGCCGCCCCGGGCCCTCGGCGCCGCTACCGGGCCGACCCTGGCGGTCGCTGCAGGTGGAAATCCCCCGGTTGGACCTGTCGAGTTCGGAGATCCGGGCCCGGGCCGCCGCCGGGCGGCCCATCGACTTCCTTCTGCCGCAAGCCGCCATCGCCGAAATCACCCGGCGCCGTCTGTACGCTGTCCGCGAATGACCGGAGCTGGTTCGCCGTCTTGACCCCACCGCTTCGTTCCCCGGGTCGCCCGGCACCCGTGTTGCTTCGATCCTCCGCTCCCGGCGTTAGTCCTGGTAATCCCTGCTGATGGTCGCGGGCAGCTACCCGACCCGTCGGCCCGCAGGCGGGCATTGGTTCCTCCTCTTGAAGTCACGGTCGGGAAATCGCCCGTGATGTCGGTGCTGTTGGGCCAGGATCAGGCGTGATCTCCGAACAGGTGGCCGGCTGGGCCGCCTCCGCCGCCCGGGCAGCCGAGGCCAAGGGGGGTCAGGACACCCTGGTCCTGGACGTAGGTGAGACGTTGGGCATTCTCGATGCTTTCGTGATCACCTCGGCGGCCAACCGTCGCCAGGTCAAGGCGGTGGCCGAGGAGGTGGAACTGCGCCTCAAGGCCGAGGCCGGCCTCCTGCCCCGCCACATCGAGGGGTTGGGCCAGGCCGAGTGGATCCTCATGGACTACGGAGACCTGGCCGTCCACATTTTCGGGCCCGAGGCCCGGGACTACTACCAACTGGCCAAGCTCTGGCGCGACGCCCCCCGCCTGGAGTGGCAGCGGTCGGAACCCGGCGCAGCCGCATCCGACGGGCCGGTCCCGGCGGTCGGTCCGGCCCTGCGCCGCTAGCTTCTGGGCATGGCTCTCGCCCAGCCGGCACCGCTTACCTACGAAGATTTTGCGTCGTTCCCCGACGACCACATCCGGCGAGAGCTGATCGATGGGGAGGTGGTGGTGACCCCGGCACCCAGGATCCGGCACCAGGACGTGGTCGGCCGGCTGTTTTTGTCTTTCGGTGCCCACGTGGAGAGCCGGGGGGGTGGCCGCGTCTTCGTCGCTCCCTGCGACGTGGTCTTTGCCCCTCACCAGGTGGTGGAGCCCGACATCGTCTTCGTGGCCGACGATCAAAAGGCGATCATCGGCGAGTTGAACATTCAAGGCGCCCCCCGGTTCCTGGCCGAGGTCCTCTCGGATCCCCGCACCGACCGGGTCCGCAAGCGGGACCTCTACGGCCGGTTCGGGGTGGGTGAGTACTGGGTGGTGGATCCCGACTCCGACCGGGTGGAGGTGTACACCCTGACCCCGGGCGCTGACGCCTACCCCAAGCCGACCATCGTCGAGCCCGGCGAAGTTCTCCTCCCCGCCTGCCTCCCCGGCCTGCAAGTCGACGTGGCCTGGCTGTTCCGCCCCTGAGGCCGATCCGCCCCTGATGCCGACCCGGCCCTGCGGCCGACCCGCACTTGAGGCCGACCCGTTGCCGGGCTGCCCTTCAGGCAGTGAGGATCTGTCGCCTATCGCCGGGCGCAACTGGTTGGGTCGGTAGCTCGAATGATCAGTAGGCCGCCAGCGCCTCGGTGACCAACGTCCGGGCCTCCTCGGGCGGGGTGGCCACCAGGTCGGGCAGCGATCGGCCCAGACCGGCCACCAGGTGGTCGGCCAACTCGTAACCCACCCGCCAGTGGCCGTCCACCACGCCGCCGCCGAAGAAGGTCTCGGTGGCCTCGGCCAGGTCCAGCGAGGCCGCCATGTGGCGGGCCAGTTCTCCCCGGTTGGCCTGGCACCAGGTCAGCCACTCGTCGTTCTCGGGGTGCCCGTACCAGAAGTGGTCCACCTCGGAGGCTTCGGGGACCACCGCCCGGGAGGCGGCCGAGGCGATGCCCTCGGCGAAGATGGTCCAGGCCAGGTCCTCGCCGATGACATCGCCGCCGCCGGCCCCGCCACCGGTCTCAGCCCCGGCGGCCTGGGGGTGACTGGTAGCCAGGGCCAGGCGGTGGCGGGCGTGGGTGGTCTCATGGGCCACCAGCACCGCCGCACCTACGGCTGACTGGAACCACTCCAGGCAATGGAACACAGCCAGGTCGTCGCCCAGGGGTTCGGTGGCGGCGTTGGTGGAGAAGTGCCCGACCATGAGGACATGGAGAGGGGCGGGTTCGGCCGGGACCCCAAGCAGATCCGGCAGGGCGGCTTCGGCCCGCTCCACCGCCGCCTGGACCACGGGCGTGGCCTCCGCCACCCGGGCCCGCACCCGGGAAAGCTCGCGGACCAGCGCCGAGACCCCACCGGTGGAGCCGTGCTTGGCCGAAAAGGCCTCGAACACCTCCGGGTGGGCCTTTTCGTATCGCTCCCGCCACAACAGTTCCCGTGTGATGGGGCTCTCCAGCCCGGCCTTGCGGGCGTAGGCCTCAAAGGTGCCGGTGGTGTCCACGATTCGATGCTGGGGCAGGCTGGCCATGGCCGTAGTCCATCACGGCTCGGCGGCCCCCACCGGTGGACACTCGATCACCGCTGCGTTGGCGGGCCGCCTCTCAACCCGGAGCGGTCGTGAGTGGAGGGAGTAGGACCGGGCAGGCCACGCCGGGGGCCTTGGCCAGCGCGGCGTCCAGGGTGACCAGCGACGCGCCGGCGGCTTCGGCCACCGCAACATAACTGGCGTCATAGATGGAGAGATTGGAGCGGAACTCCCAGGCCCGCGCCGAGGTCACCCCGTAGGGCCACAGGTCAACCGCCAGGTCGAGAAGGTCCCGGTGGGCCTGGGAGGCCACGTCCGCTCCAACCCGCTTGGCGAGCGCCAAACGGCGGATGACGTTGGCCGCCTCGTAGGGCAGCAGGGCCGGGGCCGACAGATGGGCGCTTCGCAGTACCGCCGCCGCCCACTGCCCGTCAGGGCCGTCATCGGTCAGGGCGGCCACCAGGGCGGACGCATCCGGGACCACCCGGGCCGGTTCCGCCGGCACATCCGGGGCGGGTGGTGTCACGCCCGATCGGCGTCCCGAGCCTCCAGAATGTCGGCCGCAGCTACTCGCGTTTGGGTGGCCGCCACCCGGAGGCGGGCCCGCAGCACCACGTCCTCCACGCTGGGCCGGGCGGCCGCTTCCGCCAGGAAGGCCTGCAGATACTCCTGCAAGGACCGACCCGATCGGGCCGCTCGCGCGGCCAGCTCATCTCGAACAGCGTCCGGAACGTTTCGTACCGTTATAGAGACGGCCATGCTGTCAACTTAGCAGCGATGCATGTGAGCAGCGCCGTACAGTGAGGGGCGACTCAGACGTCGCAGGGGGCCGGCAGCGAAGATCCAAGTCGGTCTGATCGCGCCTCGCCGCCAGCTTCGGCCCCGGTCCGCGCTGGTAAGGTTCAGGGTCCTCCGGGGCTGTAGCTCAATTGGTAGAGCGCCACCATGGCATGGTGGAGGTCAGGGGTTCGATTCCCCTCAGCTCCACTTACTTCAGGTGTCATTGTACGAACACCTGTCTTTAGGCGAGCTCCCGGTCGTTCTGTCGGCGGCGGCGCGTCGGGCATCTCGGTGAGGACCCGAAAGCTCGGCAGGATGCGGTCGCGAGCCTCGACAACGAGGTCCACCACGAACGCTTGGGCGACGCTCTTACGCACGGTGTAGCGAAGTGCCAGCAGCCGGATGGGGACCGGCTCGGACGCCTTGCCTCGCGGCGTCACGACCGGCTCCGCTGGGCGGGGCTGCGACCACAACATCTGGCGGTTCGAGTCTGGCCGGCGCTGAAGGATGCCTGAAGGGAAGTCGCCTACGGAGGCTTGACAATTAGCGCGGGCGGCGGCGCTACCGATCTCCCGGTCCAATCCAGCGGACGGTATTCGCGGGCGACAGCGCGATGGCTGGGCCGAGGATCATCGGCTCGGCGGTGTTCGTACAATGACACCCCAGGTCCACCGACCCCGAGTTCTTCATCGTATGTGCCTGTCGGGTTCACCCTCAGTACGGGTCAAAGGCCAACGGGACCGAAGGACGCGGCAACTAGCGTGACGGGCCGTGGTCGGGGCTTATGACGCTGCCGAGGTGGAGGCGCGCTGGCAGGGCCGTTGGCGCGAGGCGGGCGCCTACCAGGTGCAGGACAGCGGCGACGCCCCCGCCTTCTACGCCCTGTGCATGTATCCCTATCCCAGCGGCCCGGCGCACATGGGCCACGTCCGCAACTACACCTTCGGGGATTTGATCGTCCGCTACCGGACCATGTGCGGCTACTCGGTCCTGTCCCCCATTGGATTCGACTCCTTCGGGCTCCCGGCCGAGAACGCCGCCATCCGCAGTGGCATCCACCCTCGCGCCTTCACCGATGCCCGCATCGCAGAGTTGACCGAATCCCTCGTCCGCCTGGGCGCCGTCTATGACTGGCGGCGCGAGGTCCGCAGCCACGACCCGGCCTATATGCGCTGGACCCAGGAGATCTTCCTGCGATTGTGGAAGGCCGGCCTGGCCTACCGGGCCACCGCCCCGGTCAACTGGTGCCCGGGTTGCGCCACCGTCCTGGCCAACGAGCAGGTCAGCGCCGAGGGCACCTGTGAGCGCTGCTCGTCGGTGGTCAGCCGCCGGGACCTGGAGCAGTGGTTCTTCCGTATCACCGCCTATGCCGAGGAACTGCTGGCCGATCTCGACTCCCTCGACTGGCCCGAGCGGGTCAAGACCATGCAACGCAACTGGATCGGCCGCTCGGAGGGGGCCGAGTTCGACCTGGTCATCCTCCCCACCCCCGGTTCGTCGCCGCACGCAGCCGCCCCGGCAACCGCCGCCCCGGCAACCTCGGACACCGTCGGCCCGGCCGCCCTTCGGGTGTTCACCACCCGGCCCGACACCGCTTTTGGGATGACATATGCGGTCGTGGCCCCGGAGCACGCACTGGTCGGGGCTCTGACCACCCCGGATCGCCGGGCAGCGGTGGAGGCGTTCGTGGCCCGGGCCCGCAACACCTCCGACACCGCCCGGTTGTCCTCGGAGGGATCGCTGGACAAGCGGGGGGTGTTCACCGGATCGTCGGTCGTCAACCCCTTCACCGGGGCGCCGGTGCCCGTCTACCTGGCCGACTACGTGCTGGCCACCTACGGCACCGGGGCCATCATGGCCGTGCCCGGCGAGGACCAGAGGGACTGGGATTTTGCCAAGGCCCACGGCCTTCCCGTCATTCGTACCGTGGAGCCGCCCGCTGACTGGGCGGGCGAGGCCTACACCGGTGACGGCCGCAAGATCAACAGTGGCTTCCTCGACGGCCTGGACAAGCCGGACGCCATAGCGGCGGCGATGGACTGGTTGGAGGCCGGGGGAATCGGCGCGCGCCGTGTCAACTACCGTTTACGAGACTGGCTTGTTTCCCGCCAGCGATTCTGGGGCTGCCCCATCCCCGTCGTCTACTGCCCCGAGCACGGCCCGGTGGCGGTGCGGGCCGAGGAACTGCCGGTGCTCGCCCCCGACGACGTGGAGTTCCGCCCCAGCGGCCAGTCCCCCCTGGCCAGCCATCCCGGCTTCCTGGCCGCCACCTGCCCCATCTGTGGCGGTCCGGCCCGGCGGGAGACCGACACCATGGACACCTTCGTCGACTCCTCCTGGTACTACCTGCGCTTTGCTGGCGCTCTGCGCCCACCCGGCGGGGCGTTTGACCCCCAGGTCGAGACGGCACCCTTCGACCCCGCCGCCCTGGCCCGCTGGCTTCCCGTGGACCAGTACATCGGCGGCATCGAGCACGCCATCTTGCACCTGCTCTACGCCCGGTTCTTCACCAAGGCCCTGGCCGACACCGGCCTCATTCCCGCCGACCTGCGGGAACCCTTCGGGCGACTGTTCACCCAGGGAATGATCCGCATGGACGGGGCCAAGATGTCCAAGTCCAAAGGCAACCTGGTGGCCCCCGGTCGATACCTCGACACCGTCGGCGCCGATGCCCTGCGCCTGTTCCACCTGTTCGTCGGCCCCCCGGCCGACGACGTGGACTGGACCTCTCAGACCGACTCCGTCATCGAAGGTTGCCGTCGTTTCTGCGACCGGGTCTGGCGCCTCGCGGTAGGTCGCGACCGACCCGCCGCAAACGCTCCCCATCGACCGTGGGTCGATCCCGACGCCCCGGCCACTCCGGCCCCGGCCACGCCCGCCCAGGCCCCGCCCCCCCCGGCCGGCGTTCAGTACGCCAGCCACGCGGCCGGCCCGGTCGGTCCTGGCGGTTCGACCGGCGCCTCGCCGGCCGCCACGGAGTTGATCCGGGCCACCCATCGCCTCGTCCAACGGGTCACGTCCGACTTCGACCGGTGGTCCTACAACACCGCGGTGGCCGCCTGCATGGAGTTTGTCAACCTCCTGACCCGGGTGCGGGGGGACAGCGTTGGCGCGGTCATCCCGACGGATGATCCCGCCGCCGACTCCGCTCCCAACGACTCCGCTCCCAACGACTCCGCCCCCAAAGACTCCGCTCCCAACGACTCCGCTCCCAACGACTCCGCCGCCGGGATCGGGGCCGCACTCGAGGCTGGCGTGGACACGCTGCTTTTGGTACTCGCGCCCATGACCCCACACCTGGCGGCCGAGTGCTGGGAACGTCGTCATGGCCCGGGCGCGGACGTCCATGCCCAGAAGTGGCCGACGTTCGACCCGGCGATGCTGACCACCGAGACAGCCACCATGGTCGTGCAGATCAACGGCAAAATGCGCGACCGGATATCGGTGGCCGCCGACATCACCGAGGCGGCCATGGTCACCGCCGCACTGGGCTCGACCAGGGTCACCGACATTCTGGGCGACCGCCCACCCGCTCGGGTCATCTCCCGCCCCCCCCGCCTGCTCAACCTGGTTGTCTAGACCGGCACCGGCACCGGCACCGGCACCGGCACCGGCACCGGCACCGGCACCGGCACCGGCACCGGAACCGGCACCGCCGCAAGCCGGCCGGGGAGGGTCGCGGCGGGGGTCGGTGTGGGTTGCCTGCGCCCTGACTTCGGCGGTGGCCGCCGGGGGATCCATCTGGGCCAACGCTCCGGCCACCGTTACTGCCCCGCCAACCATCGCCGCCGACTGCTCGACCGATACCACCGGCGTCCTCACCCGCCTCCTCGACCAGGCGCCCGACGGCCGGCCGGGACAACCCACCCGCATCCGCCTGGCCGCCGGTGGCTGCTACCTGCTCAACGGCACCCTGCGCCTGGCCGACCGCCGCCACCTGCTCATCGACGGCCAGGGGGCCATCCTCCGGTGGCCGGACGCCGGCGGTGGCCGGGGCCGCCGGCACTGGCGCCTGGTCGGCGGCCGGGACCTGGCCTTCGCCAACCTCACAGTCGAAGGCCCCCACCCAAACCCCGGGACCTACGTGGCCGAGTTGGACAACCAGCACGGGTTTGCCGTCCTGGGGGTGGCCGGGTTCAGCATGGACCGGGTGACGGTGCGCAATGTCTACGGCGACTTCGTCTATCTCGGCTCCAACAAGGGTCCGCAGAAAGGGAGGGTGGGGGCCGCCGACGTGGTCATCGTCGACAGCAACTTTGCCGGGTCGGGGCGCCAGGGGATCACCCTGTCCTGGGTGGATCGCCTGCGCATCGAATCGAACCGGTTCGCCGGCGTGGCCCGGACGCTGTTCGACGACGAGGCCACTGACATCGCCGGTGGGGGCCGGGACGTCGTTGTGCGCGACAACGACATTGGCGATTTCGGCCATCACGGCTACCTGATCCACGGCAAAGGGACCCAGCGCAACGTCCGCATCGAGGCCAATCGCTTTACCGGCGAGGTGATCAACGTCTGGGTCAAGTCCCTCAATGCCGGGGGCAAGACCAAGCGCCGGGTTCGGCGGACCAACGTGGCCCTGATCGCCAATGTTTCCGACACGCCCGCCGCCGCGCCCGTTATCGATATCGACCGCACCGACGGCGTGATCGTGCGAGACAACCACCAACCCGGGACCGACACCACCCGTCGGGCGATACGGATCTCGGACTCGACCCGCATCAGCGTCGGCCCGAACCAGACGCCCGGTTACGCCCCCTCGCCCCCCGAGTTCGAGTCCCCGTAGACCTGAGCCCGCAGGACGCGCCCTCGTCCCCAACTGCGCACGACCCGTATATCGCCGGGCCGACCCCGTCCAAGTTCGAGTTGCGCAAAGCCCGGCAACCCCCGGCCGCCGACGCCGGCGTGATCTGAACCGGAGGAGGATTAGCGTCAACGCCATGGTGGTCGCCGCGGTAGAAAGGCTTTGGACCTATAGGGACCTGTCGGCCTTTCCTGACGACGACAACCTTCGGCGGGAGATCATCGACGGGGAACTGCTGGTGGGCCCATCGCCCAACACCCGCCACCAGCGACTGGTGGGGCGGTTCTTCGCGGCGTTCCTCGTCTATCTGGAGACGTACGGAGGTGGGGAGGTATTCGTAGCCCCCCTGGACGTGGTCTTCACCCCCAGCGACGTGGTCGAGCCCGACGTGATCTTCGTGGCAGACGCGGATGCTTCCGTGGTCACCGCTGCCCACCTGACCGGGCCTCCCACGCTGGCGATCGAGGTCATGAGCGATACCCGGCGGGACCTGGTTCTCAAGCGCCACCTCTATGCCCGCTGCGGGGTCGGCGAGTACTGGGTGGTCGATCCCGAGGCCGACCGGATCGAGGTGTTCCTTCTTGATTCCCAGGCCGGCGTCTATCCCGAGCCGGTCATCTACGAAACGGGGGAGACGCTGCGTCCAGCGTGTCTGCCCGGGTTGGCCATCGACGTGGAGAGACTTCTGCGTCGCTGACGTTGTGTTGTGAACTGCTGCCGGCACGTAGGCCGGGTTGCGGTCGGTGCGAATTCTCTGTGGTGCGGCAGCACCAGGCCGCTCAGACCACCAGGCACCAGGCGTCGTCGGCGAAGCGGCCGCTGACATCACCGTCGAGACCCCGGCACACCGAGCGCCACCCCACCACCCGGACGGTCTCGGTGATCCACACATACGGGAGGTCGTCTGCCACCTGGGCCTGGATCTGGCGATGGAGATCGAGATAGCCGGGGGTCCCGACCTCCAGAACCGCCACTTGGTCCCACACGGCGTCCAGGGCCGCCCGGCGGTAGCCGGAGGCGTTGGAGAAGGGCGTGGCGGACACGGAGTCGGAGTGGTACTGCCGCCTGACGCCCACCGACGGGTCCGAACCGTGGCAGTAGGTGATGAGGGCGAGGTCGAAGTCCCGGCCGGTGAACACCGCCAAGTTGGGCTCGGGATCGGGTTCGGTGTTGATCTCCACCCCGGCCCGGCGAAAGTCCTCAACCAGGGCGGTGGCGTAGTCCACCTGGGCCCCGCCGGCCAGATGGCGAAGGCCGAGGGCCAGGGGCGTGCCCACCGGGGGCAGGCCGGCCCGGCCGTCGGAGCGCCGGGTGGTGGTGGGCTCGGCGCCGGAGGAGGGATCGATCCAGCCGAGCGACTCCAACAGGGCCCCGGCCCCGGCGCTGTCGAAGCCGGGCAGGGCGGTGGGCCCATGCGCCGGGGTCAGGGACCGGTGGTAGGGGGAGTTGGGCACGCTTCCCTGCCCGAACTCGATGTCGCTCAACGCCCCGGCCCGGTCGATGGCCAGAGCCAGGGATCGTCGCAGCGCCAGATCGGCCAGGATGGGATGGTCGTAGCCGCCGTCGGGGGCGGTGACGATGGCCTCGGGCGGGGTCAGCCGGGCCCATAGGTTGAAGGCCAGGGTGACCACGCAGTTGCGCCCCCCGGCGCTGGCCGCAGTGGTGTCCAGGGCCACGTCCGCGTTGGCGGCCAGGCCGTCCGCGCCCCCTGGCCCGGGGCCGCTGACTTCGGCGGCCGGCACCCCCACGACGCGGTCCACCGTCCGCGGTGCCCCCCGGGGGTCGGTCAGGGCGGTGGTCAACAGGTCCTGGGGCACCACCCGCATGATCAGGCGGTCCAGCAGTGGCAGGCCGCGCCGGTGATAGCCGGTGTGAGCGTCGAGGCGAAGTTCCCCGGTGGCCGTGTCCACCCCGGCGAAGCGGAAGGGCCCGCTGCCCACCGGGGTGAGGTTGGCCGCACAGATGGAGGTTGGCGGGACAGCGGCTTCGTCGGTGGCCAGGTCGTCGAGGGTCTGGGCGGCGGCGCAGTCGCGGTAGACGGCCTCGGGGATGATGGGGGCCTCGGTTACGTCGAGTTGGGTGAGCAGGAGGGGGTAGGGGCGGACGAAGTTGAACGTCACCCGGCGGCCGCCCGGTCCGTCCGGGGTGGTCAGAGCACCGGCCGGCACCATGGTCTGGTCCGGGTTTGGGTCGGCCACCACGCCAAGCGCCGGACCCAGGGTGGCCGAGGTGCGGGAGTGGTAGCGCAACAGGGCGGCGTCGAAGCTGAACTTGACGTCGTTCGCGGTCACCGGGGACCCGTCGTGCCACACCAGGCCGGGGCGCAGCACGAAGGTCGCCTGGGTCGGGTTGACCTCCCAGGTCTCGGCCAGGTCACCCACCGGGCCGTCGGGGCCGGGGCGGAGCAGGCCGTTGAACATGGGTTCGGCCAGACGATGCACCGCCTCGTCGGTCGTGACCGCCGGGTTGAGCACACCTCCGGCGGGGCTGACGTCGGCCACCGCCGTCACCAGGTCCCCGCCCCGCACCACGGCCCCCCCGCCGCCACATCCCGGGGCCGCCCGGCAGGTGATGCGATAGGAGGTGGGTGGGTCGTCCACCTCCACCTCGTGGAGGGTGGACTCCTCGGCGATCAGGCCGGCCGATACCAACTCCGCCTCGGTGGCGTAGAAGCTGCGTTGGCTGAAGAAGGTCTCCTCGGCCCGGCGCAGGGTCTGGGCGTCAGTGGTGTAGGCGACCTCCTGGCTGCGCTGGCGGCCTGAACCCACCGAGGAGACGACCGCGGCGGCGATGATTCCCAAGACGATCACCACCACCAGCGTCTCGATGAGGGTGAAGCCGTACTGACGGGCCGGCCGGCCCGAAGGATCAGCCTTCGCCGTGGCTACCCCCGCCTCGGGAGCGGTCGAAGTCCAAGAACCCGAAGATGCTGGCGGCGGCCGTCTTGCCCAGGCTCTGCTGGCCGGAGCGGGTGGGGTGGAAGGCACCGTCGAGGGGTCGGGTGCCATCGGTGCCTCGTACCCAGGGCGCAGGGGTGCACAGTTCGTGGCCGTCGAGGGCGTCGGCCACATCCACATAGATCATGCCGTTCTCCGACGCGGCCGATTCCAGGGCCCGGTTGAGAAGGCCGGTCAGGCGGTTCAGATCGTCCATCTCCCCTCGGCTGAGGAGCCCCGAACGCGACCCGCTGCGGACCTGGACGGAGCGGCAGTCGTTGGCCTGGGTGGTGGTGATCTCCGACGGGGACGGGAAGAGTTCGGGGTAGCCGACCACGAAGCGCTGCGCCTGGCGGGAGCCGACCCGGCGGAGTTCGTCGCCGATGGCGTCATAGGCCCGGTCCAACGGGCCGTTGCTGGTCGAGCCCGGGTTGAGGCTGTCGATGCGGCGGCGGGCGGCCGCCCCAAGGTCGTCGTTGCAGCGGTAGGGGGCGATGCGCACCACGCCGGTCCGCACCAGGGCTTCGCATGCAACCACCTCGCTGACCAGGACCGGCCCGAAGCAGTCAGCCCGGATGAAGCAGAGGGCCAGGGCACCGGAGTAGCCGGCGTCGTTACCGCCCACCGACACCGTCATCAGGTCGGTGTGGTCCTCCAGGCGGTCCACCTGGGGGGCGACGGTTGAATGCTGCCGGTTGAGCAGGTCGGCCACCTCCGCCCCGGTGCAGGCGTGGTTCTCGGCCACCACCCGTAGGCCCCGGGACGCCGAGCGGGGGGCCAGGCGCAGGAGCTCACCGGGCAGGGCGTTGGGATAGGAGCCCTGATCCGTGCCCGAGCGGCGAACCCGGCGGGCCCGGTCCAACAAGCCCGACGGCCGCGGGTCCGAGCGGTGACAGATGGTGCCTTCGGCCCCCGATGCGGCGTAGGGGGTGTTGCCCTCACCCGAGGCGAAAGAGTCACCCAGCGCCGCGTACTTGAGGCGGTCTCCCACCCGGCGCTGGTCCGCTGTGCCGCCGGGGGTCTGGCCCAGGGGGGAGAAGGTGAGCAGGTGGCTGCGGGTGACCGACCCTCCGGCGGGAACCGAGGCGGTCCAGGAGATTCCGGCCCCGTTGTCCTGGCGCTGATCGCACTCGCAGGTGTCGGGCAGGGCGGTTCGCAGGCCGATCCGGCTCCAGACTTCGGCGAAACCAGCCTGGTAGTAGTTAGACCCGCCGGACAGCGGAAGCCATTGGAGGATCCGCCCGGGCGGGGAGTTGTTGGGGTTGGCGGAACATGCGACCGCCCGGCGGCCGGCGTCGACGGCCCCGAAACCGAAGTCCGTGCCCTGAAGGAAACAGTCCCCGGCCCGGTAGATCACCACGTCGGTGGCGGCGCCGGTGGAGGACAGTTGAATGTCGGTGCGGTAGCTGTCCCGGCCGAGCACGTAGGAGTCGGTCTGGGTGAGGCGCAGGCCCGTGGCTCCCAGGCCGACCACCGTGGTCAGCCGCAAGGGGTTGGAGGCCGAACCGTTACCGGTGGGACCGGTCTGGCTGATGGGGGTGAAAAGTGTCGGCAGCGGACCGGAGGTAAGGGCCGGGGGCCCGTAGAGGATGCCGCCGACGGCCACCAGGGTTCCGCAGGAGCCGACCTCGTTGTTGGGCCCGAAGAACTGGAAGCTCAACTCGCCGGCGCGGGCCACCTGGCAGTTCAGTTGATCGGTGGTGATGATCCGGGTCAGGGGCCCGGCCGAGGCGATCTCCGCCTGGGCGGCGGCCACGGGAGGGGCTGAAGCGACTGCGGCCGGCCCGATCAGGGCCACGGCGGCCACCACCCTCAGCCACAGGCGACGGCTCGGCCGCCGGGGAACTCCAGTAGCCATTGCGCCAGCAGCCACGTCGTCAGCCTCCCGTTTGCGCATCCGCCTGAACTACCTGGGTGTTTGAAGCCAACCTGTATCTCCCGCCGGGCGAACCTAGCGGCCGAAAGCCGTTTGCACAACGGGTAAATCGCCGCCGGCCATTCTTCAGTGATTCTTCAGAATCACTTGCGAGACTTCCCCCGCCATTGGCTGACGCCGCCCGCGGAGGCAGCGGTTCGCCTTGGTCCGAACCTGTTCCCTCACCGGAGGTATGCGTTGACCGAAAGACTGGAGTCCCATCGTCGCAAGCGGCCCAACCAGGCCGGTTTCACCCTCATCGAGTTGTTGGTGGTCATCATCATCCTGGGCATCCTGGCCGCGGTGGTGGTGTTCGCCGTCGGCGGAGTGGGGGACAAGGGTGAGTCGGCCGCCGCCGTCATCGACGAGCGGACCATCCGCACCGCACAGGAGGCCCACTGCGCCCAGTTCGGCTCCTACGCCACCGAGGCCCAACTGGTCAGCGCCGGCCTTTTGGCCGAGGAGTCGGTCAACCACGACGTGGAACTGGGCACCGGCGGTGCCTGCGGTGAGGTGGGGACCGCCGCTTCGAGCTTCGTGGTCTTCGGGCCCGCCGAAGAGGTCAACATCGCCGCCAACGCAGATACCTGGATCACCAGCGACACCAACTCCGGGCCCGGATACGCATCCAGCGCCTTCGTCTACCCGCTGAACGGCAACACCAACGACCCGCTGATCATCATCGGAAGCAACTACGTGCTCCAGCCCGGCCTGGCCATCAGCTGGGAACTCATTCCCACCGCCGCCAACCGGGCCACCTTCACCAGCGCCCAGACCACGGTGGCCAAGCCACTGCCCGCCCACCGGCCCTACACCCTCGACGACGACCGGCCCTATGCCACCGACACCTGGCGGTTCCACCTGCGCCAGGGCGTGACCTTCAACGACGGCAGCGCCTTCGATGCCGACGACGTGGTCTGGACCTGGCGGGACCGGATGCCCCTCAACGCCGCTCCCCTCAACACCGTCACCGACACCCTGGGCTTCACCCACCGGCGCACCGGCCAGACCCCGCATGAGTGGGACTCGGTGGAAAAGATCGACCAGTTCACCGTTGACTTCACCCCCCGGGTCCAGAATCTGCGCCTTCCCGAGCAGATCGGCCACCCCAAGGGGGCCATCGTGGCGGCTCTGGGCACCGCCCCGTTCGCCAATGACCCCTCGTTGATGCTGTCGGTGCCCCGGTTCGTGGGCAAGCACCTCGACGGCTCCACCGACGGCCTCCCGGCGGGAACCACGGTCTTCGGCGCCAGCTCGCCAGCGGCAACCACCCTGGTCCCCCGCTCGGACACCAACCCGGCCATCGGCACGGGACCCTTCAACTACGAGGCGTACGCCCCCACCAGCCCTCAGGGTGGCGGCACCGCTCGCATGGTCCGCAACGACGGGCACTGGGGCTCCAAGGCCAAGGTCAAGGCCATGAACTACACGTTCATCCCTGACGCCGTGCAGCGGGCCAGCGGCCTGCTGTCCGGTCAGTTCGACATGGCCATCGACCTGGCCGCCACCGACATCGCTGCCGCCCGGGCCGCGGGCAAGAACGTGGTCACCGCCCCGTTCGGGCAGAACCAGCTCATCTACGTGAGCAAGATCCACAAGGTGACCCCGGCAACTCACACCGCCACCTTCGCTCCCTTCGGAGCGTCGGGCACCAATGCGATCCCGGAAAACCACACCTTCAACATCGCCGCCGACCCGGCCGTTCGCCGGGCCACGTCACTGGCTTTCGACCGCCAGGCCTATGTGGACGCGGTCTATGCCGGTAACGCTTCCCCCGGCCGGCTCATGGCTCCTCCCAACATCCTGGGCTCGTTCCAGAACCTGGTGCCGGCGATGGCCTTCGACGTGGCCCAGGCCCGGACCGTGCTGGACGCCGCCGGCTGGACCTGCGGCGGCGGAGCGGCCGGGGCCAATACCGCATGCGGTCCGACCGAGGACCGGGTCCACGTGACCAACGGCTCGATCTGGGACGGGCGGACCCTGCGCCTCACCCTGATCGGATCGCCGGACATTCCCCAGGCCGGCTACGACCTGATGGTCGCCCAGCTCCGCCAGGTGGGAATCCGGCTCTTCGCCATCAGGGCGGTGTGCAACTCGACTCCCTGCGGCGGGATCGCCCGCAGCCAGCTCTACGCCAGTTCCATGTGGGACCTGGACCTGGAACTCCCCAACCAGAACGATGCCAACCCCGCCTTCCTGCCGGTGCTGCGCATGGCCTGCAACACCACCAACAACGGGAACTTCCGGTTCTCACCGGTGGACTCCGCCAACAGCACCGGCGCGGCCCAGAACGACGTCACGGCCAATGGCAACGGCACCTTCCCCTTCGGGGTCAACGGCTGCAACATGGCCCCGGGAATCGTCACCTTCACCGGGCTGAATACGGCGGCTAACACCACCGTCAACCCTCTGGGTCCGTTCGAAACCCTCTACGTCCCCAACTCCCGAAACTCCACGACCCAAGCCGGGGTCCAGGAAGCCGCTGCCAACCAGATGCGAATCGTGTCCGACCAGACCCAGTCCAACATCGTCATCCCCCTGGCCGGTCAGTTCCGCATCTACGGCATGCTCTCCACCATGAGCCTGGGGGACCCGCACCCCTCCAACACCAGCCAGCGCTGGACCACCTTGGTCAAGCTCTAGCCGGCGAGGTAGACACACCGGGTGGGTAGTTACCTGGCCCGCCGCCTGATGGCGGCGGGCCCCACCCTTGGCGCATTGTCATTCGTCATCTTTCTGCTGGGGGCGGTGGCCGGGGACCCGTCCGAACGGCTGGCCTCGGCCGGCCTGGAGCCGGGGGAGGTGCCCACTCAGACCCAGATCGAGGCTGTCCGCCACGAACTGGGTCTGGATCGCCCCTTGGGCGTTCGTTACGTCGAGTGGGCCGGCCAGGCCGTCCAGGGCGACCTCGGCCGATCTCTGTTCACCCAGAACGACGTGGTGACCGAGGTGGTCAAAGCCCTCCCCGCCACACTGCGCCTGACAGTGGCCGCCATGCTGGCCATCGTCGTGCTGTCGCTCCCCCTGGGCCTGGTGGCGGCGCTGACCCACCGCCGATGGCCCGACAGCGTTCTGCGCCTGCTGGCCCTGGCCGGGGCATCCACCCCTGGCTTCTTCCTGGCCTATGCCCTGGTTCTGGCCTTCGCCGTCAAGCTGAACTGGTTGCCGGTAGTGGGCATGGGCGGAATCCGCCACGTGATCCTGCCGGCCCTCACCCTGGCGCTGGGCCCCGCCGCCCTGGTCAGCCGGTTGCTTCGCTCCTCCACTATCGAGGTCCTGGGGGAGGGGTTCATCGGTACGGCCCGGGCCAAGGGCCTGGCCACCAGCACGGTGCTGGTGGGCCACGCCCTGCGCAACGCCGCCATCCCGGTCCTGACCGTTCTGGGCAGTGTCATGGCCCGCCTCCTCGAGGGAGCGGTGATCGTGGAGATCATCTTCGCCTGGCCCGGCATCGGCAAGCTCACCTTCGATGCCGTCACCTCGGCCGACTACCCGATGGTTCAGGGAACCGTGCTGTTCGCCGGCGTCGTCTTCATACTTGCGAACTTGTTCGTGGACCTGTCCTACGGGGTCTCCGATCCCCGTATCCGGCTGGGCACCCGCCGGTGAGGCCCCGGCAGCGGCGCTCGGGAATCGGTCGGCCTGGCCGCCCGGCCCCGAACGAGGACCCAGCCCAGCTTCTGGCCAGGTCATCGACCGAGAACGCCCACCCTTTCGGCCGGCCCGCCCCCGGCCCGGCATTCCAGCCCGTCGCCACCGCGCCAAGCGGCCTTCCTGCGCCAAGCGGCCTTCCTGCGCCGAGGTCCACGGTCATCCCTCCGCCACCCAGGAAGCAGGCGCGGCCAGCCGGCCAGCCGCCCGCCTACCCGCGGCCCCGATCCTTTCCCCCCCGCCCGGCCGGCGGTCAGGAGGGCCTGGATACCTCCAAGCCCGTCGACGCCGAAGATGAGTCAGCCAGCGGGAGTCAACCCCGGCCGTCGTGGGTTCACCGCCTGGCTCGCGACAAGCTGGCAATGGCGGGCGCCGTTCTGCTGGTGGTCATCGTCGGTTCAGTGCTGACCGCACCCTGGATATGGCCGGTCGACCCCAACGCAGTCAACGCCCCCAACGGTCTGGCCCCCCGGAGCCGAGTCCACCCGTTGGGCACCGACATCCTCGGCCGGGACATGCTGGCTCGCATCCTCCACGGGGGGAGGACTTCCCTGCTCATGGCCGCCGCGGCCAGCCTGGGAATTTCCGTGGTCGGACTGGTGGTGGGTGTGGTGACGGGAATGCTGGGAGGGCTGGTCGACACCCTGGTCATGCGGGTCGTCGAGATCATCCAGGCGGTACCCATGCTCATCGTGGCGATGGTGGCGGCCGGCCTGTTCAGCCGGGGTCCGGTAGCGCTGGTGCTGGTGTTCGTGGCCGTGGGCTGGCCTGGTTACGCCCGGGTCATCCGGGGGGCCACCCTGGCCCTGCGGGAGCGGCGTTACGTGGAGGCCTCGGGCGCGCTGGGCGCCCGCAGGAGCCGGGTCATGCTGCGTCACCTGATACCCAACCTGGCGGCACCGGTGACCGTCCTGTCCACCCTGGATATCGGCCGGGTGCTGCTGGGGCTTACCGCCTTGTCCTTCTTGGGGTTCGGAGTCCAGCCTCCGCATCCGGAGTGGGGCCGGTTGCTGGCCGACGCCCGGCCGTACTTCTACCTGGCCCCTCGCCTTCTGGTCATCCCCGGGCTGGCCATCTCATTGTTGGTGTTGGCTGTGAACCTGTTGGGCGACGGGCTGCGCGACGCCCTGGACACGAAAGTGGGAACTCGATGACGACTGCCTCCGGCAACCGACCCACCCACCGCTGGAGCCGATGGATGGCCGCCCTCGGCCTGATTGCCGGCCTGGGGGCTGCCTGTGGCGATGACGACCCACAGGTGGTGGTGGAGCAGTTGGCCAATTTGGGCAGCTTCTGCGAACTGACCAGGTCGTTGACCGCAGCCCTGCCCGAGGGCGCCAACCTGGATTCGGGGTCGGTGGCCGCGGCGGTGGCCGCGTTGGGCCCTGCCTTCGATCAGCTTCCCCGGTTGGCCCCCGACGAGATCAAGGAGCCGACGGAGACGATCGTCACCGCACTGCGGGCGGCCGCTGGCGGGGACCTGGCGGCCACTGCGGCACCCGAGTACCAGCAGGCCCGCCAGCGCCTGGTCGACTTCCAGGACGCCGAGTGCCCAGTGGGGTCCTCCTCCGGGGAGTTGTGACCCGGACGCGACTCGGGGTGGCCTCGGCCCTCGCCCTGGCGGCGATGGCCGGGGTAATGGTGGCCGGAGGCACCGGGACCGACCGGGACGGCCGGGCCGGCCGGCCGCCCGACAGGGCGCCTTCGGCCGGGTCGTCGCCGTTGGAGCCCGACTTCGCGAGTGTGCCTCCTGAGATGTCGGGTTCCATAGGTACGGGGCCCGATGGCGCGTCAGAGGGCGAGCGGGCCGCCCGGTTCTGCAACCTGGTCAACCAGTTCTACCTCCTGGCCGCCGACGACTCGCTGGTGGCCGGCGCTGGCGGTGAGGGCGCTGATGGCGGCGTCGATGGGGACAATGCCTCTGCCGGCGGCCTCGACGTGTCCGACGACGGGGTGATCACCGGCGCCCCCCCCGCTGTGGCCGTCCTGGTCGATGCCATGGGCCCGACGCTGGACGAAATGGTGGCCGTCGCCCCGGTCTCGGTGCGTCCAGACGCCGGAGCAGCGGTGGCCGGGCTGAGGGCTGCCGCCGGGGGCGACCGGGTGGCCCTGGACGTCCCCGCCTACCGACTGGGGGCCCTGGCCCTGGCCGCCCAACGTCAGTCCACCTGCACCCCCGACGATGGCCGCCCCCAGCCCGGCGGCGCCGGTTAGCCGGGTCGGCATGGGAAGGCTTGGCCGCCGGCATGCCAGCGATTGAACTCTTCAGAACTGGCCTCGTCGGCAGCCCATCACCGCCAGCATCGCAGTGCAGAACTCCGGCCACCGGGCTTCGTCGACGTTGCCTGCCCGATGGATCAGGCAGTCGACTCCTATCAACTGCGTGTTGTCGAAGCTTGCGAACGATCCGTCGGCGAGTCCCTCATCGGGGCCGAGGCTCACTTCGGTGGGCAGTTGCCTTCCGACTGTGTAATAGGTGCGATAACGATGCGGGTCAGCAGGGGAGCAACCCGGGCCCGGGTGAGCACAAGAATCGGCCTGACCTTGTCCAGGTCGGCCCACCAGATTTGCCCGTGAGCCAGACCTTTCAATGCCCCTGCTTGCGCCGGGCCGCCGCCAGGTCGAGGACCTCCTGGGGAATCGTGCCGGTATAGGGAAGGTCGGGACCGAATGGGACCGACCAGGCCAGGGCCTCGTCATCCTCGTAGGGCAATGCGGTGAGGATCTCGGTTTCCCTCTCGGCATCGAGGCGATCGGCCAGCGCTTCCAGCGCGTCGTCGATTAGTGCGCTCGTTGGCCCCGCACGAAGCCGCTGGCAATGCGCAAGGAGTGTGCCATCCACCGTGGTTGAGATTCGCACACGATCCATGCCATAACGCTATCCCCATCCCCTCCTGCCGTACGGAGAACCGGGAAGTTGATGAAGGAGGCCGTTCATCCCTGGAACCAACTCCGTCGGCCCCTCGCACCACAAGAGCCGCAGCCGCGGCCGAACGCGACTCGACCCCGGGCCGAATGGCACCCGGGGTCGATTCGTGAGTGGTCGGATCGACCACTGGCTATGGCGTCAGCTTGGCCATCAGCGGCTGCAGCTGGCCCCCTCCATGTAGAGGCCGGTGTTGTTGTTGTTGAAGCCGGTGCAAATCGAGAGGTTTCCCCGGGTACCGGCCGACTCCAGCATCTGGACCATCGGAATGCGCTGAAGGTCTTCCGGGCTACCCGGGGTGACGGTCAGGGCCGGGAAGGAGCCGTTGGCCGGCGTCCCCAGGCCCAGCGCCAGCCGCTGGATCTTGAGGAAGGCGTTCTGGTAGCTGGCCACGTCCGGCGCCTTGCTGGCGTCGGCCCACAACTGGTCCATGACCAGGCTCTTGTAGCCCGAGGCCTGGACGAAGGCGTTGCTCTGGATCAGCTGATCGGTGTGGTACTGGCGGCGAACCCCGAACTGGGGCTCGTCGTTGTTGCAGTAGCTGATCTGGGTCATGTCGAAGGTGCGGGCGTGGAAGGTGCGAGGAGCCACGATCGACGCGTTGTTCCCGTACACCGGGGTCACGTCGATCCCCACCACCGCCAACTGCGAGTCCACCAGCCCGCCGAAGGCCTCGTTGCCGGTGGAGGCCAGGTACTCCAACTGCAGCACCGCCCCGTCGGCCACGACCAGGTCAGGATCGCTGTGGGTCTCGTTCGGGTGGTTGAGGGCCGTGCGGATGTTGGTGTTGGCCCCGACGGTGGTGCGGGTGCCGTTCCATCCGGCGGCGTCGAGCAGCGCGTCGGCGGCAGCTATGTCGAAGGTGGGAAGCGGCTGTGGCCCCTGGTAGGCACCGTCAGGCTGGAAGATGCTGTGCAGGGGGGCATCGGCCACCCGGCCGGCCCCGAAGGCGATGTCGGTGTGGAACTGGTTCCGGTTGAGCGCCTTGAAGATGGCCTCCCTGACCCGGGCGTCGCCCAGGGTCCGGTGCGGTCGGGCGTTGTCCAGGGAGTTCGGCTTGTTCTGCCCGAAGTAGGGGCTGGCCGGATCCGCGGAGGGAACGGCCCCACCCACGAGCCCCGTACCAGGCTGGCGCTTGGTGGTGTTGAAGGCGATGGTGGTTATGCAGTTGCCACCGCCTGATCCCCGGGGCGTCTGGGAAAGGACGATCCGAGAATCCGCGGCCAGAAGCGGACGGTCGGCGTTGCTCACCGCGCCGACGTCCACCGTTCCCGACTGCAGCGCGGTGGCGATGCTTCCGGTGGTGACCCGCTTGAACAGGACGTCGAAGTAGGGCAGGCGGTTGCCGTTGGCGTCGAAGCGGAAGTAGTCGGGGTTTTTGACTGTGCGGATCCCGGTCGTGTCGAGGGACTCGAACTTGAACGGCCCCGTCCCCACCGGGTTTGTGTTGGCGGAGCAGGCCACCCCGGAGAACAGGGTGCCGGCGGTGAAACAGGGCCCATACACCGCCTCGGAGATGATGGGGGCCTCGGTCACGTTGAGGGTGAACTTCAACGGAGCGAAGACCTGCCGCAGGTTGAAGATCACCGTCCCCCCGTTGCCTGCGGTGGCGGGCAGCGTCTGAATGGCGTTGGCCGGGGCCACGGTGGTGAGGTTCTGGCCGGTAACCCCCAGGGTCAGGTTGATGGCCCGGGTGCGGCCGTGGGCGGCGAGGATGGCCTTCTCGAAGCTGAACTTCACGTCGGCGGGGGTCAGGGTGTCGCCGTTGTGGAACTTCACGTTCTCGCGGAGCACGAAGGTGGCAACCGTGGTGGTCGCTTCGCAGACGGCGGTGGGTTCGGACGGGGCGCAGTTGGGGTTGGAAGCCGCCGGGACCGCGTTGTTGAAGGTGAACGTCTGGGCGAGGTCGCCTCCGATGGAGCCGTCCCGTTCGTATCGAAGTAGGCCGTTGAACATGTCTTCGGAGTTGCTGTGGGTACCGCCCTCACTGGTGACGGCGGGGTTGAGCGTGGCCGCTGGCGGGGTGGCTCCTCCCGCCACCACCAGGGTGCCGCCGAAGGTGACGAACTGGTAGGACTGCTGGTCCTCGGCCACCACCACCTCGCTCAGAGTCGAGGGCTCCGAGAGAAGACCGGCAGCCACCAGGTCGTCCTGGTCGGCGGGGTACTCGCCGTTCTGGGCGTAGTAGGCCTCCAGCGCCGTGCGCAGCGTGCGCTCGTCGATCTCCTTGGCCGAAGCCTCTCCCTTGTCGCCCACCCCGCCGACCGCAAACACCACCACTGCGGCCAGGATGCCGAGGATGATGATCACCACCAGCAGCTCGATCAGGGTGAATCCACCTTCTTGTGCCCGCTTGCGACGGACATGGTCATTGAATCGGTTAATCAAGTTTCGCCCCTTTCTGGTGGAGTCCCATCCCCAGTAGGCGCTCCGCGTCTGTAGATGACGGGAGTATGACGGAACAACCTGAAGATTCCTTGAGGAATCAACTGATTGTTTCGATCTGGTTTTCTTCCGACCCCCCGTGCAAGGGAGCGTTGGGGCTCTATTTCGAAGCCGACGGGAGGACTCCCAGGCTGCACGGCACGGGGATGGGCGCGTAGGGACCGGGCCGCAAACCTGGGTCCGGGAGGGGCGACGCTGCCCTGGCTCGAACGCCCGCCGGGCACCGCCCTACTGTTGTTCCGATGGGTCGTCGCTATGTTTTGAAGCGCCTGCTTCAGGTCCCGCCGGCCCTGCTGATCATCCTTCTTCTCACCTTCATCGTCATTCATCTCGCCCCTGGGGACCCGGCCGGGGCTTTTGCCGGTGAATACGCCACGGTTGAGACGATCGAGATGCTCAATCGACAGTACGGGCTGGACAAGCCGATTTGGGTGCAGTTCGCCCGGTATGTGACCAATGTCGTCACCGGAGATCTGGGTGAGAGTTTCTCCTATGCCCGACCAGTGTCAACGATCATCGCTGAGCGCCTCCCGGCAACTCTCCTTTTGGCGGGGACGGCCCTGGCGGTGTCGGTCCTGTTGGGCGTCGCCCTTGGGGTGGTGTCGTCCCAGCGCCCATCGAGTCCGGTTGATGCCGGAATCTCCGGGGCCACTCTGGTGTCGATGGCGGTGCCCGGTTTCTGGGTTGGGCAGATGGCGGCCCTGATGTTCGGCCTGCATCTGGGTCTTTTCCCTGTTCTGGGCATGAGCGACAGTCGAATCACCTACACCGGATGGGCCCATGTGGCCGACGTGGCTCACCACCTGGTCCTCCCCGCCCTCGTCCTGGCCCTGTCGGAGATAGCCCTGGTTGTCCGTCTCACCCGGACCGGTCTGATCGATCAGGCAGGTTCCGGCTACGACCGGACGGCGCACGCCAAGGGGATCCGTCCCCGCCGGGCACTGGTGCGCCACGCCCTGCCCAACGCCGCCCTGCCCCTGGTCACCGTGATCGGGTCGCGCGTGGGTTTTCTGTTCTCCGGTGCCCTGGTGGTCGAAACAGTATTTTCCTGGCCCGGGCTAGGTTCGATTCTGGTCAACGCCATCAACACCAGTGACCGGCCTCTGGTTCTGGGCTTGGTGCTTTTGGTAGGAACAAGTGTAATTCTGGCGAATCTGGTAACGGATTTGGTCTATGCCTGGATTGATCCCCGAATCCGATATGAATAATCCGCCTACGGCCAGCGTGGCCAGGATCCACCAGGGAACCTTTGGGAAACTGGCTTCTACACCAATGGGACTGTTCTCGCTGGTACTGGTGGGGGCAATGGTGACCACGGCTCTTACAACCGAGTTGATCGCCCCGGGCAACCCATTTGCCACCGAGGCTGGTCGAGCGCTGCGGCCGCCGTCATCTCAGTTCTGGTTCGGAACCGATGACATTGGCCGGGATCTGTTCACCGGGGTGATTCACGGGGTCCGAACATCGGTGACGGTGGTGGTCTGGGTGGTGGCGATTTCCGGAGCCATCGGGATCACCCTCGGCCTGGCCTGCGGGTACCTGCGGGGCCTGGTGGACACCGTGATAATGCGGGTGACCGAGGTGTTCCAGATTGTTCCGAGGTTCTTCCTGGCCATCCTGGTGATCTCGTTCTTCGGGAGGGGACTGGAACTGCTGATCCTGCTTCTCGGCCTCACCTCGTGGACCTTTCTGGCCCGGGTCGTCCGGGCCGAGACCATCCGCCTGCGGGACCGGGAGTTCGTCGAGGCGGCGCGAGCCATGGGCTCTACACGCCGGGGAGTGATCCGCCGCCACCTGCTGCCCAACATCGTCCCCCCGGTGATCGTGGTGATCGCCCTGTTCGCCTCCCGGGTGATCATGATCGAGGCCGGTCTGGCCTTTCTCGGTCTGAGCGATCCCAACAGGATCAGCCTGGGGCAGTTGGCCAACAACGCCCAGCAGTTCCTGCGGCTGGCCTGGTGGCTGGCCTTCTTTCCCGGGGTGGCCATCCTGGTGGCCGTGCTCGGCCTCAACCTTTTGAGCGACAGCCTCAACCGGGCCCAGAGGATCGGCGGATGAAATTCGCGCGGAGGTCCTTCATAAGGAGAACCAGGTGTAGGTCGTCGGTCGGGCTAGGAGTGAACTCGGGAACGAGGTGGAGGTAGAACCGGCGGGCCTCGTCGGACTCGGCGTGCACCAGCAGGCCCCGGCAGCCGATGTCGTCGTCGAGCCCGAGTAGGCGAGCGAATACGTTCCCCAGGAGCGCCGCCCCCAGGCCGCTGCCCTCGTGCCTCAGATCCACCCCCAGGCGGGCCAGCAGGGCGACCGGCTGGGGGTAGCGCCCTGCACCTTTACGCAGCCGAGCGGGTGCCGACGCGGGGGACAACTGGGCCATGCACCACCCGTAGTAGGCGACGACCTGAGGGCCTGCGGTATCGGTGACGACGAACACCCTCGCAGTGCCGGCGCTAGCCGATTGGCGGGCATGGCGACGCAGCCAATCGGTTTGCTCGCTCGACCGACACTCGAACTCGGTTACGTCGTGGTGTCCTGTCAGCGGTTCGGGCGGCCGGTAAGGGCTCACTCAGCGACGGAAAGTTCGGTCAAGCGCGAGGGAGCGGGACCGGCGGCCACCAAGAATGAGCAACTCACCCAGGGGCCGCTGGACACCTGGGCCGCAGCCGGCCGCACGCTGGGCCAGGACCGCACTGGTGGGTCGACCGCAGTTACTCAGCAAACGGCGATGGCCGATCCATAAGGCGTCGGAGCCCAGGCAGGGGCCGGGCTTCCCGAGCGTTGAGGGCATCCCAGGCGGACACGGCGGCATCGTCAAGGTCGAAACGGTCCCGGTCAGCCAGGACACGCCGGGCCGCGTCCACCGCATTGAGGACGATGAACTTGGTGAGGTCGGTGCCGGTGGCGGCTACGGCGCGCTCGATAAGGTCCCGCTCATCGGGTGTGGTGCGCAGTTCCAGGCGTCGGGTGCGGCGTCTGGTCTCGGTGGTGGCCATACGGGGCTCCTTGCTAGCGATGTACGGCCACTGTACGGCACCCAGGGCCGGCTCGTCGGTACCCCATCGCCGGACCAACGGTTGGAGGCGGCCAACCAACTCGAAGACAATGACGTTCCACATGGCCGCAGATGACGCTGGACTTTGGCCGACGGCCATCCCCGTCAGACCAGCAGGTCGGCCACGGCAAGGTTCAGATCACCGAAGGCTTGCGGAGCAATGGTGTCGCCGGCCCGGTGGCGGCGCATGGCCCCGTATCCCTCGGCAGCAGGATCCCAGGAGGCCTCGATGTACGCACCCGCCAGGTTGATCAACCAGACCTCGGCGATTCCGGAGGCGGCGTAGAGAGGTCGTTTCACCGCCGAGTCGAGGTCCCAGGAGGTGTCACACACCTCGATGAGCAGAAGGACGTCGGCGGGCGTGGGGTGGGCGCTCGCATACCAATCGGGACGGGTTGTCAGCACGGCCACGTCCGGCTCGGGCTCCGATTGGGCGTCAAGGCGTACTGGGCTTTGAACCGAAATCATCGCTCGGTCCGCCAGCACTGCCGCCAAGGCCGAGTGCAGCCGCCTCACGCAGGCCGCGTGGCGGCTGCCGATCGGGCTCATCATCACGATTTCCCCCCTGAGCAGCTCGACCCGGTCGTCGGGCCCAAGCACCCCCGCCTCGGCCATGCGGTAGTAGTCGTCGACGCTGAACTGCCGCCGGGCGGGCAGGACCGCCGCGCTGGCTGGCCGCAACCCGACCGATAGTCCGACCGCAGACGGCACCGGTCCGAGCGAAGATGGCCGTTGGTCCGCCGGAAAGGCGGACGCAGGAAGGGCAGACATCGCTGGTAAGGCTACGTCTCACCAACGCTGTCTCAGGACTCTGCTTGGTCCGGGCGACCTGGTCCAACAAATCGCCACCGGGTCACAAATCGCGATCCCGCCGTTTCCGAGCGGCTACGCTATTCGGCGGCGGAGGGCACGCCGGCGGACCGCAGGGGATCGAGGGAGCGGTCGAGGGAATCGGCGAGAAGGTTGAAGCCCAAAACGGCGGCCATGATGGCCAGCCCGGGAAAGACGGCCACCCACCAGGCCGACTCCAAAAAGCCCCGGGCGGTGTTGAGCAAAAAGCCCCAGGAGATGACTTCGGGGTCGCCCAGGCCCAAGAAAGAAAGGCTGGACTCCAACAGGACTACGCGGGAGGCGGTGAGAGCCACGGCCGCCAGGGCCACCGGGGCAACCCCGGGCACCACGTGGCGCACCAGTACCCGCACCCGGGATGCCCCCAGGGCCGCGGCTGCGGTCACATGATCTCGCCGGGTGACGCTCAGCGCCTCGGAGCGCACCAGTCGCATGACCAGCGGCCAGGAGGTGAGGGCCAGCAACGTGATGAGGTGCCGCAAGTCTCCCCCGAAGAAGGCGGTGACCACCACGGCCAGGAAGAACCGGGGGACGGCTTGCACGGCCTCGCCCAGACGTCCGATGGCGTCGTCCACCCAGCCGCCGCGTTGGGCGGCCAGGGTCCCCAGGGTCACGCCCAACACGGCCGTGGCGGTGGTGACCCAGATGACCACAGTCAGCGCGGTGCCGGCCCCGAGGATCACCGCGCTGAGGATGTCCCGACCCAGATAGTCGGTGCCCATGGGGAACGCGAGTGAGGGTGGGCGCGAGGTGGGGACGTCGAGGAGGAAAGGGTTGTGGGGGGCGAGGCGTCGGGAAAAAGTCCCCACCGCCACAAGGGCCACCGTCAGAGCCACCCCGGCCCGACCTCCCGGGGTACGCAGAACCTGGCTGAGCAGCCGCCGCCGGCCCGTCGGCTGGCCTGTGCCCCGACCAGGAACGCCTCCCCGAATGCCGCTCAGAAGCCCCGAGGCGCTGTCGCCCTGGGCCGCGTTCCCGGCGGGCCTTCTGGGGCGCAAGCGCCGGCGAAGGTCCACCGACTGGGCTTGCCCGGATCCTTCGTCGGGTACGTGGGCGGGGCTGTTCAAGTGTTGGTCACCCGAGGGTCGACCACCCGGTAGAGGAGGTCCACGGCCAGGTTCATGGTCACGACTGTGGCCGATACCAGCATCACCAGACCCAGGACCACGGGGTGGTCCTGGCTGCGGGCCGACTCCACCAGGAGCGATCCCAGACCGGGCCAGGCGAAGACCGACTCCACCAGGACGGCCCCCGACAGGATGAAGCCGATCCGGCTGCCCACCACGGTGATCACCGGCAGAAGGGCGTTGCGCAGGGCGTGGGCGGACAGGATGCGGCCTTCGGCCACGCCCTTGGCCCGGGCGGTCAAAACGTAGGCCCGGCCCAGATTGGCGAGCAGTCCGGACCGGGTGAGTCGGGCCAGAAGGGCGGTCTCCGAAGCGGCCAGCACCAGGGCGGGCAAAGCCAGGTGATGGGCGATGCCGATCCAGCGGGCCAGCCCGGTTCCCGGCGCCCGGGCGTCGGTGAAACCCTGAACGGGGAACCAGCCGAGGCCGAGCGCCAGCACCAGGACAGCTATCTGTCCCAGCCAGAAGACGGGGATGGCGTAGGCCACCAGGGTCAAGGAGTTGGAAGCAGCGTCGAACACGCCCCCGGGTCGGCGCCCGGCCCGGACCGCCACGCCTAGCGCACCCATGGTGGAAAGGATCAGGGCGCTGGCCGCCAGGAGGAGCGTGGGCGTCATCCGCTCGGCGATCAGGGTGGTCACCGGCTGGCCGAGCAGCACCGACTGTCCCAGGTCGCCCTGGATCAGGTGAGTGATGTAGCGCCAGATCTGGGTGGGAAGGGCCTGGTCCAGGCCGTACTCCACCCGTAGCGCGGCGAGGTACTCCTGCGAGGCGTTCTCGCCGGCCAGGGCCTCCACCGCGTCCCCGGGAGCCAGGTGGACCAGGAGAAACGTGGTTCCGACGATCCCGGCCACAGACGGGACCAACTGGGACACCCGGCGGACGACGAACCGGATGTCCCAGCTGGGACCCTTCAGGATGAGCGCCCCAACGGGGCCGGCGTCATCCCTGGTGAGACTGCTGGCCGTGCTTCTGGCGGTGTGGCGAGGCGCCAGGCTGCGGTCGGCGATGCATTACGAGCAGGAGGCCCGCTCGGCGAAGAGCCCGGTGAACACTCGGAAGCCGGTGCAGGCCTGCCGGTAGCCCCGGACGTTGGGGGTCTCGATGAGTTGCACGTAGGGCAGGTCTAGGGCCACCTGCTGCTGGAACTGCTGGTAGAGCGCAAAGCGGGCGGCCGGGTCCAGGGTGCGTACGCCCTGGTCGAAGGCGTTGTCGACGATGGCGTTCTTGTAGCCGGCAGCATTGGTGAAGGTGGTGGTGCTGACCTGGTCGGTGTGGTAGCTGCGACGGATGCCCACCTGAGGGTCATATCCCTGTGCGAGGTTGATGAAGTGGGTGTCGAAGTTGCGGTCGGTGAAGACGATGGTGGTGGCATTCGAGTTCCCGGCCAGGCGGTTCAGGTCGATGCCGACCGTGGCCAGGTTGGCGTCGATCACGGCCATCCGGGCATCGGTGGCGCCTCCGGTTCCGATGAGGAACTCGATAGTGAACGGATCGCCGTCGTCAACACGGGGATCCAGACCCTCCCGGGGGTGGTTGAGGGCGGTTCGAATGTTGGTGTTGGAGCCGATGGTGGTCCGAGGACCATTCCACCCGGCCGCGTCCAGCAGGGCGTCGGCGGCCGCCACATTGAAGGGTGGGAGCACGATGCTGGGGTCGTGCTGGGGCAGTTCGCTGGAGATAGGGGCGGTGGCCACTTTCCCGACACCGAAGCGGGCGGCCAGAACGGCGTCCCGGTTGGTGGCGTGGAAGATGGCCTTTCGCACGTTCACGTCACCCAGGATGGGGTGCGGCGCCGGGGTGCCGGTGGGGTTGGGTCCACCGATCTGGCCGGCCCGGTCGCCCTTCTGAGTGTTGTTGAGAATGAAGGTGTCTATGGAGTTGGGACCGCCGCCCAGGGACTGGGTGGCCTCGGTGGTCAGGTCGGCGTCGGCTTCGACATCGGCCACGAACTGCTCGGGCACGTCCCACAGGTAGTCGACCTCACCGTTGACGAGGGCGTTCTTGCGGGTGGTGGCGTCGGCGATGGGGCGCATGATGATCTCGTCCAGGTAGGGAAGGGGAGCGCGGAAGTAGGCGGGGTTGCGCACCACCTTGGCGTCGGTTCCCGACCGGCAGGGATTGGGGGTGGCTGCGGGGTCGGCGCACTTGAAGGGCCCGGTACCAATCACGTTGGCGTTGAGGACGGCCAGCGTGGGGTTGCCGGTGTAGAGGTGGGCCGGGAGCATGGGCGCCTCGGTCACGTTCAACTGCTTGAGCAGAGGAGCGTAGGGGTTGGTGAAGGTGAAGCTGACCGTGGTGGGGTTGACAACCACGATGGCGTTGGAAACCTGGGCGGTGGCGTCCCAATGGGCCAGGAAAGGGGCGATGTTGCGGGTGCGCCCATGGTCCCGAAGCAGGGCCTTTTCGAAAGTGAACTTCACATCGGTGGCGGTAAAGGGGCGACGCACGCCGGCCGGGTTGTCGTCGTGCCAGAACACGTCGTTGCGAAGTGTGAAGGTGAAGGTCTTGCCGTCGGGGGAGATTCCGCCGTTGTCAACGGTGGGAACCACGGTGGCCAACTCCGGCTGGGGGTTGCCCAGGGCGTCGAGGGCGATCAGGCCGTTGTACATGGTCTCCCAGTAGGCGTGAACCGCACCGGAGGTGGAGACGGCCGGGTTGGTGGTGGGGATGGTGAAGCTCTCGCCCACCACCAGGGTGCCGCCGATGGCGATGCCGCCGCCGGTGCCGCATCCCTCGGGAATGGGCATGCCCCGCTCGCCGCAGACGATGTCGTAGGACCCAGCGGAGGAGGTCTGGCCAACCTGGAAGGTTGAACCGAAGCCCGACCCGACGGCCGATCCGAAGGCAGCGTTCACATCGAAGCTTCCGCCGGGGCCGCCGACGAGGACGATGTCGTGGTAGCTGGACTCCTCCGACAGGAGACCCGCGGTGACCAACTGGGCCTCAGTGGCGTAGGTGCCGAACTGGGCCAGGTGGGCTTCCTCCGCGGTGCGCAGAGTCCGGGCGTCGATGGCGTAGGCCGAGCTCTTGCCCTTGTCACCCACGCCGCCGACGGCGAAGACAACAACGGCCGCCAGGATGCCGAGGATGATGATGACGACCAGGAGCTCGATGAGGGTGAAGCCCCGCTGGTCGGGAAGCTGGTTGCGCCGGGCCAGGCGTTGAGCCAGGCCGGGACGGAGGCGTGAGGGCACGAGACCTTCCTTTCTTGATGGTTCCGGCGTGGCGGCCTGATGGGAGGAGGAAAGCCGAAGGCAGGCCCGGCGCGCCGATGACGAGCCGATGATAAGGGCCGATCCTGAGGATTGCCTGAAGCCCGGCCGTATGTGCGGCGCGCCTCGCCCATGTGGCGGCTCCTTCGGGCGTGAGGCGCGGCAGAGCCACGAACCGGATAAACAATGATGCCAGTGACTGCCTACATCCTTCGCCGCCTGGCCCAGGCGGTGGCGTTGGTGGCGGTGGTGATTACGGCAACGTTCTTTCTTCTACAGTTTGTTCCTGGCGACCCGGCCACCAACCTGGTTGGGGAGGACGCATTGGAGGAAGATCGCGAGGCGGCCCGAAAGGCATATGGGCTGGATCGTCCCCTGCACCACCAGTATGTAACTTACGTCGCACGCCTGGTAACGGGTGACCTCGGATACTCATATATATCGGGTGCCCCGGTGGTGGAGGTGATCGCTGCTAGCGCCCCACCGACCCTGTTGCTTACCGGATCAGCGTTGGTGGTATCGACGATCGTCGGCCTGCTGGCTGGAGTTTCCGCTGCCCGTCGCCCGAACGGAATGCTTGATCGCATAGTCACCTCCACGGCACTGCTGGCGCAGGCAGTACCGGGTTTCTGGCTGGCCCAGGGACTGGTTCTGATTGTGGCGCTCAAGATCAGTTTTCTTCCTGTCCAGGGCTATTCCCAGTTCGGGTCACAGGCGCCAACTGGCCTGGGTCATGTTGCCGATGTGGCCCACCATCTGGTACTTCCAATGCTGGTCCTGGCGGCATCGGAAATAGCAGCGGTTGTCCGCCTGGTCCGGTCGGGGGTGGTGAGCGAGCGAAGCGCGGGATACGTTCGCACCGCCCGGTCCAAAGGTCTCGACGAGGAGACGGTTTTCAATCGTCACGCTCTTCGGAACGCGCTCCTGCCTGTCATAACCCTTATCGGAGTCCGCGTCGGCTTCCTGTTCTCGGGGTCGGTGGTGGTGGAGAGCGTGTTCGTTTGGCCGGGCCTCGGTTCGGTTCTGCGCTCGGCCGCAGAACGCGCAGACAGGCCGTTGTTGTTGGGTTTGGTGATCCTCATCGCCGTGGCCATCGCCGTGGCCAACCTGGTGACCGACCTGGCCTATACCTGGGCTGACCCGCGGGTTCGGGTGCGGCGATGAACCGGTCTCCGGGGCGCGTGGCGTCGCGAGGCAGCGAGGCCGTACTCACCGCCACCCGGGGCCCCGGGCGTTTGTCCCGGCCGAGCGGTCCGTCGTCCCGTCCGGCAGCACCGGGCAGGTCAGGGGCGCTATTGGGTCGGTTCGTGCGGAATCCGGCGGCAGTGGTGGGGGCGCTGTTGGTGGGCACCCTGTTCGGCGTGGGCTTCCTGGCTCCATGGCTGGCACCCGGCCAGTCATTTTCGTTCGACAACCCCTTGCTGGCCCCTCCCAGTTGGCGTAACCCCATGGGCACCGACCAGTTCTCTCGGGACATGCTCAAAGCCGTGATGCAGGGCCTTCACACCTCGATGTTGGCCGTGGTGTCGGTGACCAGTATCTCAACGGCAATCGGGGTCACCCTGGGCCTTGTCGCCGGCTGGCAAGGCGGAGCGGTTGATGCTCTTGTGACTCGCTCCGCGGAGTTGCTGGGTTCACTGCCCCGGTTCGTTCTCGCGATGATGGTGGTGGGCCTCTACGGGGCCGGACTCGACCGCATCATCCTGCTGCTCGGCCTGACGTCCTGGGCCTTTCTGGCCCGGATAGTCCGGGCGGAGACGCTCTCGGTTCGGGGCAGGGCCTATGTGGAGGCGGCGCGGGCCGCGGGCGCTCGGAGCCGCCGGATGATCCTGTCCCACGTGCTGCCCGCCATTGCCCCCCGGGCCGCAGTGGTCGTGGTTCTGATGGGCAGCAGGGTAATTCTCATCGAGGCCGGGTTGGCATTCCTGGGCCTGGCGGACACCCAGACCCCGAGTCTCGGGGTTCTGGCCAGCAATGCCCAGAACCATCTGCTTTATGCCTGGTGGTTGTGGTTCTTTCCCGGGCTGGCCCTGGCTGGCACTGTGCTCGGGCTGAATCTCCTGTCCGACGGTCTGACCGCCGTTCTGGATCCCGCCGCGAAGTCGGCTCACACGGACAACAAGAACGCAGACCCCGTCATCCGGCAGGCGGACGAGGCCCCCACGATGGGAGGGAGTCGATCTCGGGGTTGACCGTCAGGTTGACTGGGTCCGTTCCGTCTGCGTTCATCACCCATATGTCCCCGGCGGCACTGGCCCGGGCCCGAAAGTAGGCCAGCCGGCGACTGTCGGGCGACCAGGCGGGAGCCGCCTCCAATCCCGGCGTGTCGGTCAGTTGGGTATCGCCGGTTCCGTCCGGGGCCATTACGTGAATACTGGCCCCTGACGCCCCGTCAGATCGGACGAAGGCGATTCGGCTGCCGTCGGGAGACCAGGCAGGGTCGGTGTCGGCCTGGGGATGTGCGATCAGCAGGCGCGGGGCCGACCCGTCGACTCCGACCAGCCAGAGATCGGTTCCCTGAGGCCCGGTCCGCTCGAAGACGAGTTGACTGCCGTCGGGGGACCAGGTGGGGTCGGCGTCGCCGACGCCGGTGGTCAGGCGCCGGGCATTGCCACCGTCGGCCGCCATGAGAAAGATCCCGTCCGCGTCGCCCGGGGCCCGGTGCTGGTAGGCCACGGATCGGCCGTCGGGTGACCAAACCGCGTTGGTCTCACTGGCGGTGGTGGTGGTGGTGAGGCGGGTGGCATCGCCTCCGTCGATACCGGTGACCCACAGGTCGCTGTTGGCGCCGATGGGGTCGAAGCGCTCGAAGACCACCCGGGCACCTTCGGGGGATATGGCCGGCGCGCTGTCGAGAAACGGACTGTTGGTGATGTTGACCGGGTTCGAACCGTCGGGGCCCATCACCCAGATCTCGAGGTCGGTTCCGCTGCTGCGGTTGGACATGTAGACGATGCGGGTTCCATCGGCCGGCGGCAGGACCCGGGCGGTGGTGGGGAGCGGCCCCGAACCGGGGAGGGCCCGAGGCCGGGCGTCCCCCGAACACCCGGCGCTGAAGCCTCCCGCCACCAGGAACGCAACAACGGCCCGGGTGAACCCGGGCCGTTGTTGGCGTGAAGTACGGCTCATTTCACCCGGCCGCGAAGCTGGGTGAAATGAGCTACGCGCAGGACGCGGCCTCAGCGAAGAGGCCGGTGTTCTGGATGTTGAAGCCAGTGCAGGTGTTCTTCCAGGCTCGCTGGGGACCTGTCTCGGCGAGCCAGATGTAGGGGGCATCGCTGGCGATGATGCTCTGCATCGGGCCGAAGGCACTGTCGTTGCGGGCATCCCACAACGCATCGACCTCCGAGTTGCGGTAGCCAGCGGCGTTGGTGAAGTTGGCGGTGGAGATCTGCGACCGGGGCGCACCGACGGTGTTGCTGTCGGCAAAGTACTGGCGCCGCATGCCCACCACCGGGTCGTCCCCTTGGCAGTAGTTGACGGTGATGATGTCGAAGTTGCGGTTGCCGAAGTAGGGGGCGTAGGCCTGAGTGCTGGTTTCAGCGGCCCGTGGCGCCAGGGCGCCGGCGGCGTTGAGGTTGGCGCTGATCTCGATGGGAGCAGCCAGCAGTTGGCTGTCGATCGAGGTCCAGTAGTCAGTCTGGTTGCCGGTGGTCCGGGCCGACCCTCCGGCCGTGGCAGTGGTTGTTGGCCCGGTGAGCGGCCAACTGAGCGGAGAACCCGCCGCCGGCATTCCGGGGGCACCGGTGGAACGCCTTACGGTCCCGCCGGGGCCGGCCTGGAGGGTCCAGCCGGCGTTGGTCAGCCACAGGTCCGCCTTGGCCCGGTCGAAAGCCGCCATGTTGGGCTGAGGGGCGTAAACCGCCAGCTTCGAGTGCACCGGCGAGGTGGGCACTGCACCCTTGCCGAACTCGTTGGCGTTGAACATCAACTGGCGGTCCAGGGCCATGGAGATGGCCCGGCGGACCACCTTGCCCCTGGCCATGGGCCCTTCGGGGCCGGCACCGTCGGGGTCAACCATTGTGGGGTCGCCGAAAATTGGGTGCGGCGTGGCGGTCCCGGCGTTGATTGCCGCCGGGGTCTGGCCCACCGCCCAAAGGTTGAACCCGGGCTGGGTGATGCAGTTGCCGCCGCCCGAGCCGCGCGGTACCGAGGCGATCTGGAACCCGGCCTGGGGAGTGACCGTGGGGACGAACGTCAGCCCGTCGGGAACCGGCGGCACGGTGTTGCCGGCGGGGGAGCCGAAGTCGATCTGGTCGTTGAGCAGGGCAGTGGCCGAGTTGCCGGTTGGCACCTGGATCAGTTCGTCCACCAGGGGCAGTCCGGCGAAGTGGTAAGTGGGGTTCTTCACGAACACCAGTTGCGCGGTCGTCTGGTCACGGCTCTTGAACTTGAACGGACCACTGCCTACCGGGCCGACGGCGGGGAAGTCCCCCGAGGCCGGGTTGTTGGGCGCGCAGGCGGAGGTGTCGATGTTGTCGGTCCCGGGACCACCAGCGTCGTAGCGGCAGGCGCCGTAGACGTTCTCAGGGATAATCGGCGCCTCGGTCACATTCATCTGGCGCAGCAGGGTCGGGTAGGGGAACCCGAAGTTGAAGCGCACGGTGAGGCTGGTGGGAGTGCATGCGGTGGGCACCGGGTCGTTGAGTTGGCCGCAGTCGATGGCGTTGGCCGGCGTGACGGCGGTGGTGGTGTTGGGGTTGACGGTGCCCAGCGCCTCACCCAGGGAAGCGGCGGTGCGGCTGTGGCGCTTGAGCCAGCCCTCCTCGGCACTGAACTTCACGTCGTTGGCGGTGATGTCGGTGCCGTTGTGCCATTTGAGCCCGGAACGGAGGGTGAAGCTGGCCGTCCTCTGGTCGGCCGACACGGCGAAGCTCTGGGCAAGGTCGGGCTGGGCGGTGTTGTTCTCGGCCCAGCGCAAAAGCCCGTTGAACATGTACTCGGTGTTGGGGTGGACGGTGCCGGAACTCGTCACCGCCGGGTTGATGAAGTTGTTGCCGGTCACGTTGGCGGCGGAGGACGTGCCAGCCACGCGGATGGTGCCGCCCAGCGGCGTGGCGCCGCCCTCGCCGCAGCCGGTCTCTTCGCGGCTGCAGGTGATGCGGTATGTGCCCACGGAGGAGTTGTCGTCCACGGCAACCTGGCCGAAGATGTTGGCCGGGGCCTGGTTGTTGACCGTGAAGGACCCGCCGGACCCGCCGACGAGCACGATGTCGTGGAGTGTGGACTCTTCGGAGAGGAGCCCGCCGCTGACCAACTGGGCCTCGGTGGCGTAGGTGCCGAACTGGGCCAGGTGGGCCTCCTCGGCGGTGCGAAGGGTGCGGGCGTCCTCGGCCATGGCGGCGGCGGCACCCTTGTCGCCCACACCACCAACGGCGAAGACGACCACAGCGGCCAGGATGCCGAGGATGATGATTACGACCAGCAGTTCGATGAGGGTGAAACCACCCTGACCACTGCCTCGGGATCGGCGGGCGAGCCTCCGGCTCAACTCCGCTTCTACGCGTTGTCTCATACGGTGCCTTTCTTTCGTTGAATGGACCGGGTCATCGGGACATGGCGCGTGAGTGGTTCGGTGAGCGACCGATGACGGAGGGATGATACGGAGTGAACCTGAGAATTTCCTGAAGGACTTTGCCGTCCAGCCAGGCCCGGGTTACGCGCCCTGCCTTCCGTCGTGAATTTCGATAAGCGGCCGGGGTAGGGCACGGGCGCACCCAGCGAACGAACGCGAGAGAACCCCGGCTATATCGGCCGGGGTTCTCTCGTAATTCCTAACGGTGGAGTAGTGCCTAGAAGCTGTCGTCCGTGCTGGAGGCCGAGACGTTTGTGCCTACCACACCGCAGTCGTTGCCGGGCGGGGTGCCGTCTTCGACAAGGATGGTGACGCCGTAGGTGGTGGACCCGATTCCGGTGGTGGCCGGGTTGAGGTCAGCCACGGTGGCGCTGTGCATGGTGGAGACCTCCGACAGGAAGCCGGCGGCCACCAGAGCGTTCTCATCCACAGTGCCCGTGGGAGTGGTGATGCCATTGGCGTCGCCCGGTTCAACGGTGTAGTCGCCGTTCTGGGCGAAGTGGGCCTCGGCGGCGGTCCGCAGGGTGCGGGTGTCGATGACACAGGATGCCTCGTTGCCCTTGTCGCCCACGCCACCCACGGCGAAGACAACGACGGCGGCCAGGATGCCGAGGATGATGATGACGACCAGAAGTTCGATGAGGGTGAACCCCTCCTGGCCAGCGGCTCGGCGCCGCTCCTTCAACTTGTGAACCAAGGTCATGCTGCCTCCCTAGGGGGTCGGATCGGCGGATCCCTTTAGTGGTTGCTCGCTCGGCACCCACGGCACGCGAGACGAACAGGAGAAAGTCTCTCTCATATTCCTGAAGATTTCCTGAAGATCACATAGAAATATCAGCTATATGTCCAAGACAGCTAGTGGTGATTCGCATCGACCGCAGCCGCAATACGGCGGCTCCACCGGGTGGATGGCGGGTGGAAACTGCCTGTGACCAGCGGCGACAGGTGAATCAAGCCTGGACGTGCGGGCCGATCACATGCAGATGGCCGTCGTGATCATCACCGGTGGACCCCGGCCGGATGCCGCGAGAAACTCATCGGTGGTCGTTATCGCCGGGATACGGTCACCCGCCGTGGCTGGGAACGGAGTTCCTCCCCCCAGTTCGGGTTCGGGAAACCGCCCGGGGGGCCGCTCGTCGGCGAGCCGATCCGGGCGCCCGGCCGCTGCGCGGCAGCGCTCCGGGTCCCCTGTCCCGTCCTCTACGGCCCGGCCCTCTGCGACCCGGCCCTCTCCGGCCCGGCCCTCTGCGACCCGGACCCTTACGACACCGCCGGCATGGCGGGATCGGGTTCCGGCCGGGATCGCCCTTGCTGGGTCGGCGCTGGTTGTCGCACTGTGGCGAAGCGGGACGATCGACTTCAAGGGCGAGGCCCTCTTCGCCCTGGCTCTGGTCGCCGCAGCGACCGTGGTGGTGGGCCTGGGTCCGGGTGTCGTCCACCGGGTCCCGGGCCTGGGGGCCGTAGCCCTGTGGGGGGTCGTCCTGGTGGCGGTCGGGGTTCCGCTGGTCTTTCACATCGGGTCCACCGACACCTTCAACCTGCCCAAGGCCACCTTGCTGTGGTTGCTGGCCGTCGTCTGCTTGTCGGTCCAAGCCGGCGCCGCCGTGTTCGGGCGCCGGATCGATCCTTTGGGGGAGGGCTCATCGCCGGGCACCGTCCCAGCGGCTGGCGGCGGGATCGGGTTGAGGGGGTCGCCCACCCCGGCCCCCGCCGCCGGCCCGCTCACCTACCCGGCGCTGGCCGTGGTGGTGGTGACGACCCTGGCCGCAGTCTTCGGGCTGTCACCCGGGTCCGCGGTCATTGGCCTGTCGGGCACCCGCGACGGATTGGCCACTTTGGTGGCGGCGGTGGCGGTGGCGGCCACCACGGCCCGGTGGCTACGGCCCGACGGGGTCCGCCCCCTGCTGGGTTTGATCTGGCTGGCCGCCGGGGCGGTGGTCGGCGTCTACGGCCTGATGCAGATGGCGGACCGACTCGACCTTCCCGGCGCCCCATGGGACTGGCTGACCTGGAGCCAGACCACTCTGGTCCCCCACGCCGTCTGGTCGACGCTCGGCAACCCGAACCACCTGGGTGCCTTCGCGGCCATGGCCCTGCCGCTGGGCCTGGCCCTGGCCTTGACGACGAGCAGGGGTGGGTCCAGCCCTGACGCCGGACCGCTGGCCAGGAACGGACCGCTGGCCAGAAACGGCCGGTTGGGCAGGGCAAGCCTGTTGGCCAGAGCCGGTCTGTCGGGCAGGGCCGGCAGGTTGGCGACAGCGAGCCTTTTGGGCAGCGCCGGGTTGGCCGGGGCGCTGGGCCTCCTGCTCCTCTACGGCGGGTCGGCCGGGGCGTGGCTGGGTGCCCTGGCCGGGATGGCGACCATGGCCCTGGGCCTGGCGCCGGAGGTGAGTGCCCGCCGCCGGTGGGTGGCAGCCGGGGTGGCCGCCGGGGTGGCGGGGGTGCTGGCGGTGGGCGCCGCTCTGAGCGGGGTGACCGATCTGGGCGCCCAGGTCTCCTCGGCCCTGGACCCCACCGCCGGAACGCCGGCCCAGAGGCTGGGGTACTGGAGGGCGGCGCTGTCCATGGTGGTCGACCGGCCGATACTGGGCTTCGGGCCGGACTCCTTCGAGATGGTGTTCCCCCGCTACCAGGACGCCGCCTTCGTGGCCGTCAACGGAGCCACCAATGCCGTGAATGGACCACACAGTTGGTTCTTCACCGTTTTGGTCTCCACCGGCCTCGCGGGAATGGCCGCCTATGGCTGGCTATTGATCCGGGCGGGGCGCTGCGCCGTTGGTACCTGGAGAGAATTGAGGCGGGTCGAGCGCTCGGGGGGAAGCGAGGGGGCGCTGGCCGGGCCCAGGGGTCGACGGGTGCTGCTGTCGGGGGTGGCGGGGGCCCTGGTGGCGCTGTTGGTGCAGGGCCTCTTCAACGTCAACCAGGTGGCCCTGACCACACTGTTCTGGCTCCTGCTGGGGGTGCTGGTGGTCCTGGCCAAGGGCGTGGCCCGGGGGAGGTCCGACGAACCGGCCGAGTCGGCAGATCCGGCTGAAGAACACGGGGCGTCCCCCGAACCGCAGAGTCCCACGGCCGATTCCAAAGCCGCGGAACCAGAGGACTTGGAGGCCGGGGGGTCGTCCCCGCCGTCGGCCCACCAGGGCCAGTGTTCCTCGCCGCCAAGGGAGCGCGCTCGGGCGGGGGGGTCGGGAGCCGGGTCGGCCGGGCTAAGCCCAGGAAGGTGGATGGCGCTGGCCGGCCTGGCGGTGGCCACCGGCCTGGCTGCCCACACGGTGCTGCGACCCTGGAGGGCCGAGGCCGCCCGCTTCACGGGGCTGCGGTGGGAGGCCACCGCGGGGGCACTGGGGGCGAACGATCCCCAGGGGGCCCGCCAGGGAGTGGTCCGGGCGCTGGAGTCGCATCGCAGGGCCAGGGCCCTGAATCCGTGGGAGGCGGGGCACGCCCTGAGCCAGGCCCGGACCGCGTCGACCCTGGCTTCGTCGGAGGCCACAACCCCGGTCGGCCGGAACCTGCGCCGGGCGCTGTGGATGGAGGCGGGGAGGGCCTACACCCGGGGGCTCGAACTCAACGGGCGGCACTGGCGGACCCTGGTCGACTATGCCCAGATGCTCGTAGCCGTGGGTGAGTCCGAGGCCGCCGACCGGGCCGGCGTTCGTGCCAAGGCCGCCGGCCTTCTGGAGGAGGCGTCCGCTGCCAACCCCCACCAGGGCATCTCCGCCCGCCTGCACTCGGAGCTGCTGGCGGCGGACGGCGACATTTCCGCCGCTCGCTCCACCGCCGAGCGGGGGTTGCAGCGGGCAGCCAAGGACGGCGACCTACTGCGACAGGCCGCCCGCCTGGCTGCCGGCGACGCCGACAAGGCGGCCGCCGCCGACCTGTGGCGCCGGCTCCTGGTTCTGGTCCCGGGGGATGCGGAGGCAACCGCTGCCCTGGAAGCCCCTTCGGTGCAGCCCTAAGTCGCATCGCTGGAGCGGGACCGGCACCAGCCGGTGGCGGCGAAGCCGACCACGATGGGAATGATCATTCCCCGCTGGCGAAGAGCGGTACCCGAGTTGCCCAGGTAGGTGGCAATGACCATGGCCACACCGGCGGCGAAGAGCAGCGGGACCGCCCAGGGCCCGAGCGGTGGCCGCCAACGGCGGTTGACCAGCGTTACGCCGGCCAGGCCCAGCGCCCCATACCAGAGAGGTAACTCGACGGCCAGAAGGATCCGGGCCAGCGGCTCGGCTTCCCAGGGGGCCGGACCCAGGATCCCGTGGAACAACCCACGGGGGATGCCCCCGATGACGTCATCCAAAGAATCGACCCCCGGCCGACTGAAGCCGGTGTCCCCCACGATCCCTTCGGTGCGAGCCTGCTCCACCCGAGCGACCGAGCCAGCGGAGTTGACCAGCCCAAGGCCCAGGAAGCCGTGGCCGCTCAGAACGCCGCCGACGCCCAGGAAGGTGGCGGCAGCCACCAGAACGAGGATCGGCCCGGCCCGGCGACCGGGGTTGGACTCGAAGGCATCGCTGCCACCACTCGCTGGGCCCCCGTTGCCGACACCGCTCTCAGCGGCGTCGGCGGAACCGGCCCACTCCTCAGGTTGCCGATCATCTGACTGGGAATCATGCGCCTGCCGATCATCGGCGAGCGACTCGTCGAGTTGCGGCGACAGAACGGGTTGGTCGGCTGAGGTTGGCCGGCGGCGGGTCCAACGGCCCACCAGCGGTTCAAGGGTCAGCCGAGCCAATACCCATCCGGCCAACGAAACGACGACCAATACGAAGGCGTAGGGCCGGAGTTGGCCCAGGCACGCCGCCCCCATGGCCAGCAGGGCGACTCCAGCCCACCGCCTGGTGCCTCGACCAGAATCCGTGCCCCGTGGTCCGGGCAGATCCGACACGACGTCATCTGTGCCCCCAACAGGCGCTTCGTTGGGCGCTGGTGCGATGGCGGAATCCGGGCAATGGTCGACGGGCGAAGCACTGGGCGGCGGCTCACGACGGTCCACAATTCCTGGCCGTACTCGGGATCGGGGGGCAAGCCAAACGCCACCGAGAAGCGCGGTGAGCAGGGCCAACAAAACCAGCGCGTCCTTGAGCACCAGTACCGACCAGATCACCAGGGAGGGCCAAACGGCAACGAGCAGCCCACCCCAGAAGGCGCCGCGGCGATGGCCGGCGGCGGCGATCAGGCGGTAGATGAGAGGCGCTGCCACCGAGCCGGCGAGGGCATTGATAGCCCTCGGTGCCCAGAGTCCGGGACCAGCCCACGCTCCGACCCAGGCAACCAGGTACGAGTAGGCCCCGCTGTCGGCCCTACCGGCTGCTGCCTCGGCCAGATAGACGCCCTCGTCGGGCTCCATCCAGGGTTGGCCCGAGCCCGCCAAAACCGCCAAGCCCAGCAGAGCCAGGGTCCGAACCGCTAAGGCCACCAAGGCGATTCTCAGACGGTCACGACGACCAGGCCCCGGGCCGATGGCCGCGACCGTGGCTGCGGCCAGAACCAGGCCCGTAATCGCTAGAGCCGAGAACCTCATGTCAACGCGCCCTCAAGTTGCACAGGTCTCTCGGCGGCTCTTGACGCTGCCGCCCCAAGACTTCCAGCCCAGCCGATCCCGGTCCGCTCCGCTACGGCCACGGGTTCCTTGCGCTCCGAGAAGCCAGCGACCGCTTTCAAATCGGCTGAGAAACCCTCCCGGGGCGCGCTCCGCCGGGGGGTCACCGCCGCTCGATACCGGCGTCTTCAACGATCATCCCGTAGCCGGGGGAGAATGGGAGAGGATTGCCGAGCCACCTGGCCAGATCTGAGGGACCGGTAATCCGTCGCTGGAGCCCCGGTTCCGACGCTGCACGATTCCGCATCGACTCCAAGTCGCCCTCGATCCCGAGGCGGTCCCCCGGAACCCGCTTTTCGGCACAAACGGGATCCTCGGCGAAAACGCAGCTTTCCTCGATGATGGGAATCGTGTCGACGACCTGGATGTGATCGTCGGCGATGAGGATCTCGCGAATCACGGCCGTGCCGAAGCCCCGATGCGTTCCGGAGAATCGTCCCTCGCCGAAGTCCATGGCCCGAGCGTGGGTCCGCTCGGGTGAGGTGAACAGCCCTTGGTCCAGGGGGCCCGGTTCCAGGTGTCCCACCCGCGGAGCGAAGTGGGCCATCACTGATCGGTAGCGATTTCGCTCGCTGGGCAGCGGTGTGTACACGTAGGTGCCGGGATCGGCAAACCAGTCGACGCCGTCGATGGTCAACTCGATTCCTAGCTGATCGTTGTGGGCATGGCCCCCGTTTCCCAACTGGCCCACGGGCCCACAGCGGATCGCCAAGAACAGCCGGATGGACGAGAACACGAACAACCCGAACCCGGGGAAGGCTCGGTGCTCCAGTCCGGCGTTGAGGGGTGAGCCCTCGGCGGCGACCAGCAGCCATCGGACCTGCTGATGGGTGCCGGCCGAGAACAGCGCCTGCGGGCTGATCTTGGCCGAGGCATTCGAGCCGTCACCGGGCCCCGAAACCCAGATTCCCGGACTGGGCGGTGTGGGGGCGAACGGCAGGTCACGGACACGCATCCCCGCAGTCAGTCCGGCCTCGATTGCTCCAACCTGCCCGCTCCAGTCCAACATCCGGGAAGTCCGTGGACTTGCGTCATCACTTCTCGCCAGCAATCCGGCGATGGCTCCAACCAGGTGGCGGTGGTCAAGGTGCTCCTCCCGCCAGCCGGGGTGCCGGTCGGCGGAAGCGTCGCGGGGCGGAACCGGTGCCTCTCGGGTGCTGGTGTCGGCGCTCGATTCCGGCAATCGCGGTATTGGAAGAAGGCGAAGGAATCGGCCGCTGTCGTTGTCGCCGATCTGAGCCACCCTCCCTGATGGCTTGGTGGCGGCCATGGTGAACTCCGCCATTCCGGCCAGGCGATCGACGTAGGCCTGGGGGAACGGGCAGCCGCGGCGGTCGAAGGTGGGCGGGCACGGGAAGGGGGGTGGCGCCTTTAGGCTTGCCGGGTCAACGCGCCCGAGGCGGTCGAGCCTCGCCTGCGGCAGGGAAAGGACCAACGCGCTGGCGTAGGCCACCATCTCGGCTGACAACCGGTGATAGCAGGTTGATCCCTCGAAATTGGCGCCTTGCGAGTCGAACTGGATCTCGACCTCCACCAGCAACTCGGCGATGGCGAAAGCCAACCAAGTGTCGCTGACCGCCGATGGGGCCAGGTAGGCGGCGGCGAACAAGAGGCCGACTATGTCCGCCAGGTAGTGGTTGGATCGCAGTCCGGGTCCCCACTCCAGGTTGGCCACGATGAATCGCGCATGGTCGGCGACAGCAGTCCGCAGGCAGGACTCGAAGGCGAAGTCGAACATGGCGCCTTGGGCCCGAAAGAGGTCATAGGCCACCAGCCAGTTGGCCACCCGGATGCCAACGTCCATCGTGCAGCGCCAGTTGACCCCCCAACTCGGCGGATTGGTGGCGGCAAAGTCGAGAACCTGGTTGCGAAACTCCCGGACCAACTCGTGACCCGGATGGGCTCTGTCAGCCGTTGCGTCATTGGTACTGACGGGTGAGCTCGGCTGGTCTTGGCCCGGGCGGCTGCAAGCACCTGAACTAGACGAGATGGCTGCGTAGGCCATGGCCAACTGCGGCAGGTGCTGAGCGCGGGCCAGCTCCCAGGGAACCTTTACGTCAACCCCGAGCGTCTGCCCGTAGGCAACGGCGGTGTACCAGGTCGACTCGGACCAACGGAAGCCTGAAATGAAGTCCAGATGCCAATCGATTGGCTGATAGCCGTGGTCGACCAAGGACCAAATCTGGCGGGAGCGGGCCAGGTTCGCTCGGTTGAGCCGACCGGCCAACCATCGCCCCTCGGGGTCGGCCACCACCCTGGGCTCGGGCGGGTAGCGATGCCCTCCGCGCCCAGCCGCCCTGACCCCGTGCTTCACCTGAACCCATCCGGAGCCCAAAAGATCGAAGCGGTGATCCAGGTAGTTGCGGGCGCATTCGCTCAGACTCTCGGATAACGGCGCCAGAAGAAGTGCGTTCGGGGCCGGGAGCAGGCGGGCGAGCGCAGCTCCCGGGTCCTGGCCAAAGGTGGGGGTGAGGCGGCGATGGGCCTCGGTGGCCGTCTGTTCCGCCCATCTTTTCCCCCCTTGGGTGGCCGCGACCACGGCTTGGCGGGGAGGGAGGGATCTCAGCCGCTCCATGGCGACGTCCAGACGAGGCAGCCTCATGGCCGCGCGGGGTTCCCTGCCCGATCGAGTAATGCGTCGATTATTCGGTCGGTGTGTTGGGCCCAGGTGTGGTGCGACTCGGCCCGCCGCCGAGCCGCCGCCCCCAATCTCTGACGGCGACCGGGGTCGGCCAACAAGGCGGCTAGGGCCCCGGCCAAGGCCTCCTCGTCGCCCGGGCGGACGAGTACCGCCGTGTGGTCGTGTTCGAGGACCTGGCCGATCTGGTCAAGGTCCGAAGCGACGATGGCCCGGCCGGTGGCCATGTACTCGAAGAGCTTGGTCGGCGATCCAAAGAAGGGACTGCCATCGGGGTTGGGGACGTGCGGGGCCACCAACACGTCGCAGGCGGCCAGTAGGGCCGGACCCTGCGCCTGGGGCACCAGACCGGTGAAGGTGCAGCGCCCGGCTGCGATGGCCGGGGCCAGGATCTGGCGGGTGGCGGCGAGCCGGTCGCCATCGCCCACCATCAGGAGGTGGGGAGGGGGCCGGTTCGCGGCGGGGTCTGCCAAGAGTGCCAGGAAGGCTCGGGCCAGCACCTCGGCCCCATGCCAGGGCCCGAAGGTGCCGATGAACCCGATCAGTGGGCCCTCAGCCAGGGGTGCTGCCCCGGTCCAGGCTGGAGGACTGAATGCGTCGGGTCGGTAGACCGCCGGGTCTACGCCGTTGGGATTGACCAGGATCTTGGTCGCATCCACCCCTCGTCCAGCCAGCTCGGCCGCCAGTGCCTCGCTAACCACAACCACCACGGTTGCCGCCGCCAGGTTTACCGACTCGACTCGGTGCGAGAGGGCCTCGTGATGCAAGGGGTTTCCCCAGTGGCGGGCCACCCATGCCTCGGGACCGTTGTATTCGAGCACCAGAGGGATTCCCGCGGCGGTGGCGGCCTCCGCCCCAGCCAAGCTGTTGAGGCTGGCCCGCTGGTACAGAAAAGCTGGCTGGTGCGTCCCCATTGCCTCATCCAGGGCGCGACGTAACTGGCGGTCGAAGTGCAGCCGGGCCAGTTCCGGAAAGTCAGCAAACCGATGTCCCGGCCGGATGCGGATAGTTGCCGAGGTAGGGCCGATTCCAGGAATGTCCGCGGTGGTCAGCAGGATCGGTGGCCCTCCGAAGCGGCCCAGATGGTTGAGCACCCCGGTGGTATGGGCCAAGGCTCCGCCTGCCGTCAGGTTCAGCGCCAGGTCCGAGCGCAGATACATCGGTGGACGGCTGCGATCCAGACACGGCGATGGCGGGGTTGCGTCAACTCGCCGAGCGAGGAGGTCCAGGCGGCGACGAGCCCGGGCCAGTTCCAACGGGGCGGTGATCAGGTCCGCAGCCCAAACGGCAGCACCGCGGCCGAGTGAGATCGGCTCCTGGCCACCTTGTTGGTCCTCGATGACGCACGGACCCCGGGATAGGGCCCGCAGCGCGACGGTCGCCTTGAATCGTCCAGGTGCGGCCGACAACTCGGGCGTCAGGTAACGGGCGCTGCCGTATGACGCCAAGCGGTGGACCTGGAACGGGGCTCTGGCCCAATGGCGCAGTTGGGCGAAGGTGACCACGTCCTCGTCGTGGGCCGCCAGCGGAGCATCACGTTCCCCTGCTACGAGGGTCAGGCGTCGCCGCGTGCATTTCTGGCCGCCGGGTTTCACAACAGGTCGCCGTTGCCTTCCACCCAGGACTGATGCCACAGCACTGCGTTCATGATCGTCCACAGATGGAACCCGTGGCCCCCGTGGCCGGCGGTCTGAGCGGCGAAAAGATCCTCCACCACCTGGTTGTCCAATAGCCCCGCCCGGGCAATGCCTGAGCGTTGGTAAGCGCTCAGACACTTCCGGCCAAACTCTTCGTCGGCGAGCCACCGGTCCATGGGGGCGCCGAATCCCTGCTTGGTGCGGTAGATCGCGTCGCGGTCCAAAAAGGGTTCGGCGGCTCGCTTCAGCACCCTCTTGCCCACGCCGTCGGAGAGCTTGTACGAATACGGGAGGCGGCGGGCAAACTCAACCACCTCGTGATCGAGAAACGGCACCCGGGCCTCGACCGAATGGGCCATGGTCATCTTGTCGACCCGCATCAGCAGGTGCTCAGGAAGACGGATCCGGCTTTCCAGGAACGGGATCTGGGCCAGCACGGCCGGCTCGGCCAACTCGCCCAAATCCGCCAAATGGCCGGCAACCACGCGCTGGCTGTCAAGGTCCCGGTGGTCGTCGGGCAGTAGTCCCCGGACCGGACAATCCACTTCCTGGGCGAAGGGGGCGGTGGTCGGGGTCAAGCGCCGACGGATGTCACCCCAGAAACAGGTGGCTCCGCCCCAGAACAGCGCCTCCCCCCGCCCGGCCCGAGCGACGACCTCGGTGTCCTCCGACGATGAGCCGAGGTCGGGGCCTCCTCGGCGGGCCAACCGGTCCCAACGACGACGCCAACCCGGGCCCCGGCCGGCCAGCGCCGGCCGGTACACGCCTTCGTAAGTTCGGCGGTAGTGCTCGCACCACCAGTAGCCGAGAAAGTGCTCGTCCGCCCCCTCGCCCACTTGGACGACGGTTGTCCGGGTATCGCGCACCAACCCAGCCAAGAAGTAGAGCGGGATGCAGACGTTGTCCGCGATGGGCTCGTCCTGGTGCCGAACCAGGGACGGCAGGAAGGTCAAAGCCTCCTCGGCGGTGATATGGCGTTCGTGATGGTCGGTGCCGTACCGCTCGGCCACCCGCCGAGCGTGGCTGAACTCGTTGGTGGCCTCTTCACCCTGATAGCCGATGGTGAACGTCGTCACCGGCCGATCCATCAACTCGGCCATCAGGGCCACGTTCAGGCTCGAATCCACCCCGCCCGAGAGCAGGACCCCGAACGGAACGTCTGACACCATCCGCCGGGCGATTGACTGGCGCAGAAGGCGGGTCAGTTCACCCGCTGCCTCGTCCAGGCTCAGGTCGGCTTCGTTCAGCATCTCCTCCGTCGATGGTCGGCAGTCCCACCATTTGCTGGCCGCGGCCCCACTGGCGTCGATCGTCACCCGGTAACCGGCCGGAATCTTGAAGATCCCGCGGAACATGGTCAAGGGCGCCGGCGCAACGATAAAAGTCAGGTAGTGCCAAAAGGCCGTGAGGTCCATCTCGGGGGTTAGGTGGGGGTGCCGAAGTAACCCCTTGATCTCGGAAGCGAACAGCCACTCCCCCCCGGCGGTACGGGCCAGGTAGAGGGGCTTGACCCCCATGCGATCCCGGACCAAGTGCAAGATCGGCCCCGATGGCGATCGTCCGTCCCACACGGCGAAGGCGAACATCCCGTACAGGCGTTCGGCGCAGGCCGGGCCCCACTCCTCGAAAGCGTGGAGCAAAACCTCGGTGTCGCTGTGGTCCGTTTTCCATCGGTAACGGCCGGTGGCTTGTAGTTGGCGGCGAAGATCAGCGTGGTTGTAGATCTCGCCGTTGAAGACGAGGACCACCTGGCCGTCCTCGCTGACCATAGGTTGGCCGGCCGCCTCGGACAGGTCGATGATCGACAGGCGACGGTGGGCGAGGGCGCAGGTCGTGTCGTTGGATCGCCAGAGTCCGGCACCGTCCGGGCCTCGGTGGGTCATCTCGTCGCGCATGGCGATGAGGACTTGGTCGGACGCCGTCGATCCGCCGTCGGCCCGGAAGACGCCGACTACGCCGCACATGGCGTCCGCCCGAACATGGGGTCGAAACTAGTGGTCAGCGCGGCTTTTCTGGCTGGGTTGGAGGACCCCCGGCTGTCGGCAGACCTCAATGGCCCGGCGGGCCAGGAGATTCGGCGTCGATCTGGGCCACCAGACCCTTGCAACTGGGAAAGGCTTCGGGGATGCCCAGGATGGCGAGATCCAGAACTTCATACCGGGCGATTCGCAGTTCGGCGGAGCGGAACGCCAACTCCACCGATTGTCGATCGGCCTTCCAGAGATGGGCGGGTAGCCGGTGCTCGGGGCCCAGGAAGTCCAGAGGGAGCAGGGCCAGCAGGTGACCCCCGGGCCGCAGGACCCGACGTATCTCACTTAGAGCCGCCACTGGGTCGTAAAGATGCTCCAGCGAGTTGTTCGCCACCACAGTGTCGAAGCTGTGGCCGGAAAAGGGCAGCTGATGGGCATCGGCGACCACGCCTCGGGATTGCAAGCTCAGGCCAGCGGCAACCAGGTCCAGCCCGACGTAGCTCACCGATCGAGGGGAGAGGTTGCGGGCCAACTGCCCGAAGCCGCTACCAACCTCGAGAACGTGACCGAGGCGTCCGGGAACGAATGCGGTGAACTCCACGAGATCCTGGCGCAGCGGAGCTTCTGGGTCGCCAGCGCCCAGGTAGCCGTGATGGGCGACCTGCTCGACCAGAGCCGACCCGGCCGTTGCGGTAACCCGAGAATGGGCTTCTCTTCGGGCGGTCTGGATCAACCGGGCATGGTCGGCCAACACGGGTGCAGGGCGGGCTTCTCTCAGCCAGACCCGGGCAGCGTCCTGAACGTTGCGTGCTCCTCCTCGGCCCCGCCGGGGTTCCCCCAGGTCCACGACCGTCACCCGTTCCGCCGGGTCGGGGCGAGGCCAGTTGTGGACCAGGTACTCCGGGTAGGCCGACCAAAGGCGCGGGTTGCCGGCAACCGCGTTGAAGTAGGCCTCCTTGCGGCGGAACGCCACGAGGCGGGCCAGCGTGGGAAGTCTGTGCATGGTGCATTTCGTCCAAAGCCGGTTCCAGCCCTCTGCGGTGCCAAGGGCCCCAGACTCGTGACGGACGGCGGTTACAGGTCGCCCAGGAAACCAGCTTCCCGCCGGCGAGCGGAGGTCGTGGGAATGAGGCTGGAAAGCCCCGTTGGGCAGATAGGGCACCAGTGGACCCGGCCCTGACTTGGACAGGCTGAGGTCCAACTCGATGCCGGCTTCGCCCAACGCTTCGAGCACCGCCGCCGATCGATCCAGAAAGCGTGGATCCCGAAATCTGATGGCCAAAACTGCTGAATCGGAGCCAGTCAGCTCCCGTAACGGGGCCACCCATCCCTGCGGGTCGGCCAGGAAAAGTTCCAGGTGCCCGGCGCTCACATCGCAACCGAGGGCCATTCCGCGCGAGACCAGGAGCCTCAATTGGGCCATGCCGCGCCCGCTTCTTGTCAATAGTTTGATGGCTCTGTCCCGCCCGGCCAGCAGGACGGCAGGGGCCGGATCGACGGAAGCTACCGCCAGGGCCGATCTCCAGCTCGACTGGCCCAGCGTGAGCACCAAGGCAAGCACTTCCCGCCGAAGTCGACCGACCACTACCAGCCGGCTGGTGCCCACCCCAGTGACGGCGAGCGCCACCAGTTCGAGGGCCAGAACGGTGCCGAAGAGTGCCTCGGCCTCGACCATCGTCAAGGAGGACGGGTCATTCTGATCCGCCAGCCATACGAGACGCCTGGCCTCGTGGCCCGGATCGCTTTCGGTTTCTCGGTCAGCCGGTGCGCCGGGACGAGCGGCGACTTCGGCGGCGAAGTCCTCGAGCTGCGCCAATTCGTGGAGGAGGTCTCGCACAGCGGCCACCGGCCGCAGGCCCGTGGAGTGGTCCGCCGGACCCACCAGCCGCAATCCGGCCCGGCTGGTACTGAGCACCCGTTGTACGTCCTTGGCGACCGGCGCAGGGAATGGTGAGAGCCACTCGCAGAGGTCCGGTCCCTCCATCCGGCCAACCCTATGGGCCTCGGTCCCGGCTTCCCGCCGTAGGCCAGCCAGGTCCGCGAAGCTGTACCGATGGAATGCAACGGTGGCCCTCGAGGCTCAGGTGCGCCGCCAGCCGATTCGTCTGGATGCGAATCCCGGCCAGCCCATCGGACTCGGCTGTGAGTCGAGCCAGGGCGACGGGTCCGGCGGCCCTCCGCGTGGGCCGAATCCTAGTGATCAATCGTCGGGTCCTTTGGGCCACTACTCGGACCGAACTCGACAAGCGCTATGCCGGATCAATCCTTGGACGGTCGTGGCTGATCCTTTATCCATTGCTCTTTCTATGCGTCTACCTGTTCCTCTACCTGGTGGTATTCCGAATCCGCCTTCCGGGCTTCAGCCAGTTGGACTATGTCGTATACATATTTTCGGGACTGGTGCCCTATTTGGCTTTCATGGAGGTTGCGGGAACTGGCGCCGTTGCACTCAGGCAGAACATCCATCTGGTACGAAACGTCTTTCTACCGGTGGAATTGATACCAGTCCGCACCGTGGGAATGTCACTGGTGTCCGAAGCCGTCGGGTTAGGCGTGCTGGTCGCGATGGCTGGAATCGCCGGGCAACTTGGGCCTCGACTAAGCCTGCTCATCGTGGCAGTGGGTTTGCAGATCATGTTTCTCACGGGACTGGCCTTGTTCATTGCCCCGCTCGGCCTTATTCTTCCCGATCTGGCCTATTTCACCAACTTGATCGTTCTGTTCCTGCTGTTCGTCACCCCGATCGGATTCGAACCCGAGGCCGTACCCGTCGCTGCTCGTGTTGTCGTCTGGGCCAACCCGATGCACTACATGTTGGCCCCCTTCCGTGCCGCCCTACTTGGCGACCGGGCCGTGGACTGGTGGGAGTTGGGGATGGCCATCATTATTGCTACCGGGACCTTTGCCCTTGGAGCCTGGTTGTTCGGTCGATGTAAGAACACCCTGGTGGACTACGAATGACCGATCAAGGGACAGCGGGAGACTCATCTGAAGACGAGGCCGAGGACGGCGACGCGGGCAACCCTGCTGTGAGTGCTGCTATTGAAGCCAGAAACCTGAGCAAGATTTACCGGCTTTACAACCGGCCGAAGGACCGTCTACTTGACCTGGTCGGCTACCGGCGAGCAACGAGGGTAGTGAGCGAACACCGGGCGCTGGATGGGGTGACCTTGTCCGTGCGGCGGGGCGAGAAGGTTGGGCTAATTGGTCGGAATGGAGCAGGAAAAAGCACCTTTCTAAAGCTCGTCAGTGGGGTAATCGAACCCTCCTCTGGTGTACTGAACGTCGCCGGATCGGCCCGGGCCCTCCTTGAGATCGGAACGGGATTTCATCTCGATTTCACCGGTCGAGAGAACGTCCGGGCCTACCTGGCGCAGATGGCGCTCCCCGAAACCGAGATGAGGGAGCTGATGCCCTCCATCGTGGATTTCGCCGAGGTCGAGGAGTATATCGACCAGCCACTCAAAACCTATTCGACCGGAATGCGGGCGCGATTGATGTTCGCAACGTCCACTGCTGTGTCTCCAGAACTGCTGATTCTCGACGAGGTTCTAGGGGTAGGGGACGCATATTTCACTCGCAAGAGTTTCGATCGGATAGCCGAGATGTGCCAGGAGGGCACAACCCTTCTGTTGGTATCCCACGACATGTACGCGGTCTCACGCATCGCAGACCGACTTGTTTGGCTGGAGAAGGGGCGAGTCGTCTTCGACGGGAAGCCCAGCGACGCGGTCGCTGCGTACGAGGCCTCGATCCGAGACCAAGAAGAGGAGAGGCTTCGAAATAAGGCAATGCTGGCCACCCACAGCAGCCGGATCCCGGTCGGGGCGGTGAACGACGCCGTCTATCTGGAGTTGGGGGTGAAAGATGGTGCACCGGGGCCGATCTATCTGGCCCGGGTGGCCCTGGTGGACGGCGATCAGATCCTCAGCGAACTCGATATCTCGGCAGAGCCCGATGAGTCTGGTGCCGCCGGCAGTCGGGTTATCCTCCCGGAGAGCTGTTGGGGCCAGGTGACTGCTTGGAAGGGCGAGCAAGCGAGGCCACTAGCCGGCTTCGGCTCACCCTTTCGGAACGGCGGGCTGGTTCTGACGGGCGAGGGTCTGGTCCGTCGGTTGGAGAGCAGCAACGTCGATTTGGTGGTGGCCCATGGTGCGGATCCTCCGGCTGAGCTGGTCGTCAACGGATACATACGAGGCCGCCACCAGTTCAGGGTTGAGATGTCCCCCAGGGCCGGGTGGCTGATCGACCGTGGTCCGATCGACCTTGGCCCACCCACCCCAGATCAAGCGACCAGAGTTAGAGGCGTTGGAACCGGCAGGATTGAGATCCGCAGCGCCCGTGTTCTCGGCCCAGATGGCCAAGAAGCACGATTGTTGCAACACGGGCGCCCGATAACCGTTGAGCTGAAAGCAAGAATTAACGGCAATGATGTGGATGAGAAGTGCGATCTCCTGGTCTCATTCCTCAGGTCAGGAGTAGACACAGTTACGCGTGTTTTCACCCGAGATTTGCGATTTGAAGAGGTGCAGGGCCGGAACGTGACTATTCGCCTTCGCATTCCGAGGCTACAACTGGGGAGCGGAGACTACACAGTTGCTGTGCAGATCTGTGAGAACGGCTACTTCGACCGGCAGGACCAGAAATTTTATTCGGTTGAGCCGGGCGTATATTATAGTCAGCGGGACCTCTATATGTTCTCAGTTACGAACCGAGGGGTACTGAATCTTGGAACTGGAACATTAGAGGAGGGAGACTGGTCGATCGACCATTCGATTTCGTTGTAGCGGCGACGATAACTGATTGACTAAGAACCGGCAGGTAGCTTCCTTGCCTTGACGACAAGGTTCCAGCCCAGGAACCTGGCCACCAGGTCGGTTGGAACAGATCGAAGCCACGGCGGGCGTTCGGCCGGCAGGAGTTGGTGCCGGCTGATCGAGATGTCCGTGAAGGCCCCGAACAGTCGCCTCAGTCGGCGGGGCGTGTAGACCTTGACCAAAGGCCGGGCCCCGCTGGTAGAAATCTCCACGTTCCTCGACATGATCTCGCCTACCGAGTGGTTGGCAAGCATGCCTTCCTCGAGTCCCAGCCGGCCGATAATCTGAACCCAGTAGTTGATTGATCGCTCTGCATAGACCATCACCGTAACTTGTCCACCGGGCTTTAGTACCCGGTATGCCTCGGCTACCACGCGGTCCGTGTTCGGCGTGTGATGGATGACGCCATTCGAATAGACCAAGTCGAAGGTCTCATCTTCGAGTGGCAGCGTCTCTGCGTCCCCATGGAGGAACGTCGCCCTCAACCCGCGCAGAGCAAAGTTCTCACGAGCGCGTTCCAAGTGTCCGGCAGAGAGGTCATAGTCGGTCACCACTGCCCCGCTGGCCGCAAACTGGGCCAGATCGGTACCCATCCCTGCTCCAATTTCGAGGACCTTCCGGCCGTTCCAAGCTTCGAACTCCATGGTGGAGCGCATCCAGGGGCCATACTCTTGATATCGGTAGCGCTCAGCCTCTAAGTACCAGTCCAAAGTGTGAGGATCGGCAGACTTCACGTACTGTGAGCCGCATGGATCAGAGTTCCATTGTTGCTGCACCTGATCCTTGTAGGAGTCGCCCGTGTCAAGGGTCCCAGGGGGATGTGACCCAGGCGAATCTGGGGCGCTGCCTCGCATCGCTCCTTGCTCCACCAAGGGCCGCGGCTCAGCTCGGGATTGTTCCCTGATGAAACGCCAAAGGCGCTCGACATGCTTTTCCCATGTAAAACTTGCGAGCATCGCTTTGCGCGCGTTCGCACCGAGTGCTCTAGACAACTCAGGATCATTTGCTAGGGCACAGACTCCAATGACGAAGTCAGACACATCTCCGGGTCGACACAAGACGGCGCGATGGCTACTGACGTTGACAATCCCAATGTCGCTGGTCGACAGACCTGGACTAAGGACCTCTCCGATTTGCTCAAGGTTGCTGGCCACAATGCCCTGGCCCATCCCCATGTATTCGAAAAGTTTCGTTGGTGAACCAAAAAATGGGCCGTCGATCATATTGGCACTATGCGGTGAGACGAGAACGTCTGCCGCTGCTAGGAGTCCGGGCCCTTCGTGGTGCGGTACCTGACCGGTCATGACGACGCGGTCAAACAAAGCATTACGCACAACCGCCTCATCAATGAGATTCCGGTGAGGCCCATCCCCGATGAGTAAGAAGCGGGATCGTGGACACTGCGAAGCTATGAGAGGAATGGCCTCGGCCAAAACGTTGATGCCATGCCATCCTCCAAAGGTGCCAATGAAGCCGACCACGCAGTCATCCGGAGTGAAACCGAGGCTCTTACGTGTCTGTGCTCTCACGTATGGCTCGGCCGGGCAGTAGACGTCAGGATCAGTTCCATTTGGATTGACCAGTACCCGCTCTGGCGCGACCCCTCGGGCGAGAAGAGACTGCCGTATCGGCTCAGACACCACTGAAATCACGGTGGCTTGAGCGAAAGAACCCAGCTCCATTGCGTCGAATAACGCTTCATGTGCGTAGCCGGTGCCGTCGAAGCTTCTCCTCATAGACAGCTCAGACCCATTGTATTCGACTACGTAAGGAATATCGAGCTCGGCGGACAGTTGTGCTCCGACCATATTGCCTAAGCACAGCCGCTCATAAATGTACGCTGGCCTGAGTGCATCGAGGAGCGGCCGGAGTTGTAGGCGGAAAGTGGGGCCGGCAGCCAGGAGATCTCGCTCATTACTTTCAAGACTTGGAGAGTCGAGAATGATTTGCTTCAGGTGAAATTGATCGAGCAAGTCGAAGGAATGGGGGAGCAGGCATGTAAGGTCGCTGCTGATACGACCGAGTTCCTTGGCCACATAACACGTGTGACCGTAACTCCCGCCCGTTGTCAGAGTGCACCAGAAGTCTGACCTTAGGTAGACCCCGTGCCCCAGCTGATCGAGCTGATCGGCCGGAATCGTGACTGGACGGGCCGTCTCCCGCAAGGTGATCGCTGCCGCTCCCATAACCTTGACGAGCCGGTTCTCATCGGCGACGGTGAGGGGCACCGCCACGACACAAGGCGCCACCGTCCGCTTTCGGCCCAACCTGCGAGCCGCGACTATGGCCCAAAGTGCGAGGTAGCTCGCCAGCCGGTCGGTGTCGATTACCTCAACCGCCTCCTCGTCCGGCCAGTGGAACAGGACCATACGGTTCTGGCGCAATGCCCGGGCCGCGGCCGCTAACTGCGTTCGGCCTGGCCAGCCTCGGCCCATCTCAAAGATGATTCCCTGGTCTGGGGAACGTCTGAGGGCGGCTGCCAGGCTCTCCGATGTCAGGAGGGGGCGAGCCAGGTCCAGGCGATGCCGTTCCGACAGATGAAGCAGTCGGGAATCAGTCACATTCCCGGTCGAGGCCATGGCCGCGTCCACGTAGATGAAAGAACTCACCTGCCCGTCACTTTCATTCCCGCCCTAACCTTCTCTGAGTAGGTCTTCAACGTGAAGAGCCACAGCCGATGTCTCCATGAGCTCGGAAAAGGGTATCGGGGCCGGTCCCGACGCGCGTATGGCGTCGCCCAGGAAGCCCATTTCCTGGTAGTGGCCCTTCTCGGCTTCCGCGCTACGCCACAGGACGTTTCCATCGTCGCACCGGGTAAGTGACCGGAAGTCGTCTACCACCCAGGCCCTTCCGTCACAAAATACTTCGATGCGCTCCTTCCCCATCCCGGCTCCGATCGAAGCTGAGTTCGGTCCCGACGCTGTGTAGATCAGGGTCCCCAAACTGCCATCCTCGTAGCCGATGGTGGCGGAAAAGTTATCGTTCCGGCGATGACCACTGCCGCCAGGGGAGATGCCCGAGGCGGTGATCGACCGGGCTGGCGATCCCGCCAGGAAGCGGATTACGTCGTACATGTGGCAGGCCTCGCCTAAGTTTCTCCCTCCGCCCTGGGGCCCCTGGGTCCAGTGGTCGGCGGGGAGCCATCCGGCATTGACGCGGTAGCTGACCACCAAAGGAGCCCGCCGGCCAACCAACTCTCTGGCCAGAGTCACGAGGGCGGGCGAGAAGCGTCGATTGAATCCGACCATCAGCAGGGGCGCCAAGCTGTTTCGGGTGGCCTCGTGGGCCTCGGCCACGCGCGCCAGTTGCTCCCAGGTGAGCGCCAGCGGCTTCTCGACGAAGACGTGTTTTCCAGCTTCGAGGCTCGCCACCACCTGGCCAGCGTGCTCATGGTGGCGAGTGGCGATGACCACCAGATCGATTTTCGGGTCCGCCAACACTGAGCCAAGGTCGGTGGCTAGCAGGGAAACGCGTTCCTGGCGAGCCAGGTTTCCACCCCGGGCGGTGTCCCGACTGACTACCGCAGCCAGGCTGAATCGATCGGGACGGCGCTTGAGCTGTGGGACCAGCATTCCGGTCGCGAATGCCCCCGCTCCAACCAATGCGTATCGGCTAGCCCCCGGCCGCCGGTGCCGCGCCCCGCCGAGGCTCACCGTTTCATCGGTCCTGGCCGCCACTCCGAAAGGATCGACGGGTCTGGAGTTCTTGTTGTCTCCGGCGACATCGCAGCCCTGCTCCGCTTCGGAGCGCGCTAAGGGTGTCGGCTCCCGGTCGGCGGCCTCGGACACGTAGCGGAGGAGAACGCCTAGGGGCTTGGACCCAGATCCAGAAGCCAGCAGCCGATAGACCTCGGCGGCCTCATCCACGCTCGTTACTCGGTCGATAAGCGGGGCCACCCGTAACTGGCCGCGACTGACAAGGTCCAGGTAGGAGGCCATGTTCCGGTTGAGCGTCCACCGTACGTAGGCATAGGGGTAGTCGTGGCCCTCACGCTCGTATTGGGCGTCATAGCGGCCAGGCCCATAGGAAGTGCTCATCAGCAGGTCGATCTCTTTGCGATAGAAGAGGGCCCGCTTGACTCCCAATCCAACGTCGCCCACCACAACGACCGTTCCCTTGGCCCGGGTCAGGTCCATGGCCAGGTTCACCGGATCGTCGGACTTGGTCGCCGCCGTAATCAGGGTCCGGTCGACGCCGTGGCCTCCTGTGGCGGCCGCCACCTCGCGAGCCAGGACCTGGGGGTCAATGGCTCCAAAGTCGAGACCCAGGCGGACCGCCCGGTCCACTCGCTGCTGGTCGGGGTCGAACCCAATGACGTGGGCGCCTCCGGCCTTGAGCAACTGCACGGTTATCTGACCGATAAGTCCCAGCCCCAGAACACAGACCCGCTCACCCAGTTGGGGGGCCGCACGGCGCACACCCTGGAGTGCAATGGATCCCACGGTGGTGGTGGCGGCGTGGGACAGGTCGCACCCGGCCGGCACAGGACAAACCAGGTTGCGGGGCACGCAGACGTAGTCGGCGTGGTTGGCGTCGCCGGCCCCGGCACATGCCACCCTGTCACCCGGGACAAGGTCTTCCACCCCCGCTCCCACAGCCACCACAACCCCGGCCATGGAGTACCCCGATGCCCAGCCCTGCTGGCTCATCTCACTGGGGCCCTCACTGGCTCGGGGAAGCGTTTCGAGCCGGATCCGGTTGACGTGGACGCTACAAGCGACGCCCTCCCCCGAATCGGCCAGGACCAGGCGGATCTGAGTATCGGATCCCGGGTCCCACTCCAACTGTTCATCAAAGTCGCCCGGCCCGACCAGGGCTGTTCCCAGCCAGGAACTTCCCGACCCGCTCAACATCCCCACCGTCAGCCGTCCGTCGGTGACGCCTTCAAGGTGCAGAACCGGAACATGTCCGACCGGGATCTCGATCGCATCGGTCTGAACCTGGTAGGCGTTGGCCTCCCCGTCGGTGAAAAGGGTCAGCCCTTCGCCCGAAACCTGGCATTTGGCCCGCCCGACCGCCTGCCAACGGAGGCTGCCGACGGTTACTGCTTCCCGGCTTACCGGCCTGGCAGGCAGGGCCGCTCGTACTCGGCCGGTAACCAGCGTGGCTACCCTTCGCCTGGCCTTGGCTGGATCGGCCATCGCTTTTGCCAGGAGATCTTTGGCAGTGCTGAAAGCAAGGTCCGGGCGGCTCACCAAGGAGGACACCGAGACTGTCGGCGCCAGCGCCGCCAACTCGGTGCCTGTACTGATCAGTGAGAAGTGGGTCCTGATCAGTACGCTGCCAGGCGCGAGGGCCGGGCGGGGCATTCGGGCCACTATGGCCCCTTGGCTGCTGAGAAGAACCTGGCGCATTGCGCCATCCTCGCACTCAGTCGGGTCGGTTGCCCGGCCGACTTCCAACCCCGCTTGGAACCGTGTTCGGGCTGTTCAGCGCGGTTGTTCGACCGCTCTCGTCGGTGGACGGCCTAGCTCACTCGATCCACTCTTTCCACCACAGAGCGAGATTGAGGAGGTACCAGGTCTCTGCTGCTCGGTCGGACGCCACTACCGCCATCACAGCCTCGGTGTTCAAAAGTCCGCTGCGGTCGCAGAACCTCTTGAGTTCGTGGCGGGCCAGATCGCCGAGGCGCCCAGCGAGGTACTCGTGAACCGGAACGCCGAAACCCTGCTTAGGCCGGTCGATGAGGTCGTCAGGTATCAGCCCGCGAACTGCGTTCTTCAGCACCGGTTTGGTGCCACCGCCCCGGAGCTTCACATCGGTGGGAATGCTGAGAGCGAGCTCTACCAACCGATGGTCCAGGAATGGCACCCGTGCCTCCAGCCCGACACCCATGGTCATCTTGTCAACCCGCATGAGGAGCAGTTCGGGAAGCCGGAGCCTCAGATCGCTGTAGGTCATCCAATGCAGGTCGGAGGGGTCCCAGGCGGTGTCGACAAACCTTCGGCGGATGGGGGCCAGAGGATCCCATGAGCTGAGACCAGCCAGTTCCCGGTCGACATCGGGATGGAGCAACCTGCGCTTGGCCGCATCAGTGAAGGCTTCGGCGCCGCTCCAGAACAGCGGTCTGCGGCTCGCACCCCGTGCCAGCCATTCCTGGCGGTGATCATTGCCTCGGCCCAGGGCGATCAGTGCCCGGGCGCCGAGCCTCTTCATAGCCGGCGGTCCCAGCCGGTCGTTCCAGCCTTGGAGGCGCAGGGCTGTCCTCCACCACGGGTAGCCACAGAACAGCTCGTCGGCTCCTTCCCCCACCTGGGCCACGGCAACGCCATGCTGGCGGGCGAGGCGGGCGACGAAGTGCACGGGAACACACACCGGGTCGGCCAGCGGTTCGTCCTGCAGACGCACCATCTCCGGGAGGAAATCGACAAGGTCCTCGATGTCGAGAAGCACCTCATGGTGCTCGGCTCCCACGACGGTGGCCATTCGCCGGGCATGGTGGAGTTCGTTTCGGTACGTCTGATGGTCCCCGCAATAACCAACGCTGAACGTTCTCACTGGCCGGTTCTCGCCTTCGCTGAACAGGGCCACGTTCGTACTGGAATCCACGCCGCCGGACAAAAAAACTCCTACCGGAACGTCGGACACCTTGCGGTAGGAAACCGACTGTCGCAGTTCATCGATCACCAACTCAGCAATTTCCCGATCGGCGATTCCCTCCAACGGCCGGGTGTGATCCCATGCGTCCCACCATCGATGTGTCTTCGCGGATCCATCGGGGTTGACCCGCATCCATGTTCCCGCCTCCATCTTGTGAATCCCGGCGAAAAGAGTTGATGGGGCGGGAGTGGTCAAAAACGATAGGTAGTGAAACATCGCCCGGTGATCGACCTGGCGCGGAACCGTGGGATCGGCCAGGAGAGCCTTGATCTCGGAAGCGAAAGCCAACCGCCCCCGATGACGCGTCCAATAAAGCGGCTTGATTCCCAGTCGGTCCCGAACGAGCCAAAGTTGCGAGCGTGAGGCGTCCCATAGGGCAAAGGCGAACATGCCGCGGAAGTGGTCCAGGCAGGAGATTCCCCAATAGGAAAAGGCGTGCAAAAGGACCTCTGTATCAGAATGATCCGTGCGCCAAGGGCCAACGCCGGCTCTGACCAACTCCGATCGAAGCTCGGCGTGGTTGTAGATTTCTCCGTTGAAGACGACTCTGAGCCCTGCGGGGCCTTCCATGGGTTGAGCCGCCCGTGAATCGGGATCAATGATTGCCAATCGGCGGTGAGCCAGCCCGACTCGCTGTGTCGAAGACAGCCAAACTCCTTGACCATCGGGTCCCCGGTGCGACAAAGTGTCGCGAGCTCGAACCAGTTCCTCCACGGTTATTTCGTTTCCGCTACCTTCGATGGCAAAGAGTCCGTTTATTCCGCACATCTATCCGGTGGTCCTTGTCACGGACCGGCCGTGGCCAGCAGGTCATCGGCGCGAGCTGACCAGTCTGCCTGCCGGGCGAAAGCCTGCATTTGGAGCCCGAGCTCCTTAGCCTTAGCAAGACTGTGATCCAGACCCTGAATCCAGGACTCAGTCGAGTGACAGAGAATGGCCGGACTACCAATATCGGCTAGGGCCGGCCAGTGAGTAGCCACAACCGGAAGCCCTGAGGCGGCGTATTCGTAAAGCTTGAGTGGGTTGATGTGATCGACGAGATTACCTTGATTGTCCCGATCGAAGGGGATCAGGCCGATGTCAGCGTGCCGCAAATAACCGGGGAGCCGCTGGTACGTGCGAGGCCCCAGAGCATGGATATTCGCCGCGATGGGAAGTTTGCCTCCTGAGTTATCGGCGCCGATGATCACGAAGGAGACGTCACGCCGGGCCGAGGCTAGGCGGCCCAGCAACTCGTAGTCGAACCACTCACGTAGGGCGCCCACGTACACGGCCCGAGGTCGATCGATTTCCCGGTATTCTTCGGGTTCGTCGGGGTCGAAACCCAGGTAGTGACCAAGGTCGACGCCATTGGAAACCAAGGCTGTTCGCTTCGCCCCTAGGTCTTTGGCGTAAGCCTCCAGGGTGCGTGTGGTGTGGGTCACGACGTGACACATTGCGACTGCTTCGCGCTCCAGGGCCCTCATCTCGAGTGTGGCTGACGCGAAACCTGGCGCGTAGTCCAAGACTCGATAGACGCCATGCCGGGGTTTCAACTCCCGCAACAGGAACCCGTAGAGGGGAGTATCCACGACTAGGAGGTCTGGCTCGCCAAAATGCTGTCGTCGAAGCCAGCGAGTTAGGTGGGGCACCGTGACCCGTTGCCAGTTGCGAAGAATCGGCTCGAATCTCAGACCAAGAACCGAACTCAGCGGAAACAGGGTGAGGGGAGTTAAGGCGATGACACCGGGAGGGTCCTGGTTCTGAACACCCCCCGCCCAGGAACGGACGCGGCGACGATGGGCGGGCCGGAAGGCCGCAGCCATCACGTGGAACGGGGTTATGTGAGCAGCCAGGAACGCTGTTGTCCACCCCCGTCGGGCAAGTTCGCGGGCCAAGTGATGAGCCCCGACCTGGATCTCCGCTCCCCACGGCTGCGACGAGCAGAAGACGGCGCGCCGTGGGTTTGGTGGTGTCTCGGGAATCGTCCACCGTAACTGGCAATCCCTGCCCCTAGCTTGTTGTTGGTGACGCTTCGCGGCAGCGAGGAGGCCGGCCTGCCCCCCCCGACAGGACAGCCGGCAGTGTCGGTCGTGATCCCGGCATACTCCTCAGGGGGGGAACAAGTCGTTGGCCGAGCGGTGGCGAGCGTTCTGGCCCAAACTTTTGGCGATCTGGAACTTGTCGTCGTCGACGACGGGTCGTCGCCTCCCACGGTTATGGCGCTGTCCGGGGTGGTGGACGCACGGCTGCGAATTCTTCGCCACTCGCCCAACCGGGGTGCGGCGGCCGCCCGCAATCGTGGGGTAGCCGAATCCAGTGCGCCCTTGGTTGCCTTCCTGGATTCTGACGATGTGTGGAATGCCGAGATGCTGGCCAACCAGGTGGCTGCTTTGACGGCGGATTCTGAGGCTCTCGCCTGCACTACAGGCTTTGCTCTTCGTTATCCCAATGGATGCATGGAGACCCGGATCCCTGCGGACAGGGTTCCTTTGATTGATCGGGCGGTGAGGGGCTGCGATCTCAGTCCCGGGAGCACGCTCATGGTTCGTCGCCTGGTGTGGGACTCCATTGGGGGAATGGACGAGGGCCTGAATCGCCTCGAGGACTGGGACCTCCTCCTTCGGTTGGCCCACCTGGGACGCGTGGTCGTCGTTGCGAAACCGCTGGCCGAGGTCACAGTGAACCGACCGGGGCCCCACCCTGTCACTGTGGAAACCGCCGTTGCCCGGATTCTCGATCGTCATCGCATTCAATTGACATCCGCCCGTCACCGTCGCCGGATCGGGGCCGCCGGACGTTACGAGGTGGGCCTGGCCCGCCTGCGCCACGGGCAGCGGCTTCGCGGCCTGGCTGGGCTGGTCAGGGCGGCAGTGACAGACCCGGCCGGCCGCTGGCCGGCGTTACGCCGGGCTGTAGGCCGGTGTATCGGCGCCACAGTGAGGACGGGGCCGCATGACGATTCGGATTCTGCCGGGGTGGCTGTGATGCTGGCTAAGAACCAGGTGCAGGATTCTGATTCACGCCGCGAGGCAATAGACGGGTTACCGAAACCCGTTCGAAAAAGAACGCACATGCCACGATGGCGGTAAATATGGCAACGATCACCACGGCATCCGCAATGGAGCGCATGCTCAAGACCACGACCCCGGCTGCGCAACTCACCGCCTGAGCGAGCCAGAGGCATCCAACCGCGCTAGCGGGTTTCATTCCGGCCGCCACCAGCCGGTGCGATACGTGGTCGGCCCCGCCGCACGTTACGGGTACTCCCCGCCGCAGACGCGAGAGCGTGACCAGGCCCGCATCGAAGAGCGGGACAATAAGCATGAGAACGGGCAGGACCACCGTGGTTGATTCCGGACGGTCCAGAAAGCGGAGTCGGATGCCAAGGAACGCCAGTGTCAGTCCGAGAAATAAGGACCCGGCATCACCCATGAATATTCGGGCATGGGGAAAGTTCGATGGCAGGAATCCGAGTGCTCCGCCAGCCAAAGCGATGGACAAGACGGCTACCAAGTACTGATCACCGATCAGAGCCAGGATAAAGAATCCCAGGGAAGAAACAGCTGCTAATCCCGAAGCCAGTCCGTTCATATTGTCGGAGTAATTGAAGGCGTTGACCACAACAACCACCCACACGACCGATAGAAACACGTCGATCAATGGAATAGCAGTCAGTTGGATTTGGGTACCGAACCCGACCAGCACCAGAGCGCTCGAAGCCTGGGCCATTAGCTTGATACTCGGGTCCATTGGAGTCATGTCGTCCTGAAGACCGAAGACCAGGACCACTAACCCGGCCAGAAAGAAGCCCTTCAAGTCGATCCGAGCCGCCGGAAGTAAGAGCCATGCAGCCAGAAATGCACCGCTATAGATGGCCAGACCCCCCATGAGGGAGACCGGTTCCAGGTGGGAGCGGCCTCGGCCCGGGTCGTCCTGGATGCCCCAGCGACGGGCACATCTTCGTGCCACGGGCGTTAGGAGAAGACTCGCGAGGACCGCTCCGAGGAATATCAGCACGTAGAGGGTGAGACTCGGCCTATCCAACGTCAGCCACCTTAGGGCTCGGTTGCCGAAACGACGGGCTCCACCGGTAGGGTCACCCTGTGCTCGTCTGTTGCGTGGCTGGAGCCCGGCCCAACTTCGTCAAGATAAAACCGGTGATCGATGCACTCGAACGTCGCGACGTTGAGGTCCGCTTAGTGCACACCGGACAACACTACGACGCGGCTATGAGCTCAGTCTTTTTCGAAGAACTGGGTCTTCGTCCTCCGGACTACTCGCTGGAGGTCGGCTCGGGTTCGCACGCAGAACAGACCGCGGCGGTGATGCTTCGGATGGAACCACTGCTGGCGACAATGCGACCTGCGCTGGTCGTGGTGGTGGGAGACGTCAACTCCACGGTGGCTGCATCGTTGGTGGCAGCCAAGGCCGTGATCCCCTTGGCCCACGTAGAGGCGGGCTTGCGAAGCCGGGACTGGTCGATGCCCGAGGAGGTCAATCGAGTGGTAACCGACCGCCTGAGCACCTACCTGTTGGCCCCCTCGGCTGATGCGGCGGACAACCTCTTGGTCGAAGGATTCGATCCGAGAAACATTCATCTCGTCGGCAACGTGATGATCGATACGTTGCTCGTGAACTTGGAGCGGGCTCGTGCGCGTCCGATACTCAGCGATCTTGGCCTCGATCCCGGGGGCTACGGAGTGGTGACCCTGCATCGGCCTGCCAACGTGGACGACGCCGCACTCTTGAGGACCCTGATGCAGGCCCTGAGTCGGATCGCCCGGACGATCCCGTTGGTCCTTCCCGCACATCCGAGGGCGGCGGTACGTCTGGCTGGGCTCGCCGGCCCGGGGCTAAGGGTGGTGGAACCCTTGGGTTATCTCGACTTTCTGGCCCTGACTGCCGCGGCTCGACTGGTTCTAACCGACTCGGGCGGAGTCCAGGAGGAGACCACGGTCCTCGGGGTGCCGTGCCTCACACTTCGGGACAACACCGAACGTCCAATAACTGTGAGTGAAGGAACGAACTTCTTAGTGGGCCGCGACCCGGCGAGGATTGTGGCCGAAGCTGAGCGGATCGTGGTTGAAGGGGTGGTGGCCCGCCGTCCGGCACTCTGGGACGGCCAGGCTGGGGAGCGAATCGCCGCCGCCCTTTGCGGTGTCGGCTGAGGAGCACTCAAGGCCTCTGTTTGGTCCACCACCGGATGGTTCGGGCCAGACCGTCGGCCAGTCCCACCTCCGGCTTCCAGCCGAGGACTTCCGAGGCGGCACTGATATCTGGGACCCGGCGCCGGGTGTCCTCGAAACCGGGGCCGTAGTAGTCCTCGTAGGGGATGAGCTGGACCGCGGAGCTCGAGCCGACCGCATCGCGTATCCGCCCGGCGAGATCAGCGATGGTGACCTCCTCCGTAGTGCCGATATTGAAGATGCGACCTTGAGCCTCGGGGATGAACCCGGCCAGGAAGGTTCCCCTCACAGTGTCGTCGACGAAGCAGAAGCAACGGGTCTGGGATCCATCCCCATGAACGGGGAGGGGGGATCCTTCCAACGAATGCTTGAGGAGGTTGGCCACAACGGAGCCGTACCCTCGCTCGTCCAAGCGGGGTCCATAGGAGTTGAAGTACCTGACGATGCTCACCGGAAGCCCCACCGCTCCGTAGGCCAGCGCCAAATGCTCGTCGATGGCCTTTGCGGTTGCGTAGGACCAGCGGTGAACGGTGGTAGGCCCCAGCAATCGGTCGTCGTCCTCGCTCATCGGGACTTTCGACGTCCGCCCGTACACCTCCGATGTCGAGGCGAAGACCACCTTGGTCCAATGTCGGAAGCAGGCGGCAAGGACGTTGTGGGTTCCCTGGGTATTCGTCAATAGGGATTGAAGAGGATCGTCAACGATGTGTCTGACCCCAACGGCGGCCGCCAAGTGAAAGACCAACTGGACCCGAGAAACCTCAGACCTGACCAGGTCGGCGTCGAGAATCGAGCCATTGATAAATCGAACGTTGGATAGTTGCGTTGCCAGGTTGACGATCCGACCGGTGGAGAGATTGTCGAGGACGGTTACCTCGTGATCCCGCTCCACCAGGTAATCCACCAGGTGAGAACCGATGTATCCCGCCCCGCCAGTGACCAGGACTCGCATCAGCGACCAGGTACCAAAAGAACTATCCGGGACACGGCGGCAGCCTACCGACCTCAGTCACCTTGGCGACGAGGAGTGATGTTGCCGACGCCAGGCCTCCAGCATCAGAACCGTCCAAAGCTGGTCGGAGCGATCGAATCGGCCGGCCAGGTGCTCGGCCCAGGCGTCGCGAACAGGCTTCGGATCCAGTAGCCCCCCGGCCTGGATCGATCGCACGTCGAGGAGATCCTCGGCCCAGGGCCGCAAGGGGCCCCGCAGCCACTTAGCCAGTGGGAAGGCGAACCCGCTTTTGGGACGGTCTATCGCCGACGCCGGCACGCGCTGGTTGAGAATCTGTCGAAGGGGCCACTTGGACGGCCCAGGATGGGAGCGGAGGCAGCGCCGAAGCCTCCACGTCAACTCGAACAGCCGATGATCAAGCAGTGGGACTCTGGCCTCGAGGCCAGCAGACATCGATGCGCGATCAAGCTTCGTCAACTGGTCGTCGGGAAGGTACGACGTGGTGTCCGCCAGCATCACCTGGTCGGTGAGGTCGCCGGGGAACGACCAGGGAACGACCTCCGGCGCCCCCCCATCTGGGTCGGTCAGGACCCTTCGGGGGTCGGGCCAGTAGGAGGTTAGCGACCGATAGGCCTCTTCAGGTGATCCGGCGGCGAGCACGCCGGCCAGCTTGTGAGCCTTATCTCCTGGATGTCGGACCCGCAGGCTGGCGGGAAGGGCGGGCCCCATCGCTGTCATGATCGATTCCCACAGCGCTGGCGATCCGGTCAGGATCCCGGAGGACATCGCTGAGCGAAGCGGTTGGGGGATCCGGCTGATGCGATTCCACAGCGGTTCCAGACGGGCATGGCGGTTGTAGCCCCCGAAGAGCTCGTCCCCTCCATCGCCCGACAGCACCACCGTCACCTGCTCCCTGGCCAACCGGCAGACCAGCAGCGTCGGCAGTTGCGAGGAGTCGGCGAAAGGCTCGTCGTAGATGCCTGGGAGTTGGTCAACTACGGCGGCGGCCTGCTGTGGTCCGACGCGCAGCACGCTGTGGTCCGTGCCCAAGTGGTGGGAGAACTCCGCGGCGGCATCGGCTTCGTCAAAGGCGACATCCTCGAATCCGATGGTGAAGGTCTTGACCGGCGCCTCAGACTTGCCCGCCAGCAGCGATGCGACGCAGGCCGAGTCGATTCCCCCGGACATGAAGGCTCCCAGGCTCACGTCAGCCACGGATCGGAGATCGACGCTGGCCTGGAGAAGCCCGTTCACCTCGTGGACGATCCCACCTGGGTCCAGCACGATCGGATCGGCCAGCGCCACCCCGGCGCGCTCGGACGCGGACCACCAGGTTTCGGAGCGGACTGAGGGCCCCGCCGATATCTCGATCAACTCACCCGGGCGAACCTTCGCCACAGTCTCGTAGATCGTCAGAGGGGCGGGAATGCAGCCGGTCCGAAGATACGGAAGAAGTGCCTGGTGATCGAGCGCGTCCTCGAAGCCCGGCGAAGCCCGCAGAGCTCGCAACTCGGAACCAAACGTCACGGTGCCACGTGATGCGGAGTAGTAGAGGGGCTTCTCACCGAATCGGTCCCGGGCGAGGGTCAGCGTACGTTGACGGCTGTCCCAGAGACCGATTGCGAACATTCCGTTGACCCGATCGAGCGCATTGCGCAGGCCCCAGACCGAGATCGCCTCGACTAGGACTTCGGTGTCTGACCGGCCTCGGAACCGAGTTCCAACGGCCTCGAGTTGGGCTCGAATGGAGGCGAAGTTGTAGACCTCACCGTTGAACACGATCCGATAGCGGTCGTCCCGAGAAGCCATCGGTTGACGGCCATCCGGCGAGGGATCGATGACGGCAAGCCGTCTGTTGCCGAGGGCGATGCCCTGTTCCGCCGCCACCCAAACGCCCTGATCGTCGGGCCCGCGGTGGGACAAGGTGGCGGTCATGCGTGTGATCTGGGCAGTCAGTTCTTCGTCTCGTGGACCCGGGCGAACGAGCAACCCTGCGATCCCACACATCGGATCTGACGCTAACGCTCGTGCGCGGCCGCCACGAGTTCCCGATAAAGAGAGACGTGGTCGGCGACGAGGCGGTCGGGGGTGAACAGGGTGGCGGCTCGGGCTTGGGCGGCTCGCCCCATTGCGTGGCGGCGGGTGGGGTCGGCCAGCAGAGTCGTCACCGCCTTGGCCAACGCCTGAGCGTCGGGCTCGACGACCAGGCCTGTCACGCCGTGCTCCACCACTTCGGCGGCACCGCCCACGTCGGTGGTCACCGCCGGCCGGCCGGCGTGGGCGGCTTCGATCAGGCTCACCGGCATGCCTTCGTTGTCCGACGTCAGAACCACCAGGTCGCAGGCGGCGTAGGCCCTGGCCAGGTCAGACTGCCAGCCGAGCAGACGGAGGCGACCATCGAACTCCTGGGCGGCCGACTTCAGCACTGGGGCCAGGGGGCCGTCGCCGGCAACGATGAACACGGCGTCGGGGTGAGCAACCGCCACCGCCCTGGCCATGTCGACGAAGCGGTCCGGTCGCTTCACCTGGGTCAGCCGGGCCACCAAGCCAACCGCCGGCCCCACCTCCGGGAGTCCCAGATCCAGTCGGGCCCGGACCCGGTCGGGGGCCGGGGGCAGAACCACCCCGGGCGCCACCACCCGGTACTGAGCCGGACGGCCCACCCCGGCTTCGAGCAGTTCGTCGCGCACCCGGGCGCCGACGGCCACCAGGCGGTCGGTGCCTGGGGCCATGATTCGCTCCGACACGGTGATCGCCCGGGTCACGGCCGCCGAGAAGTATCCAGTGAGAAGGTGGCCATGAAAGGTGTGCACGGTGGCCGGGACCCGGCACAGCCCAGCCGCCAGCCGGCCCAGCATGCCCGCCTTGGCCGTATGGGTGTGGACGATGTGGGGCCGAAACCGGCGAATCTCCGCCATCAACACTCCCAGCGCCCGGACGTCGCCCCCGGCATTGGGTTCGCGACCCAATCCGGGGACCACCCTGGCCACCAGATCCTGATTGGAGGAGCGCAGGTTGGCCCACTCCTCCTCCCCGGGCCCGACCTGGCCCACCAGCAGCCGCGACTCGATCCCATGGGTCGCCAACCCTCGCTGGAGGGTCTCGACCTGCAGGGCCGGCCCGCCGACGTTCATCCGAGCGATGATCCGCAGGACCCTCATATCTCCACGATTCCAACGATGGCGCTGACGCTAACTGGGTGCCCGCTCCCGTCTGCTGACAGCCTCGTTTCCAGTCGGTGCGTTACACCAACACATGCATCATGACGTAGCCTCAGTTTCGTGAAGCGCCTACAGATAATGATCGAAGAGGAACTTGACGCGGCTCTGGACCGTCAAGCCGCACGGGAATCGACATCGAAGGCGGCTCTGATCCGCCGGTACGTCGGTGAGCGGCTCCGGCCCCTTCCGCCGTTGCACTCGGATCCCCTTTGGGGGTTGGTGGGTTCCGTCGACGCCGACCCAGCCGGCGTCGACGAGGTCGTTTATCGCCCTTGATCTTCGTCGACACGTCCTTCTGGGTGGCCCTCGCGGTCAGCCGGGATCGTCACCACGCCGAGGCCAGGTCGCTTCTGGAAATCCACGGCGACTCCTCTCTGTTCACCTCAAACCACGTCAGGGGCGAGACTTGGACCTACCTGCGGCGCCGAGGAGGCCACGCCGCCGCCGTCGAGTTTCTGGACCGCCTCGATCGATCGACCAGGGTGATCCTGAGCACCGTGTTACCCGAGACCGAGGTGGAAGCATGGCGCTGGCTGAGACGACATGACGAGCGTGAGTACTCCTTTGTCGACTCCACGAGCTTCGCCCTGATGCGTTCGATGCGATCCCGCCGAGCGCTCGCCTTCGACGGCTATTTCTCGGCTGCTGGTTTCGAGGAGATTCGCGGTCCTTGATGATCAACCGCCGGAGGGCGGTCATCGATGATCAACCGCCGGAGGGAGGTCATCCAGGCGGTGATCTCCAGGACTCTCGCCGGCACGACACCACCCCCGCCCATTGCCGTCCACCTGTCCGGCGTTCTCGAGCAGGCCTCGGGAGGGAAGCGGCGGCCAGGAGCGCCTAGAATCGCCGCCGTGTTGACCATCGCCGTGGTCGTTGTCCACGTGATCATCTCCCTGCTTCTGGTCCTTCTCGTCCTGCTCCACAGCGGGCGGGGGGGCGGCCTGTCGGACATGTTCGGGGGCGGATCCGGGGGTATGGCCGGCGGTTCGACGGTGGTTGAGCGCAACCTCGACCGCATCACCATCGTGGCCGTGGTCGTGTTCGCCTTCACCACCGTCACTCTCTCGCTGCGGATCTGAGCACTCGGCCGGTAGAGTCACCCACCACGTCGGAATGGCGGAATAGGCAGACGCGCCAGCTTAAGGAGCTGGTGCCCGCAAGGGCGTGGGGGTTCAAGTCCCCCTTCCGACACAACTCCCACACACCGCGATACGCCAAACGAGCAGGTCAGCGGCCTGAAAATCACCGAGTGTGGAGTATCACTCGACTTTCTGGCCCGGTGGGTGAGCCTGCGGTACGTAATACCCGCGAGTCGCGATCATGCAATTCGTCGGGCGAAGCAATTGGGGCGCAGCGTCCCCATATCGTCGACGAACAGTCCCTACGTCGGCGTCGTCAGGATGCGGCGGCGCGGATGCCCCTCGGCCGAGGTATCGCATAACCGCACCGTCGAATCGGCGGTCGTGGACTCCCCCGCGCTTCCCGGATCTGGACCGATGAAGACCAGCTCCTTCAGCGGCGGCTCGCCTCGGAAGTCGACGGTCACCTGCCCGGCGTAGGTCCAGCCGGCCCGTTCATAGAGTCGAATGGCGTTGTCGAAATGGGAGGCCACATCGAGGATCGGCCAGAGCCCTCTGGCATGGCCAGCGTCGGCAGCAACCGCGAGGAGAGATCTGCCGATCCCGGCCTTCCGTTCGGTCGGCGCTACGAAGAGCCGGGCGACGACGCAGAGGCGCTCTGGTGGCCGTCGCGTAGCGGCGGCACCGACCGCCATTACGGCGGAAGAACTACGCGGCAGGAGCGCCACGTGCCCGATGATGCCCTTCTCCGACTCAACGACCCAGGCACCGAGCCCATCGCCTGCTGAGACGAAACCGCGCAGGTCATCGGCGCAGCGCGGCGGGTAACCGTCGGCCGTGTGCACTACATGCGCGAGCTGCTCGCACGCATCGAGATCGCTTCCCCTACGGACCCTCAGCTCCACGGCCGCAGTCTGCCGCCTCGGACCCGAGGTCGTCGCCGAATAGCGTCGCGGAGAGAAGCCGCTAGAGGAGATGGCGGTGGCAGCAACCTGAAACCGACGGACCTGCTGCTTAGTTAGGAGATGCGGCCTGGCTAAGGGCGCTCAAAAGCCTCATCGAGGAGGCCTCTGACGGCGGCAGCTGTCAAGCCGGCCTGGCGGGCCAGGAGCACCAGGTCATGCACCGCCTGAGCTACCTCGACATCGGGCTCGGGCTCGGGCTCCCTGCTCTGCACGACCGTGCCCCGGCGGCCGGCTCCGACTACCCAGCCGTCGTTGGCGAGGAGCTCGTAGACCCTGCTCACCGTCGCCGAGGCGAGGCCCAGGTCAGCGGCGAGCTGCCGGATGGTGGGAAGGCGCGTGCCGACAGGCAACAGGCCGCTGGCGATCAGGCGCTGGAGCTGCCGGCGCAGCTGCTCGTACACCGGCACAGGCGAGGCTGTGTCCACGGAAACGAGCACGTCAGGCGGCGGTAGGTAACGGCGCTCGACGCGAGCCTCGCGGAGGCCACGGACGGCTGCGGTGGACGAGCACGATCGTGGCGACAACCGATCCGACTAGCGACGCCACGCCCAGGGGCCTCGGCACGGGAAGATCCACACTGGCGAACTGCCAACCGGCGAGGAGCATGGCGGTGGCGAAGGTCTCGATACCGAGCCTTCGCCCCGCGAAGGCTCGGATGGCGTCGTCTGCGTCGCGCAAGTCCTCGGGCAGGGCCGGCCGGCCTCTCTCCGCGACCGCTCGCAGCACGAGGCGATGGACGACCAGCAGCAACAGGCTGGCGGCGGCCATGCCGGTCGGCCAGGCTCGTCGGGAGGCGAGCGCCAGCAGGACGGTGAAGATGGTGAGGACGGCGACCGGGACCCGAAGGGACTTCGCCTCCGCTTCGGGGGACCGGACGCTGATCTCCGCCTGGCGCACCCGGCGGCGGCGTCTGATGCGCCATGTCTCGGCCAGGACCGAGCCGACCAAGAGGCCGGCCAGGCTGCCGAAGAGGAGGTCGCCGAGGGGCGAGCCGCTCCCTATTCCGATCGAGATGTTCTGCTCGTAGGTGACGCTGTGCAGCAACGCCAGCCCCCCGCCGAGGACCGCTCCGTTGTACCGATGCTGGCGTACCCGACTCAGATAGCGAGCGATGAGCGCTACGGCGGCGGCGCTCGACGAGCTCTTCCCGGTCAGCCAGGCGGCGTCGGCACTCGGGTCGGTCTTGCCTCCTCTCAGGAGGCTCACCCGCCGGCCGGCTTGCCAAATGTTCTCATGTACTAGAACAATAGAACAGATGAAGGCCCGAAAGCACACCGACGAGGCTGATCCCCCGACCGCGGAGCTCCTCTCCGAGACTCGTACCCGGGCCCTCGCTCCGCCGGCAGCTGGCAGTCGGATGCGTCGTTCTGGCGGCGCTGTTCCTTCTCGTCATCGCTCCCCAGGACCGCTTCCGTCGAGCGGTGAACGACTGGCGGCACACCGGAGCTCTCAGAGGATCGGTCCAGGCACTTCACGGACCACTGGGCTTCCGGTCGCAGGCAGCCACTGTCGCCCTCGGTGACGGGCGGGTCCTGATTTGGGGCGGGCGGGGCCTGTCGGCCGACTCGGGCAGCATTTACGACCCCCGGTCCGGCGCGTGGCAGGACATCGCACCGGCACCTGGAAAAGCTCGGTTCGACGCAGCCGCAGTATGGACCGGTGAGGAGGCAATCATCTGGGGTGGCTCCACCAACAGCCGGGCGTTCGACTTCGACCCGGGCGGCGTCGCCTTCGATCCTGCGTCCGGGACCTGGCGGGAGCTGCCGCCGGCGCCGGTGGGCCTGATGGCACCGCGGGCAGTGGTTTACGAAGGAGGCGTGCTCATCGCTGGCGGCAGGAGCCAGATGTTGCCCGCCGATCCGGTCAGCCTCTGGCTAGATCTCGAACGGAACAGCTGGACGGTTGTGCCCGCACCGGTGACGGTTCTGGGCACGGTCTGGGACGGGAAGCGGCTGCTGGCCACGGGTCCGCGGGCGCTCACGGCCGGCCACCAGGAGAAGACCAGTTGGCCCGTCGTCGCGTTCGACCGGGGCCGGCTGGCGTGGGACGAGATCGCCCGCCCGATCGACACCGAGTGGATGGCGCTCGCCGTCGCCCGCAACGGCACTCTGTCCGCGGTGACCCTCGAGGGCCTCAATGAGCCGCTCCGTGCCTACTTGTGGACCGGTGTCGAGTGGAACCAGGTGGCCGAGACGGCCCGGGGCGCCACCGGGGTGGTGACGATCGAGATCCGGTCGTATCCGCCGGTCGCGCTGTGGACGGGTGAACAGCTCCTGATAGGGGGCAACGGCGGCCTCACGGCGTGGTACCCGTCGTCCCGTCGCTTCGCCACCCGGTCGGACGCCCGGTTCAGAACGTTCGGAGGGGCGGCGGTGTGGACCGGCTCCGCCGCAGTCGCGCTATCGAGCCAGTCTTCCGACGGCTGGATCTGGAGACCGGCGTAAAGCCCTGGGTCACGTCGAGCGAGGATTCGAGGTTTGGTTTGGGCTCGCACGGCCATCCGGAGGGTCTCTGCCCCAAACGGAGGACGACCAATGCTGGGCAGGAGGGGCTCCTCTGTGAAAGCCAGAGGCGGCGATATCGCACCGGACCTTGCTGGTACGGTGCTGGCACCGCCCGTCGAGGAGAGGAGGATGCCGTGATGACCACCCCCACCACGCCCTCCTGGGGACGCGCCTGACGCGTTGTCCCTCGCAGTGACTTCTGCCTGCGCTGCTTTTACTCCCGGGGCTCGACGCCCCGCCCCCCCTTCGACGAGGAGATTTGATGGAATCGGGTTCTCTCGCGCCCTACGGATGGAATGAGCGTTGGGTAGCGCTGTTCAGGTCCTGTGCGCCGCCGGGCACAACCGCCGGCCGCGTGCTCCGCCATGACTCCAGCGCCCTGATGGTGGCGCAGGAGCACGGGGTGGGCCATGTCGCTATGGGCCGGGGTCTCGAGCCCGTGACGGTCGGCGATTGGGTTGCTATCGGCGGTGGCCAGGAGTCGGCTGAGACGGTGATGGCGGTCGTGGCCCGATCGTCCCTGCTTCGTCGCCTCGACTCAGAGGGCAAAGGCCAGCAACTCCTGGCGGCCAACGTCGACGTCGTGGTGGTGGTGGCCGGACTCGACCGGCCCCTCAAACACGGCCGGGTGCAACGGGCGATAACCCTGGCCTGGGACTCCGGCGCAGTCCCCGCGGTGGTTCTGTCCAAGGCAGACATGGCGGTCGACGCCGAGGATGTGCGCGACTCGCTCGCGACGGCCAGCCCAGGGGTTGACGTCCTGCTCACCTCCGCCCACGGTGGTCAGGGACTGGATGATCTACACGCGTTGACAAAGGATCGAACGGTCGTGGTCCTGGGTGAGTCCGGCGCTGGAAAGTCGACACTGATCAATGTCCTTTGCGGAGCGGACGTCGCCGCTACCGGCCAGGTCCGTTCCGGGGACTCCAAGGGCCGACACACCACCACCTTCCGCCAACTCCACCTGTTGCCGACCGGAGGCTGCGTGATCGACACGCCGGGTTTGCGGGCCGTGGGACTGGTGGGCACGCCGGAGGCCGTCGGTCAGACGTTTTCCGAGATCGACGAGTTCGCTTGTCGATGCCGATTCCGGGACTGTGCCCACCAGGAAGAGCCTGGCTGTGCAGTCCAGGAGGCGGTGCTCACGGGAGACCTGCCCGCGGGTCGCTTCGAGGCGTGGAAGGCCATGGATCGCGAGGCTCGCTCCGCTTTACTCCGAGCCGACGAGCGAGCCCGGCGCATGGAGGCCCGCCGGTTCGGACGGATGACCAGGGAGGCTCAGCGTCACAAGCGCCCGTGACCAGCAGGCCTCGGAGGGTGAAAGTGCTGCGGATGCGCCACTGAGGGTTAACCAAAACCAGATTTCGTTGTTGGTCAACGCTACGTTGGTCCGATGGACCCGCAGCGCTATCCGGACACGGCGTTCGGATCGATTCGGCGCACCGCCGGTCGCCACCGCTACCTGGCCTACATCCCCAACCCGATCCCGCGCAGCGTGCCTTTCAGCGGGGCGAACCTTCTTCGACTGGCCGACGCGGAAGCCGCACTGGGCCGCCTGGCTGCCGCGGGTCGCCTGCTCCGGGCGTCGCACCTGCTGGTGCATCCCTTCCTCCGACGGGAGGCGGTGGCCTCGACCCGGATCGAAGGTAACCAAGCGTCTCTGGCCGGCCTGTTCGAAGTCGAGGCGAGCGGCCAACCCGCAGGGGCCGACGTCACCGAAGCCGCCAATTGCGTCGAGGCCATGACGGCGGGGCTGAGGGAACTGCCGACCCTGTCGGTGAGTGTCGCGTTGATCCGGGAGATCCACTCGGCGGTCGTTGCCGGCGCATCCGGCCAGGATCGCCAGCCGGGCGAACTGCGAACGACCCAAAACTGGATCGGTCCACCGGGGGCCACCATCGAGACGGCGACTTTCGTTCCCCCACCCCCCAGTGCCATCGGCGATCTTCTGGACGACCTCGAGCGGTTCATCGAGGAAGACCCCGTCCTTCCTCCGCTGGTCCAGGCCGCACTTCTGCAATACCAGTTCGAAACGATTCACCCGTTCCTTCACGGGAACGCCACGCTGGGGCGGCTTCTCATTGTCATGTTCCTGACCCTTCGGGAGCGACTGCCCGATCCGCTTCTCGGCCTATCCCCCTATTTCGAGCGCCATGGGAATGAGTACTCCGAGGCCCTGGCGTCGGTGCGGGAACGGGGAGACCCCGAAGGGTGGCTGGCGCTGTTCCTCGACGGCGTCCGCATCCAGGCGACCGATGCACTTGCCCGTGCGCAGCGGCTGACCGACCTGCACGACCAGTACCTGTCGAGGGTGCGAGCAACGACCCGAGGTATCGCCAATCAAGTGGCCGAACTGGCCATCGGGCAACCGATTCTCACTGCGCGCACGGTAGAAACTCGTCTCGGTGTGAGCCGCCCAGCCTCCCTGAAGGCCCTCCGTCAGCTAGCCAACCTGGGCATCCTCACCCAAGCCCCCCGCGGCCCCCGCGGCCAGTTGCGCTGGCGGGCGGAGCAGGTACTCGCCGTCCTTGCCGACGAGTAGTCGGCCGCAGGCCCGGTGACACCGACTTCGGTCCCGATGCGAGAGCCGGCGTCACCCCAGGAGTCGAGACAGGCGGTCAACGGGCTTCAGTAGCCCGGTCCGCAAGTAGGCGATCAGGCATCCCGCTCCCGGCGAATCGATCTCCGCTACGTGCGGCTCCTCGACAACGGGACGACGCCGTCGGAGCGGCTGCCGGAAAGTACCCACCGCCACATACGGCTCGCCGACGTGGTCGCCTACCGGGCGACCCGCGAGCCCACCCGCGACCGTCGATCGGGGCGCTCGCGGCCGAGGTCACCCTTCATGAGCCCCCGTCCGTGGCTTCGCCCAGCGTGGGCTGAGCTGGCGGGGGAGGGAACAGCCGCGTCATCGGGTCGGAGGAGCAGGGTGAGGTAGGCCCGCAGGTGACGGAGCCGGTGCCGTAGCTTGAGCGGCTCGCCGGTGGCGCGGGCGAGCACGAAGCCGCCTTCGAGGATCGTGAAGGTGTGATCGGCGAGGGACTCCAGATCGACTGGGAGCAGGAGCAGACCCGCCGTGGATCCATTGGAGAATCCATTGGAAGGTGGCCGCCAAACAGCGGTGACTTATCGCGAGTTTAGATCTCTCGTTACGCGCATGTTACCCTCGCGATCATGGAGCAGGATCGTCTGGAGGACGCACTCGAGACATTGGGCGAGCTCCTCGCCGAGCGCGGCCAAGAAGTCGGACTGCTCGTGATCGGAGGCAGCAGCCTCCTGCTCCTCGGCTACATCGACCGACCGACGGCCGACGTCGACGTCGTAGGTCTGGCTGCACCCGCTGGCTACGCCAAGGCGGAGGAGCTACCCCAGTTCCTCCGCGATGCGGTCGGCGAGGTCGGCCGAGCGCTGGGCATCGGCGATCGGTGGCTGAACGCAGGACCGGCCGGGTTGCTCGACTTCGGACTGCCGCAGGGGACGGCTGGCCGCGTGACGGTCCTTCGGTACGGATCGCTCGAGATCCACCTCCCGGCGCGCGAGGACCTGGTCTGCTTCAAGCTCTACGCCTTGGTCGACCAGGGCCCGCGCAGCAAGCACATGGGCGATCGCCGTGCGCTGACCCCCTCCCGGGACGAGCTCCTGACAGCGGCCCGATGGACCCGCACCCACGACCCTTCCGTCGGGTTCCTGGATGAGCTGCGGGGGGCGCTGGCACTCTTCGACGTGGAGGTCGGCGATGACGACCTCTAGGCGCGTCCGTCGCCGTCCTGCCGCAACGTTCGCCGAGCAGGCGGCCGCGCTGGCCTGGGGTGCGTGGGTGGAGCTCGGCGTATCGGGCTGGGCCGAGACCCACCGCGACTGGGCGATCGACCCCGAACCGCTGATCGTCTTCACCGCCTTCCTTGGCGACGAAGACGCGCGGCTGCGCGACGAAGCCACTGACTGGTGCGTGCGGAACTGGCGATACGTCTCCAAGACGCGGCTCAAGAACCTCGTCCGGGACCAGCCTCCTGCGGTGCGAGGCGCGTTCGGGGCCTTCGCCGCGACGGTGGGCGAGCACGCCAGTGTCGTCTGGCCGTACTCCACCGAGCCGCGTCGGTTCACGGTGACGGGGCGGTCTTCGGCACCGCAGCTCGATAGGCCGTCGATGGCCTGGCTCCGGCTCCGGGCCATGTTCGGCATCGGTGCCCGCACCGAGATCCTGCGCTACTTCCTCTCCCAGGAGGACGGCCGCTCGAGCGTCGCGTCCATCAGCGCAGCCACCAACTACACCAAGCGAAACACCGCCGACGAATGCGAGGCCCTCGCACATGCAGGCGTGCTGAGCGTCAGGCCGATGGGTAACCGCTTCTACTACTCCCTGGCGAAGCGGGCCGACCTCGAGACCTTCGTCGGGTCGATGCCGGCCGTCACACCGAACTGGATCGCCATGTTCAGCGTCGCCCTACAGCTGGTGAGCGTCGAGTCCACAGCAGAGACCGGGACGACTCGCACCCTCGCCGTGAAGACCCGCACCGCCATCGACGAGATCGAGGAAGATCTCGACGAGCTCGGGATCGACCCACCGAGCTCCGGCCTCAAAGGCGAGGACCTCTGGCCCGCCATCCGATCCCTCGGCAACGAGACCCTCGGCGAGTGGTCGCTCGGCCGCTCGCACCTGCCACCCCGCCACCGACAGACCAGTCGATCCGGGATCCGCCGCATCCCTGATCCCTCGTTCGGATCCAGCGGCGATGCGGAAGACTGACCTGGAGATCGTGGTCACGCCTCTGCCGCAGCCTTCGTCGGCAGAACGAGCTTCGTCGCCCGGCCCATTCAGAGCGACCATGGACTACGAGCAGATCGAACACCTTCGGGAGTGGCCCTGTCTGTCGGGCTGACGTGAGGCACCTGCAGCTGATGCACCGACCCCATCGCTCCCCCTTACGTAATCGTGGCCAGGTTCAACCCGAGCTCAACCGCCGCACGCCGCACCGACTCCGGCGCACTCTCGGCCGCCGCGAAGCGGATCGGCCAATCGTTCGTCACTGCCGCCGCCAGCGTCTCCGCCGGGAGCAGCGACACCGCGTACGTGTTCTGGATCGCGCCAGCGGTCCGTATCAGCGGTCGTGGGTCAACGATCGCCAGCGCTGCCGGATCCGGGTCGGCGAGGCGCTCATGCAGCTTCAGTTGATCGGCCGGGCTCAAGGCCTCGACCAGCCGGGTGAACCGGCCACGGGTCGCCAACCGGCCCGGGCCAGGGTCGAGCAGCGCCCTCGTCAAGCGGTACGCACGGCTGTACGTGAGCGCCAGAACGTCGCCAGCGAGCTCAGCGGGAGGATGGCCAACCAACGCCGGAAGCGCGAAGTACTCGTCGACCAGGATCACGCCGTGCCGAACTCAGTCGGCGAGCTGTGGTTCGGTCGCAGCGATCTCCGCCAGTGCCGCCGACAGGGTGCCATCCCGAGCGATCCGCTCAAGGTACGCGGCGCCCTCATCGCTCAACTGTCCGCGGACGGCCACGGGATCATCATCGTGGTGATGCACGGCCAAGCTGCGGAGCCAGTCTCGAAGGTCACGATCCACAAGCACCATTGTGCCCCGCAACCCCTCAACTGCGACCCGCGATCGGCAGCCAGGATGCCAATCGGTGCCGCTCCAGATCGCTCCATCGCCGGTGGTGCCGGAACGTTCGGTAGAGAAACCGGTAGAGGAACCGACCTCGGACCAACTCGGCCACACTCCCCAACCCTGTGACCAGGACTTTGCTCAGCGCGCTCGGAGGGAATCGAACCCCCAACCTTCTGATCCGTAGTCAGATGCTCTATCCGTTGAGCTACGAGCGCCGGCGCTGTGATGCTAACCCGCTCGTCCCGTCGCCTACGGATGGATATGGGTTGTTGCCCGGTCCGGCGGGGGCTGGGACTCAGTCTCGTGTGCCGCCGGGGGACATTTGGGACCGGGTGGCGAGACGTGACAGGTCGGCCGCCTGGACCCCCGCAGTCCAGCCGCTCGCGTTGCTGGCGGTCACTGTCCGCCGCCGCAGGCCGGGGAAGGCGTCCTCGCAGGCCCGCTCGACGGCCTGGCACCGGGCGACCAGGACCGGCAGGAGGCCAGGGCCGGCCTCGGCCGCCGCGGCCTCGGTGGCGGCGGCATCGGACTCGCGCAGCCGTTGACCGATTCGGCTGGCGAAGGCGGTGAGGAAGGCCTGGCGAAACGACCGGGTCCGGGGCCTGCCCCAGGGATCGCTCTGGGACCCGGCTGCGGTCATCGCCGCCGTGGCCTGGACCAGCAGCGACGTGTAGAGAATGTCCACGAATGCCAGGTCGGCGTCGAAGCCGATCACGGAGGCCGATTGCACAGCCGAGGACCAGACCGCTTTGCAGCGATTGGCCGTGGCCACCTCGCTGAGAAGCACCGCCTTGGCCCCGGCGTAGGGATGGTTCACCGCCACCTGCCGGCATCCGGGCCGGGCCTGCCCCCCGGCATTGGCCTCCAGGAGAGCGTCGTCGAGGGCATAGAGGGTCATCAGTTCCTGGGCCTTGGCTGTGAACGCTTGAGCCTCGGCCTCGAAGGTAGTGGACTCGGCCTTGGCCAGCAGGGCCCGGACGCGATCGAGAACCTTGGCCTGAGCGCCCACCGACCGCATTGTCACCAGCCGATCCTGGCACCCACAAGCGCCAACGACGCCAGCTCCAAGTTCATTGCTTCGCGGCCCGAAGGAGACGGTCTCTGGGTCCGACCCTGCAAGTACGGGTCAACGACCAAGTTGACGCTGCCGGCAAACACGACGAGAAGGATTCTGACGTCTTCAGGCGCATCATGACGTTGTCAAGCGGAGAGAGAGGGATTCGAACCCTCGGGGCACCTTGCGGCACCCACTCGCTTAGCAGGCGAGCACCTTCGGCCTCTCGGTCATCTCTCCCAGTTGAGCGCCGCAGAGTCTGGCACGGCTGGCCCTACACGGGTAAGCCGCCGCGGCCGAAAGGAGTCCGCAGCAACTGACCATCCGCGGCCGGTTGGCCGGGAGAAGTGGCGGAGGGAGTGGGATTTGAACCCACGGAGCTCTCGCTCAAGGCTTTTCAAGAGCCTCGCATTCGGCCGCTCTGCCATCCCTCCGGGATCAATGAACCTACTGCCAGGCGAGGGCAAGGTCCGGCCCCACCCCGACCTCAGTCGATGCTGTAGTGGCGGTTCATCCAGCCCATGAGCACCGCCACCGCTCGGGGATCGTGGCGTAGCAGGTGTCCACCTCCATTGACGATCCTCAGCTCTGCGCTGGCGCCTCCCGTATCGGCCAGGGCACGGGCATCGGGGGTGGGCACAGAGTCGTCGGAGTCCCCATGGATCACAAGCATGGGTCGGCCGTTCATTTTGGCCGCCGCGCCCAAGGGCCTGGCCCGGGCTATCTCCGCCGACCAGGAGGCCAGGTCGGCCGGGTAGTCCGGGTCGCTAATGGCGCCGCTGTCACGGGCCGCGGTTAGGAGCCCGTTCGGATCTGCCTCCCAGGTACCGAAATCGGCCGGGGCTCCCAGGGTCGCCACCCCGGAAACGTCTGGATCCTCGGCCGCTGCGCACAAAGCCAGAGCGCCGCCCGTACCCGCTCCCGCCATCCAGACGCCGTCGGTCCTCTGTTCGCGCAGGTGGCCGGCAGCGGCCAGGAGATCTTCGATCCACCCTCGGACGGAGAACTGGCCGGAGGACTCTCCGGTCCCCCGGTGGTTGAAGGTGAGCACCACCCACCCGGTTTCTGTCGCCAGCCGTTCCCCCAATTCGGGGTAGCTGCGCCCACAGTGGGCGGCCGAACCCCGCCCCCGGGGAAACCCGTGGCCCAGGACGAGCCCAGGCGGCCCCGGACGAGACGGCGATGACCTTCGGATTCCGCCCGGCGGCGGGTGGAGGCAGCCAACCAGAGTGATGTCGGCGATTCGGATGCCCGTCGGCTCGGGAACCACCGACGGCACGGGTACGGACTCATTCGGCATCGGGCAGCGCCTTTCGCGCGGGCCGGCGCGAACAGGGGGCGCCAAGCGCCCCCTGTTGCGTTGAACCATTCAACTGGAAAAGGGTCGGGCAACGAGATGCTCCGGGTGGGACCACTCCCGGTCGTCGGCTCCGACGGTGGCTGAGCGAGATTCGCCCGCCGGTCCAGCTGCCGGCTAGCGGACAGCCACCTCCAGGGTCCCATCAGGTCTTGAACTCAGTTGGACCACCTCCTTTCTCTGGTGGGGAAATCAAAGCACACGGAGCCGGTCGGCGGGACGTCAATCTTGAGGAGTTCGGTCCTCGGGTTCGGCCACTGGGTCGACGGCACCGATGGTCATTAGGAACGCCATCTGGGCTTCGAGCACCGCCCCGACCTGAGCCGGGGTCACCTCGGTTCCGGCCCGCTCGGCCTGCCCCATGACGAAGGCAATCGTCTCGGCGGCGGAGACCACCACCGGCCCTTCGACGTGGGGACCGGAGCCATTGGAGGACACCCCTTTGACCCGGAAGAACTCCAGGTGCCATCCCAGGATGCTTCGGACGTCGTCGTAGCTCAACTGGGCGGTCACCTCCGCCTCGAGGCGCTCACACACCCAAGCCAGGGCCTCCTCGGAGTTGTAGGTTCGCTCCGGCAACTTGGTGGCCAGCCGCCGGGCTTCGGTGCCGATGACGGCGGCGGCGATGGCGAAGATAACGGCCAGGGCCAGCGCCGCCCAGATAATCGTCATGGCCCGGCTCCGGAATCAGTCGGCGGCAAGCGGTGGGCCCCCTGGCGGCCGACATCGGGGACGGCGACGGCGGCGACGCCGACGGCTGGGACGCCGACGCCTGGGACGCCGACCGCCGCGGCCCAGCCAAGCCGGCTGGCCAGGGTCTCGCGCAACTGCTCCGGGCTACCCAGCAGTAGCTGAGACGCTCGGGCCCGCTTGTAATACAACTGAACGTCGCAGTCCCAGGTGAACCCCGTACCCCCGTGGATCTGGATGGCCGACGCCGCGGCTCGGGCAAAGCTTTCGGTGGCGGCCACCTTCGCCGCCGGCGCCAGTTGCGCCGAAAGGGGGGGACCGAAGAGGCTGGCAACCGCCTCGTCGGTGGCGGCCTTGGCGCACTCCAGGTCCACCAGCATCTCAGCGCATCTGTGGGAGACCGCCTGGAAGGTGCCGATGGGTTGGCCGAACTGAACTCGCTGTCGGGAGTGGGCCACGGTCAACTCGAGACACCGGCGCGCCCCGCCCACCGACTCGGCAGCCAGGGCCACCCATGCGATGTCGAGGAGGCGATCCAGGCGGGCACCGGGTACCAACAAGGCGGGGGCATCGTCGAACTCCAGGCGAGCCTGGCGACGGGTCAGATCGACGGTGGCCAGGGCGGTGTGGGTGAGGCCGCCTTCGTGGCCGTCGACCAGGAACAAACCGACGCCGCCATCGCTCCGGGCAGCTACCAGAAAACTGTCGGCGATGCCTCCATCGATGACGTAGCTCTTGTGGCCCCGGATCCGCCATCCTGGGTCGCAAGGCAATGCCTTGGTGGTAATGGCATGGGGATCCCAGCTGCCCGGGTCCTCGGCCACCGCCAGGCCCAGGATTCGCTCCCCGGCGGCCATAGCCCCAACCAGGTCGGCGATATCAGCCGGGCCGAGCGAACCCGTCCCACCCGGACCTTGGCCGGCGTATTGATGCCCCGTGCACTCCTGCCGAGGAGAGATGCCGTCCCACGAAGGGCCCCGGTCTGGAGACTTCAGCCGGCCGGGACGTTCGAGCCGGTCCGGAGACTCGATTCGATCCAGGCATTCGGCCAGCACGGCGGTGGCTACCAGGGTTGACAGCAATGGCCCACAGAACAGGTGTGCGCCCGCTTCCTCCAAGAGGGCGGCCGCCGCCCGGAAGTCCCTCAAGTGGCCGCCCTGGTGCCCGCCAGCGCCATGGGTTGCGCTGTTCGCGGCGGCGTGACGGCCGAGCCCCAGTTGCCGCCCCAGGCAGCCGACGGTGGCCAGGTCGACCCACTGCCGCGGGTCGAAGCCGCAGTCGGTCTCCATGACCCGGCGGACCTCCGCCGGGGGCGATAGGCGGGCCATCACCTCGGCGGCCGCCTGGGCACCCGCCGGGCTGGCCCCGGTGTCGGACTCATCCGATTGGTTGACCGACTCCATCTGTTGAGGTGTCCCTACTCGTCGAAGCGGTAGTGGGAGAGGAAGGGAAGGGCTCCAGCCCGCTCAGAGATCTCCTCGGCCAGCCCGTCGGGCCAGGTGGCTTCATGTCGACTCTGGTGCGGGGACCGGTAGACGATGGCAGAACACGCGGCCAGGTAGTCGGCTTCGGGCTCCAGGCCGACGTCTCGACACAGCCCGGACAGCGCCGAGGAGGCGTCGTCGATGAGCGACTCGTGATGGACACGCGACATCGTCAGCCCCGGGGGGTCGCAGCGCGATTCGAGGGTGGCCACTGTGGCGGCCCGCTTGAAATAGTCCCGGGTGACTTCGGCGAGGGCCCGGTCGGAGCGCTTGGCGATGGTGGCGATGTTGTCCCAGGGGTTGCGGACCACATGGACAAGGGTGACCGGCACTCCCACCACTGTTCGCAGTCGATCCAGCAGGGCCGGCCTGGCGCCCAGCGCCCGGGTGGAGGTTCCGGCTCGCTTGTCGCCGATAATCGTCATCTTACGATGACGACCCTGCCACATTCCCTCGACGGCAAAGGCATAGCCGGTACGGGTCTTGCTCGCTGATTCGGCGGTGAAGGTGCGGTCGCTCTCGCAGATCAGTTGATAGAGCTGATCGCGGCCCAGGCGCCCGCGCACATAGCGCAGGGCGTTTAGCTCATGGCCGATCACTGCGTCGGGGTGGGCGTTGAGCAGCGAACCCACCAGGGTGCTCCCGCTGCGGGGATGACCGACGAACATCACGTAACCGCGTACCTGGTCGAAGTCGGCCCGCCGCTGGCGCGCGGCCAGGGCGGTGCGGGCATGGACGAACGGCAGAGAAGCGAAGAAGGCCAGATCGTTGCTCACGGGGCGTGGCACCCGCCGGCCCGGCGGTTGTCAGTCATCGAAGCGGTAGCCGGCCAAGAACTCGTACTGGGCCATTCGGGAGGCCACCGATTCGGCCACCTCCGGTGGCCATTCGACCTGGTTTCGGCTGCGATTGGGGGAGCTGTAGATGACGTTGGTGCAGTCGGCGAGGTAGTCGTCGGGAGCGGGAACCCCAAGGAAGCCGCAGAGCTTGGACAAGGCGGCGGCGCAGTCACCGATGACGTCCTCGTGTCGGAGGTCGAACCAGTCCGACGCCTCCACCAGGGCACGGATGGCCACCGAACCGTCGCACAGGGAGAAGTAGGAATCGGCCGCCTCGGCCAGAGTGAGGCGGTTGCGGACCGACATGGTGGCGATGTTGTCGTAGGGGTTTCGGACGATGTGGACCAGCTTGACCGGCAGGCCCAGGATCTGGCGGAGTTTGGCCAGCGTCTCGGGTCGGCGCTGGAGGAAGCGGTTGGTGACGTTGGTGTCGCCCACCACCATCAGCGTTGTGAAGCGCCCCTGCCACTGTCCGGGCACCGTGTAGTCGTAGCGCTTGGACCCCACCCGTCCCATGCGGGCGAAGCGCTGGTCGGCGACCATGGACATGCCCAGGATCGCCGTTCGGGGGTATCCGGCGGCGGCGTAACGCAGGACCCGGACCCGGTGGCCGGCCATGACGTTGGGATGGGCGTTGAGCAGCGACCCGATGATGCTGTGGCCGCTGCGCGGATAGCCGACGAACATCACATACGAACGGACATCGGCCAGATGGCTGCGATCTCGCCAGCCCGAAGCCAGACCCAGAGGAAGGTCCCGAGCCACGGTCAATGGTTCGAGCACGTCGGTGCCCTTGCCCCAGTCGGTCATCAACCGTTGCCAGACTCCAGGGAGGCGACCCTTGAGGGCGGAGGAGGACCGCCGCCAGAGGTTGGTTCGTCTCAGCACCGGCAGTCACCCTCTCGACCGTCATCCTCTCGACCCTGGCCATGCGATCGTCCCGCCCGGTTCTCGCCAATCAGCATGGGGGTCGATGGTAGAGGCTGGTCAACGTCCGTTCGGGAGGCGTTCAGGCCGGCAGGGGATGGCGCGGGGTGGTGACCACCTCGATCTCGTCGGGCAGGCCTTCGATGTCGACCTGGTCCCCCCGTACCTCGACGGTCACCCGGTGACCGGCCAGGGGAATGCCCTCCACCCGCAGGTGGGTCATCCACTCCGGCAGGGCCGGAGCCAACCAGACCTTGCCGTGGGGGACCCAGGGCTCGAGGCGAAGCAGAGTTCGTAGGAACAGCAGAGGGGAGGCGGCTGACCAGGCCTGAGGCGAGCAGGAGGAGGGGTAGGGCACGCAGAATGGGACCTCGTCGCGGCCCAGACCGCCAAAGAGTTCGGGCAGGCGGTGGTCGAAGCGGGCGGCGGCCTCCAGCAGGCCCCGGATCACCTGGTGGGCTGCGTCGACGAAGCCGTAGCGCATGAGGCCGGCCGCGATCAGGGCATTGTCATGGGGCCACACCGAGCCCACGTGGTAGCTGAGCGGGTTGTAGCCCTCCATGGACGTGGCCAGGGTGCGAATGCCCCACCCGGTCCACATCTCGGGCGACATCAGTCGGTCGGCCACCGCCGCCGCCTTGTCCACGTCGACGATCCCGGTCCACAGGCAGTGACCCATGTTGGAGGCCAGGGCGTCGATGGGCTTTTTGTCCCCGTCGAGGCCCAGGGCGAACCAGCCCTTGTCATCGAGCCAGAAGTCCCGGTTGAAGGCGGTGCGCAGGTCGGCGGCCCGATGGCGCCAATGCGCGGCCAGCGGGGCGTCGCCCGCCTCGTCGGCGAAGTGGGCCCGGGCCAGGTAGGCGCCGTAGGTGTAGCCCTGGACCTCGGCCAGCGCGATGGGGGGCCGGGCCAGTTGGCCGTTGGCGAAGCGGATTCCGTCCCAGGAGTCCTTCCAGCCCTGATTGGCCAGGCCCCGGTCCGACGATCGGCGGTACTCCACGTAACCGTCGCCGTCTGCGTCGCCCGGTCCACAGATCCACTCCATGGCCCGGTCGGCGGCGGGAAGCAGCCTCTCCACCACCTCGGACGCGAGCCCCCAACGGCGCAGTTCACCCAGGAGCATCACGAACAGCGGGGTGGCGTCAGCGGAGCCGTAGTAGCGGCTCCCACCACCCAGCGACAGCGAGGGGGCCTCGCCAAAGCGCATCTCGTGGAGGATCTTCCCCGGTGCCTCCTCGGTGGCGGCGTCGCTGGCCTCGCCCTGGAAGCGGGCCAGGGTCTGGATGACCCCTTCGGCCAGATTCTGATCCACCAGCAGGGCCATCCAGGCGGTGAGCAGGGAGTCCCGGCCGAACAGGGTCATGAACCAGGGGGCTCCGGCGGCCACGACCGCCCGTTCGGGGTGGTCGGGGTCGAAGATCCTCAGCGCCCCCAGGTCCTCGGCACTGCGCGCCACCACCGCCCGCAACGGCCGGTAGTCGGTGCTGACCGACGGCACCGCCGCGCGCCATGCCTCCATGCGCAACTGCGGAGTGGCCTCGGCCACCGGTTGGCCACACCGATAGCGGGGCTCGATCTCCTCGCCGTCGATGATGGGCGAGAGTTGGAGGCAGGTGCTCCAACTCTCGCCCGGGGCGATGACCACCTGGGCGTGGATGACCCCGGCCAGGGCACGCGCCGGTTCGGCGAAGGCGACCCGCAGACCTTTGGTGCCGACTCCCTGGGTGGAGCCAAAGATCAGGCTGGACCCGACCACCGCCGGATCGGGACGATCTCCGCCGCCAGTTCGGCCCTCCTTGACGGCGAAGAGGTTGGCGAAGTCGGCCTCGGCCGCCAATTCCAGAGCGCAGAACGCGGGCTCCTCGCCGTAGTTGCGAATGACAATGTCCTCCCTCATGCCCCGGCCCACCCACCGGTATCGAAGGACCAGAAGGCTGGAGTCGGCCCGGCCGGCCCGGGGGGCGGCTCGTAGGACGAAGGTGGCGGCGAAGGGCCCGGAGGGCTCCGACGCCAGAGGCTCGGGCCGAGAACCATTGATGCGCAGCACCAGACCGGAGCAGAACCGGGTGTCGCGAAAGAACAATCCCTGGGCGGCATCGGAGGCCATGTCCCCCCCGCCGTCGGAGATGGCGAAGGCCGAACCCTCCACCAGAGTGACCGCCCCGCCGGCTCCACCGGTGGTGGGACTCGATCCGGTGAAGGTCCAGGGATCGGCCACGACCCGCTCAGGCTAACGGCCCCGGCCAGGGAGGCACGGGCGGGGCCAGCCCATCGCCATTCGTCCCCGAGGGACGGCGGGCTCGTCAGAGCAACAGGGTGGCGACCTGGTATTCGGCCAGTGACCGGTCGCGGGTGACCAGGGTCAAGTTTTCGGCCTGGGCCTGGGCCACCAGCATGCGATCGAACGGGTCTCGATGAAGCGGGGGAAGATCGGCAGCGGCCACGGCGTGCTCGAAGCTGATGGGTAGGGCCCGGAACCGGGTCTGGGCAATGGCGTCGGTCAGGTCCGGCGGGGCATCCAACCGACCCAGGGCCTGTTTGATTCGGATCTCCCAAACCGAAGCGGCACTGACAACGATGTCATTGGTCGGGTCCACCAGGGCAGATCGCAGCGACGGGGTGAGCTCGTCATGGTCGGCGAGGGCCCAGATCAGAACATGAGAATCCAACAGCAGCCTCAGGGTCGCGATCCCTCGAAGAGGGTCAGAAAATCGTCGTCGAGAGGCAGGTCAAAGTCGGTCCCTATCTTGACCCGACCCCTCCAGGCCCCGAGCCTCCTGGGAGTGGTGTCGCCGACGTAGGAGGTCAGAACAGCCAACGGCTTCCCCGCCTTGGCGATCACCACTGGGGACCCGCTGGCCGCCTGGTCCACCAGGCGGGAAAGTTGAGCCTTGGCTTCGGTGACGTTGACGACCTGAGTCATGAGTTCAGACTAGACCAGACCAGACCAGACCAGAGCGAGCCAGATCTGTAATGGCATAGCGGTGTCCATGTCCGTGACCGGGCGTGGGCGGGGGGCGGTGCCGCCGGCCAAGCGGCGGGTCGCTACCGGTGACCGGGAAGGCGAGAGAGGGGGCGCGGCGCGTAGGAGCCGCCCCCCGC
>JBQTHD010000008.1:0-54770 GCA_052390275.1 Acidimicrobiales bacterium | reverse complement strand
AAACAGCTTTCCTGGCGATAAGCCGAAGGTCAGGGCCATAGAGGCGCACAAAACCGTCATCCGATGTCGCGGCGAGCGAACCATCCAATGCGAAGGCAATGCCAAAGACGCTGTTGGCATAGTTGGTGTCATAGAAGGGCTGTGTTGTGAAAGGCGCGCTCCAGACCCGGATTCCTCCACCGGCACTCGCCAGCGCCGCCGCGAGCCTCAAGCCATCGGCGGAAAATTCAAGGTCGTTCACGACCGTCGGCACTGGCCCTATGCGCCGGATAAGAGAGCCGCTCACCGTATCGAAAAGATAGATGTAATGGCCCGCGTGGGGCGTCCAGTAGTCCTTCCAGTAATAGGCATCCCATCCTGCCGCCGCCACCATTCGGCCATCCGGGGACAAGGCGATGGAGTACAGCTTGCCCTCCCCGCCCGATGCGATGGGCACGCGGAAGGTCCGGAGAAGGCGGCCATCCTCCGCCGACCAAAGCCGGATTGTCTTGTCTTCGGCGGAAGTTGCCAGCAGCTTGCCGTCGGCCGACACGCTGAGCCGCCAGATGCCCGCCGTGTGCATGCCGGTTTCGATGCGCAGTTGTGGGTCTTGCGAGGGCGGATAACCGGCCCATGCCGCGACAGCTGCCGCAAGCAGCAGCAAAAGCGCTAGAACAGCCCTGGCCGGATGGTGCATCGATGATGCTTGCCGTAGAAACACTAAGTACAGAGAATACCTCGTGCTGCGGCAAATTCAAGGCGCAGGGTAGGCTAAACCTTGAGGATGGAACGCCCGGCATAAACCGCCTGGCTCCCCAATTCCTCCTCGATGCGGAGAAGCTGATTGTATTTGGCGAGGCGATCAGAGCGGGCGAGCGAGCCGGTTTTGATCTGGCCGCAACTGGTGGCAACGGCGAGGTCCGCGATGGTTGAGTCCTCGGTCTCGCCCGAGCGGTGCGACATGACCGCCCGGTAGCGGTGGCGCTGCGCCAGGTCCACCGTTTCGAGGGTCTCGGTAAGGGTGCCCACCTGGTTGACCTTGACCAGGACGGCGTTGGCCACCCCGGTGGCAATCCCGCGCTCGAGGCGGGAGGTGGCGGTTACGAAGAGGTCGTCCCCCACCAACTGCACCCGGGGACCGACAGCTTCGGTCAGAGTTGCCCACCCTTCCCAGTCGTCCTCGGCCATTGCGTCCTCGATGGAGACGATCGGGTAGCGCTCCACCCAGCCCGCCATGATCTCGGCCAACTCCACCGACGTCAGCCGTCGGCCCTCGAGGCGGTAATAGCCGTCGTCGAACAACTCGGTCGCGGCCACGTCCATGGCCAGGGCCAACTGCCGGCCCGGCTCATAGCCGGCGGTCTCTATGGCCTCCACCAGCAGTGAAAGGCCGGCCTCGTTGCTGGCCAGGTCCGGGGCGAACCCGCCCTCGTCGCCCACGGCGGTGGCAAGGCCCCGCCTGGCCAACACCGCGGCCAGGGCGTGGTACGTCTCGGTCGACCAGCGCAACCCCTCGGAGAAAGAAGCCGCGCCCACAGGCATGACCATCAGTTCCTGGACCTCGAGGTTGTTGGCGGCGTGCGCCCCACCGTTGAGGACGTTGAGCATCGGCACCGGGAGAACCGACGCATTGACCCCGCCGACGTAACGGAACAGGGGCAGATCCAGTTCGTCGGCCGCGGCCCGGGCCACGGCCAGCGACACCCCCAGGATGGCGTTGGCCCCCAGGCGCGCCTTGTTGGGGGTGGCGTCTGCGTCGATCATGGCCAGGTCCACCGCACGCTGGTCCAGGGCCTCGGCCCCGACGAGCAGTTCGCGCAACTCGATGTTGACCGATTCCACCGCCCCGGTGACGCCCTTGCCCCCGTAGGCGGCCCCGCCATCGCGGCGCTCGACAGCCTCGTGGCGGCCGGTGGACGCCCCCGATGGCACCATGGCCCGCCCAAAGGCTCCGGAGTCCAGGCGGACGTCGACCTCGACGGTGGGGTTGCCCCGGGAGTCGAGGACCTGGCGGCCCATGATGTTGGCGATCGCGCTCATGGCGTTCGAGTCTTTCTTGCCTGCGGGACCCGGTCTGTTGATTTTGCAGCCGACAACTTCGAGTTCACCGGCTGACAGGTCCGACGCCGCCAGTACGCGGAGACGGCTGTGGTGGTTGAGCCCAATGTGGTTGAAGTGTCGGCTGAGGGTAGTAGGCGCCGTGCCAGGATCTAAAGACTGTGCCGGTGACGCCATGAACTTTTTCGACCTGTTGATCCTGGCGGTGGCCGGTTTGGCCGCACTGGGCGGTTACCGGGTGGGCCTGCTGGCCCGGGTGGCCGGATGGGTGGGCTGGGTCTTTGGCCTGGTGGTGGCCGCCGGGTTCGCTCCCACCCTGCTCAGTCGCCTGGACCTCCCCGCCCCCCAGATCCGGCTGTTGCTGGCTGGTGGCGCCTTCCTGACGGTGGCCGCCCTGGGGGCGGCGGTGGGCGAGTTCGCCGGCGCCCGGTTGCGCATGCTCCTGCCCCCGGGTGGGCTGCGCCAGGCCGATCGGGTGGCCGGGGGGGTGGCCGGGGCCTTCGGGGTCATGGTGGTCGTGTGGTTGCTGCTGCCGGCTTTGGCCTACATCCCGGGCGACCTTTCCAGCCTGGCGCGCGGCTCCACTGTTGCCACGACCATCGACCGGGTGGCCCCCGACACCCCCGGAGCCCTCAGGGCCATGAGGGACCTGGTCACCGATTCGGATTTCCCCGAGGTGTTCGCCCAGCTTCGCCCCGCCCCGGCCACCGGCAACCCTCCGGCCGCCTCGGCCATCTCCCCGCCCACCGTCAGCCGGGTCATCGAGTCGACGGTCAAGGTCACCGGCGAGAGTTGTGGGCGGATCCTCGACGGCAGCGGCTTCGTGGCCGCCCCCGGCCGGGTGGTGACCAACGCCCACGTGGTGGCCGGTGTCGAGCGCCCCCAGGTCCTGCTCCCCGACGGCCGACGCCTGCCCGGGCGGGTCAGCGTGTTCGACTTCCGCAAGGACCTGGCCATCTTGGAGGTGGCCAACCTGAACGTCGAACCCTTGCCCATGGGCGAGGCCCGGATCTCCGGCGAGGGAGCCGTCTTTGGGCATCCCGGCGGCCAGGAGGCCGTCGAGGTGTCACCGGCCCGAATCGACACCCGGATCAACGCGAGTGGCCGCGACCTCTACGGCAACGGTCCCGTCCTGCGGGAGGTTCTGGTCCTGGCCGCAGAGTTGGCCCCTGGCGACTCCGGCGGAGCCCTGGTCGACACCACCGGAGCCGTGGTGGGGGTGGCCTTCGCCATCGCCCCCGACGACCCCGGCGTGGCCTACGCCCTGAGTGACAGCGAACTGGCCAGCGTCATGCGGGTTCCTCCCGGACAGGCCGACACCGGGCCCTGCCTGCGCTGAGGCCGCCCCGGCCGGGACCGCCCCGAGGAGGGCGTTGACGGCGCCGCCCGAGGGGCGGTGGTGGGATGCTCCTATAGGGTGCGGGTGAGATGACCAGGTTCGGAGCGGTGGTGACCGCCATGGTGACCCCGTTCGACGCCGCCGGCTCGCTCGATCTCGACACTGCCGCGGCTCTGGCCCGCCACCTGGTGGCCGGCGGCAGCGCCGGCCTGGTGGTGGCCGGCACCACCGGGGAGGGCCCGGTGCTGACCGACCCGGAGCGCCTGGATCTGATCGCAGCGGTGGCCGAAGCGGTCACGGTCCCGGTGGTGGCCAACACCGGATCCAACGACACTGCCCATTCGGTCGAGTTGACCCGCCAGGCCAGGGACCTGGGGGCGGCCGGCTGCCTGGCGGTCACCCCCTATTACAACCGCCCGTCACAGGCGGGGATCGAGGCCCATTTCCGGGCGGTGGCCGAAGCCACCGAACTCCCGGTCCTGATCTACGACATTCCCATCCGCACCGGTCGCAAGGTCAGCCACCAGGTTCTGGTGCGCCTGGCCCGTGAGGTTCCAAACGTGGTCGGTGTCAAGGACGCAGCGGCAGACGTGGCCGCCACCGCCCGCCTGGCCGCGGCGGTCGGGGCCGATTTCGAGATCTACTCGGGCAACGACGACCTCACCCTGCCCCTGCTGGCGGTGGGGGCGGTGGGGGTCATCAGCGTGGCCTCCCACTGGGCGGCGGGCGAGCTCGCCGCCATGGTCTCGGCCATGTCCTCCGGCGACCTGCCCCGAGCCCGGCAGGCCGATGGGCGCCTGCAACCGTCCTTTGCCTTCGAGGCCAGCGAATCGGCCCCCAACCCGGTCCCGGCCAAGGCCATGATGCGGGTGCTGGGCTGGCCGGTGGGCCAGTGCCGGCTGCCCCTGGGCGCCGCCCCCGACGGCTTGGAGGACCAGGCTCGCCAGGTGCTCGCCGGTCTCGGGCAGGCGGCTGGGGCCACCAATGGATTCGGAGGAGCGGTGGCCGGTGGCTAGGGGATTGGTGACCGGAGCGCGCGGCCCGGGCCAGCGAGAACTTGGCGCCAGTCCCGTGCGGATCACCTTTCTGGGTGGCCTGGGGGAGATCGGACGCAACTGCGCCTGCATCGAGCAGGACGGCCAGATCGTCCTGCTCGACTGCGGCCTGATGTTTCCCGAGCCGGACATGCTCGGAATCGACCTGGTTCTGCCCGACTTCACCTTTTTGCGCCAGAACGCCGACCGGGTGGTCGGCTGCATTGTCACCCACGGCCACGAGGACCACATGGGGGCGCTGTCCTACTTGTTGCGGGAGTTGGAGTTCCCCCTCTACGGCTCGAGGCTCACCCTCGGCCTTGCCCGCAACCGCATCGAGGAAGCCGGGCTCCTGGGCCGAACCGAGTTCATCGTGGTCGACGATGGGGAACGCCGCCAGGTCGGGCCCTTTGAGTGTGAGTTCATCCCCGTCACCCATTCGGTGCCCCACGGGTTCGCCACCGCCTTTCACACCGCCCAGGGCATCATCCTGCATTCCGGGGACTTCAAGCTGGACCTGACGCCGGTTGACGGCCGGGTGACCGACCTCACCCATATCGGGGCGCTGGGGGCCGACCCGGGCATCCGCCTGTTGCTGTCGGACTCCACCAACGCCGAGGAGGAGGGTTTCACCGAGAGCGAGAAATCGGTGGGCAAGGTGTTGCGGGAGTTGTTCCGCGCCCACCCCCGCCAGCGCATCGTGGTGGCCTGTTTCGCCAGCCATATCCACCGGGTCCAACAGATTGCCGACGCGGCGGTTGCCACCGGCCGGGTGATCGCCACCCTGGGCCGATCCATGGCCAAGAACGTCGCCCTGGCCCGGTCCATGGGGCTGTTGAGCATCCCGGACTCGAACATCGTCGACATCGAGTTGGTCGCCAACCTGCCCCCGGAAAAGGTGTGTGTGGTCTCCACCGGGTCCCAGGGCGAGCCCATGTCAGCGCTGTCACTCATGGCCGCAGGCGAGAGCAAGTGGCTGACGGTGGGTGAGGGTGATCTGGTGATCCTCAGTTCCCACGCCATCCCCGGAAACGAGTACGGGGTCAACCGGGTGATCGACGGGCTGCACCGGCGCGGGGCGGAGATCATCCACTCCGGGGTGGCCTCGGTCCATGTCACCGGTCACGCCAAGGCGGGCGAGTTGCGGACTCTGTTGACCGTGGCACGACCGGAGCACTTCATCCCCGTACACGGGGAGTTCCGCCACCTGATCCACCACAGCCGCCTTGCCATGGAGATGGGCGTGGCTGAGAGCAAGGTCCTCCTGGCCGAGGACGGTGACGTGGTGGAGTTGACCCACGAGGGTCTGGACTTCGCCGGGTCGGTCCCCGCCGGCTTCCTCTTCGTCGACGGAATCGTGGGCGATGTCGGCCAAGGGGTGTTGCGCGACCGGCGGGTGCTGGCCGAGGAGGGGGTGGTGGTGGTGGTGGTCACCGTCGACGCCTCCACCGCCGAGGTGCTGACCGGCCCCGAGATAATCACCCGGGGCTGGGTGCACGCGCCCGAGGCCGAGGCTCTGCTGGGCGAGGCCAGGGACCGGGTGGTCCAGGCCATTTCTCGATCCCGGGCGGACGCCCCTCCCGGGGGCCCGGTGGATGCCGAGACCATCAAGCGCCATATCCGCCAGGCCCTGGGCCGCTTCGTGGCCGAGACCACCAAACGCCGCCCGATGATCGTCCCGGTGGTGATGGAGGCCTGAAGGTTCGTGGGTTTGCACCCACGGGTTCGAGACCCCAACGCCCGGGTGGAGAGGGCACATGACGGCCCACCTGGGCGCTAGCGTTGTGGCTCCTGTGGCTCCTGTGACTTCCCGGTCGACGGGTTCGCGTGGCAAAGGTGCGGTGTCGACCGGTGGCCGGTCGGCCTCGGCGAAGTCGACCTCGGCCCGGGGCTCATCCGGAAAGCCCCGTTCATCGGGCCGGACAGGGTCGCCCCTCATCTCCTCCGCGGGCCGGTCCGGAAGCCAGCGGTCGTCGTTGGGCGGATCGTCGCGCTCAGGGTCGTCCCGCACGGGGTCGTCCCGCACGGGGTCGTCCAGGGGAAAGGCTCCTCGCAGATCATCCGGTTCGGGGCGATCGGCGACCGCCGGTCGTCGCCGCCGACCGCCGGGCCAACTTCTGGGGGGACACGCCCACGATGTGGTGGGCCTGGGGATCCTGGCCCTCGCCGCGGTCACAGCCCTGGCCATCTACGCCTCGGGAGCCGGCCCCGCCGGGGAGGCCATTGATCGGGTCACTGGGAGCTTGGTTGGGGTCGGCCGGTTCGGCCTGCCCCCGCTGATAGCGGGGACCGGAATTCTGGTCCTGTGGCGCCGGCCCCCCGAGCATGCTGCGCGCTTGGCCGCCGGCGTGGTTATCGAGACCCTGGCGGGAGCTGGACTGGTTCAGTTGGCGGCCGGGCCGGCGTCGCCGGGGGCGGTGGGAGACAGCGCCGGCGGTCTGGTCGGCCGCCTGGCGGCCGAGCCCCTGCGGGCGGTCCTCGGTGGTTGGGGATCGGCCGCCGTCCTGGCGGCGGTGGCCGGGGTGGGTGCCCTGGTCATCGCCCGCACCTCGGTGCGCTCGGCCACCGCCCGGGCGGTGTCGGTCGGCCGGTCCACGGGTCGGGCCCTGTCCGGGGCCGGGGATCTGTTCGACCGCGTCGTGCCACCCCCCACCGAACGACCGCCGAGGCGCGAGGCAGAGGATCCCGACTCCGATGATCGGGAGGCAAGGGCGGCCCGCCGCCGCCGGGGCCGGAAAGAGTTCGACGACGGGGCCCCCGCCGGCCTGGCGGCCAACGGCATGGCCAGTGGCGTCCGGCTGGAACTGTTCGACATCGCCCGCCTGGAAGGGTCGACTCACGCCTCGGGAGACGACCGGGACGGCGCCGGCCTCGCCGGAGCGGCCAGGGATCCGTCCCGCCTCCCGATCTCTCTGGATGTTCCCGGGGACATCGAGCCGGACGCCCCAACCCCGGTGGCCCCCCCGTCGGCCCCCTCGGCCGGCACCCGGGCCTGGGTTCTGCCTTCGCTCGACACCCTGGCCCGGGGAGTGCCGGTGGAGATCGACCCCCGCGTGGTCGAGGCCGAAGGCCGGACCCTGGAGGCGGCCCTGGCCGCGCACGGGGTTGAGACCGACCTGGTGGGAATGACGGTCGGCCCCACCGTCACCCGCTACGAGTTGGCCCTGGGTTCGGGGGTGAAGGTGGCCCGGGTCACCAACCTCCACAAGGACATCGCCTACGCCATGGCGTCGGCCGACGTCCGCATCCTCGCCCCCATTCCAGGGCGTTCGGCCATCGGGGTGGAGGTACCCAACCGCTCCCGCCAGAAGGTGACCCTGGGCGACATCCTGGGATCCTCCGAAGCCCGCAAGGCCGCCCACCCTCTCGAGGTGGCCATGGGCCGCGACATCGCCGGGCGCCCGGTGATGGTCAACCTGGCCGAGGCCCCCCACCTGCTCATCGCCGGGGCCACCGGGGCGGGCAAGTCGTCCTGCATCAACTCTTTGATCACCTCCGTACTGGTGCGCAGCACACCCGACCAGGTCCGCCTCATCCTGGTGGACCCCAAGCGGGTGGAGTTGGGCCAGTACAACGGCCTTCCCCACCTGCTCACCGGCGTGGTCGTCAACCCCAAGAAGGCGGCCAACGCCCTGGACTGGGCGGTGCGGGAGATGGAGCGCCGCTACGACATCCTGGCCGAGGTGGGGGTACGCGACATCACCGGCTACAACGCAGCCATCGACCGGGGCGACCTGTCCGGCGAGGGACCATCTGACTGCCCCGGCGATGCCGATGGCGTTGCCGACGGCACCGGTGCCGATGTCGATGGTGACGCCCGCACCCGGGCCCGGAGCACATCGGCCTCCGGCCCGGTCTACGAGCGGCTGCCGTTCATCCTGGTGGTGGTCGACGAGTTGAACGACCTGATGATGGTGGCGGCCCGGGACGTGGAGACCTCCATCTGCCGCATCGCCCAGATGGCCCGGGCAGTCGGAATCCATCTGGTCATCGCCACCCAGCGCCCGTCGGTGGACGTGATCACCGGGGTGATCAAGGCCAACATCCCCTCCCGTTTGGCCTTCGCCGTCTCCTCACTGGCCGACAGCCGGGTCATCCTCGACCAACCGGGCGCCGAGCGTCTCGTCGGCCAGGGGGACATGCTCCTGGCCATTGCCTCATCGAGCGTCCCCCGGCGTGTGCAGGGTTCCTGGGTGGACGAGGACGAGGTTCGCCGGGTGGTGGCGCACTGGCGTCGCCAGTCGGGTCCGGCCTACATCGACGGCGTGGAGGGCGAGGAGCCGGGAACCCCGGGCGCCATGGCCGCCCCGGGGGACGAGGAGGACGAGACCGTTCTGGAGGCGGCCCTGGACCTGGTGGTGCGCTCCCAGTTGGGTTCGACCTCCATGCTGCAGCGCAAACTCCGAGTGGGCTTCGCCCGGGCCGGTCGCCTGATGGACCAGTTGGAACGCCGGGGGGTGGTGGGCCCCTCAGAGGGGTCCAAGGCTCGGGCAGTGCTCATGACCGTCGAGGAGCTCGAAGCCCGCAACTCCCGGGCCTGATCGAGGTTTTCCGATTCCCGAGGCCCGGGGCCACTTCGAAGCCGGATCTAAGGTGACGCCAGTGACCGGCCGTTACTGGGTGGAGACGCTGGGTTGTCCCAAGAACCAGGTGGATTCCGACAAGTTGGCGGGGACACTCCTGGCCAGTGGGATGACGGCGGCGACCAACGTGGCCGAAGCCGACGTCGTGGTGGTCAACACCTGCGCCTTCATCGAGTCGGCACGGGCGGAGTCCGTCGAGGTCATCTTGGACCTGGCGTCCGCCCGCCGTCGGGGAGCCCGGCTGGTGGTCACCGGTTGTCTGGCCGAACGCTACGGGTCGGAGTTGGCCGAATCGCTGCCCGAGGTGGACCTGGTGGCCGGGTTCGGGGTCCCGATAACCCTGGGGGTCAAGCCCAGCCCCGTTGCCGCCGACCGCGGTTTCGCCGGTGCCGGGATCGGCGAACCCAAGCCGTTGGGTGCCGACATCGCTCGGCTGGATCTGCTCAACCTCCCCCGCCCCCGTTCGGCCGCGCCCTGGGCCTACGTGAAGGTGGCCGAGGGCTGCGACCGGGCCTGCGGGTTCTGCGCCATCCCCTCGTTCCGGGGCCGCCAGCGGTCCCGCTCTGTGGCCGCCGTCCTGGGTGAGGTCGAAGCCCTGGAGGTGGCCGAGGTGGTGCTGGTGGCCCAGGACCTCGCCTCCTACGGGCGCGATGACGGTCGCCCCGGCGCCATCGTGGACCTGGTGGGCAAGGTGTCGGCCCGGGTGCCTCGGACCCGACTGCTCTACCTCTATCCCTCCGACCTGGGCGATGCCCTGGTGGAGGCCATCTGCGCCACCGGAGTCGCCTACTTCGACCTGTCGCTCCAGCATGCGTCCGGCCCGCTGCTGCGCAGGATGCGTCGATGGGGGGATGGCGAGAAATTTCGCCGCCGGATCGAATCCATCCGTTCCCGGGAGCCAGTCGCCGCCTTCCGGTCGTCGTTCATCGTGGGCTATCCGGGAGAGACGGCCGCCGATCACGAGGCTCTGGTCGAGTTCCTGGAGGACGTACGCCTGGACTGGGCCGGGTTCTTCACCTACTCGGCCGAGGAGGGCACCTACGCCGCAGGGCTGGACGGCGCCGTCGACCCGTCGCTGATCACCGACCGCCTGGCGGAGTTGAGCGCCATCCAGGAGGACATCACCGCCGCCAAGCGCGCCGCCCTGGTGGGCAGCCGGGTGGAGGTGCTGGTGGACTCTCCCGGTGTGGGCCGCACCCATCGGGAGGCGCCCGAGATCGACGGGGTCGTGCTCGTCCCCGACCACTTGTCCGTTGGTTCCCTGGAAGCCGTGACCATTGGCGGCCTAGTCGGCCTGGACCTGGAGGCGGCCTGATGACCAGGTCTGTGCAGTGACGACGGCGTTCGGGCCCTCGGCCCTGGCCACCCCGGCCAACGTCTTGACCATGGTCCGGGTGGCGGCGGTGCCTGTCCTGGTGCTGCTCATCCTCGGCGGCGGCCAGGGCTGGGGGGTGCTGGCACTTTGGACGGTTCTCTCCACCAGCGATCTGGCCGATGGCTGGTTGGCCCGCCGCCAGGGGGCCACCCGTTCGGGAGCATTCCTGGACCCGCTGGCCGACAAGGTCCTGGTGCTCGGGGCCATGGCCGCCATGGTTTCGGTCGGCCTGTTGTGGTGGGTGCCGGTCGCCATCATCGCGGTGCGCGAAGCCCTGGTGAGTGTCTACCGGTCGGCGGCCGGGCGCAGAGGAATATCGGTGCCGGCCCGGATGGGGGGCAAAATCAAGACCTGGCTTCAGTCGATCGCCGTGGGGCTGGCCCTGGCCCCGGTGGCCGGCAGCGCCTACGGGACGTTCGCCGACGCCGTCCTGGCGGTGGCCGTGGTCCTGACCGTGATCACCGGGGCCCAGTTCATCGGGGGAGCCCGCGCCCGCTGAACACGGTGCTGATGGCCGGGACGTTGACGGGCGACCGGAGTGGGTCGGACCTGTGACTAAGGCGTCGGACCTGTGACGAAGCCGTCGGACCTGTGACGAGGCCGCCTGTGGGGAACCCCCCGATGACCGCTGAAGTGGTGGCGGTCGGCACCGAACTGACCAGCGGGTACATCGGCGACACCAACAGCGGCCACATCGCCTCCCGCCTGGCCCTGGCCGGGATTGACTGCCACCGAATGACGGCGGTCGATGACCATGTGGAGCGCATCGCCGATGCCGTCAGGTCCGCTCTGGGCCGCAGCCAGGCGGTGATCGTCTGCGGCGGGCTCGGCCCCACCACCGACGACGTGACCCGCCAGGCCTTGGCCCTGCTCACCGGCCAGGCTCTGGAGTCAGATCCGGAGATGGAAAGCTCCATTCGGGCCCTGTTCGAGGCTCGGGGCCGGGCGATGCCACTGACCAACCTGGCCCAGGCGGAGAAGCCGCCGTCGTGCCGGTTCATCCCCCAGCGCCTGGGCACCGCCCCCGGTCTGGTCTGCCCTATGGGGGACGGCCCGCCTGGAAGCGGCTCCTTGGGAGGCGGCTCCTTGGGAGGCGGAACAGGGCGCGCCGGGGTGGTCTACGCGGTGCCTGGGGTCCCGGCCGAGATGGCCGAGATGGTCGATCGGGTTGTGATCCCCGAGTTGGTGGACCGGGCCGGGCCGGGGGCAGGGGTTCTGCGCAGCCGGTCGCTGCGCATCTGGGGGACGTCCGAAGCCGACCTGGGTGAGCGGGTGGCCCCCCGGGAAGGGGTCATCCCCGGAGTTCACATCGCCTACCTGGCATCAGCCGGTAGAGGCCTGACCGTGCGCATTACCGCCCGGGGCACGGATGCTCGGGCGGCGTCGGATCTTCTCGACGCAGAGGAGGCCGAACTGCGGGCCCTGCTCGGACCCATGGTCTTCGGGGTGGACGCCGACACCCTGGCCGCAGCGGTGGGTCGCCTGGTGGCCGACGGCAATGCCACCGTGGCGGTGGCCGAGTCGCTGACCGCCGGTTTGGTGGCCAGCGCCCTGGCGGAGACGGCGGGATCGAGTGCGTGGTTCCGGGGCGGGGTGGTGGCCTACGACAAGGCGGTCAAGTTCGGCCTCCTTGGCGTCCCCGAGGGTCCTGTGGTCACGGCGGCGGCGGCCGAGGCCATGGCTCGAGGGGTGGCCCGCCTCCTGGGAGCCGACATCGGCCTGGCCACCACCGGTGCCGCCGGTCCCGAGCCCCACGAGGGCCAACCGCCCGGCACCGTCTTCCTGGCTTCAGTGGTGGGCGGCCATGCTCAGACCAGCGGCCACCGCTTCGGCGGCGACCGCACCCAGGTCCGCCAGTTGAGCGTCATGACCCTGCTCGACCAGCTCCGTCGAACCCTTATGGCAGGTTCGTGACGCGGGGTCCTACATAGCCACCTTCTGTAGGGGTAGCCAAAACCGGAAAGGTAGTGCTCTGGGTACTTCGTTTCCTGCTGGTCAGGAGATGGCCCGGGTGGCCGGGTCCCTTTCACAGTTGCCCTGTATCCGTGCTCTGGCCACAGAGGGGGGATTGTCATGGGCATCCCTGGTGGCCTTGGCCTGCCTGGCCACCCCCGAGACCGATTCGCACTGGGCGACCCGTGCCCAGGCCATGTCGGCTACTCAACTGCGCCAGGCGGCCCGTCTTCACCGACCCCCCCAACCGCAGGCGAACGAGCGGTCCCTGCGAATCTCCACGAACCCAGACACCGGTTGGACCCGCCTGTCGGGGCGCCTACCCGGTGCCGACGCTTCAGTGGTGGCCGATGCCCTGCAACGCCTGGCCACCCAGGTCCCCGACAATGCCAACACCGAAGCACCCGACCCCTTGAAATGTCGCATGGCTGACGCCCTGGTAGCCCTGGCCAGCACCCATGTGGCCAACGATGCCGACGCTGACCGGGCCTGTGTGGTCGTCCACGTCAGCGCCGAGGCCCTGGCGGCAGTGGCTCTGGTGGAGGATGCACCACCGTCCGCTGGGGAACAGGCCAGCGAGGTCAAGTTTGAGGCGGGCGGGGCTGGCGAGGGGACTGGCCCGGTCAAGGATGTGCTGCGGGAGAACCCAAGCAGCGAAGGAGCCCAGGTAATCGGTGGCCCGGCCATCACCGCCGAGGCGGCCCGCCGTCTGGCCTGTGACGCCCGGGTGGAGTTCGTGGCCCATGGGCCAAGCAACCAAGGTGGTCGGGAGGTGGTGGTGGGCATCGGTCGGGCCAGTCGCCAGGTACCGGCCTGGCTCGCCCGTCAACTACGACATCGAGACGATGGTTGTCGTTTTCCCGGATGTGGCCGAATCCGCTGGACCCACGCCCACCACATCCGTCATTGGTCCAAGGGAGGGCCGACGGACACCTCCAACCTCATCACGCTCTGCCACACCCACCATGTCCTGGTCCATGAGGGAGGCTGGCGGATATCGGGCAACCCCGATCACCAGGTGTACTTCATCCGCCCTGATGGCCGAACACTCGCGACCGGGCCGCCACGGCTGCGAGAGGACCTGCGAGAACGGCTGTTCGGGGAAGCGGCCTGACGGGTGAGTTTGCCGGATGAGGCGGTTGCGGCGGCTCGGGAGGCGGTGGCCACGGGCCAGGCCGACTCGGTTTCCGGCTACGTCGCCGAGGCGATGTCCCGCTACTCCCGGCTGGATGATCTGGCCCTGCTGCTGGCCGATATGGCAGCGGAGCAAGGACCGCCCACGGAGTCGGATCGGACCTGGGCCCGTCAGGCGCTCGGGAGCGTGGCCATGCCGTCGTTTATCAGTGACCCCAGGGACTTGGCTGCCCTCGACCCGGCTCTGCCCCTGATGACGCTGTAGCCATGTTTTCGCCACCAGACTCGACGGGGTCAGCAGCGGTCCCGCCAGAGGCGCCAGGCGGTGACCATGATCCAACCGTCACCCAGGGTCAGGCCCAGCCTTTGTAACAGCCCCACCGGGCCGCCAACCGCCGATGCTGCCAGGGATGCCACCAGGGATGTGGCACAGGCCAGTCCGGTGACCAGCGAGATCCGTGCCGGCGCAGCCGCCCGGTGAGCGGTCGCCGCGGTCAGAAGTGGCGCGCCGGCCAGGGCGGCGTAGGCGGCCAGGGCAGCCAGGCCGTGGGCGCCGTCAAGACCGGGGGATCGCCCTAGCGGTAACGCCGCCACCGCCACGGTGGCCACCCCGCAGGTGGTCAGGGACAACCAGGCTGGCCCGCCCCGCCGCCGCCGGATCTCAGCCGCCAAACCCAAACTGCCGGCAGCGACCCCGGCCAGGCCCATGGTCATGACCAGTCGGTAAGGGGCACCGTCGGCGGCCAGGCGACTGATGGGATCGGTGATGGGCGAGTACCCCGGGGTGGACGCGCCGAGGCCGGCCCAGGCGGCGATGAAGGCCCCGGGCCCCACCATGGCGGCCAACAAACCGAACCCTGGTCGCCGAGAGGCCCAGCCGGGCGGGTTACGGATGCCGCGTCTCACTCCGCTGGCGGGGGCTTGTCTCCCAGATCGATCCGGTAGACGTTGGTTTCGCGGGGGGTGAAGCCGAGGCTCAGGTACAACTGATTGGCGGCATGGCGGGAGGGGCGTGAGGTCAGATCCACCGTGCGGGCGCCGGCCTCGCGGGCTCTGTCGAGGGCCGCGCCCATCAAAGCTCGGGCGACCCCCCGACCCCGGTGGTACTCGTCGACGACCACGTCCTCGATCCACGCCCGTACGCCGGTGGGGATCGGAAAACAGGCGAGAGCCAGTGACCCGACTATGAGTCCCGATCGGGGCTGGCCGGCTTCGTCGTCGACGCCGGAGGTATCTGCCCGGGGGGCGTTGGCGTCCTCGGCCACGCGCGCCGCGTGGCCATGCTCGGTTGCCGGCCTGCCCGCCAGCCGGGCAACCAGCAGGATCACCGCCGGCGAGGCCACGATGAAGCCCAGGGACTCGGCATCGAGCGCCGGGGCCGACCGGGACAGTTGGGGTCCCAGCCGGTGCCAGGCGTCGAGCAACTCAGTCGTGAGCTCTCGGGCCTCGGCGACGTCCACCAGTTGGCTCCCCACAGACTTGGTGGCTCAGGCCGGGTCGGGAACGGGCTGGGGCGGGGGAGGGCCGGCGTAGTGGGCGCTGGGGCGGAAGAGGCGGTTGTCGCCCGCCTGCTCAAGCACATGCGCCGTCCATCCGATGACCCGGCTGGCGGTGAAGGTGGGAGTGAACAGATCCCGGGGGATCCCGCAGCGGTCCATGACCACCCCGGCATAGAACTCCACATTCGCGTAGAGCGATCGACCGGGTTTGAGCTCGGCCAGCACCTGGACGATGGTGCGCTCCACCTGCTTGGCGAAGGCGGCCTTCTCGCCGCCCAGGCGTTCGGCCACCGTGCGCAGGAACACCGACCGGGGGTCGTCGGTCTTGTAGATCCGGTGCCCGAAGCCCATGATCTTGTCCCCCCGCAGGACGGCTTCGCGAATCCAGGAGTCGGCCGCGTCAGGGGTGCCGATGGCGTCGAGCATGTCCAGCGCCCGGCTGGGGGCTCCCCCGTGCAGGGGCCCGGACAGAGCTCCAATGGCCCCGACCACCGCCGATCCCAGGTCGGCGCCGGTGGAGGTTATGACCCGTCCCGTGAAGGTGGACGAGTTGAATCCATGGTCGGTGGTCAGGATCAGGTACTGCTCGATGGCCCGGGTCCGGTCCGGGTCAGGAACCTCTCCGGTGAGCATGTAGAGGTAGTTGGAGGCGTAGGAAAGGTCGGGCCGAGGATCGACCGGGTCCAATCCCCGGTTGAGCCGGTAGAGGGCCATGATCAGCGCCGGCATCACCGCAGCGGTCTGCATGGCGTTGGACCGAAGGGTGGCTGCGTCGATGTCCATCCAGGAACGGAAGTCCTCGGAGTAGGCGAGCAGCGAAACCGCGGTTCGGATGGCGTCGAGGGGGACGAAGTTGTCCCCGGCACCGGCGATGGCCGGGAGCAACTCCTTGACCGCCGGTGGGATGGGCCGAAGCCCGGCGATCTCGGTGCGGAAGGCCTCGGACTCAGCGCCGTCGGGGAGGTGGCCCTCATAGAGCAGGTGCCAGACGTCCTCCAGGCTGCGCTTGGCCGCCAGTTCCACGGCGTTGTACTGGCGGTAGTGGTAAAAGCCCTGTTGACCCCGGACGTCGCCCACCTCCGTCTCCGCCACGACGACGCCTTCGAGACCCCGGCGGGCTTCGATCTGGCCCGGGTGTTCGATCCGAAGGACCTGGGCCAGTTCCAGCATGTCCCGCATGGAGACGATGCCGACCAGTGCCCCGTCGTCGACCACCGGGAAGTGCCGGTAGCCAAGCGCCGACAGCCGCACGAAGGCGGGATAGATCTCGTCGTTGGAGGTGACGGTGTCGGGTTTCGGGGTCATCCACTCGGCAACCCGGGCCTGCTCCAGGTCGCCGCCGGCCGCGGCCCGGACCACGTCCCGCTCGGTCAGGATGCCGGTGGTCCGCCCGCCCTCGGTGACAACCACCGAACCTACTCCCCACTCGAGCATGCGCCGGGCGGTTCCGGCCACGGGGTCGGCGGCGGAGGCCACCAGCACATCCCTGGTCATCAGGTCGCCCACCCGGCGAACCTTGGCTCCCTCGCCCATCTTCGCTCCCGTCAGCCATCGCTCGTTCGTGAGTACCGCGTATCGGTGGGTACCGCTCGTCCGTGGGCCACCGCTCATCGTGGGTCCCGCTCGTTCGTTGGCGGGTCACCGACCTCGCCATCAGGCACCCCGGTGTCAGGCCCTCCGTTGTCGGCCACCCCGGCGGTGTCGGCGGCATCGTAACGGGCCAACTCCGGCATCCATCGATGGATGAGGGCCGCCCCCAGCACACAGGCCAGACCGCCTGAGACGACCGACACCGCCGGGGTGGTGATGGCCGCCACCGCCCCCGCCTCGGCGTCGCCCAGGCGGGGGCCGCCGGTGACCACGGCGATGTTCACCGCCGAGAGTCGCCCTCGCAGGGCGTCAGGCACGCTGACCTGCAGGATGGTGTTTCGGAACACGGCGCTGAACACGTCGGCCGCACCGGCCACGGCCAGCAGCACCAGCCCCAAAGGGAGCCACCGGACCAGGCCGAAGGCGGCGATGGCGGCCCCCCAGACCACTACCGACCACAGAACCGCCCTACCCTGGCGACGGACTCCCGCCACCCACCCTCCCAACAGTGCCGCTACCAGGGCTCCCGCACCGGGGGCGGCGTAGAGGAGGCCGACAGTTCCGGCCCCGCCAGCGTAGAGGGTCGTTCCCAGCGCCGGGAACAGGGCCCTGGGCATGCCGAAGACCATGGCGTTGAGGTCGACGGCGAAGGTGGACACGAGCAGCCGCCGACCTCGCAGGTAGGCCAGCCCTTCGCGGATGGAGGCCAGGCCGGCCGGCGTGCCTCCGCCGGCCGGGGGCAGGGGTCGAATGAGGGCGATGGTGGCGATGGCGGCGACGTAGGTGAACACGTCGACGGTGTAGGCGGCGGTGAGGCTGACCTGGCTGATGATCAGGCCGGCCAGGGCGGGGCCGGCCACCAGGCCGACCTGGAAGAGGATCTGGCCCAGGGTGGCGGCCGACGGCAGTAGTTCCCGTCTGACCAGGTTGGGAATGATGGCGGTGCGGGTTGGCAGTTCCACGCCCGACACCCCGGCCGACAGGGCCGACAGCAGGTAGATGACCCAAAGGCTAGGGGTGGGTGAGGCGGCGTTGAAGGCGAGCCCGAGGCTGGTCAGAGCCTGGGCCACCTGGGTGGCCCGCAGCAGTCGTCGGCGGTCCACCGCATCGGCGATGGCCCCCCCGACCAGGGACATGACCACCAGGGGAACCAGAGCAGCCAGGCCGGTCAGCCCCACGGCCAGGGACGAGCCGGTGATCTGGAAAACCTGGAAGGGAACAGCCACCACCGTTATCTGTCGACCCAGGTAGGACACCGCTCCGCCGGCGAAGAGAAAGCGGTAGTCGCGCGACTCCTTCAGGGGGGTGAGGTCGACGAACAGCCCTCCCGCCCGGTTCCTCACAGTTGGGTGGGCAGTGCGACGTCCCGCCGGCCGGAATCGGACTCTCGGGCATCGGGCTGGGAAGCACCCGGCTGACAGGCGGGGCACCAGTAGGCGCGACGGGCGTCGGGGCCCTGGAGCCGGGAGGTGATCGGCGTCGCGCAAGTGGGACATGGGCGGCCGGTTCGGCGGTAGACCCGGGCGGAAGGCCGGGGGCCCTCGACCGACTGGCTCATCAGACGCCCCGCCACGGCGAGCAGTTCGATCAATTCGGTGTCGTCAACACCGGCCGCTTGTGTCCAGGGGTGGATCCGGCGGGCGTGGAGGGCTTCACAACGCCAGATGTTGCCGATGCCGGCCACCAGGGTCTGGTCCAGCAGCGCTTCGCCCAGGGCCCGCGTCTGCGCCCGGGCCCGGATCAGAGTCACCATCCGGGACAGGTCCAAGGGTGTGCCCAAGATGTCGGGTCCCAGGTTGGACAGTCCCGGGTGGGCGGCGACCCGGTTGGGCTCAAGCCACTCGAGCACCGGCGCGTTGAAGCAGACGGCCAACCGGTCGCCGGCTTCGATCACCAGTCGTGCCTGGCGCCGAGGCCGCTGCCAGGGCCGCCCGACCGCGTAGACGTGCCAGGAACCAGTCATGCGCAGGTGCGAGCGGATGGTGGCCCCGTTGCCCAGGTGGATGAGCAGGTTCTTGCCCGCCGCCTCCACCCACTCCACCCGTTGGCCGGCCAGCCGGTGGCCGGGAAAACCGGGGTGGTGGGCCTCGGCCGCGGTGATCAGGCGCCGGCCGATCCATCGGTCCAGACTGCGGGCCGTTCGGGCCAGGGTGTCCCCCTCGGGCACCTATCGACCGCCGGTCTGGCGGCCATGGCGGCCACGAGCCGGACGGCCAGCCATGGGACCGTCAGGATCCATAGCGCGCGAGGCCTCTGGGGGTCGGAACGAACCCGGCCGCGGCCAGGGCGGGTGTCAGCCCCGGGTCGAAACGCTCCAGACTGATGCGCAGGGCCCGTCCCGCCGACTGGTGGGCGGCCAGGGCGGCGAGCGCGGCGGGCTCCCAGGTTCCATCCAGAGGCCGCAGTGACAGCAGCGCGCGCCCACCACGTTCCAGGTAGAGGCAGGCCTCCCCGTTCACCGTGACCACGTAGGCCCCCGCCACCCGTCTCGGCCCACCTCCCCGACGAGTGGTGCCCGAACCCTTCCCGGATCCCGCACCGTCCGGCCCAGGGCCCGCCGGTTCCCCCGCTCCGCCCCCGGTGATCCCGCCCGGGTGGTCGGGTCGACGGGGCCAGGGGAGGGTGGCGCCGAAGGGGTTGGCTGGATCACTGGCGGCCAGGACCAGAGCAGGGGACTGGGGACTGGGACGATCCCTCAGCCGGTCGACGGCACCGGGCAGGGCGAACTGGGCTCCACCCAGGCCGGCGACGAAGTATCCCCGGCGGGCCCGACCGGCCTCCTCCAGAGCCCGCAGAACCGAGTAGAGCCCGGTGAACCCTCCAGGTACGCCTTCGCCCCGGATGGCGTCCCGGGTCAGGATCCCATGGCGGTCGAGCAGCACCTCGGCCCAGGTTCGGTCCCGGTCCCCTTTGCCCCCAAAGTCGGTGCCCAGTTCACGATCCACCAGAGACCAGCGGCCGGCCACCCGTGGCGGTCCCACCACCCGCAGCGATCCCAGGCGCGGTCGCCGGGAAGAGGCCCGCCCCGTCCGGTTCTGGCCCGCCACCGCCGCCCAGCCCGCCGGTCGGGCACCCCCGTTACCCCCGGCACCGGACCCGATGCCCCCGGCGGAGGCCAGGAAGGAGCGCAGGGCGGCGAAGGAGTCGTTGGTCACCTCTCCGGCCCACACCAGGTCCCACAGGGCGTCGGCGGCCACCCGGTCGTCGGCCCCGGCCAGGTCCCGGAAGAAACAGGCTCCCCGCTGACCCAGCACCGCCCGGATCCGGTGATGTTCGGGGTCGTCGGGGACCGCTGCCGGTGGCGTCGGCCGCAACGCAGGAGCGCCGTCGCGCAGCAGAAGGACCACCCGACCATCGTCTCGGCCCAGGGCGCCAGCCCCCACCCAGACGACCTCCCCGGAGGAGGCCAACTCGTCGAGCATGGCCGGCCGGTAGCCACCTACCCGGGCGGGAAGGATGTCGGCCTCGAGGACCGAGGCCACCAGGGGAAGGCCCTGGAGTTGACGGACGACCTCGTGCAGGCGTTCCAGGCCGGCCCGGCCCGAGCCCACCCCTTGCCAGGCGGGCAGGAAGCGGGCGAGGGCGTCAGCTTCGGTGGGCTCGATCTCGGCCCGCAACGCGGCCAGGGAACGCTGGCGCAGCGTTCGCAACACGTCCGGATGACACCATTCCGGGCCATGTCCCCCGGGTCGAAAGCCGCCGGCCACCAGGGATCCTGCAGTGGCCAGACGGGCCAGTTCGGACTCCACCACCCCCACCCCCAGCCCGAAGCGGGCCGCCGGCTGGGCGGTGACGAAGGGACCCTGGCTTCGCGCCCACCGGACCAGCAGGCTGCCCAGGGCGTTGGGTACTGATTCGAGGTAGGCGTCGGGAAGCCCCGGTGGGGGGGAGGTCCCGAGAGAGTCGCGGTAGCGGCCGGCGTCGGTAGCGGCGATGAGGCGGAGGTCGCCGGCCACCCTGACCGCAACGGCCCGGCGCTGGGTCAGGAGCACGTCGGCGAAGTCGCCGGTGCTGCGATCGGCCAACTCATCGCGGTTGAGGTCGCCCAGGCGTACCAGAAGGTCCCAGGCCTCATCGGCGTTGCGGGCCCGCCTGCGGGAATCCAGCGCGGTCAGTTCCGCCTCGAGTGCCTCCAGGGCCTCGGCCGAGATCAGGTCCCGAAGCTCGTCGGTGCCGCAGAGTTCGGCCAGCAGTCGCCGGTCCAGGGTCAGGGCCTGGGCCCGACGCTCGGCCAGGGGAACGTCGCCTTCGTAGAGGAACCCGGCCACGTAGCTCGACGCCAGCGAGGCGGCGAAGGGGGAGGGTGTGGCGGTGTCCACCGCCACCACCCGGACCTCCCGGGAGCGGATCTGGCCCAGCAGTTCGATCAAACAGTCCAGCGCGAACACGTCGCGCAGGCACTCCCGGTAGGTCTCCAGAACGATCGGAAACTGCGGGTGGCGGCTGGCCACGGCCAACAGGTCGGCCGAGCGCTGGCGCTGCTGCCACAAGGGGGTCCGGGTTCCCGGCCGACGGCGGGGCAGGAGCAGGGCCCGGGCGGCGTTCTCGCGGAAGCGGGAGGCGAACAGGGCCGAGTTGGCCAATTCGCCCACCACCAGGTCCTCCACCTCGTCGGGATCGGGCAACAGGGCATCCATCGGAGGCAGTTCGTCGGCCTCGGGCAGACGAACCACCAGGCCCTCGTCGCTCCACATGGTCGACACCTCCAGCCCCAGCCGCTGGCGGGCCAGAGCCTCGATGGCCAAGGCCCAGGGGGCATGGACCCGTCCGCCGAGGCTGGAAAGGATGCAGATCCTCCAGTCGCCGAGTTCGTCCCGGAAGCGCTCGACCACGATCTGGCGGTGGGTAGGCAGGGCGCCGGTGGCCTCCATCTCCTCAGCCAGGTAGGAGCGCAGGTTGGTGACCGCCCTGGGGTCGAGGTGGCATTCGGCGGCCAGGCGGGGGTCGCTCCACTGATCCACCTCGGCCAGGAACTCCCCAATGGCCCGCCCCAGTGCCACCGGTCGACCGGGGTTGTCCCCGTGCCAGAAGGGGGTCTTTCCCACCTCCCCGGGTGCGGGGATGACGATGACCCGGTCCCGGGTGATCTCGGCGATTCGCCAGGTGGAGGCGCCGAGCACGAAGGTCTCACCCACCCGGCACTCGTAGACCATCTCCTCGTCCAACTCGCCCACCCGGTGGCCGTCAGGCGGGGGGGTGAACACCGCGAAGAGGCCCCGGTCGGGAATGGTTCCCCCGCTGATGACCGACAGCATTCGCGAGCCGTTACGGGGGGTCAGAACCCCGGTGAGCCGGTCCCAGTTGATCCGGGGGGCCAGGCCGGCGAAGTCGTCCGAGGGGTAGCGGCCGGCCAGCATGTCGAGCACGCCCTCGAGAAGTTCCCGGGACAGATCGGCGAAGGGATAGGCGCCGGCGGCCATGGCGGCCACGCCGTCCACCGTGACTACCGGCGGAGGGGCGTCCGAGGCCCCCAGCGTCGGCGGCCCCGGATCCGCCCTCGGGGTGACGGCCGGGGCCGAGACCATCGCCACGATCTGCTGGGCCAAGACGTCGAGGGGGTTGCGGGGGACGACCAGGGGTTCGATCCCGCCCTGGCTCATCAGCCGGGCCACCACCGCAGCCGAGACCAGGTCCCCCCGGAACTTGGGGATGATCCTGCCCACCGACGGCGCGCCCACGTGGTGGCCGGCCCTTCCGATCCGTTGCAGGCCGCTGGACACCGACGGGGGTGAGGCGATCTGGACGACCAGGTCGATGGCGCCCATATCGATTCCCAACTCCAGGCTGCTGGTGGCCACCAGACCCGGGAGGCGGCCGGCCTTGAGGGAATCTTCGATCTCGAGACGCTGCTCCCGGGCGACGGACCCATGGTGGGCCAGGACGATGTCTCCCCCGTGCCGCTCGGCGCGACCGCCGTTCGCCGCTTGTTCGTCGTCGGTCTGGTCCGATTCGGCGGCCAACTCGTTGAGTTGGTGGGCCATCCGCTCGGCCAGTCGGCGGGAGTTGACGAACACCAGGGTGGAACGGTGGCGGCGGATCAGGTCGGCCACCAGGGGGCCGATCGAGGGCCAGATGGAGTGGCGGGCCTCCACCGCCCCGGCGGCCGGGCCGGCCAGGAGAGCCTCCCCTTCGGCGTCGAGGATGGGCCGACCCAACTGGCCCATGTCGTCGACCGCGGCCATCACCTCCAGGTCCAGGGCGGGGACGGCACCGGCGTCGACGATCGTCACCGGACGGGGCCGCATGGCCGGGCCGGTCAGGTCAGCCTCTCGCCCTCCGAGGAAGCGGGCCACCTCCTCCAGGGGCCGCTGGGTGGCGGACAGACCGATGCGCTGGGGCGGGCGCTCCACCACCCGTTCCAGGCGCTCCAGCGAGAGGGCCAGGTGGGCGCCGCGCTTGGTGGCGGCCACCGCGTGGATCTCATCGACGATCACCGCCTGCACCCCGGTCAGGGCCGCCGCCGCGGCCGAGGTGAGCAGCAGGTAGAGCGACTCGGGGGTGGTGACCAGGATGTCGGGGGGTCGGCGGGTCAACTGGCGCCGCTCGTTGGCCGGGGTGTCGCCGGTGCGGGTGCCCACGGTGATGGGGGGGAAGCCCTCGCCCCGGGCGGCGAACTCCAGGGCGAGGCCGGCCAGCGGCGATCGCAGGTTGCGCTCCACGTCGTAGGTCAGGGCTTTGAGCGGTGAGACGTAGACCACCCGCAGGCGGCCCGATTCCGATGGCTGCGGGGAGGTTGCCAGCCGGTCCAGTGCCCACAGGAAGGCGGCCAGCGTCTTGCCCGATCCGGTGGGGGCGCTCAACAGCGTGTGGGCTCCGGTTGAGATGGCCGCCCAACCCTGGGTCTGGGCCGGGGTGGGAGCGGCAAAGGTGCGCTCGAACCAGGCCCGGGTGGCCGGCGAAAAGCGATCGAGGGCGCCCATCAGGCCGCTCAGGCTATGAGGCCGCTGCGCCGCCCTGGAAACAGCGACAGTGCCACGCCGAGCATCCCCGCGCCGGCACCGGCATCGGGACCCGGATGCCGCCGACAGGTCGGCCCCGGTAGTTTGACGGCCATGGACCATGTCCGCTGGCACGACCACCCACCGCTGCGCCGGCCGGTCCTGGTGGCCGCTTTCGAGGGGTGGAACGACGCCGGCGACGCCGCCTCGGCCGCCGCCTCCTATCTCTCGGAGCGGTGGGGGGCGAAGTGCTTCGCCTCTATCGACCCGGAGGACTTCTTCGATTTTTCCTCCACCCGCCCCGAGGTTCGTCTCAGCGGCGGCATTACCCGGGAGATCCTTTGGCCGACCAATGAGTTCCTGGCCGCCTCCCTGCCCGATGCCCCCGGCGACGTGGTCCTGTTGCTGGGCAACGAACCTCAACTGCGGTGGCGCACCTTCACCGACCAGGTTGTGGCCGTGGCCCAAGCCCTCGATGTCAGCCTGGTTGTCACGTTGGGAGCATTGCTGGCCGACGTGCCCCACACCCGGCCGGTCAAGATCACCGGCACCGCCGGCGATGAGGACCTGGTGGCCCGCCTCGGGCTGACCCGCTCCACCTATGAGGGTCCGACCGGGATCGTCGGCGTCCTCCACGATGCCTGCAACCGGGCCGGGGTGCCGTCGGCTTCGTTGTGGGCGGCGGTGCCCCACTACGTGGCCGCCACCCCGTCGCCCAAGGCGTCGCTGGCCCTCATCGAGCGGGCGTCGCTGCTCTTGTCGGCCCCGGTTATCGCCGCCGACCTGGCCACCCGGGCGCTGGACTACGAACGCCAGGTGTCCGAGATCGTGGCCTCGGACGACGACGTGGCCGCCTACGTCAAGCGGCTGGAATCATCCGTGGACGAGGACGACCTGGCGGCCATGGCCGACAGGGAACTTCCCACCGCCGACTCCATTGCCGCCGAGGTCGAGCGCTACCTGCGCGAGGGCGCCTGAGTCGATGCAACAGGTAACGGATGGGGGTACCCGAACCCGGTTCATCGGCACCAGGGCGAAGGGGGCGGGCCCATGAAAACGGTTGTCGTCGGGCCCCGACCGGCGGAGATCGATGACCTCATCCGGCGACGCCAGGCCCAGGGATCGGACCTGTTCGACGAGGTTTGGCAGGGGGAGTACCACATGGTGCCGGCCGCCGGAGCCGCTCACGGCTATATCGACAACGTCCTGGCCGTACTGCTGGATCCCTTGGCTCGGCTGGCCGGGCTGACCGGGACGGGGCCGTTCAACCTGGGGGACCCGACCGATTACCGGGTTCCGGACCGCGGCTATCACCGGGATGTGCCGCGCGGGACGTGGCTGGCCACCGCGGCCATCGTCGTCGAGATCGTCTCGCCCGACGACGAGACCTACGCCAAGTTCGGGTTCTATTTCGCTCGCGCGGTGGACGAGATTCTGGTTGCCGACCCATCGGACCGCAGGATTGAGATGTGGGTCCGCGACTCGGACCGATTCCGGATCGCCCCCCGCAGCCAACTCCTCGACGTGTCCAGCGTCCAACTAACCGCAGCCATCACCTGGCCCGAGACTTCCTGAACGTCCATCACTCGACGGGGGAGATTCCCCAGGCGGCCAGGGTGTTGGGGGCGTCGGGGAACACCGCGTGGGCGGCGGCGACCAGGTCGGCGGGTCGGGCGATGCGGTGGGCGTTGACCGCGGCGTAGAGGGCCAGGGCGCAGTCGACCAGGACCGGGTCGCCCAGCGCGGCCAGGGCCGCCGCCCCCTGGTTGTAGACCGCGGCGTAGTACGCGCCCGGGTTCTGGGCCCAATAATCCATGGGCTCGCCGACTCGGAAGCGGCCGGCCTCGGGCACCGGGCGGGCCAGGACGGCGCCCAGGGAGTTCCGGGCCCGGCCCTCCGCCCAGGTGGCGAGGCCTTCGTCCAGCCAGGGGTGGCGGGCCTGGTTGTTGCCCACCAGGGCGTAGAACCACTGGTGGCCCAACTCATGGCTGATCACCCGGCCGAGGGTCCCAGCGCCTTGCATGACATGGGTGGGGTACTCGATGCCTCCGGGCAGGGCCGGGGTCAATGCCAGGGAGAACGTGGTCCACGGATAGGGGCCGTAACGGGTTGCCAGGTCGGCCAGATCCGCCATCACCTGGGCCAGGTAGGTGGTGGGGTCGATCCCGGTGCTGTCATGGGCCCCCACCGTTACCGTCACCGGATGAGGGGCCAGGGCCTCGCCGGCGGCCAGGTTGAATCGGCCCACCGAGACTGCGACATCCCGCATGGCGTCGGCCCGCCAGTGTCCGGGACGATCCCCGACACCGCTGGCCAGAACGGTGTAGCCCGGTGGGGTCCGCACGGTCAGATCGAAGTCGGCGGTGGTCGACATGGCCGCCTCGGCGAACAGGTCCGTGGGGGCGTCGAGCGCCCAGCCCCGCGCCGGCTCCCAGGCCAGTATGGGGAAGAACGAACCCAGTCGCAGGCTCCCATCGGTCGCCGATATCCGGTCGGGCACCGTCACCGGCGCCACGGTCAGGGCCCAGTCGAAGGCGATGGTCACCGGTCGCCGGGCGGCGAAGGACCGGCCGGAGGCCACCACCATGGTGGTGGGGTCGGTGTTGACGGCCGGCTCGACCCGCCCGTCCACCCGGACCAGGCCGGTCGTCAGTCGGGTCCCCCGGGCCATCGACAGAGGCCCGTTGGGCCACAGGCGAAAGACCAGGCGATCGGTGTCGAGATCGGGGGTGAAGACCACTTCGAGAGTGCCGGCAGCGGTACGGGTCAACGGATCGGCGTCGAAGTCCAACCGGTAGCGGGGGCGCGCGGGGTCCGGTCCGGCCCGGGGTGGAATCGTCGGGCACGACGGTGTGGTGGCGGGAATCAGAGCCACGGTGGTCGAGGTGGTCGAGGTGGGAGCGGGGGTTGGGGTGGTGGCGTCGCCGGGAGTGGTCCGGGGCTCTGCCACGGGCCCGGTGCAGGCGGCCAGGGTGGCCAACACCACCGCCAGCCACAGCCCTGCCGCCCTGCCGGCGGGATCTGGTTTCATCGGCTGTGCCCGGGTCAGGGCTGGGGGTTGGCCGGGTCCGCCCGCCACAGAGGCCGCCTGGGAGCGTCGAACACGGCGGGCCCATCGTGGCCTTCGATGGCAGCAAAGGCGATGTCGGTCCAGCGATCGCGACCCGCCAGCGGTCGGGGAAGTCGGTCCCGGGCGAACCATCCGGCGTCGCGGCATTCCAGGGGGTGGGCTCGGAGGTGGCCGCCGCGGACCTCACAGAGGAAGACGATGGAATAGAGGGGAATTCGGGTGAAGCCCAACCTCAGCCCGTCGAACACGGCGATGACCCGAACCGGTTCCACCAGGTAGCCGGTCTCCTCCTCCACCTCCTTGGCCGCCACTTCGGCGGCGGAATAGCCGACGTCGGCCCACCCGGTGGGGTAGAGCCATCGACCGCTCTGGGATCGCTGGACAAGGAGTATCTCTCCCTGGTCATTGCCCACTACCGCCCCCACCGCCACCTTGGGGGTCACGTATCCGCCCACCCCCCGGCCCACCCCGGCCATCCACGCACTCAGGATCTCCGCCGCCGCGTCGCCCAGCCCATGAGACCCAAGGTCAGCGTCGGCGCTGTTGCCGGCTGGAGCCTGCGGTTCAGCCTTGGCCCCGCCCCGCGTATGGGCCTCGGCGGCCATGTCCGCTGCGACCCGCAGGATCTCCTCGTAACGCTCCCGCTCATAGAGGCTCTCGGTGAAGCCCATTCCCGTGCGGGCGATGGCGGACAATGCCTGGCTCCACCGGATGAGTTGCTCGGTGGGTTCGGCAGTGTCGGCCACAGTGTCACCGTAACTAAAGCAGCCCCGGCCGGTTCGGCGATCGGTGGGCCCGGGTGCCCGGTCGACCGCCACTGCGACTGTTAACAAGGCCCCGATTGGGTTAAGGGTCCCTTAGATGGACATTCTTCGGCGACAGCCGGGTGCCGGTCGGCCGGCACCCGGAGTGGCTGGCAGGCGTTGGCCGTAGGGTGGCTGCCAATGTCGACCGGCCCAACCCAGTCGGCCGCATGGTTGGCGTTGTCGTCACACAGGCGTGAGGTGGGCCCGACTCACCTTCGGGATCTGTTCGAAGGCCACCCGGAACGGGCCCGGGGCATGACTGTGGATGCCGGCGGGATGGTCTTTGATTTCTCCAAGCACCGGGCCACCGCAACGACTCTGGGGCTGTTGGGGGACCTGGCCCGGGAGCGAGGTCTGCCTGCCCGGATCCAGGCCCTTTTCGCAGGACATCCGGTGAACTTCACCGAACAGCGGGCGGCGCTGCACTCCGCCCTGCGGGCCGACGCCACCCCGCCTGGTTTCCCCAGCCGGGCGACCGCGCCGGACCAGGTCGTGTGGCCCGGGTTGATGGAGCGAGTGGCGGCAGTTCGCCGCCGCATGGGCGCCACCGCCACCACCGTCAGGTCGGGGAGGTGGATGGGCAGCACCGGGCGGCCCATCCGTGCGGTCGTCAACCTGGGTATCGGCGGTTCGCACCTGGGCCCGGCCATGGCCGCCAGGGCTCTGGCCGGCGGTGATGGTCCGGCAACCGGCGACATCGGGGGCGGGCTGGAGGTGCGCTTCGTCTCCAACGTCGATTCCGGGGCACTCGCCGACGCCCTGGTCGGGCTCGAGGCGGCGACCACCTTGTTCATCATCTGCTCCAAGACCTTCACCACCGTCGAGACGCTGACCAATGCCGAGACCGCCCGGGTTTGGGTGGAGGCCGGAGTCGGGGCGACCGCTGCCACCGGGGCCGCCGGGGCCGCCCCGGAACTGGGTCGACATTTCCTGGCCGTCACTTCCGCCCCGCAGCGGGCGGTTGCCTTCGGGGTCGAGCCCGCGTCGGTCTTCGAGATGTGGGACTGGGTGGGCGGACGGTATTCGCTGGCCTCCGCCGTCGGCCTGGCCCTGATGATGGCGATCGGTCCGGTGGCGTTCGACCAGCTTCGTGGAGGGATGGCAGCCATGGACCGCCACTTCGCCACCGCCCCACTCGAGGCCAACGCCCCCGCACTGATGGGCCTGCTGGGCATCTGGTACCGCAACTTCTTCGGAGCCGGAACCCAGGCGGTGATTCCCTACGCCAGTCGCCTGGATCTACTTGCCGACTACCTCCAGCAGTTGGAGATGGAGAGCAACGGAAAATCGGTTGATGCCGACGGTGCCCCGGTGGGGCCCACCACCGGAGTCGAGACAGTCCCGGTCATCTGGGGCTCGCCCGGCACCGATGGTCAACACGCCTATTTTCAGATGCTCCATCAGGGAACGTCGATGGTCCCGGTCGACTTCATCGGATTCGCCCGCCCACCCCGGCCGCCGGCTTCTATCGGCCTCCCGGCAGATCGCCTCGGGCGCCACCACGATCTGCTGGTGGCCAACCTCCTGGCCCAGTCCCAGGCACTGGCCTTTGGTCGCACCGCGGCGGAAGTGGCCGGCTCCGGTGTCGCCGCGGAACTGGTGCCCCACCGCCGTTTCGAAGGCAACCGACCAAGCACGACCATCCTGGCCCCCGAGCTTTCGCCCGCCACTCTGGGGGCCCTGATCGCCGCCTACGAGCACAAGGTCTTCACCCAGGGTGTCATCTGGGGGATCAACTCCTTCGACCAGTGGGGAGTGGAGTTGGGCAAGGCCATGGCCGACCGCCTGGTGGATCAGGTGGCGGGGCGGGGTGCTGGTGATACGACGATCGCCCCGCACGATCGGCTCGACTCCTCGACCGCTGCACTGTTGGCCCGCTATCGGACCTGGAATGCGGAGAACTGGTCATGAGACGAGATCCGACGCAACCGGCCAGGACGCAACTGGGAATGGTTGGTCTGGGCCGGATGGGGGCCAACCTGTCCAGACGACTGATGGCCCACGGCCACGAGATGGTCGTCTTCGACATCCATCCCGAGGCGGTGGTCGACCTGGCCGGCGAAGGGGCCGTCGGCGCCGACAACCTCGAGGATCTGCTGTCCCGCCTGGACCCGCCCCGGGCGGTGTGGTTGATGCTGCCCGCCGCCGTCACCGGTTCGTCGGTGGAGGTGCTGAGCGCCCTGATGGAGCCGGGCGACGTCATCATCGACGGAGGTAACTCCTACTACCGCGACGACATCATCCGGTCTCGGGACCTGGCCCAGCGAGGCATCGGCTATCTGGACGTGGGCACCAGCGGCGGGGTGTTCGGCCTGGAACGGGGCTTCTGCCTGATGGTCGGGGGCGAGGTATCCGACGTCGACCGCCTCAGCCCGGTGTTCGAGGCCCTGGCCCCCGGACTGGGGGCCGCGCCCCGGACCCCGGGCCGCCAGGGCGCGCCCGCTCCGGAGGAACGGGGATGGCTGCACTGCGGCGGAGCCGGCGCCGGCCATTTTGTCAAGATGGTCCACAACGGCATCGAGTACGGGGCCATGGCCTCTCTGGCCGAGGGGCTGGCCATCTTGGAGCGGGCCGGGATCGGTCTGTCCACCCGACCGGCGGACGCGGAGACGGCTCCGTTGGCCAGCCCGGAGCTCTACCAGTACCGGTTCGACCTGGCGGCGGTGGCCGAGGTCTGGCGCCGGGGCAGCGTGGTGTCGTCCTGGTTGCTCGACCTGACAGCGGCGGCATTGATGGAGGAGCCGGGGCTCGGGTCACTGTCGGGCCGGGTATCGGATTCGGGCGAGGGACGCTGGACGGTGCTGGCCGCGGTGGAGGAGGGGGTTCCGGCCCCGGTCCTGTCCGCCGCCCTGTTCGAGCGGTTCGCCTCCCGGGGCGAGGGCGACTTCGCCAACAAGGTGCTTTCGGCTATGCGTCGCCAGTTCGGCGGCCATCACGAAAAGCCGGTGCCGGCCGACGAGGGCGTCGACGAGCCCACCGCCTCCCCTGGGGAGTGATCGCCGGACCTCCCAACCTGGCCGTGGCCCTGGCCGCCGGAGCCGTCGGCGTGGCGGTGGTGCTGGCTGTGTTCTTGTCGGCGGTGGCCACGGTCGTGGTGCCCAGGGGTGTTCCCGTTCGCCTGACCCGGGCGGTGTTCGCCGCCTGGAAGCGGGTGTTCGCCCTCCGCAGCCGGCCGGCGCGCACCTTCGAACAGCGGGACCGGGCCATGGCCCTGTATGCCCCGGTCAGTTTGGTATCGCTGCCCCTGGTGTGGCTGGCGGTGGTCGGGGTGGGCTACACCGCCATCTTCTGGGCCCTGGGAGCGGGCAGCCTGCGGGACTCGGTGCTGTTGTCGGGATCGTCGCTGCTCACCTTGGGCTTCGTTCCGGCCCCGGATCTTGCCACCACCTTCGTGGCCTTCAGTGAGGCCGGGGTCGGCCTTGTCCTGGTGGCCCTGCTCATCACCTACCTGCCCTCCATGTACGCAGCTTTTTCCCGGCGGGAGATGCTGGTCACCGCCAACGCCATCGCTGCGGGAACGCCTCCTTCGGCGGTGGAGATGCTGGAGCGCTTCCACCTGCTTTCCCACCTCGATCAGTTGCCCGACGAGGTCTTTCGTCCCTGGACCGGCTGGTTCGCCGACGTGGAGGAGAGCCACACCTCTCTGTCCGCCCTGGTCTTCTTCCGGTCCCCGGACCCGGGCCGCTCCTGGGTGACGGCCGCCGGGGTGGTGCTCGACGCCGCCGCCATCAGGTCCTCGGCCATTGACCTTCCCCGCTCGCCCCCGGCGGAGTTGTGTCTGCGCTCGGGGTTCCTGTGTCTGCGCAGTATCGCCAACAGCCTGGACATCGATCACGACCGGGACCCCCGGCCCGACGACCCCATCTCGGTCACCCGGGAGGAGTTCGATGCCGCCTGTCGGCGGTTGGCCGAATCCGGTGCCCCGATGCGATCCGACGCCGAGGCGGCCTGGGCGGCCTTCGCCGGTTGGCGGGTGAACTACGACCTGGTGCTCGTGTCGCTGGCCGCCCTCACCCAGGCCCCGTTTGCCACCTGGTCGTCCGACAGATCTCTCACCCGCCAGCGCCGCCGCCCGTCCCTGGGCGGGCAGGTGGGACATAGGCTCACGCCGTGGCGACGGTGACCTCCCTGCCCCTGACCGGCGATGCCGAGGCCGACGCGCTGCTGGCAACCGACCCGCTGGCCCTTCTCATCGGCATGTTGTTGGACCAGCAGATTCCCATGGAGTGGGCCTTTCACAGCCCGGCCCTTCTCCGCCAGCGCCTGGGTGGGCGCCTGGACTGCGCCGAGATCGCCGGCTACGACCCCGAGGCCCTGATTGCGATTTTCACTGGCCCGCCGGCTCTGCACCGGTTCCCCAAGGCCATGGCCGCCCGTACCCAGGCCCTCTGCCAAGACCTGATTGATCGTTTCGACGCCCAGGCCGAGCAGGTTTGGGCCGGCGCAGTCGACGGGGCCGCCCTGCTCGCCAACGTCAAGGCCCTGCCCGGCTTCGGGGAGCAGAAGGCCCGAATCTTCATCGCACTGCTGGCCAAGCGCCTGGGGGTGCGCCCTCCGGAGTGGGAGAAGGCGGCCGGGGCCTACGGCGCGCCCGGATATTTCTCGGTGGCGGACATCGACTCACCCGATGCCCTGGCCCGGGTCCGGGAGTACAAGAAGGAGGCCAAGGCCAGGGCCAAGGCGGCGACGGGTGCACCGGCGGCGAAGTCGGACGCGTCTCGCCCCACCAAGGCCCGCGCGACCAAGGCCAGCGCTGCGAGCACTTGAGTTTGAGGGTTGTGGCCAACGGTCAATCGATGGAGATGGCCGACGGGGCCACGGTCGCCACATTGTTGGAGTCGATGAGCCTGGGCTCCTCCTGGGTCCTGGTCGAGCGCAACGGCCAACCCGTGGAGCGGTCGCGCCTGGGCGAGGAACTCCTGGCCAACGGCGACCGTTTGGAGATCGTCCGCGCCGTCGCCGGAGGTGCCCACTGATCTCGACCCGGCCAGGGTGTCAGGACCAACCGCGCCCATCGCAAGCATGATTGGCGCCGGGCGAACCCGATCCTCAGGCCTGGGTGACCGTCGGCTCTATCTCTGCACCCCGGACCGCGAGGACCTGGAGGCGTTCGTAGCGGCCTGCCTTTCGGGCGGGGTCGACATAGTCCAACTCCGGGACAAGAACCTCGACGACGCCGCCCTGGTCAAGCGGGGCAAGGTGATAGGGGCCCTGTGTGCGGATTTCGGAGCGCTGTTCATGGTCAACGACCGCCCCGATCTGGCCACCGAGGCCGGGGCCCACGGGGTGCACCTGGGCCAGGGGGATATGCACCCGGCCGACGCCCGCCAGATGATGGGACCCGACGCCATCATCGGGATCTCCACCCACCAGCCGGCCGATCTGGCCCGAGCCGGTCATCAACCGGTGGACTACGCCTCGGTTGGTCCGGTGGTGGCCACCCCCACCAAGCCGGGGCGGCCGGGAACCGGCCCGGCCTACGTGCACCATGCCGCCTCCTCGTGGCCCCGGCCGTGGTTCGTCACCGGTGGGGTCAGCCCGGCGAGCGTCGCCGCTCTGGCCGCGGCCGGCGCCCGTCGCTTCGTCGTCGTGCGCTGGCTGACCGAAGCCGTCGACCCCGAGGCCGCCGCCCGGGAACTGCTGGGGGCCATCGACCGAGCGTTGGCCGGCGTCCCCGCAACGACCTGAACCCGACTGGAACACCGGTGCTGCAACGATGAACCTCTGCCGACGTGGCCGGGCCAACGCGCCCAGTCCGTGGCAGGCACCTACCGAGCGGCCTGTGCCTTACCGGGCGATGACACGCCGGCGAAGTTGGCCCACCCAGTCGTCGGCCGCCCGCCAGGCGTCCCCCGCCTCTCGTCGCAGGGCCGGACCAGCGTCGCCGGCCGCAGGGTAGGAGCCCAGGAACTTCACCCGACCCTGGCTGGCGTGCAGATCCCGCAGGCAGTCGGCCACCAACTCGTCGGCGACGTGACCCTCGAAATCGATGATGAAGCAGTAGTCGCCAAGGCTGTGCCTGGTCGGCCGGGACTCCAGTTTGGTCAGGTTGATTCCCCGAGCGGAGAACTGGCCGAGTATCGAGTGGAGGTTGCCGGGGCGGTCACTTTGCTGGAAGCAGACGATGCTGGTCCTGTCATGACCGCTGGGAGCGGGGATGGGGCTGTCGCCCGAAGCGACCACCACGAAGCGGGTCTGGTTGGAGTCGTGGTCCTCGACCGCGGCGGCCAGCACGTCGAGCCCGTAGAGCTTGCCCGCCAGAGCCGAGCCCAGCGCAGCGGTGGCCTCGGGGCGCTCGTGGGCGACCCGGCGCACCGCTTCGGCCGTGGAGTTCGCTGCCACCACCTCGGCGCCGGCCAGGTGGGTGCGAAAGAACGAACCGCACTGGCTCATGGCGTCGGGGAAGGAGACAACCCGCCGGACGTCGGCCAGGGTCATGCCCGGAGGGCCCAGGAGGTTCTGGTGAATGTTCATCACCACCTCTCGGACGATCAGGAGATGGTGGACGAAGACCAGGCCGTCGAGAACCATCAGGACCGTGCCCTCGATGGAGTTCTCCAGCGCCACAAAGCCCAGGTCCACCTCCCCTGAAGCTGTGGCGGCCAGCACCTCGGGCATGGAGGCCAGCGCAACCAGATCGGCCTCGGCCAGATCGTTCTGGCCCAGCAGGGCCTCCTCGGTGAAGGTGCCCGGAGGCCCCAGATAGGCGATCCGGGGTGGGTTGGTCATGGCCGGAGGATAATGAGCAACTGGACGAGCCCTCTTTGCGCCGACTGCTCGACGAGGTGACGTCGGGATCTGTGACCACCGACGAAGCCGTCCGGCGGCTGCGCCGCCTCCCCTTCGCCGACCTGGGCTTTGCCCGCGTGGATCATCACCGCTCCCTGCGCCAGGGGATGGCGGAGGCGGTCTACGGACCGGGAAAGACGCCCGAGCAGTGCGCGGCCATCGTCTTGGAGTTGCTTTCCACCGGGTCGCACCCGGTGCTGTTGACCCGGGCCGACGATGCTCAGGCCAAGGCGGCGCTGGCGGCCTGCCCCGGAGGCATGCGTCGGGGGGCGGCGGTCGTGTGGCGCCCGACTCCGCCGGAGTCAGAGTCCGCCGGGCTCGGGAGCGTGCTGATTGTCACCGCAGGCACCGCCGATCTGGTGGTGGCCGAGGAGTGCATGGCCACGCTGGAGGCCCATGGCGTCCGGCCGACCCTGCTGGTCGACGTGGGGGTGGCCGGGCTCCATCGGTTGCTTGCCAGCGCCGAGGTGTTGATGGCCGCCGACGTGGTGGTGGTGGTGGCGGGAATGGAGGGGGCGCTGGCCAGCCTGGTGGGGGGCTTGACCGGGGCACCGGTGGTGGCGGTGCCCACCAGCGTGGGGTACGGATCTTCGCTGGCCGGGGTGACGGCGCTGTTGTCGATGACCGCCTCCTGCGCAGCCGGGGTGTGCGTGGTTGGAATCGACAACGGCTTCGGGGCGGCCAGTGCCGCTCTGCGCTTCCTGCGTAGCGGTGTGGCGACTCCATGAGGCCGCCGAGAGTGGCCTGGTTCCACTGCTTCTCGGGGATCTCGGGCGACATGGCGCTGGCGAGCCTCATCGACGCCGGGGCGGATGTGGACGAGATCGCCTCCATGGTTGCCTCCCTGGGCACAGACGGTTGGTCCCTGACCGCCGAGGGCGTCCTTCGCGGCGGCATCGCCGCAACCCGGGCGGTCGTCACCACCAAGGAGGACCAGGCTCCGACCCGCACCTATGCCGACATCTCCGCCCTGATAACCGCCGCCGATCTCCCCCGGCGCGTGGCGACCCGGTCCCAGGCCGTCTTCACGGCCATCGCCGTCGCCGAGGCGAGGATTCACGCCCAACCGGTGGCCGATGTCCACTTTCACGAGGTGGGCGGGCTCGACTCCATCGTCGACGTGGTCGGCACCGCTGCGGCATTGGAGTTGCTCGGGGTCGACGAGGTCCGGGCCAGCCCGGTGGCGGTCGGGCTGGGAACGGTGGGCAGCGCCCACGGCCTCCTGCCCAACCCGGCTCCGGCGGTCAGTGCCCTGTTGGTTGGTATTCCCGCCTACGGGCGGGATACCGGGGTGGAACTGACCACCCCCACCGGGGCCGGGATTCTGGCGGCGATGTCGGAGGGCTTCGGGCCCCTTCCCCCCATGGTCGTCTCCGCCACCGGCTATGGAGCCGGGGCGAGTGACCCCGACGGTCTTCCCAACCTTGTCCAGGTTGTTCTCGGCTCCTCCACCTCTGCGGGCGGACCGGCCGTGGATCTCGATCCCGGCGGGGTCCCGGCACTGGTGATGTCAGTAAACGTTGACGACGTTACCGGTGAGGTTCTGGCCCACACCGTCGGCGCCCTGATGGCCGCCGGGGCCCATGACGCCTGGGTGACACCCATCGTGATGAAGAAGGGTCGCCCCGCTCACACCGTCAGCGCCCTGGCCGACCCCGCCCTGGCCGCACAGGTGGCTCAGGTGCTGGCAAAAGAGACGGGATCTCTGGGTTTGAGGATGTCTCGGACACAGCGTTGGCTGTCGCGCCGGGAGGTGGAGACCGTCAACCTGGACGGACTTCCGGTAAGGGTGAAGGTAAGCCCCGGCCGGGTCAAGGCCGAGCACGACGACGCCGCGGCGGTGGCCGCGTCCCGGGGCCTTCCCCTACGCCAGGTCCTGGCCGAAGCCGAGCAGAAATGGCTTCAGGGGCAAGCTGAATCGGGAACTGGCAGGGGTTAGGAGTGCAAGACCATGTCAAAATGACGAGATCATCTGGACATTTGTACAGATAAATCTTGGCGAAGGGCAGGCGCCGGGGTTTCCACCTTGGCGGATTTGACCCGGTGGGAGCGAAATGCGGAGACGGCGATCGTGATCAGCAACAAAGCCACCGACGTCAGGCTGATCGTCGCTCCCGGGGGGGTCTCCAGGTGGTAGCTGGACGTCAGCCCGATGACGCCGGCCGAAACGCCGACGGCCATGGCCGCCAGGGTCATGGGGACCAGGCGGTTGGTATCAACCGGGCGGTGGCTGGCGGGGTGACAAGCATGGCCACGCTCATCAAGACGCCAACAGTTTGCAGGCTGACCACGATGGCCACCGCCAGGAGACTCAGCAGCAGCCAGGACAACAGCCCAGTTTTGACCCCGACCAGGGCGGCATGGGCGGGGTCGAAGGTGGCGGCGCGCAGGTCGCCAAAACTCACGATGAGCACCAGCGCCCCCGTAACCACCAGGGCCGCGTTGGCCAAGGAGGTCGCCGGTGGTGGTGGTCGATATCTGGCCGAGAAGGAAGTGGCTCAGGTCGTAGCCGATGCGGTCGCTGCGCAGGCTCACCAGGACAAGCCCGATGCCGAACAGTCCGGTTTCCACCACCCCGATCACTGCGTCGGCATGGAGTCGGGGATGAAGGGCCAGCAGGGACATCAACGTGGCCATGGCCAGACCGGCGGCCAGAGCGCCCAGGTTGATGCTCACCCCCAAAAGGAAGGAGGCGGCCACCCCGGCCAGCAGGCTGTGGCTCATGGCGTCGCCCAGGTACGACATCCTTCGCAGCACCACCCAGACCCCGACCATTGGGGAAAATGCGCCGATGAGCAGGACCGCCCCCAGGGCCCGGATCATGAAGGACGACTGGTAGGGATCGGTGATCCACCTCATGGGCGGCTATCCGTTGCCGTGGTCACTGGCTAGAGGGCCCCACCGGTTCCAGGTCAGCGAGGACGTCGCCACTGCCGAAGGTGGCATCGAGGCCCGCGGGATCGAGCACCTGGGTCGGGTGCCCATCGGCCACGATGCGCCCGTTGAGCGCCACGCACCGCTCGAAGCGGTGGCGGGCCAGGGCCAGGTCGTGGGTTGAGAGGATCACGGCCGCGCCGGCGTCGGCCAGTTGGCCGAGCAGTCCCAGCAACTCCAAGGTGGCCGGCCGGTCCACGCCGGAAAGGGCCTCGTCCAGCAAGAGCACGTCAGCCTCCTGAGCCAGGGATCGGGCCAGCAGCACCCGCTGCAGTTCTCCGCCTGACAACGCCCGCAGTGGACGATTGCCAAACCCTTCGAGCCCCACCCGCTGCAGGGCCAGGTCGGCAGCCTGGCGATCGGGCCGCCCGGACCGCCCGCCCCAGGAGGTGAACGGCCGGCGGCCGCTGCGAACCACTTCGGCCACCGAGATGGGAAAGTCGAGATCGATGACCGACCCTTGGGGAATGATGGCCGCCGCCAGTCGGTGGTGACGGTGGTGGCAGGTCCGGCCCCGCAGGTGGACCTCTCCCTCGTGGGGCACCAGTCCCACGATGGCTTTCAGCAGCGACGACTTGCCGGCCCCGTTGGGCCCGACCAGGGCCACCACCTCACCGGGAAAGAGATCGAAGCTGGCTGCGGCCAGCGCCAGCCGGGACCCGTAACGGACCGTCAAGTTCCGTACCGAAAGCCAGGGCGCGGCCGGCGAGGGCGGTCCATCGGGTGCTGCCGGGCGGCCGGGGTGTTCCTGGCAACTTCTCGGTGATCAGGCCGGCCGGAGCGGGTCAACCCTGTCCACAACCCAGACCTTTGACCAGGGAGGCCAGGTTGTCGCGCTGGATGGAGGCATAGGTGCGACCGTCACCGAGTTCTTCCGCCGTCAACCCCTCGATGGGGTTGAGAGCGTCCGTCCCGGCCCCGATTGCATCTGCCACCGTCTTGGCCAGCTTCGCCGGCACCAGTTCCTCGAAGAAGACGGTGGTGACGCCTTCAGCTTTGGCCGCTATCGCCACCGCGGCCAGGCTCTTGGGGTTGGGCTCCTCCTCCGGGGAGATTCCAGCGATGGGCAACTGGCGAAGGCCATAGCGGTTGGTCATGTAACCAAAGGCCCGGTGGCTGGTCACCACCACCTTGGACTTGCAGTTGGCGAGGCCTTCGCGGAACTCAGAATCCACCTCTGCCAGCACCTTTTGGTAGCCGGCGGCGTTGGCCTCCACCTCGGCCTGGATCTGGGGGTCGGCCTCGATGAGGGCGGCGGTGATGCGGTCCACCATTCCCGAGAAGATCACCGGGTCCACCCAGACATGGGGGTCCACATCGCCGGCGAGGACTTCGCCGTCCACCTCGCCCTCCACGCCCGGCACCGGAGCGTCGACCGGCAACAACTCCGTGGGCAGGAGGTCGACCACCTTGGTTTGCCCGCCCAGGGCCGACGCGGCCTTCTCCACCGGCGGCTGAAAGCCCTTGCCCAGGAAGAAGAAGACCTCGGCGCGCTCCAGTTGCTCGGCCGCCTTGGGCGTGATCGCGATCCCGTGGGGCGAGGCTCCCACCGGCGTCATGTCGATGACCTCCACCCGGTCGCCGCCGACCGCCCGGGCGGCTTCGGCCAAAGGGTAGAAGGCGGCGGCCACCCACACTTTGGACTCGTCGGTGAAGGATCGGATTTCGGCGCCCTCGACAGGAGCGTCGCCGGCGGACCCGGATTCGGACTGCTCGGCGCAGCCGGTCAGCACCAGGCCAGCGGCGGCGACAGCGGCCAGCGCCCCGCGCAGGAGGAAGGGGTGGTTGCTCATGGCCCGGGACTGTATCCCCACAAGTAAGAATCAGAACTATTCTCAGGGTCTCAACGCCTTTCGGGTCAGGTGCACCAGCGAGGGCCCGTCCTGCGAACGTCCCCGACAAAGCTCAGGAGACTGAAAATGTCCGACCCGTCAGCCGCCCCCGCCTCCCGGGTCCCGGTCACCGTCCTCACCGGCTACCTGGGAACCGGCAAGACAACCCTGCTCAACTACGTCCTGACCGAGCAGCACGGAAAGCGCATCGCCGTCATCGAGAATGAGTTCGGCGAGGTGGGGGTGGACGACGCCCTTGTTCTTGACGCCGAGGAAGAGATCTTCGAGATGAACAACGGATGCATCTGCTGCACCGTTCGAGGCGATCTCATTCGCATCCTCGGCAACCTCATGCGCCGCCGGGACTCCTTCGACCACATCATGATCGAGACCACCGGCCTGGCCGATCCCGCGCCGGTGGCCCAGACCTTCTTTGTCGACGATGAGATGCAGGAACACCTCGAACTCGACGCCATCGTGACGCTGGTCGACGCCAAGCACGTCCTCCTCCACCTGGACGACACCCAGCGGGCCGAAGGGGTGGAGAACGAAACCCTCGAGCAGATCGCCTTTGCCGACAAGGTCATCATCAACAAGACCGACCTGGTCAGCGAGGAGGAGTTGGCCACCTACGGCAAGGTGGAGTTGGACACCATCTTGAACGTCCATGCCTTCGACCTGCAGCGGGCACTGGAGATAGACCCTGCCTTCCTGACCGAATCCGAGCAACCAGCACGACCTGAGCGTCACCTCGGTCGGCTTCGACGTGGTCGGCGATCTGGACTCGGACAAGCTCAACCGTTGGGTGGGTGAACTGCTCCGGGACAAAGGCGCCGACATCTTTCGGATGAAGGGGATCCTGGCTCTGGCCGGTGAGGATCAGCCGCAGGTCTTCCAGGGTGTGCACATGCTGCTCGACAGCCGACCCTTCGGGTTCTGGGCACCGGGCGAGGAGAGGCGCAACAAGCTGTGTTCATCGGACGGAACCTGGATCGGGCCGAGTTGGAACGGTCGTTCTCCGCCTGCCTGGTGAAAGCCTGAAGTGGCCAGGGACCGCCTGAGGCTCCGGGTCACTCGACAGGCGCGGGTGAGCCTGGCCGACTACGTGGCCACCGCTGCCTGGTCCCCCGACGGCGCAGCCGTGGCCGCTGGGTCCCTTGCCGGCGACGGGGTAGTGGTTGAGACCGACACCGGCGAGGTGGCCAGGAAGTTGGCTGAGCACCCCATGGGCGTGCTGGCCCTGGCCTGGTCCGCAGATGGCCGGTACCTGGTCACCGGAGGCCAGGACGGCCTGGCCCGAATCCATGACCAGGTGGCGGGCACCGAGACAGTGGTGGAAATGGGTGGCTGGGCGGCCTGTGCCACCTGGGCACCTGACGGACCCGGCTGGCGGTGAGTTCGGGCCGCCACATTCGGGTGGTCGACCCCTCCGGGTCTCTGATCGACCGGTTCGACGACCAGACCAGCACCGTCACCAGCCTGGTCTGGTCCCGGGACGGGGCTCTGCTGGGGGTGGGGTGCTACGGCGGAGTGTCGTGGTTTGCCGTTGACTCCAACTTCAAGGCGGGGGAGTCCACCTCCTCCTCAGCGGGGTCGGCTGCGCCGGCTGGGCGGGCTCCCACCTACCGGTACGAATGGAAGGGCTCCATCCTGACCATGACGATTTCCCCTGACGGGCGGTGGTTGGCCGCCGGGAACCAGGACGCCCCGCCCACGTTTGGGCGCTGTGGAGCGGGGCCGACCTGGAGATGAGCGGTTATGCCGCCAAGGTCCAGCACCTGGCCTGGGACTCGACGTCACGCTTTCTGGCCGTTGGAAACATGCTGGAGGTCACGGTTTGGGACTTCTCCGGCAAGGGTCCGGCCGGAACCGCCCCCAAAGATCTGTCCGGTATCGACAAGCCCATCTCCGCTTTGGCTTACCAGCACCAGGGCTCACTGTTGGCGGCAGGTTCGGTTGACGGTCGCCTCAGCCTTTGGGACCCGTCCCGGGGCGAACGCTCACTGTTCCAGGCCTACGCCACCTCCGAGGTCTCCACCCTGTCGTGGAGCCCGGACGACACCCGCCTACTGGCCACCACCGCCGCCGGGGACGCCGTCATCAACCGGGTGGATACCCGGTAGAATCCCGCCTGTCGCGCCGCCCGGGCGAAGGTCCGACGCCCATTTGCCTGCTGGTCCGGGCGAGCGCTCAGTGCTGATGCTCGCCGGCCAGGGCGGCGGTGATGTGGGACCGTTCCAGTTCGGCCACTGGCTTGGGAACCTTGATACCGAAAGGCTCCTGGCCCTTGCGGAAGACCGAGATGGCGGTCTCGATGGGAGGGCACCCTGGTTCGGCGCACTCCAGTTCGCTGACGGTAACGACCGCATCCTCGTCCAAGCCCATCTCATGGCGGACCCAGCCCTTGATCTCACCGGTGGGCGCCTTTCGCGCCCCAAACCCATTGAACGTCGGCATTGAGCCCTCCCCGGTAGCAAGCCCCGACCGCTGGGGATCAGGTGCTCAGATCTAGCCGCAACCTAACATCCCGAAGCACTCGAAGTGGGAATGATTCCTAAAGCACGGGCTGGCCATGGCCACCCCTGGATTGCCCGCCCGGACGATCTGGCCGGCGGAGGAGCCGACACCCGGTCGAGGCGAGGTATGTTCTGTAGCAATCCGCGACAGCAGGCGAGGTCATCATGGCGAACAGCAGCACGCCTATCCGAGTCGACGCAGAGCTACTGGATGCAGCCAAGCTCGTCGGGCGCCGTCAGTCAAGGAGCGCTGCCCAGCAGATCGCCCACTGGGCCCGCGTCGGTCGAGAGATCGAGGCCTCCCGCAGCATGTCGGTCCATGCCATTGCTGGCGTCCTCGGTGGGAGGCGTTCTTACGACAGTCTCGACAGGGAGGACCAGGCCATCGTCCGGGCTGAGTGGGCCAATCGGCTCGACGCCGATGCCGACGGCATCGATCTCAGTGCTGTTTTCAATGCGACCGGTCGGCGCACGTGGATCGACATCGCAGCCGACGGCACCATCGTGCGGAGAGAAGCCGGAGCCACTCACCCCTAGTGGCGACGGTCCACTAGGCGAGGCAGGCGGTGGGCCGTGATCCCGTCCTGCACGTGGTGGCCGGCCCGAACGGCGCCGGTAAGACGACCTTCTACTACCTCGTGCTCGGACCCAAGACCTGCCTCGCCCTCGTGAATGCTGACCTGATCGCCGCTCGCCACTGGCCCGGCGATACCGCCACCCATGCCTATGAGGCCGCCGTGTTGGCCGAGAAAGTACGCAATCAGCTCATCGACGAACGCCAATCGTTCATTGCTGAGACGGTGTTCTCCCATCCCTCGAAGGTGGATCTGATCCGCCGGGCGAACGACGCCGGCTACCAGACAACCCTTCACGTGCTGCTGGTGCCCGAAGCCGCCGCCGTGGCTCGCGTGGCGGATCGGGTGGCGAACGACGACGGCCATGACGTTCCCGAAGAGAAGGTCCGTTCCCGCTACGGCCGCATGTGGGCACACATTGCAGCCGGCGTCATCCTTGCCGACACCGCCTATGTGTACGACAACTCGGCGTCCACCCCAGCCTTCCGGCGGATCGCCCAGTACGTGAACGGAACCCGCTCCGGCGTCGCCGATTGGCCAGGCTGGACTCCCTCCGAGTTGGTGATGCTGTAGAGACACGGCTGCTCGCCACCTAAGACCGCCCGCCAGTGAACGGGCCCCGGGCGAACTCCGTTCTCGGGTAGGAAAACTCGACTTTTCCGGACTGAGTCACCCGAGAACGGGTGCCGTTCTCGGCGTCGGCCGCCTCGTCACCGGTTTCGGTCCCCATCCGGCCTGGAGCTGGGCTCGGAAGCGTTGCTGGGCGTCCTCTTCGGCTTGTGTTATCCGCTCTCTACTGGGCGGGCCGACGCGGCGTGGCAAGGATCCGGGTCAGCAGTTGGCGCCCTCGGTAGGATTCGAACCTACGCCACCGCCTCCGGAGGGCGGTGCTCTATCCCCTGAGCTACGAGGGCAGGGGAGGGTGATGCTACCCACCGGTGAAAGCCCGGGGTCCCGGTAAAGCCCACCACCTAGGATCCCGGCCGTGGCCCGGACGACCAGACCGTCCCCCAACCCGACGGTTGGTGGCCCGGCGGCCAGTTCCCCGGTGCAGGGCGACACTTCACCGGTGGAGGCGGCCCGCACCACGGTGCTGGTCATCGAGGACGAGCCCGCCATCATGGAATTGCTGCGGATCAACTTCGAGCTTGAAGGGTTCACGGTTATCTGCGCCACCGACGGGGAGGAGGGCCTGGCCCGGGCCCAGCAGGACCAGCCCGACGTGGTCATCGCCGATATCCGAATGCCCCGCCGTGACGGCCTGGGGGTGTTGACCGAGTTACGGGCCGATCCGGCCACCGAGCATCTGCCGGTCATCCTTTTGTCGGCCAACGCCCAGAAGTCCGACATACAACTGGGCCTCGATCTGGGCGCCGATGACTACGTCACCAAGCCCTTTGATCCCATAGCCCTCATCGAACGCCTCAACGCCGTCGTGGATCGGGCCGTCGTGGATCGGGCCGTCGTGGATCAGGCCGTCGTGGATCAGGCCGTGGTGGATCGGGCCAACGACAGCGATGAGGATTCCGACGGTGCCGGCCCTGGCTGGGCCGGCCCCGGCTGAGCTCACCCAGGCAGCCCGAGACGTCGAAAGCCCACCCCATGTCCTCCTCTGTTCGCGCCCGCCTGTCAGAGGCCGTGGCCGTCACTCTTCGTCAACTTGGGTTGCCGATAGGTGAACAGATTTCGGTCACCCGGCCGACCCGGCCCGAACACGGCGACTGGTCCTCCAACGCCGCCCTTGTGGCGGCGGCCGGTACAGGAAGGAAGCCCAGGGAGATCGCCCAGAAACTGGCTGAGGCTCTGACTGCCAGCCCGCCGGCCCACGTGGCCTCGGTGGAGGTGGCCGGGCCGGGCTTTGTCAACTTTCGCTTACATCCGTCCTGGTTGTGGGCCGTGCTGGCAGAGGTGGTGGCGGCCGGCCAAGAGGGCTACGGCCGACCGGAACTGGGCGGAGGGCGGCGAGTAAACGTGGAGTTCGTCAGTGCCAACCCCACCGGGCCGCTCCACGTCGGAGCCGGGCGGTGGGCCGCCTACGGCGACTCGCTGTGCCGCCTGCTGGAGCGCTGCGGCTACCAGGCCCACCGGGAGTACTACGTCAACGACCGGGGAACCCAGACCGCGCTCTTCGGTGCCTCGCTGGCCGCCCACCGCCAGGGTTTCGCCGTCCCCGCCGATGGATACCAGGGCGCCTACGTGGCGGAGTGGGCAGCAGAGATGCCCGACGATGCCGACCCCGAGTCCTGGGGCCGCGACCGGGTCCTGGCCGACGTGTCTCACACCGTGGCCCGGATGGGGGTGGTCTTCGACACCTGGTTCAGCGAGCGTTCGCTGGTGGATTCGGGTGCGCTGGAGGCCACCCTGGCGGACCTGGCAGCCCGCGGCCTGGTACGCGAGTCCGACGGCGCCACCTGGCTTGTGGGCGAAGAGGTGGGGCTGGCCAAGGACGAGGTGCTGGTTCGCACCGGGGGCGAACCCACCTACTTCCTCGCCGACATCGCCTACCACCATCACAAGTTCGCCCGGGGCTTCGACCATCTGATCGACGTCCTCGGCGCCGACCATCACGGCCATGTGGCCCGCCTGCGGGCGGCCGTCGCCGCCTTGGGCCACGACTTCGAGGCCCTGGAGGTGGTGGTCGGGCAACTGGTCAGCGTCACCCGGGGCGGCGAGGTGGTGAAGATGGGCAAACGCAGCGGAGATTTCGTGGAACTGGCCGAAGTCCTCGACGAAGTAGGCCCGGATGCCGCCCGGTTGTCGTTCCTCCTCGGGTCGGTGGACACCCGCCAGGTCTTTGACCTGGAGGCGGTGGTGGCCACCTCCATGGACAACGCGGTCCACTACGTCCAGTACGCCCATGCCCGCATGGCCTCCGTCATGCGAACGGCAGCCGAACGGGGGGTCCAGCGCCTTCCTCTGGATGCGGTGGACCTGTCCACCCTGACCCACCCCCGAGAACTGGAGGTGCTGCGCAAACTCTCGGAGTTGGAAGAGGTGTTGGTGGCCGCGGCAGAGGCCCGGGCGCCCCATCGGGTCACCACCTGGGTTCGGGAGTTGGCCGCCGAGTTCAACGGCTTCTACCACGACTGCCCGATCCTTCGTTCCGACGTGGATCCGCCTCTGGCCCAGGCCCGGCTGTGGGTGGTGGAGGCGGCCCGAACCGGTCTGGTGATCGGCCTCGACCTCCTGGGCGTCAGCGCCCCGGAGCAGATGTGACCGCGCCCACCCCCAACCCGAATGGCGCCGGGGTGACCGGTCCCGAGGCACCGGCCGCCTCGGCTGACCCCGTGGCCAGCCACCTTCTTCCCGATACGGCCGCGGTTGGGTCCCGCGGTCGGCTTCAGGTGGGGGGTGTGGACCTGGTGGATCTGGCCGACGATCTGGGTACGCCGTTGTTCGTTTACGACCAGGACCATCTTCGCCGCCGTTGTCAGGAGGCCGTGGCCGGTTTTGGGACCGGGGTTTCCTATGCATCCAAGGCCTTCCTTTGTCGGGCTATGGCCCAGTTGGTTGCCGAGGAGGGAATGGGCCTGGACGTCGCCACCGGTGGCGAGTTGTCGGTAGCTCTGGCCGCCGGGGTGGACCCCGGTCGCATCGTCCTTCACGGGAACAACAAATCCACCCAGGAGTTGACCGACGCCGCCCGACTGGGGGTCCGCCTGGTGATCGACTCCCATGACGAGATCGAGCGCCTGGGTGATGTGCTGGCCGGACTTCAGGGTCGTCAGTCAAGGTTGCCGGTAATGATTCGGGTCACCCCGGGGATCGAGGCCCACACCCACGAGTTCGTCCGCACCGGCCAGACCGATTCCAAGTTCGGGTTCGGGCTCGAGACCGGCGAGGCGGCACTGGCCGCTCAGCGGATCCGATCGCTCGAGGGTTTGGAGCTTGTGGGGCTCCACGCCCATATCGGTAGCCAGATCTTCGCCCTGGACTCTTTCGGCCAGGCGGTCGACATCCTGGCCAAACTGGTCAGGACCCTGGAGGTGCCCGAACTCTGCATCGGTGGAGGTCTGGGGGTGGCTTATGTAAACGCCGAGCGGGCGCCCTCCATCAAAGACTGGGCCGCCACCGTCCGGTCGGCGGCCACCGCCGCCGGGATCGGTGCCACCATCACCGCCGAACCCGGCCGGGCCATCGTGGCCACGGCTGGGCTAACCCTCTACCGGGTCGGCACCATCAAGGAAATTCCTCAGGTCCGCACCTACGTGTCGGTGGACGGGGGCATGAGCGACAACCCTCGACCGGTGCTTTACGGCAGCGGCTACGAGGCGTTTCTCCCCCGCTGCCCTGATGCACGCCGGCCCTTGGCCGCGTCGGTGGTGGGGAAGCACTGCGAATCGGGCGACCTGGTGGTGTCAGACGCCCGGTTGCCGGCCGACCTGGCCGTGGGCGACGTCCTGTGCACGCCAGTAACCGGCGCCTACGGGTACTCCATGGCCTCCAATTACAACAAGGTTCCCCGCCCAGCGGTGGTCTTCGTGAGAGACGGGGAGGTCCGCACCGTGATCCGGCGGGAGGGCGTCGACGATCTGGCACGCCTGGATGAGTCGCTACGGTGACGGGGTGAGTACTGCACCGCCGGAAGCGATGACCGGTGCCCCCGTCCCCACTGTTGGCCTGGGGCTTCTTGGTTGCGGCACGGTCGGATCTGCACTGGTCGGCCTGTTGGCGGAGAACGCCGATTCCATCTGCGCCCGCACCGGCCTGCGCCTGGAGGTGGTGGCGGTGGGCGTGGCCAACCCCACCCGATCCCGGGCGGTCGACCTGGCGCCCGGTGTGATCACCGGGGATCTGGGTTCGGTGGTGGCCCACCCCGACGTCGACGTGGTGGTGGAGTTGATGGGCGGCACGGACCCGGCCGGAGATCTGATTCTGGCGGCGGTGGCGGCGGGTAAGCCGGTGGTCACGGCCAACAAGGAACTGCTGTCCAAGCGGGGTCCGGAGTTGCTCAGCGCGGCGGCCAAAGCGGGCGTGGACCTGCTGTTCGAGGCGGCGGTGGGCGGGGCCATTCCCCTCATGCGCCCGCTGCGGGAGTCCCTGGCCGGGGACCGCCTCACCCGCCTGGTGGGCATAGTCAACGGCACGACCAACTTCATCTTGACCAGGATGGCAGAGGAGGACTGCTCCTTCGCCCATGCTCTGACCGAAGCACAGGCCCTCGGATATGCCGAACGGGATCCGTCAGCAGATGTTGACGGAGCTGACGCCGCGGCCAAGGCCGCCATCATGGCCTCGATGGCCTTCGGAACCGCGGTGGCCGCCTCGGACGTGTACTGCGAGGGGATCCGGGATCTCACCACCGACGACCTGGCCATGGCCCGGCGGTTGGGTTACGCGGTGAAGTTGGTGGCGGTGGCCGAGCATTCGGTTGCCGGGGTGGCCGTTCGGGTTCACCCGGCCCTGGTGCCGCTCAGCCACCCGTTGGCATCGGTGCGCGACGTCTTCAACGCCGTGTTCGTAGAAGGGGCGGCGGCCGGCGAGATGATGTTCTACGGCCGCGGCGCCGGTGGGCGACCCACGGCTTCGGCAGTTTTGGGTGACGTCATCGACGCGGCCATGAACCGGCGTCGGGGGGCGTCGGTGGGATGGGCCGGGCTGGCCAGGACCTCCATCGTGGCGATCGGGGAGTTGGAGTCGGAGTACTACCTGAGCCTCGACGTGGCCGATCGCCCAGGGGTGCTGGAGAAGGTGGCCGGGGTGATGGCCCGACACCAGGTCTCCATCCGCCTGATGGAGCAGGTGGGTCTGGCCGAAGAAGCGGTCGACGGCGCATCGGGTGGGGCCCGTCCCGCCGGCGCCGACGGTGCCGGCCAGAGCCCGCCCGGAAAGGCCCCCCCCGGGCCGGGGCCCGCCGGCCCGGGTCATGGCGAAGGACCTCCCCCGGGAGCCGAGGCCCGGCTGGTGCTGGTCACCCACGTGGCCTGCGAGCGCGACATCCAGGCGACCTTGGCCGAACTTCGGACTTTCACCGAAGTGGACAGGGTGGGAACGCTGCTGCGGGTACTGGGTCCTGCCCCGAGCCCGAAAGGACAGCGCTGATGGCTGCAGCGCCCTGGGCCGGGGTGATCGAGGAGTACCGGGAGCATCTGCCGGTGACATCCTCCACGCCGGTGGTGACCCTGATGGAGGGCAACACCCCCCTGCTTCCCGCCCCCCGGTTGGGCGAGCGGGTTGGCGCCCGGGTCTTCCTCAAGATCGAGGGGGCAAACCCCACCGGGTCCTTCAAGGACCGGGGCATGACCCTGGCCATCACCAAGGCGGCCGAGGAGGGCGCCAAAGCCGTGGTGTGTGCCTCCACAGGCAACACCTCAGCCTCCGCCGCCGCCTATTCCACCCGGGCCGGTCTGGCCTGCGTCGTCCTCATCCCCGACGGCCACATCGCCCTGGGCAAACTGGCCCAGGCACTGATCCACGGCGCCCGGGTCATGCAGGTTCGGGGCAACTTCGACCGGGCCTTCGAGATAGTCCGGGAGTTGGCGGCGACCGAAGCGGTGACCATCGTCAACTCGGTCAACCGTTACCGGATCGAGGGCCAAAAGACTGCGGCCTTCGAGATAGTCGATGTTCTGGGCGACGCCCCGGACATGCACTGCGTGCCAGTGGGCAATGCCGGGAACATCTCCGCCTACTGGCAGGGCTACCGGGAGTACGCGCAGGCGGGACGATCAAAAACGCTTCCGACCATGTTCGGGTTCCAAGCCGCCGGGTCGGCCCCCATCGTGCTCGGACATCCGGTGGCCGAACCCGACACGGTGGCCACCGCCATACGAATCGGTAATCCCGCCTCCTGGCAGGGAGCCCTGACCGCCACGGCCGACTCCGGCGGGACGGTGGCGGCGGTGACCGACGCCGAGATCCTCGATGCCTACCGCTTCTTGGCCCAGTCCGAGGCGGTGTTCTGTGAGCCGGCCTCGGCCGCCACCGTGGCCGGGTTGATAAAGCTCGGCCCTGTCCATCCCGGAGCCACCGTGGTGTGCACACTCACCGGCCACGGCCTGAAGGATCCCGACCGGGCCATCGCCGAGATATCGGTTCCCGCCCCGGTCGACGCCAACCTGGCTTCGGTCCGGGCGGCCATGGGCATCTAGTCAGCCAAGTGATCCGGTAGTTGTGTTGAGGAGGCCTTGGGCACGGCGGCCGGCGGCCTCGGCGCCGCGGTCAGTACCTAGGATCAAGCAATGACGCGAGCGGTCGTGTTGGACGTGCCGTCGGAGTGGATGGAGGAGCGCCGACGGATCGGTGCCGACGTGCGCGACGAGATGTGGGACGGAGAGTTGCACATGGTTCCCGCGCCGACGAGCGGCCACCAGGTGTTGAGTGGCGACCTTTACCAGGTCCTGGCCCCACTTGCTCGGGCTCGCGGGATGGTGGCCGTGTTCGAGACGGGGCTGTACCGGCCGGGGGCGGACAACGACTACCGCGTTCCGGACCAGAGCTATGCCCGGCCCGAGGTGGTGAGTGAGCGGGGAATCGAGGGGGCGGCGGAACTGGTGGTGGAGATCCTCTCGCCCGGTGACGAGAGCCGGGCCAAGGTGGCCTGGTACGCGGCGGTCGGCGTGCGGGAGGTTCTGCTCGTCGACCCGCAACCGCGCAGGGTTGAGTTGTTCGCCGGCGCCGTCGGCGCTGTGATTCCGGGCCCCATCGGACTCGCTCTTGAATCGCTTGGAGCCGAGCTGACCACGGTTGACGGCCCTCGCCTGCGCGTGCAGTGGGATGAGGGTTCAGCCGACCTTTGAGTTCAGCCGGCCCCTAAGAGCGGCGGGGCGTAGGGGCAAGCTCTGGCGGATTCCCGAGCGGGAGCGACGGAGCGGCGATCGGCGGCGTACGACGGTCTGGCCGGCTTAGGGCGTCAGGCAGGTGACAGTCGGCTGACGGTGCCGGTGAAGGACAAAACGTAGATCTCGCCGTCAGCGTCTTGGCCGAAGGAGGCTACCGAGGCCACGTCCAGACCCAGGTCGCCGGCCTCGGCGGCCCCATCCGTCCCCATCGGCCGCAGCGCCCGGACGCCGCCGGTGCAGAAGTCGCTGTAGAGGTACAGGCCCACCAAGGACTGGATTTTCTGACCTCGGTAGACGTAGCCCCCGGTCACCGAACAACCGCCGGAGCCGGCGTGGGCGTACTCGAAAGCGGGGGGAACCGCCCCGGGGGCGGTGCGATCTGAAATCTTCCGGGTCCCCTCGAACCGGGACCACCCGTAGTTGCGCCCCCGGTTCCCGGCCGGTTCCCGGTTGATCTCCTCCACCGCGTTCTGGCCGACGTCACCCATCCACAAGTCCCCGTTCTCCCGGTCGAAGGAGTACCTCCAGGGGTTGCGCAGGCCCAGGGACCAGATTTCGGGGGCGAAGCCCTCCCTGCCGACGAAGGGATTGTCGGCAGGGACGGTATAGGGCCGATCACCCGATGGACGGGGGTCGATGCGGACCATCTTTCCCAGCAGGGTGGCCGGGTTCTGGCTGCGGTTACCGGGGTCGTTGCCCGAACCACCGTCGCCCAGGCCGACCCACAGCATCTTGTCGGGGCCCATGACCAGGTTGCCCCCGTTGTGGTTGCCGAAGGGTTGCTCAACCCGCAGCAACAACCGAGCGGAGGCCACGTTGGCTTCCCCCCCGTCCATCTTGTACTCGACCACCCGCGTGTTGCCCTCGACGTCGGTGTAGTTGACGTAGAGGAGGTCGCCGTCCGGCGAGAAGTCCAGGCCCAACAGGCCCTGTTCTCCCGACCCCGAGACCTGATCGGTCAGGTCGAGGACCAGGCGGGGAGCGGATCGACCCGTTGGGTCGACGGCCTGGACCCGGCCCACCTTTTCCACCACGTAGAGCGCCGGGTCATCGGGCCGGGTGGCCAGAGCCACCGGCGAGGCCAGGCGGGCGATGGTGACCAGCCGCACCGATGCACCCGGCCCCTGGCCCACCGGACCGGCCTGATTGGCTGCGACGGCTGGGGGCCCGCCACCGCCGGGCTGCCCAGCTTCGGGGGCCACCGTCGTCTCTGTGACCGGGCCACCCACGGACTCATCGAGGCTCGGGGCCGAGCGCGCCCGCTGGTTGACCACGACTAGCAGCAACAGCAAGGAGCCGGCCAGAACTGCCAACAGAACCTTCATCCGCCCGGTCATCAGGCCAGCCTAAGGGCCGAGCCCGCCGTGTACCTGATCAACCGGCGAGGCCAACGGTCGGCGATTGCGCAGTAAACCTACTAAACGAGCCTTTGATTGGTATGTTTATGGGGTTCTATGCGTAGCTTCCAGCGGTCGACGACCCTTGACCCGGTGCCGGGCCACATCGTCGGTACCCTGCGCAGGATCGACCTGGCCGCCGGCAGGGAGGCTCGATTCAAGGACGAGGCTCCCCAAATTCTCGCCGGGCTCAGCCAAACAACCCGGGTCGAATCGATTACCGCTTCGAGCGCCATCGAGGGGGTTCTGGTTGCCCAAGGGCGGGCCCGACACCTCGCCGATGCCTCCAACCCGCGACCCCGGAACCGCAGCGAGTCTGAGTTTGCCGGATATGCCGCCGCCTTGGACTACCTGAACCGGCAGGATCCGGGCCCGTTGAGTGTCGGGCTCATCCTGCACCTTCACCGGTTGTTGTTCTCCCTGGCCGAGGCCCCGGGGGGCCTCTTCAAGACCGACGAGAACGTGGTCATCGATCGCAACCCCGATGGCACCCGAACGGTCCGCTTCAGGCCCGTCAGTCCCCGGGACACGCCGTTCTTCGTGGAGGAACTCACGGCCCGGACCCGCACTTGCCTGGACGAAGGATCCCAGCATCCTCTGGTCATCATCGGGGCCTTTGCTTTGGACTTGCTTTGTATCCACCCCTTCTCCGATGGCAACGGGCGGGTGACCCGGCTTGCCAGCTCATTCCTACTGGCGGAGTGCGGCTACGGGGTGGGCCGTTACGTCAGCCTGGAGCAGTTGATCTACGACACCCGGAGCACCTATTACGAAGCCCTGGCCGCATCCACGGCAGGTTGGTTCGACGACGCCAGCCACGACGTCTGGCCTTGGCTGAGCTACTTCCTGGCGAGGCTGGCCGAGGGCTACGAGCGATTCGCCGAGCGGATGGCCGGCTTTGGTAATGGCGGCAAGCAGCACCGGGTGCGGGACTACGTCTTGGCTCGAGCACCGGCCTCATTCACGATCGCAGACGTTCGTCGGGCCATGCCCGGCATCAGCGACAACACCATTCGAATCGTCCTCAATCAACTCAGGGATGCGGGGCGAATCAGGATCGACGGCACGGGTCGGGGCGCTCGCTGGTACCGCCGATGACGGCGGCCGGGTCAGCCCATGACCGGCTGGCACCGCCCCCCAAAACTGGGCGGCCGGCGCCGGTTGGCATCGCCGTCTGAGCGGTTGGCAACGACCGGGTCATAGCATCGGCGTGGTGACACCCGCGATGAAGTACGTGGTCTGCATCCCCGATGGCGCATCGGACGAACCTCTGGGCGAGTTGGGTGGGCGCACCCCGTTGGAGGCGGCGGTCCTGCCGGTTCTTCGGGGGTTGGCGGCCCGGGCAGAAGTGGGTCGGGCCGCGACCATCCCAGCGGGGATGCCGCCGGGCAGCGACGTCGGGAACATGGCCATCCTGGGCTACGACCCGGCTCGGTACCACACCGGCCGGGCCCCTATCGAGGCCGCCGCCCAAGGTGTGGCCCTGGACGCCGACCAGGTGGCCTTTCGGGCCAACCTGGTCACGGTGGGAGCCGACGGGACCATGGTCGACTTCGCCGGTGGGCACCCCTCCACCCCCGATGCCGCCCGGGTCATCGCCGATCTGGAGGCGGCTTTCGGATCGGGCAGAGGCCCAGGGGGAGCCCAGGTTCGGTTTCACGCCGGGGTTCAGTACCGCCACCTGCTGGTGGCCCCCGACACCTGGGCCAAGGTGGACTGCGTGCCTCCACACGACCTGACGGCCAAGCCGGCGGTCTGGCCCGCAGGTCCAGCGGCCGGCCCGGTCACCGCCTTGATGGAGGCGTCCCGGGCTGTGGTGGGCGCGAGCGACCTGGCCGCCAACCAGATCTGGCTGTGGGGTCAGGGCCGGGCCCCGGTGCTTCCGGATTTCTCTGCCACCTACGGGGTTGCCGCTCAGATGGTCACCGCCGTGGACCTGGTACGCGGTCTGGGGGTGCTGGCCGGAATCGGGGCGGTGGACGTGGAGGGGGCCACCGGGTGGTACGACACCAACTACGAGGGCAAGCGGGATGCAGCGCTGGCCGGGTTGGCCGAGGGCGTGGACCTGTTCGTCATCCACGTGGAGGCGAGCGACGAGGCTGGTCACGCCGGCAACGTCGAGGAGAAGGTCAAGGCCCTGGAGAATTGGGACAGCCGGATCCTGGGTCCCCTAATCGACGGCCTCGACTCAATGGGACCCTGGCGTCTCCTACTGCTTCCCGACCACGCCACCCCTCTGGCCCTTCGCACCCACACTCCCGACCCCGTCCCTTACCTGCTGGTGGACTCAGCTTCCGTGGGACCCGGCGGCACCTACTCCGAGGCCGGAACTGCGTCGTCCCCGGCCGTCCCCGCCCACCAACTGATGGGCCGCCTCATAGGCCGCTGAGCAGACCAGCAGGATCAGGCCCGCCGACTAACTAACTAACCGTGATTTTGCACGAGAAGTCCCAAGGACGGTCGCCGACGATTTTAAGGGGCAGCCCGTATGGCTTCTTGGGATTTTGGGGGGTCATTACGGGCCTGAGGCCGATTTCGGGCCTGTCGGAACGGTTCAGGGTGGTGATTGAGCGCCTGAGGGCGTTGTTTGTCGCTGTTGATCGATTCGAACAGTGAGTGGTTGCCCGGGTCCGACTCAGGTGCCGAGCGCAGCCACCCGGCGGTAGGCCCCGACCAACTCGGCTGCCCAGGGCCACTCGGCTGGCAGACGCAGCACCATCCTGCGAGCTTTGCGCAGAAGCCGGGCACCCACGTGCAACAGCCGGTAGCGCAGGGTCTTGGGCGTGGCCTTGGCCAGCTTGCCCTCCAGGCATCCAAGTCGCAACCAGGCCAACAGGTCAGCCCCGGTGGCCACCAGGTCCAGCCAGGCTTGGTTGGCGGCGAAGGAACGAAAGGGCAGGCGGTCCAAACCGGTGTCTCGGAGGTTCTTGATGGCGTTCTCCACCCGGGCGTGGCGACGCTGGCGCAGTTCCAGGGCCAGAGCATCACCGTCTGAGTTGGTCAGGGTGATCTGGTGTCGGTAGCCGTTGGTGTCCCACAGCCGCAGCCGGGCCCCGGGATGAGGCTTCTCCCGCCGACAGATGGCCCGGGTGCCCTTCGGCCAGTTCTCCAATGTCACATCCAGCTCGGGTCTCAGGTTGGCGGCCAGGGCCTCGCCGGAGTGGTCGGCGAAGCAGAACAGGGGATGAAAGCCATACCCGCCCTTGTAGTTGGCCTCGGCCTTCTCTTTGTGATCGGAGTGGACCGTGACCAGGGCGGCGTCGATGTCGAGGATGACCTCATCGGGAATGAGGGCGCCCGACCACATCTGCGAGCGGGCCAGTGCCCGGGCCGCCCGCAACTTGTCCAACACGGCACCGTCGATCTCGCCCACTGCTCGCCACGTGGTGGCCACCGAAGCCACGTCTGCGAACAGCTCCGGCTGGTTCTGTAGGGCGGCCATGTCACTGACGCACTCCCCACCCACGGCCTTTTCATAGTCGGTGTGCTTGGGTCGTGACCTGCGGGTTTACGTCCGGACTGGCGTTCGCCGTGGTCGGGCTGGTAGTGGTTATGGGTGCGCGATGAGTGGTTCGCTGGGCTGAGGGT
>JBQTHD010000007.1:0-58417 GCA_052390275.1 Acidimicrobiales bacterium | reverse complement strand
AAGCATCATCCGTTACGCCACCGAACGGACCGTCAACATCGCAGCCGCTACCCGCCAGCTCGCCCGGCAGCCCGACGCCATCCTCGACCTACTCGGCATCCCCAACCGACTTTGAAACTGACCGTGGTCGCGGACGCAGCCGGCGCCGAAGCGGTGGGCATCCGAGCCATCCTCGTCCGTGGTCGGGATCCCTCCGTCAAGCGGCACGCCGACACCCTCGCTGACGCTGCCGATCTGATCCTGAGCGACATAGAGACGTGACACACGAAAGGTCGTTCGCTGCGGACGACCCGGTTATCGCTACCGCGGCTCCAGCATGCCGTGATGGATCCCACTCGGGTACCAGGCGAGCGCGTCCGCCCCGGGCCGACTCGGACTCCCTACCCTCCGAGGGACTGTGACCGACGTTGTTCACACCGGGCACATCGCTGACCTGCTCATTCGCCGGCCACCCCAAGAGAATCTACGGGATCGTCGTGTACATGTACTGGAAGGATCACCTGCCGCCGCACTTCCACGCGATGTACGGCGAGGACGAGGTGCTCATAAGGATCGATGACGCCACGGTCCTCGTCGGATCCCTCCCTCGCACCGCAGCCCGCCTGGTCAAGGAGTGGGCCGAGCTGTGCCGGCCGGAGCTGCTGAGCAACTGGGACCGAGCCCAGGCGTTGACGCCCCTCGTCCCAATCAAGCCCCTTCGGTAGGCTGGGCACATGAGCCGACCCGCCAGAGTCGTCGACGTCGAGCATCTGGGTGACTACCGGCTCCGGCTCACCTTCTCAGACGACCTGGCGAGGGAACTCGATTTCGAGGGGGTGCTGGAGGGCGAAGTCTTCGAGCCCCTTCAGGATCGGGCGGTGTTCGCGCAGGTCTCGGTCGACACCGTCGCCGGCACGATCTCCTGGCCTGACGGCGTCGACCTCGACCCTGACGTCCTGCACGGCGACCACGAGCCGGCGACCGGCCATGGCCCGGTCATGCTGAAGGAGTACCGCCTCCGCCCCACCGGCTGACAGCTCGGATGGCCGTCGGAATTACTCCCCTACCAGCGCATATGGGGGCCATTTCGCTCGGCCCGAACAGTCAAAAGCCCTGGTAGCACATCGTTTCCGGGTTCTAGGGTTCAAACAGCACCTCCGCCCTGGCGGTTGACAACTGAGACTCGCTCCTGAGTAGGAGTTGGAAGGGTAGGATTCCTACATGCGAGTCAGTGAGAAGGGCCAAGTCACCATCCCCAAGCACTTGCGCGACGAGCTTGGGATCGGCAACGGAACCGAGGTTGAATTTCACCGGGACAACCAGAGCATTGTCATCCGCAAGCGCGAGGAGGGTGACACCCGTGGCAGCAGGCTGGCAGGGCGCCTGCGTGGGCGGGGTGACGTACAGATGACCACCGATCAGATCATGGCGTTGACCCGAGAGTCTTGACGCCACCTCTGGGCACTCTCGTCGACAGCAACGTGCTGCTGGACGTGCTGACGGAGGACAGGACTTGGTTCGACTGGTCGGCAAGCGAGCTTTCCCGGGCGGCGGACGCGGGACCTTTGTACATCAATCCCGTCATCTATGGGGAGGTCTCGGTGCGGTTCAACCGCATCGAAGATCTTGACGACGCCCTTCGGCGTGCGGACTATGAGCGTCTCCCGTTGCCATGGGACGCCGCCTTCCTGGCGGGTAAGGCCTTCCTCACCTACCGGCGCAACGGGGGACAACGAACCTCCACCCTTCCCGACTTCTTCATCGGCGCCCATGCGGCTGTGACTCAGTTGCGTCTGCTGACTCGGGACCCGGGCCGATATCGCACCTACTTCCCGACCGTCGCCCTCTCCACGCCCAATGGCTGGGACCCAAGTGTCGGAGATGCGTAGTCGAAGCTTTCGTGCGCTCACGGTTCGCGCGACCGAAGATGGTGCCGGGACAGCAGATGGCCCCACTGGCCCTGCCCGACCTGGCGGTGGCCGTCGCCGACATCCTGGGTCCCGACCAGCACTGACAGCGGGCTCCGTGGCCGTCTACGTCGCCTGCTCCGCACCGCCTGAAGTAGCCAACCGGGCGTGTTGGTCCTTGGACGGGTCGATATCGATTTCTGGTCGGGTGCTCGGGCGGGGAAGGCCGAGGACCCGCTCGGCCACCACGGTGCGCATGACCTCGTCCGTCCCCCCGGCGATGCTGGTGGCTGGGATCCACAACTGAACCAGGGAATCCGCGTCCCACAGGGTGGCGCCTGCGCCTCGTGTGAAGTCCAGCACCTCGTCGCAGCGGCGCGACACCCGGGCTGAGGCCAGTTTGAGCACCGCACCCTCGGGCCCGGGCTCGCCCCCGGTTTCCAGGCGGCGAAGATCCCGTTCTCCCAGGGCGGCCAGACTGCGGGCTTCGATCCACAGTTGAGCCGCCTTCTGGCGAGCGGCCGGATCGGTCACCGCCGGCGACGACGAGAAGCGCTCCAGGATCCGGGTCACTCCCCCGCCGACCCGAGCCGCCCCCAATCCCAGCGCCAGGCGTTCGTGGCCCAACATGGTCATCGCCACCGGCCAGCCACCCCCCACTGGACCCAACCGGTCGCGGTCGTCGACTTCCACGTCCCCGAGCCACACCTGGTTGAAGGCCGCCCCGCCGGTCATCTGCCGGAGCGGTTGAACTTCGATACCAGACTGGGACATGTCCACGATGAAGCAGGTCAGCCCGGCGTGCTTCGAGGCCTTGGTGTCGGTGCGGGCCAGCAGGAGAGCAAAGTCGGCATAGTGGGCGGCTGATGTCCAAACCTTGTGGCCATTGACGACCCAGCGGCCGCCCTCGCTCTTGGGAACCGCCACAGTTCCGACCGAGGCAAGGTCAGAACCCGCCCCTGCCTCGCTCAGCAACTGGCACCAGGCATGTTTGCCCGACAGCATCGGCCCCAGGAACCGCCGGTGTTGGTCCGGCCCGCCATGGGTCATCAGGGTCGGTCCGATCACGCCCTCTGACAAAAGGGACAAGCCCAACGGCGCCCCCACTGCGGCGGACTCGCGGGCCCAGATCACCCGGTGGGCCAGGCTGGCCCCCCGACCGCCGAACCGGGCCGGCCAGGCCAGCCCCGCCCAACCATGACGCTGCATGAGCGCCTGCCATTCGCGGGCCTTGATCACGGCACGGGTGTCGGTGACGTCGGGAAAGACCAGGGTCGGACTGGTCGGATCGGATCCAGTGTCGAACCCGGCGATGTTGGCGACCAACCAGGCCCGGGCATCGGCGGCGAAGTCCTCCAGGTTCGACGCCAGCGGCGTCGCGGCCGAACTCCCGCTCCGGTGCATTGCTGGCGAACCTAACGCCGGCTGGTACCCGGGAGTCGCCAGCCCCGGGCGGGGATGGATGCGTGGCCGGAGGTGGCAGGCTCGGGGGGTGAATCGTTTAGCCGAGGAGGCCAGCCCTTATCTGCGCCAGCACCGCGACAACCCGGTGGACTGGTATCCGTGGGGATCGGAGGCCTTCGAGGCCGCCCGTTCCCTGGACCGGCCAATCCTGCTGTCCGTCGGTTACGCCGCCTGCCACTGGTGCCATGTGATGGCCCATGAGTCCTTCGAGAACGACCAGATCGCTGCGGTGATGAATGAGCACTTCATCAACGTCAAGGTGGACCGGGAGGAACGCCCCGACGTGGACGCCATCTATATGGAGGCCGTCCAGAGCCTGACCGGCCGGGGCGGTTGGCCCATGACGGTGTTCTGCACGCCGGACGGGAAGCCCTTCTTCGGGGGCACCTATTTCCCCGACCGGGCCCGTTCGGGTATGCCCGGTTTCGCAGATGTTTGCCTGGCGGTGTCCCGGGCTTGGACGGAGAAGCGCGATGGGGTGCTGGCCCAGGCCGGAGCCCTGACCTCGGCGCTCGGGGCCAGCGCCCGCCTGGGAGCGGCGGAAGGCCCAAAGCCGGGGCTGGCGGAGTTGAAGCGAGCCCGGGACGGCCTTTCCGCCCGATTCGACGCCGCCCGGGGCGGGTTTGGTCCCGCCCCCAAGTTTCCCCAGACCGATCAGTTGGAGATCCTGCTGCTGACCCACCGCATCTCCCCCTCCGACACCCACAGCTTGACCATGGTCACCACCACCCTCGACGCCATGGCCGCCGGCGGGATCTACGACCACCTGGCCGGCGGCTTCGCCCGGTACTCGGTCGACGAGGACTGGCTGGTTCCCCACTTCGAGAAGATGCTCTACGACCAGGCGCTGCTGGTGCGGTCCTACCTCCACGGCTGGCAGGTGACGGGCAAGGCCGACTATCGCCAGGTGGTGGCCGAGACCATCGGCTACGTGCTGGCCGATCTGGCTGCGCCCGGGGGAGGGTTCTCATCCTCCGAGGACGCCGACTCGGAGGGCAGCGAGGGGCGGTTCTACGTTTGGACCACCTCGGAGATCGAAGCCATCGTCGGTTCGCAGGCCCCAGCCGCACTGGCATGGTGGGGGGTCACCCCCGGCGGCAACTTCGAGGGGTCGAACATCTTGTACCGCCCGCCCGGCGCTCCCCTGGGCCGACCCTCAGAGGTGGAGCAGGCTCGGCTTCTCCTGGCTGAGGCCCGGGCGAAGCGGGTCAGGCCGGGCCTCGACGACAAGGTGCTGGCCGAATGGAACGGGTTGTTCATCGCTGCTTTGGCGGAGGCGGGTTCGGCCATGGGGGAGCGTTCCTGGGTCGACCGGGCCGTAGAGGCCGCCGAGTTCTGCTGTTCCACCCTCCGCCGGGCTGACGGCCGCTGGCTGCGGTCGTGGCAGGCCGGCCGCCCGGGACGTCACCTGGGGGTGGCGGCTGACTACGCCGCTTTGTTGGAGGCTTTCCTGGCCCTGGCCCAGGCCACCGGAGAGGCACGGTGGCTGTCCGAAGCCACCCAAACGGCTGGGGCCATGATCGAGTTGTTCTGGGACACCGAGAACGGAGGCCTGTTCACCACCGGCCACGACGCCGAGGCTCTGATCACCCGGCCCAAGGACATCATCGACGGGGCGGTGCCCTCCGCCAACGGTTCGGCGGCGGTGAGCCTCCTGAGGCTGTCGGCCCTGGGGGGGGATCCGACCTGGGCCGAGCGGGCCGATCAGATCCTCCTCCTGCTGGCCGAACCGGTCAACCGCCATCCGTCGGCCTTCCCCCGCCTCCTGACCGCGGCCGCCCTGGCCGAGGTATCGGCCACCGAGGTCATCATCACCGGCCAGCGCCGGGACCTGGTGGACCAGGTGCTGGCCGGGTTCTTCCCCTTGGCGGTCGTCGCCCACGGACAGGTCGCCTCCGGACTTCCCGGTGCAGAAATCCGCCAGGACGGTCTGGCCTATGTCTGCCGGGACTACCACTGCGAGCGACCAGTGGCGACCCGAGAGGATCTGGCCACCCTGTTGACTTGAGCGCCTTCACCATCGGCCCCGGTGAAGACGATCGCCAGCCGGTCGGGATGGACGAAGAACCGACGATGAGGGGCGATCGTGGTCGTCGGGGTAGCCGATGGCCAGTGTCCCCACGGGTTCGAACCGGTCGGGGATCATGAACCGATCCCGAAGCCCGGGCACGTTCTCGGTACAGAAGAGGGCGCCACCCATGCCGACGTCCACCGCCGCCAGTAGGCCCACAAGCGCGTTGAATCCGCCGTCGACATACCAGTAGGGCACGGTCCATGCCTGGGGGCCACCCCGTAGCGAGGCCTTATCGGGCTCGCCATAACGGTCAAGGTAGGCCTGGCGGCAGGTCAGGGCCACGATCAACGCCGGAGCCCGAAGAAGGCCGGGCCATGGGAAGTCCTGAGGCCGTGGGGCGCCCAGGCAAACGTCCCAATAGGCCTTGGTCTGCGCCGGCTTGTCCAGGACCAGGAACTCGGTGGCCTGGGTATTGCCGGCCGATGGTGCCCGGAGCATCACTCCCAGGATCCACTCGAGCTTGGCCGGAGGAACCGGTCGTCCGTCGAAACTGCGAACCATCCTTCGGCGGGCCAGCACCTCGGCCAGATCCACCTGGGGAGTATCCACCACTTGCGCGCCCGACGGGGGCACGATAAGGGCTCATGCGGACCATCTCTCGGGCGTCGGGATCCTCTACCCGTCTGCGCAGCCCCCTGGATGAACCTCGTGTCCGCCCGGGTGATTACGGCGGTCACGATGGGTTGTCAGGCGCCGATGCTCCCCGGGACCAACCGTGGGATTCACCGGCGCAGTCGGGACCCAGATACTGGAAGGCCACGGCCGGAACCCGACTGAGTTGCGCTGTTCTGGTTGGCACCGTCGACGGGTTCGCCGCTGTCGACCTCGACTCCGGGGCGTTCGTGCGGGTCGTTCATCCCGCCGTCAACCTCCGCTTCAAGCCCTTGGACGTGGTGGAGGTAACGCTTTCGGGGCCACCGGATCCGCCCGATCAGGTCCGCCCCGAGGCGGTCGAACTGCTGGAGGATCCCCTTCCGGCCGGTCAGATCAGGGCCCGACGCCTTTCGCGCCTTTATGACGCCCTCCTGCATCCCGACCAGGGCCACCTTCTGGGGTTCCCGGGTTTGTCGGTTCCCTTCTGGGCGCTCAAAGGCGACCAGCCGTCCATGGCGGTGGTCATTCCTGAGGTGGGACCGCAGATCCGGTTGACGCCGGGAGGATTCTCCTGCCGGTTCGCCTGGCAGGGTGTCGTCCACGAACTCCCCCTCAGCGATCCTGCGCTCCTGTCCCGGTTGGAGGAGATGGGCTGCCCAGCATGGGCCGGGAAGGATTTGACCCGCTTGATCGGCTACGCCTGCGGCCACCTTCTGGTCATGGTCTCCGGCCCCCGGGGCGGGTACTGCGACAAGGAAGTGGCTGCTCTCCTGCCCAGCTAAGCCTCTGGCTCTCAGGCCGATCCCTCGACAGACGAAGAGCGGGTCGCCCGAACTGTTTGCCTCACCCCTACCGAGCGGAGCGCGCCGCCAGATCCTCGGCCATGGCCCACCCGAAGGCGATCAGGCGGTCGTGGCGTTCGGGATCGACGGTGGCGAACAACTCTGACACCTGGCCATCGGAGTCGGCTTCGTCCGGGATCTGGTTGACCAGCATGGGCGCGGGTTCGCCAACCCCCGTGACCACGAAACTGCGGTCGTCGACTCGGCCCTCGGCCCCGAACCGCTTGGCCAGGCGCCGGCCCCAGGCCCGCTCTTCGCCGCTGGCTTTGTGGCCGGGGCGGGGAACCACGTCGTGGAGACCGTCGAAGGCAGCGAAGCCGCTGGGACCGACCAGACAGGTCCCAACCAGCACGTCCTCGTCCGGGAAGGCCAGTACCGCCCGCCGGAGTTGGTCCCCCATGAGGGCGGTCAATGCCGGGTCCTTCCCAGGACCGGTTCCTGCGTAGGCCAGGCCGACCAGGACGCAGGGGGTACCACCAATGCGCTCCAGAGTGGCAAAGGAGAAGCCGGCGAGGCGGTCCTCGGCGTCACGGGTCTGGGTGATCAGGACCCACTCCTCGCTGGTCTTGGAAACCACACCCGTGTCCATTCCAGCCAGATCGGCCATCTCGGCCAATTCGGCGTCGCTCAGAGCCGTGGTGTCCTTGGTGCTAACGGTGCTCGGCATAGATGACGCTCTCTCCCCGACCGGTCCGAAAGGTGGAGCCTACTGGACGCTTCATTCTGCCTCGCGCGCCTGCCTGCACCGCTGCTCCCCGCAGCACACCGCTGAGTTCAGGCCACGAGACCGTTGGGCCCGAGAAGTACCCGCAACTCCCCCATCAGGCCTCCTCCGGTGTCAACCCTCAGGTGATCGGGCAGGCGCAGAACCGTCCCATCCAGGTGGACCATTACCGGTTGACGCCCGGGATGTTCCTCGAGAAGGCCCTTCAACCGGGCGAGGAGGCCGGCATCCACCGCCGCCGAGGACAACCGAAGGCGAAGGGGCCGGTTCTCGTCGGTGGTCAGGTCGGGAAGGCGGACGTCGAGGCAGACCAACTTCGCAGGTTCTTCACGCAGGTCCAGGCGGCCCCTCACGCAGGTGATGACATCGTTGGCCAGGAGCGGATTGACCGTTGCCATGGTCTTGGGGAACACCCACACCTCCACCGTTGAGACCGTGTCCTCCAGGAAGAAGGTGGCCATCAGGTCACCCCGGCGCGTGTACTTGCGGGCCAGGTTGGTCACCACTCCGCCCACCCACCGGACCTCGCCGTCGCGGGAATCGATCAACTCGGCCAGGTCGCATTCGACCTCGCGCCGAAGTGCCGACTCCAACCCCGCCAGGGGATGGGAACTGACGTAGAGGCCAAGCATGTCCTTCTCCGCCGCCAACATCGCCTTCGCGTCAAACTCGACGTCGGGCACGACCAGATTCCCATCGGCGCCGCCCAGGCCCGATGCCGAGGAGGTCGAACCGTCCCCGAAGAGGCTCATGATGCCCAGGTCGGCTTCCCGCCGACGAGCCAGAGCCCGGTCGACCGCGGTCTCGAAGACGCCCAGCAGGCCAAGGCGCTTGTGCCCCACGGACTCGAAGGCCCCGGCCTTGATCAGAGATTCCACCGACCGCTTGTTGAGGACACTCGGGTCCACCCGGGCGGCAAAATCGGCGAAATCGCGAAATGCTCCACCACGCTGCCTCTCGGCCACCAGCAGGCGGGCCAGTCCCTCGCCCGCGTTTCGGACTGCGGAGAGTCCAAAGGAGATGGCCCGGTGTCCCCCGAGCGGCGCGGCCGCAGAAACCCCGGCCGCAGAAGCCCCGGCGGCGGGTGTCGGAAGATCGAGGGTGCAGGGGGTGAAATCCACGCCCGAGCGGTTCACGTCGGGCACCAGGACGGATATGCCGAGGTTGCGGCACTCAGCCAGGTAGACGGCGGTCTTGTCCTTGTCGTCCTTGACCGAGGTGAGAAGGGCGGCCATGTAGGCCACCTGGTGGTGAGCCTTGAGCCAGGCCGTCTGGTAGGCCACGAACCCGTAGCAGTACGCGTGACTCTTGTTGAAGGCGTAGTCGGCGAACGGTTCGATCTGGTCGAACAGGCTGGTCCCCACTTCGGCCCCGGCCCCCGTGGCCACGCACCCGGCCACGAACTTCTCCCTCTCCAGTGCGATCATGGCCCGGATCTTTTTGCCGCAGGCTTTACGGAGGTTCTCGGCCTCTTCCAGGGAGTAGCCGGCGAAGTGCTGGGCCACCCGCATCATCGACTCCTGGTAGATCATCAGGCCCTGTGTGTCGCCCAGGATGCCGGCCAGGTCCGGGTGCAGGTAGGTGATCGGTTTACGGCCGTTCTTGCGGTCGGCGTAGTCGTTGTGCATGTTGGCGGCCATGGGCCCGGGGCGGTAGAGGGCCACCAGGGCGGCGATGTCCTCGAAGCTCGTCGGGGCCAACGATCGCATCAGCGTGCGCATCGGCCCCCCTTCTAACTGGAACACCCCCACGGAGTCCCCCCGGCACAGCATCTCCAGAGTCGCCTTGTCGTCCAGGGGGATCCGGTCCACCGGCGGACGCGGATCACCGGCCTCCTCCACCAGATCCAGTGCCCTTTCGATGACCGTGAGGTTCCTCAACCCGAGGAAGTCCATCTTCAGCAGTCCGAGGTCGGCTACGGCGTGCATCTCGTACTGGGTGACGATCGGGCTGAGAGAAGGATCGGTGCCCGGTTCGGGTTTGCGTTGTACCGGCAGGTACTCGGTCAGCGGTTCCCGGGTGATAACCACTGCCGCCGCGTGGATTCCGTCCTGCCGGCGCAGACCGGCCAGGCCGCGGGCCACCTCCACCACCCGCTTGGCGTCCGGATCTGCCTCGCACAGTCCTCGAAGCTCAGCCGCCATCTTGTATCCCTCCTCGTGGCCGGCCACCTCGGTCAGGCAGGCGGCCAAGGGGGTGTCCCGACCCATTACCAGCGGCGGCATGGCCTTGGCGATGCGGTCGCCAAGTGAGTAGGGGTAGCCCAAGACCCGGGCGGCATCGCGCACCGCCGCCCGGGCCTTGATGGTGGAGAAGGTGACGATCTGGGCCACGTGGTCGGCTCCGTAACGCTCCGCCGCGTAGCGGATCATCTCCCCCCGGTAGCGCTCGTCGAAGTCCATGTCGATGTCGGGCATCTCCTTGCGGCCCGGATTGAGAAACCGCTCGAACAAAAGGCCATGGGCGATGGGATCGAGGTCCACGATGCGCAGGCAGTAAGCGACGCAACACCCGGCCGCGGACCCTCGGCCGGGTCCCACCCGGATTCCCTGGCGCCGGGCATGGTCGATCAGATCCCAGACGATCAGGAAGTAGGCGGCGAAGCCCATCTGACAGATCGCCGCGAGTTCGTGCTCCAGGCGGTTGGTCACCTCCGAGGGCAATTCGGATCCGTAGCGCCGGCGGGCTCCGGCGTAGGTGAGTTGGCGCAGGTACTGCTCCTCGGAATCCACTCCCGGAGGAAGCTCGAAGCGCGGCAGTTCCGGCTTGCCGAACTCGATCTCGACCTGGGCCCGCTCCCCCACCGCCAGGGTGTTGTCACAGGCGGCGGGCAGTTCGGCGAAGAGGTGACGCATCTCCGCCGCTGACTTCAAATAGAACTGATCACCCTCGAACTTGAACCGTTTGGGATCGTCGACCTGGGCTCCGGTCTGCACGCAGAGCAGTGCGTCGTGGGCCACGGCGTCGGCCTGGTGGGTGTAATGGCTGTCGTTGGTGGCCAGAAGGGGCAGACCCATCCGCTGGGACATTTCCAGCAGGTGCACGTTGACCCGGTGCTGGGCCTCGAGGCCGTGATCCTGAAGTTCGATGAAGAGATTCTCCGGTCCGAAGATGTCCCGGAGCCGACCGGTGGCAGCGACGGCCCCGTCCAGGTCGTCACGCAGAATGGCCTGGCAGACGACGCTACCGAGGCACCCGGTGGTAGCGATGAGACCCTCGTGGTGGCGGGACAACAACTCCCAATCCACGCGGGGCTTGTAGTAGTAGCCCTCCAAGAAAGCCGTGGACGAGAGCTTGATCAGGTTGCGGTAGCCAGCGGTGCTCATCGCCAGAAGGGTCAGGTGGTAGTAGAGCTTGTCGGCGGTTTCGCCGCCCTCGGTGCGTTTGCGCACCGGGCGCTCGAACCGGCTTTCGCCGGCCATGTAGGCCTCGGTGCCGATGATCGGCACCAGGCCCTGGTCCCGGGCCGCCCGGTAGAAGTCCAAGACGCCGTACATGTTCCCGTGGTCGGTTATGCCAATGGCCGGCTGCCCGTCCGCGGACGCGGCTCTGACCACGTCCGCGATGCGAGCGGCGCCGTCGAGCATGGAGTACTCGGTGTGAACGTGCAGGTGGACGAAACTGTCGCCTGTTGAACCCACCTGCGGCCCTCTCCCCCGTTACGGTCATTCGGCCGGGGCTTACGCGGGAATCGCTGCCCGGCTGACCCTGCTGGTGTCCACAGGATGTCCAGAAGCTGTGGAGACTTACAAACCTGGAATTCTAATGGGCCTCAGCCCGGGCCAGGCGATGGATAATTCGACCATCCGCGTATCAGCGGTTCGGCGACGCTAGAAATCTTTCCACTGCCCGCCGGTCCGGCCCGCCCGACCTGGTTACCCCGTCGTCCTGCCCAGGAGATCGCCACCGTGCCTGCTCGTCGCCCGACCATCTCCGCCATCATTGTTGGGGCGGCAGCGCTGCTGGGCGGCGTCGTCCCGGGTGAGGGGGTGGCTGCCACGACCGACCAGTTCTCCGGCACACTCAATGCGGGGGAGACCCGCATCTTCCCCCGATCTGCGGGCCCCGGGGAGATCCAGGTGAACCTCACCTGCGCGGCGGACGGAGCCAAGGTCCAGATCAGCCTGACCGGGCCTTCGGGGCCCTTGGGTCCCAAGTCGACGGCCAGGTGTTCTCGACGGGACGCAGCAGTACTGGCAACCATCACCCAAAGCGGTGACTACACCGTCCTCTTATACGAGAAGAAGGGCACGGCCACGCCCTTCAGCGCGGCGGTGACCTTCGAGCCGGTCGGTTCGGGTCCCCCGCCAACCACCATCCTCCCGCCAACCACCATCCTCCCCCCGCCAACCAACAGCCCTGTTACCCAGCCTCCGCTGCCTCCGGGGTCGGCCACCGTGGTCAACTGCACCAACCAGGGTGACGAGACGTCGACAGTTCAGGCCGCCATCGACTCGACCCCCGACGGCTCCACTCTGGTGATCCGGGGCCGTTGCGCAGTCCCTGGCCAATTGTGGATTCTGAGCCGGCGCAACCTCACCATTACGGGAGTCACCCAGGGCCAGCCCAACGGCATCATCGACGGGACTCGGGCACAGGCCACCGATGCCCGCCACATTCGGGTCCAGGCGGGTTCGAACCTGGTGTTCCGGGACTTCACCATCCTCGGGGCGCGGCAGGACTGCCGCGACAGCTGCGGTTCCACCAAGTTCCACCGCCAGCACGGTCTGGTGCTTGAGTCTCTGGCCGGCCAACCCCTGACCGACGTCACGGTTGAGCGGATGGAGATCGCAGGCGTCAACGGCGACTTCATCTACTTAGGGGCCAAAGGCACCGATTCCCAGAGCGACCTGCCCACCCGGATCACCGTGCGGGATGGGAGGTTCGTCAACTCCGGACGCCAGGGTATTGCGATCGCGGGTGCAGACCAGGTTGTCATTCGCGACTCCCTGATGGAGGCGGCCGGGCGCACCGCGTTCGACTTCGAGGCCGAGGCCGGGGGGGCGTCCCGTGTGGACATCCTCGGCAATGACATCGTGGCCTACGGAAACGCCGTACTGAACGTGGGTTGCGCCAACCGGGGCGGCCCGTTGCTCAACCGGGGACCGATATCGCTTCGAGACAACCGCACCTTTGGGCAGGACTTCCGGGTTTCCACCTCGTGCGACGAAGTCGATAACAACATCTCCGTCGACAGCTCCAACGTCCGGGTCGGCTGATCCAGCCCTCGCTGTTCGTTTCGGTCCTTGCTGCTCCGCCCCCCTGCGCGGTCCCCCTGCGCGGTGCTCCTGCTCCGTCCGTAGCTGTTCAGGCCGGCTGATGGTCGGGCGAGCCTGATCCTCAGGCGACGTTGCCGCTGGTGGGCGCAGTGGTCGATGTCAGCCCGGTGGCCCCCGGGCTTGTGGTTGGGGGCGCTGTGGAGGGTCGGGAGGTGGGCGTCGGGGCCGCCACACGGGGCCGAACTGGTGGCGTATTGGCCTTGGTCTTCTCCTCGGGCCGAAGCCCCCTGAGAATGCTCTCGGCCGTCGTTTCCCTCTCCGATTCGGCCACGTCCACCAGACGCACCTCCGAATCGTCGGCCAACGCGGCCAGCTTTGACAGCGTTCCCCGAACCACCAGGGCGAAGACCAGTTCATCCTGAGCGTCGAGGTTCGCCAAAGAGGCTTCCAGGCGGGCGAGTTCGGCTTCGTAGTCGGCCTTGAAGGCCGGATCGTCCACCGTGGGAAGTAGCCGACGAAGCTCGTCGCGCTCAGCCCGATCCCGGGACTTCTGCTGTTGGACCCATTGGGTCAGAGGTTCGGTGACGCTGGCCGGAGGCGTCCCGGGCTTGGCCACCAACAACCCGACCACCCGCAGGCCCGCTACCTGACGCCGAGCCCCCGCCTCTGGGGAGTAGCTCTCCAAGGACACCACGGCCGTGCGTTCCTCGGCCCCACTCGCGACTACGCCGGTGGGCCTGGGGGCGGCACCCCCGCCGATCACCGGATCGTCCGAGCGCGATCCGCCCACCAGGCCGGCCAGATAGTCCGCTCTGGAGGTGAGGTAGGTATCGACGTCAGCCCCGGGGAGGGGTCCGATGCCATCGTCGGCCGGGTCGGCCTCGATCACCGGCGCGGCCGGTGAGGTCGAGGCCGGGACCGGTGAGGGTGCTGGGGTGGTGTCGTTGTTGCGGGCCAGCCTGGTGCCGATGAACACCGCCGTTCCCGCCACCAACACGACCAGGGCCACGGCGAGTAGGCGCATTGTGCGCACCGCGGCCACCACCTCGGGATCGGTGGGGCGGGCCGGGCGGAGGCGATTGGAGCCGAGGCCGCGCCCGATCCCGGCCTCGGAATCACTCAGGAGGCGGCGGTCGCCATCGACCGGGTTCTGGCTGGCCAAATCCCCCGAGTAGTTGGGTTGACCCGGGTTGTCTGGTTGACCCGGGCTCTCCGATTTGGCCGGGTCCTCATACGCCCACCGGGGCTCAGAAGAATCGTCCATGAACCTCGGCCAACTCAGGCGGTAGGGCTGACTCGAAGCTGACCGGACGGGATCCGTCCGGGTGCATGAAGTCGAGCTTCCAGGAGTGAAGGAAAGGGCGATGCAGCCCCACGGCCAGGGCTGCGTCCCGGTCGGGAGCGGTCCCGTAAAGGGAATCTCCCAGCACCGGGTGGCCGATGGCGGCCAGGTGAACCCGGATCTGATGGGTCCGGCCAGTCTCGAGGATGCACTCGAGGAACGAAGCCGACGATGGCTCCCGGTAGTACCCCTCGAGTTGGTAGCGGGTTCGAGCCGACCGCCCCTCGTGGATCACCGCCATGGCCGTTCTCCGGGCGGGTGAACGGCCGATGGGAGCGTCGATGACCCCCTCGCCGGGCACCACCTCCCCTCGCACCAGGGTCAGGTACCGGCGATTGACTTCCCGCCGGGCCAGGGCCGCCACCAGCGCGCTGAAGGCGGCTGACGTTCGGGCCACCACCATCAGGCCCGAGGTACCGGCATCGAGCCGGTGCACGATTCCGGGCCGATCCGCCTGGCCCACGCCCGCCATCTCCGGATAGGCGCTGAGCAGACCGGACACGAGGGTGGACTCGAGGTTGCCGGCACCGGGATGGGTGACCAGTCCGGCCGGCTTGTCCACCACCACGAGATGGTCGTCGCTGTGCACGACCTGGTAGGCGACGGCGGGGTCGGCCCGGGGAATCGGATCGGTCCGAGCGGCGGGGTCGGCCGTCATCTCGACCGTTTCGCCCTGTCGGACCCGCCGGGACCGGTGATTAACCACCGCACCGGCCACCAACACGGCCCCTCGGTCGATGAGATCAGCCGCCTCCCGGCGGGAGATTCCATCGATCAGACACAAGGCTCGGTCCAGACGTTCACCGTCGAGAGCCATGGGCACCACACCGCCGGTCATTGCGTCTGCGGTGGGGACGATGACTTGCGTCCGGTCAGGACCAGCGCCACACATCCTATGGTGATGGCGCAATCGGCCAGATTGAACACAGGCCAGAACCCCACGTCTATGAAGTCGACGACCGCTCCGTCCAGCCAACCCGGCCCCCGCAGTCGCCGGTCGGCCAGGTTGCCGAAGGCGCCGCCGAGTAGCAGGCCCATTGACAACGGGAATCCCCAGCCTTTCGCTGGTTGGGGCCGAAGCGCCATCCACAAAACCGCGGCGGCGGCCACGGCAGCGAGAACCGGGACCACCGACCCCCCCAGTCCGAACGCCGCTCCCCGATTGAAGGTCAGGTTGAACCGCAACGGGCCGACAACGTCGATAGGCCCCGAGTTCAGGGCGCCCAGGGCCCAGTACTTTGAGAGCTGGTCGGCCACCAGGACGGGAACGGCCACCAATTGCGGTCGGACCGATCCCCACCGGCGGACCGATTCCTCGGCCTCATCGACTTCGGTGCCGCTCAGCGTCGGGAAAGTCCGCCGCTCTTGCACGCGACGCAGAGTGCGGCGTAAGGAAGCGCCTTGAGCCGGGCCTCGGCGATGGGCTCCTGGCAGCGGATACAGCGGCCGTAGCTTCCATCCTCCATCCGGCGCAGAGCCAGGTCGATCTCCTCTACCGCGGCCCGGGCCTGGGCGGACAGGGTGAGATCCCGCTCGCGCTCCATGGCCATGGTGCCGCCCTCGCCCGACTCCTCGTCGAACTGGACGTCACCCGGCTCCATCTCCCGGGCCATCTCCTCGGCGGCGTCGCGCAAGGAGTTGGCTGCCTCGGTGTAGTTGGCCCGCTCGGCCAGTAGTGACTGCTTCTGAGCGTCCAGAAAGCTCTGACTGAAGCTTGATTCCTTCGCTGGCTCCTTGGTTGAGATCGACGACTTCTCGCCCGGCCTGGGTTGGGTCGGCTTGGATTGGGCCGACTTGAGTTGGGTCGGCTTAACCGAGGCCGGCACAGGTTGAGCGGGAGGGGACGAGACGTCCGGGTTGGCGACCTTGGGGGCGCTCTTGGTGGCTCGGGGCATCGGAGCTCCATGGCGTCTTGGCGTGGGCGGTGGGCCGGTGGGGCAACGATCTGTGGATGATCGGAATGCCTCGCCGGGGTAAAGCGGGCGGAGCCTACTGTACGCCCCCATGCCATTCGGGCCCCTGGAAAGCGCTCTCTCCCTCCGTGACATCGAGGAACGTGCGATCAAGCGCTGGCGGGACCTCGACCTGGCCGCTCGGGTGACCGCTCAGCGGGCCGAGGGTCCGCCCTGGGTCTTCTACGAAGGCCCGCCGACCGCGAATGGACGTCCCGGTCTTCATCACGTCTGGGCCCGGGTGTTCAAAGATCTGTTTCCCCGGTTCCAGACCATGCGTGGCCACCACGTGCCTCGTAAAGGCGGCTGGGATTGCCATGGTCTTCCCGTGGAGATCGAGGTCGAGAGGGAACTTGGACTTTCGTCGAAGGCCGAGATCGAGTCCTACGGCATTGACCGGTTCAACCAGCGCTGTCGCGAATCGGTGGCTCGTTACGTGGCTGACTGGGAGGCGTTGACGGAGCGCGCGGGAGTGTGGATCGATACAGCCGACGCCTACTGGACGCTTTCGGACGACTACATCGAGTCCGTCTGGTGGTTGCTGGCGGAAATGTTCGATCGGGGCCTTCTCTATGAGGGCCACAGGGTTGTGCCCTACTGCTCGCGCTGCGGCACCGCCCTTTCCTCCCATGAACTGGGCCAACCCGGTGCCTACCGCCAAGTGGTGGATCGTTCCGTCTATGTCCGCTTTCCGCTCCTCGACGAAGCGGCCGATCTCGTGGTGTGGACCACCACCCCCTGGACTCTGGTGGCCAACGTTGCCGTGGCCGCGGGGCCGGAGGTTGAGTACGCCCGGATCGCCGATCCCGGCGGAGGGCGGGATCTGATCATGGCCGTGGCGCTGGCCCCCGAGGGCGCACAGATCCGGGAGCGCTTCGCCGGCAGCCAACTGGCCGGGCGGGCATACCAGCGGCCTCTGGAGATGCTGGGTGGCGTCTGCGATCCGACCCGGGTGGTACTGGCCGACTTCGTCACTGTGGAGGAGGGTTCGGGTCTGGTGCACCTCGCACCGGCTTTTGGCGCAGACGACCTGGCGGTTGCCCGCGAGGCCGCCCTTCCGGTGGTCAACCCATTGGGACCCGACGGCCTCTTCGGGCCCGAAGCCGCGGACTTTGCCGGGATGGGTGTGGCCGAGGCCACGGGGGCGGCAATCGACCTGTTGAGCGCCTCCGGCCTGTTGGTGAGAGAGGAGGCCTACGAGCACTCCTATCCCCATTGTTGGAGATGTTCCACTCCCCTGGTCTACTGGGCCAAGACCTCCTGGTTCGTGGCCACATCTGCCCGACGGGACCAGATGCTCGCCGAGAACGAACGGATCGACTGGCACCCGGCCCACATTCGCCACGGCCGATTCGGCGACTGGCTGGCCAACAACGTGGACTGGGCCCTGTCGCGTGACCGTTACTGGGGGACCCCGTTACCCATATGGCGTTGCGCGGCCGGGCACGACACGGCCATTGGATCACGCTCGCGGCTGGCCTCGCTGGCCGGCATGGAGTGCGCCAGCCTGGACCTGCATCGGCCTGCGGTGGACAAGGTCACCTTCGCCTGTCCTCAGTGCGGCCAGGTGGCTCAACGCGTGACGCCGGTGCTCGACGCCTGGTTCGACTCCGGATCAATGCCCTCGGCCCAGCATCATCACCCCTTCGGCGGTGGCGATCCCCAGGCCCCTGCGTCCTACCCGGCGGACTTCATCTGCGAGGCCATTGACCAGACCCGGGGATGGTTCTATTCCCTTCTCGCGGTCAACACCCTCATATTCGGCTCGTCGCCCTATCGCAGTGTGGTGTGTCTGGGTCTGCTGGTGGACGAGAACGGTCAGAAGATGTCCAAGTCCCGGGGAAACGTCATCGACCCCTGGGACATCTTCAACCGATTCGGGGCCGACGCCCTGCGGTGGTACTTCTTCGCCTCCGGGTCGCCCTGGTCGGCTCGCCGGGTATCTCCCGACGCCATCGCCGAAGCGAGCCGGCCGCTGGTCACCCTCTGGAACGTCTTCGCCGGGTTCTTCGTCACCTACGCCGATCTGGAAGCCTGGACGCCCTCGGCACGCGACGAGGGGCTCCCGCGCCTCCCGGGCACCGCCCCCGGTTCCCACGTACTCGACCGCTGGCTCCTGGCGCGTTTGGAATCGACCACCGCTGCAATGACGGCCGCTCTGGAGGATTTCGACGCGGCCCTCGGTGCCGAGGTCCTCGGGGTGTTTATCGATGACCTCTCCAACTGGTACGTCCGGCGCAGCCGGTCCCGGTTCTGGGGCCCCGATGCCCCATTCGGGGTCCTGCACTTCACCCTGGTGACGCTCTCGACCCTCCTGGCGCCCTACTGCCCCTTCCTGGCTGACGAGATCTATCGGGTGCTGACCGGGAAGGACTCGGTGCACCTTGCCGACTGGCCATTGATGGGAGCGGGCTCGGCCTCGACACAAACCGCTGAGGTCGACGCCGCTGCGCCGCTCCGGTCGGATCTGGAGCAGCAGATGGCAGCGGCGCGCCGTTTGGTGGGCCTGGGGCGCCAGGCTCGGGAACAGTCCAAGGTCCCTACCCGCCAGCCACTTCGGCGGGCTCTGCTCCTGCACCCAGGCGAGGCGGTCGCCGCCGACGTGGCCGCCGAGATCGCTCAGGAACTGAACGTCAAAACGCTTGAGCAGGTGGCCGATCTGGGCGACCTCCTGACCTGGAAGGCGGTACCGAACTTCCGTGCCCTGGGACCCCGCCTGGGGACTCGGATGGGTGATGTGGCGGCGGGTTTGACGGCCATGGACGGCACCGAAGTTCGCCGGGAACTGGGCGCGTGCGGGTCCGTGTCGGTAGCGGGCGAGGTCCTCGGTGAGGACGACGTTGAGCTGCGGCCGGTTCAGCATCCGGGCTTCTCCCTGGCCCAGGAGGGCACCTGGGCGGTGGCCCTGGACCTGACCATCGATGACGAGCTTCGCCGCGAGGGGACCGCCCGTCAGATCTCCCGCCTGGTCAACGAAGTTCGCAAGCAGGCGGGACTGGGCCTCGCCGATCGGATCCGGCTTCACATGCAGGTGGGCGAGCCGGTGCGTTCGGCGATCGACGACCACCGCGAATGGGTGGCCGCCCAGGTGCTGGCCACCGAGTTGACCATTGCCCCCAGCGGTGAGGCCGACGTAAACGGATCATTGGCCGCCTTTGGCCGGGAGCCCTATGCAACGGAGGTGGAGGTCGACTCCCAGACTGTCCGGGTGACCCTGGCCGTCATCTGAAGAAACACGCTCGATGCCGCGCGTGGTTGCGGCGAAAGGGCGACCAGAGGCCGAGTACGGGTGGTCTGCCGACCGGCCCGTCGGTAGGAGGACCGGCCGGGTGCTACCCGCCTGCGGGGGGGCGGCGGCGGCGAGGAGCCGGGGCGTCACCCGAGGGTGTCGCCGTCCGAGGAGTGGAGCGGCGGGCAGGAGAACCCTCAGCGGTGGGGGCGGCGGGCTTCACTGCCGATCGGGTGGTGGCCGCACGCCGAACAGGCGCCTTTTCGGTCGCCACTCCGTCGGCGGGTGTCGATGTGGTCACCCGAGGCCGGGGGCGGGGTGTGCGAGTTGCGGTGGGGGCGGGGGGTGATGCGGTATCGCTGGCCGGCGTAGCGGCCGGGGTTCGAGGCCGAGGGGTGCGAGCCTTGGCCGGCGTCGGCGCCGGGGCACCCCCGACCGTGGCTGGCGCGGAGGTTGCCCGAGTGGATCGAGCCCGGGCGGGCGGAGCGGTAGCCGTTGCCACCGACGTGCCGGCGGGCCGGGGCCGAGGGGTGCGAGCCTTGGTCGAAGCGGCCGGCGCTGCGGTGGTCTTGGCCGTCTCGGATCCTGCCGAACGCGTCCGGCTTCCAGACGGGCGAGCGGCGGGAGCGGCTCCGGCCGTTCCGCTCACAGTTGGGCGGGGCCGTGGAGCGGCACGTCTGGGACTGGCAGCGCCGGTGGTACGGGCCGGCGGGCGGGTGCCACGGGCTGCCGGGCGGGTTGTCACCGCCGTGGCGGCGGCCGGGGCCGCTCCCAGGGCGGTGAGGCGAGAATCGATCTTGGTCATGACACTGAACCTGTTCTTGCCTGCCGCCTCCCGGTCACGCACCTGGGACAACTCCCCGACGCTGAGTTGGACGAGGCGGGAAACCACATCTGGCGCCCGCATTCCGTCGTAGCCGGCGATGGGAAAGCCGTCCGTGGCAACCGTCACCGGAGCGGGGCCTTGGTCGGCTTCGGCATCGGGCTGGGACGAGGCCATCGAGGCCGCTACGGGAGCGCTCGCGGCATCGACGCCGATCAGGTCGGTGCTGTCGGCGTCGGTGGCGACGGCCTGGCTGCTTCGGCGGCGGAGACGGCTGAGCAGAGCGGTCCCGGCCGGGGCCGGGTCACTCTCGCCGGCCATCGGACTCGAAGCGTCAACTTCGGCTGAAGATACGGGGACCGGATCGCGAGGCGGCGGCGTGAAAACAGGCCGGGGCCTTGCCGCGGCTGAGACCTGTACCGGCTCGCTGGGCGCCGCGGTTGCCGCCGCCGTGGTGGTCACCGCCGGGGTGGTGGTCACTGCCGGGGTGGACCAGGCCGACCCCACCGGGGCCGGCTCCGGGGCGGCCATAGGAGCGGGGACCGGGCCAACAGACGATGAACGACCCGACTCGGGCCGGCGGAAGACGTAGATGAGCAGGAAGACCCCGGCCACCACGCTGGCGCCGATTGAGGCGTAGACGAAACCCAGGGCTCCATTGGCCAGGCCGGCGGCCAAGGCGACACCTGCCGCCACCAGGAAAGCGATACTCACCAAAATCATCCGGTCACCTCATCTTGAGACGGAACGTGTGCGGCCAGGAGGCTTGTCCATGCGGGAAAGCTGTGAAGACCCATCGGATGGGCCGGTGAGACTCAGGCATAGAGCCAGCTACCGGCGCTTAGCGTAGTCCCGCTGCTCGGGATCCGATCAGCCCAGGCCCAGGCCAGCCCCCTCAGCGCGCGCGAACCAGTCCTGTAGCAACGCGCGGGCCGGGCCATCAGAATCGGACAGTGAAATCCGGTGGCGGGAACCCCGGTCGGGTGGAAGCGGGTCACGGAGTCGATGCATTTCTGATCTCCCGGGCTCGCTTCTTCCTGGCCATCCGCCTGATGGTCCGGCTGCTTCAGTTGGTCGATCCCGACGGCGCAGCGCGGACCCCGGGCTGGCGATTGGCTCTGGTCGGCTTCATCATCCTGGATATCGCGCTGTGGTCCGCGCTGCGCGATCCGGGCCGCCGCCTCCTAGTGACGCGCCTCGTGCTCGACTCGGCGGACGTAACGCTGTGGACGCTGGCTCCCTTCGGCGGGGCTCGCTACGACCTGGCCGTGCTGGTAGCGGTGCCCCTGGCAGTGGAGACCGCGATCCGGCGTCGGTGGGGTGGCCTGATCGTTCCGGCCGTGATCGTGACGGTGACGGTGACAGTCCGGCTGGCGCTCGGCCTCGATCCTCGCCCGGCCAGTTTCGGCTATCTGGTCATCTCGGTTCTTTTCGGAAGGGTTCAGGCCGGCTACCTGAGCCGCCTGCACCGCCGGGTGAGTCAGGACTGGAAGCTGTTGGCGCAGGCTCGGTACCGACGGGCGTTCCTGGCCGGCCAGAACTCGATAGCCATGGGCGCAAGCTCGGTGGTTGACAGCATCGAGGCCCTGGTCCCCGCCCTGGGTCGACCGACGGAGGGTTCGGTTCTGTGGCGACTGTCGGATTCGTTCAAGCACGAGCTCTATCAGCGGACAAGCGGTCAAGCCGTGTATCTGGGGGACGCGCTGCGCCAGTGGGAGCACTTCGCCGCCCCGACCCAGAGTCAGAACCGAACCGGCGCTGACGACCGGTTATCCGCTGACGGTTGTCGTTCAACCGTGCCGGACCGGGGCAGTTCGAACCACACCGTCTTTCCCACGTGCCGCTTCCTCACCCCCCACGATCGGGCCAGCGCCTCGACGATGGCTATGCCCCGGCCCGACATGTCGAGCTCGCCCGACGTGCGTCGGCGGAGGCCCTCGTCGCAGTCGTCGTCCACGTCCGCGTGCAACCGGTCGTCGAACAGTGTCAACGACACGCCCACCCCAGTGCGCGCATGGCCGACGGCGTTGCCCACCAGCTCGCTGATGAGCAGGCGGGTCGACTCCACCAGCTCCTCGCAGTCCCAACCCACGAGGGTCTCCTCGATGAACCGGCGGGCGTGCCGGGCGCTCTCGGGGGCGGCCGGCAACTGAACCTGTGCTGATCGGCGGACCACGGCCGGCCGCGGGCGGGCCAGGGCCTCGATCACCTCGCCGATTGCTCTGGGCCTGACGGCCTTGGATAGCTGGCCGACCAGCGCGCCGGTGGCCGGTGTGGACGCCGGATCGAAGTCGTCGCCGGCGGAGATGGCGACGATGGCCGCACCGGGGGCCGCCCGGGCCAGCTCGGCGGCCGCTTCGCCGGCGCTGCCGGTCCCCACACCCAGGTCGGCCAGGATCACTCGCGGCTGCAGACGGGCGGCGAGAGCCAGGGCACCGCAGAGGTTGGCCGCCTCGCCGACCACGTGGAGGGTGGCGTGGCCGGCCAACGACAACCGGACAAGGAGGCGATAGTCGGCGTCCTCATCGACGACCAGGACGGTCCCGACCTCCCTCACCGCCGGGCCAGGCTCTTTCCGCGGCGTCACGCCGGCAAGCTGAAGCACATGGTCGTGCCCCGCCCGTCCACTGCGTCGACCCATATCTCACCTCCGTGGCGCTCGACGATGCGGCGCGACAGGGACAGATCCGCACTTCCGTCGACGGCCACAGCGAACATATCGACCTGCTCTGCTGGACCGATACCGCGTCCGTTGTCCGCCACACTTATGAGCCAGTGGTCGTCCTGCCGACTCAGGCCGATATGGATCTCGGGGCGCTCCCGATCGGCCAGCCGGCCGGCATTCTCGAGCACCTGCACAAAGACCTGCACCAGCTCCCACTCGTCGCCCAGCACCGTGGGCAGCGGGTCGGCCGAGTAGGCGATCTCGGGCCCCAGGTGGCAATCGCCCGACTCGATCTGCTCGCGGGCCCGGGCCAGCACCCGGTTGAGGTCGGTCGCCTCCCGCCGGACCGGCTCGAGGCTCTCACGGGCGCCGGCCAGGATCTGGCGTACCCGGGCCGCCAGGTCGGCGGCCCGGCGCTGGGACCGCTCGGCCAAGACCCGGCCATCAGGGCTCAGTCGGTCGCCGTGATCGGAGCACAGCAGCTCCAGCATCCCGGAGAGGACCTGCAGAGGGGCCAGCAGGTCGTGCCCGGTAGCCGTGGCGAAGCGGTCGAGGGCGGCGTTGGAGCGCTGCAGCTCGACGGCGTGGCGCGAGAGCGCGGCCTCGGCCCGGTTCCGCTCCTCCAGACGCTCGGCCAGAAGGCGATTCTGCTCGGCGATCAGCATGGACTGTTCGTGAAGGGCCACGAACACTGACACCTTGGAGCGCAGGACTTCGGGCTCGAAGGGCTTCGAGAGGTAGTCGACGGCACCGGCGTCGTAGCCCCGGAGCTGGTGCTCGATCTCCCGGCTGATCGCGGTGAGGAAGATGATCGGGATGTGGCGGGTGCGGGAGCGGTTCTTGATCAGCCGTGCCGTTTCGAAGCCGTCGATATCGGGCATCTGGACATCGAGCAGAATCACCGCGAAATCCTCGCCCAGTAGCTGGCGAAGAGCCTCGGCCCCCGAGCCGGCCCTGGTGACGCTCACGTCCAGGGGAGCCAGGCTGGCCTCCAGGGCGACCAGGTTGTCGGGTCGATCGTCGACGATCAGAACCCCGGGTCTCGTCACTGGCCTTTGACCGTAACCTTCCGGTCAGGTCGGGGCGGCCATCAGGCCACCGCCGCTGGGGGCGGGGCACAACTCGGCCAGCAGTGCACCGATCCGCTTCAGACTCAGGACGGTGGCACCAGGCACAGCCTCAAGTGCGGCAGCGGGCATCTCCGATCGCTTGGCGCTGCGCGGATCCTGCACGATGGCGCGTCCGCCCCTGGCAACCAGCGCCGCCAGACCGGCCGCGCCGTCCCGGTTGGATCCGGTGAAGACGACACCTACGGCGTCGGGGCCGTAGGACACCGCCGTCGATTCCAGAAGTACGTCGATGGAAGGTCGGCTGTGGTGGACCGGACCCTCGGTGGACAAGGCAAGTCGGCCCTTCTCGACCAACAGGTGGTAGCCGCCCGGAGCGACGTAGATCCGCCCGGCCAGTACCGGATCCTTGTCCTCGGCCTCGCGGACGCTGAGCCCGCTGAGGCGACCGAGGATGGCGGCCAACGGCGATGGGGTCGGCGCCCGGTGCTGAGCGATCACCACGCACGCCTCGGTATCGGCTGGGATGGAACCGAGCACTACAGCCACCGCTTCCAGTCCGCCCCAGGAGCTGCCCATGGCGATGATTCGGCAGGGCATGTCAGGTCCGCCGGCTCTTGCGGTAGATCCGCTCGTTGACGTCGAGAGGTTGATAGTCGTTCTCATGGGGCGTGAAGGAGACGGATTCCTTGGGCCCCAGCCCGAGGATGCCGAAGTTGACAAGGCTTTCGAAGAAGCGCTGGTGAACCCGGGCCTGCAACGGGGTGTCGAAGTAGATCATCACGTTGCGGCACACAATGAGCTGGAACTCGTTGAAGGAGTGGTCCGCGGCCAGGTTGTGCCGGGCGAAGACGATGTTGTCGGTGAGCGTGGGGTCGAACCGGGCCCCGTCGTAGGCTGCCTTGTAGTACTCCGAAAAGGAGCGCCTCCCCCCGGCGGCCTGGTAGTTGGCCGTGTACTCCTTCATCTTGTCGATTGGGAAGACGCCGTCGCGAGCCCGGCTCAGCACCGTGGAGTTGATGTCGGTGGCATAGATGCGCGAGCGGTCGTAGAGGCCCTCCTCGGCCAGCATGATGGCCAAGGAATATGTTTCCTCCCCCGTCGAGCAGCCGGCGTTCCAGATGCGCAGGAAGGGATAGGTGCGCAGAAGGGGTACCACCTTGGCCCGCAGGGCCCGGTAGAAGCCCGGGTCGCGGAACATGGCGGTGACGTTGATCGACAGGTCGAGAAGGAGCCGCTCCATGCACGAGGTGTCGTGCAGCAGTCGCTCCAGCAGACCCGAGAGGCTCGACAGCCCCTCGAGATCGGTGCGCCGCCACAGGCGTCGACGCAGGGAACCCCGGGCGTACTGACGGAAGTCGAAGCCGTAGCGCCGCCACACCGCTTCGAGCAGTACGTCGATCTCGATTTCCTCCCGCTCGGCCACGTCGCCGGCCACATCGGCCAGGTACGGGGCCGGGGCCGGAGGCGTCATCGGTACAGCCATACCCTCATGAGCGACAGAAGCTGCTCCACGTCGACCGGCTTGGGTATGTAGTCGGAGGCGCCGGCGGCGATGGTCTGCTCCCGGTCGCCCTTCATGGCCTTGGCCGTCAGGGCGATGACGGGCAACTGGGCGAAGCGCTCGTCGGCCCGGATGGCCCGCATGGCCTGGTAGCCGTCCATCTCCGGCATCATGATGTCCATGAGGACCAGGTCCACGTTGGAGTTGGACTGGACGATCTCGACCCCTTCGCGACCGTTCTCGGCGAAGACCACGTTGATCCCGAGGCCCTCGAAGGCGCTGGTGAGGGCGAAGACGTTGCGCACGTCGTCGTCGACGATCAGAATGCACTTGCCCTCGAAGACGGCATCGGCGGTGTGCAGCTGCTCGATCATCCGCCGCTTGTCGGCCGGCAGCTGGGCCTCCACCCGATGCAGGAAGAGGGCCGTCTCGTCCAGAAGCCGCTCAGGGGAGCGCACATCCTTGACGATGATGGTCTCGGCGAACTTCTTGAGCCTGGTCTCGTCCCGCCGGGTCAACTCGGTTCCGGTGTAGACGATCACCGGCATCGAAGACCACCGCTCGTCGGTCTTGATCTGCTCGAGGAGGCCGAAGCCGCTGGTCTTGGGCAGCTTGAGGTCGAGGACCATGCAGTCGAAGATCTGGGACTCCAGGGCCTCGAGGGCCTCCTCGCTGGACCCGACGCCGACCACCTCGATGTTGGGGTCGTCGGAGCCGACCAGCTCCATGATGCTGAAGCGCTCACGGTCGTCGTCCTCCACCACCAGCAGCTTGCGGGGGCTGGTCTCCAAAAAGGCCATGGTGCGCACCAGCGACTCGGCCAGGGCGTCGGGCGACACCGGCTTGGCCAGGTGCTCGATGGCGCCGGCGGCGAGGGCCCGCTGGCGTTGGCCGGCAGCGGCCACCACGTGAACCGGGATGTGGCGGGTACCCGGCAGATGCTTCAGTTCGGTGAGCACGGCCAGGCCGTCGAGACCGCCGAGGGCCGTGTCGAGGATGATGGCATCGGGCCGGTGCTGGCGGGCCAGGGCCAGGCCGAGGTCGCCGCGGGGGCCGATGAGCATCTTGAAGCCCCGCTCGTGCCCGAGTCCGCCGGCCATCTCGATCAGGCCCGGATCGTCGCCGATCACCAGCAGGACCCGGTCGCCGGCGCTGATCTCGGCTCGGTCGTCGACCACCTCGGGGTCGGTCGGCGGCACCGTCGCGGTGCTGAGAGACACAGCGCCGGCGCCGGCCGGCGGCTCGTCGGAGTCCGACGCGGTGTCGTCCGGGGCGGTGCCTCCTTGAGCTGTGCCTTCGGGAGCTGCGCCTTCCGACTCGCCGGCATCGTCGGTGCTCGGCCCGGTGAAAACCACGGCCGGTGAATGGGCCACGGCGGCCGGCGGGGTGGCCGGCAGGAAGAGGGTGAAGATGCTGCCCTCGCCCGGGGCGCTGCGCACGTGGATCTCGCCCCCCAGCAGCCGGGCGATCTCCCGGCTGATGGACAGGCCCAGACCGGTGCCGCCGTAGCGCCTGCTGGTGGTGCCGTCGGCCTGCTGGAAGGCCTCGAAGATGAGCATCTGCTTGTCGGGCGCGATACCTATACCGGTATCAACGACCCGAAAGGCCACCACCTCCTCGGCCGAGCGCAGGCTGGTCGTGGCGAAGCTGGTGGGTGGAGCGGCCGCCACCTCCAGGCCCACCGAGCCGGTGTCGGTGAACTTCACCGCGTTGGACAAAAGGTTGGTCAACACCTGCTGGACCCGCTGGCAATCCGATCTCAAGACGGCCGGCGCCGACGCGTCCAGCCCCACCGTCAGCTCCAGGCCCTTCTGGTCGGCCAGGGGGCGGAAGGTGGAGGTGAGGTCGACCAGCAGGTCGGCCAGGTCGATGTCGTCGGTGGTCAGCTCCATCTTGCCCGCCTCCACCTTGGACAGGTCGAGGATGTCGCTGATCAGGGTGAGCAGGTCGCTGCCGGCGCCGTGGATGCTGCGGGCGAACTCGACCTGGCGCTCGCTCAGGTTGCCCTCGCCGTTGTCGCCCAGCAGCTTGGCCAGGATGAGCAGGCTGTTGAGCGGGGTGCGCAGCTCGTGGCTCATGTTGGCCAGGAACTCCGACTTGTAACGCGAGCTCATCGACAACTGCTCGGCCCGCTCCTCCAACGCTTGGCGGGCCAGCTCGATCTGGGTGTTCTTGACCTCGATGGCCGAGTTCTGGTCGGCCAGCTGGGCCGCCTTCTCCTCCAGCTCGGCATTGGAGGCCTGCAGCTCCTCCTGTTGCACCTGGAGCAGTTCCTCGGAGGACTTGAGCGTCTGGGCCTGGTTCTCGAGCTCCAGGTTGGAGCGCCGCAGCTCGTCCTGCTGGGACTGCAACTCCTCGGACTGGCTCTGCAGCTCCTGGGCCAGGCGCTGCGATTCCTCCAGCAGCTCCTCGGTGCGGGTGTTGGCGATGATGGTGCTCACCACCACGCCCACCGTCTCGACGATCTGCTCCAGGAAGGACTGGTTGACGGGGCTGAAGGCCCGGAACGAGGCCAGCTCGATCACACCCAGAACCTGATCCTCGAAAATGACCGGGAGCACCACCACGTTCACCGGCGGCGCCTCGCCCAGAGCCGAGCTGATGCGGATGTAGTCGGGCGGGGCCTCGGTGACGAGGATGCTCTTCTTCTCCAGGGCCGACTGGCCGACCAGGCTCTCGCCCACCTTGAACCGGTTCTTGATGCCCTTGCGAGCCGTGAACCCGTAGCTGGCGATCATGCGCAGCACGGTCGCGTCGTCGCCGGCCCCCTCCTCGGCGATGAAGAAGGCTCCGTGCTGGGCCGTGACCAGGGGGGTGAGCTCGGACATGATCAAGCGGGACACGGCCTGTAGGTCGCGCTGACCCTGGAGCATGGCCGAGATGCGGGCCAGGTTGGACTTGAGCCAGTCCTGCTCCTCGTTGCGCTGGGTGGTTTCCCGCAGGTTCTCGATCATCTGGTTGATGGTGTCCTTGAGGTCGCCGACCTCGCCGGTGGCATCAACCGTGATCGACCGAGTGAGGTCGCCCTGGGTGACGGCGCTGGACACGTCGGCGATGGCCCGCACCTGGGTGGTGAGGTTGCCGGCCAGCTGGTTCACGCTCTCGGTCAGCCGCCGCCAGGTGCCCGACACGTCCTCCACCTCGGCCTGGCCGCCCAGGCGGCCCTCGGTGCCCACCTCCCGGGCCACCCGGGTGACCTCGGCCGCGAACGACCCCAGCTGGTCGACCATGGTGTTGATGGTGTTCTTGAGCTCGAGGATCTCGCCCCGGGCGTCGACGGTGATCTTCTGGGAAAGGTCGCCCTTGGCCACTGCGGTGGTGACCTGGGCGATGTTGCGGACCTGGTCGGTGAGGTTGTCGGCCATGGAGTTGACGGAGTCGGTGAGGTCCTTCCAGGTGCCGGCCACCCCTCGCACGTCGGCCTGCCCGCCCAGCTTGCCCTCGGTGCCCACCTCCCGGGCCACCCGGGTCACCTCGCCGGCGAAGCCCGAGAGCTGGTCGACCATGATGTTGATGGTGTTCTTGAGCTCGGCGATCTCACCCCGCACGTCGACGGTGATCTTCTGGCCCAGGTCTCCCTTGGCCACCGCAGTGGTGACCTGGGCGATGTTGCGGACCTGGCTGGTGAGGTTGCCGGCCAGCTGGTTGACGTTGTCGGTGAGGTCCTTCCAGGTGCCCGACACCCCCCGCACCTGGGCCTGACCGCCCAGCTTGCCCTCGGTGCCCACCTCCCGGGCCACCCGGGTGACCTCGTCGGCGAATCCCGAGAGCTGATCGACCATGGTGTTGATGGTGTTCTTGAGTTGAAGGATCTCGCCCCGGGCGTCGACGGTGATCTTTTGCGTCAGGTCGCCCCTGGCCACCGCAGTGGTGACCTGGGCGATGTTGCGCACCTGGTCGGTGAGGTTGCCGGCCAGCTGGTTGACGTTGTCGGTTAGTCCCTTCCAGGTGCCCGACACTCCGGGCACCTCGGCCTGACCGCCCAGGCGGCCCTCGGTGCCCACCTCGCGGGCCATGCGGGTGACCTCGTCGGCGAAGGAACCGAGCTGGTCGACCATGGTGTTGATGGTGTTCTTGAGCTCGGCGATCTCACCCCGGGCGTCGACGGTGATCTTCTGGGACAGGTCTCCCTTGGCCACCGCAGTGGTGACCTGGGCGATGTTGCGGACCTGGTTGGTGAGGTTGCCGGCCAACTGGTTGACGTTGTCGGTGAGTCCCTTCCAGGTGCCCGACACTCCGGGCACCTCGGCCTGACCGCCCAGGCGACCCTCGATGCCCACCTCGCGGGCCACCCGGGTGACCTCGTCGGCGAAGCCCGACAGCTGATCGACCATGGTGTTGATGGTGTCCTTGAGCTCGAGGATCTCGCCCCGGGCGTCGACGGTGATCTTCTGGGACAGGTCGCCCTTGGCCACCGCGGTGGTTACCTGGGCGATGTTGCGCACCTGGTTGGTGAGGTTGCCGGCCAGCTGGTTGACGTTGTCGGTCAGGCCCTTCCACGTGCCCGACACCCCGCTGACCTCGGCCTGGCCGCCCAGGCGGCCCTCGATGCCCACCTCCCGGGCCACCCGGGTCACCTCGTCGGCGAACGAGCCCAGCTGGTCGACCATGGTGTTGATGGTGTGCTTGAGCTCCAGCAGCTCGCCCCGCACGTCGACGGTGATCTTCTGGGTCAGGTCGCCCTTGGCCACCGCGGTGGTGACCTGGGCGATGTCGCGCACCTGGTCGGTGAGGTTCGAGGCCATGAAGTTCACCGACTCGGTGAGGTCGCGCCACGTGCCCGACACCCCCCGGACCTGGGCCTGGCCGCCCAGGCGGCCCTCGGTGCCCACCTCGCGGGCCACCCGGGTGACCTCGTCGGCGAACGATCCCAGCTGGTCGACCCTGGTGTTGATGGTGTTCTTGAGCTCCAGCAGCTCGCCCCGCACGTCGACGGTGATCTTCTGGGACAGGTCGCCCTTGGCCACCGCAGTGGTGACCTGGGCGATGTTGCGCACCTGGCCGGTGAGGTTGCCGGCCAGCTGGTTGACGTTGTCGGTGAGGTCCTTCCAGGTACCCGACACGCCCTTGACCTGGGCCTGGCCGCCCAGCTTGCCCTCGGTGCCCACCTCGCGGGCCACCCGGGTGACCTCGTCGGCGAAGGAGCTGAGCTGGTCGACCATGGTGTTGATGGTGCTCTTGAGCTCGAGGATCTCGCCCCGGGCGTCGACGGTGATCTTCTGTGACAGGTCGCCCTTGGCTACTGCAGTGGTGACCTGGGCGATGTTGCGCACCTGGCCGGTGAGGTTGCCGGCCAGCTGGTTGACGCTGTCGGTGAGGCCCTTCCAGGTGCCCGAGACCCCGGCCACCTCGGCCTGTCCCCCCAGCCGGCCCTCGGTGCCCACCTCCCGGGCCACCCGGGTGACCTCGTCGGCGAAGGCCCGCAGGGTGTCGGTCATGGAGTTGATGGTGTCGGCCAGGGCCGCCACCTCACCCTTGGCCGCCACCGTGATCTTCTGGGTCAGGTCGCCCCGGGCCACGGCCGTGGTGACCTGGGCGATGTTGCGCACCTGGGTGGTGAGGTTGCCGGCCATGAAGTTCACCGAGTCGGTGAGGTCCTTCCACGTGCCGGCCACCCCGGGCACGTCGGCCTGGCCGCCGAGGATTCCCTCGGTACCCACCTCGCGGGCCACGCTGGTCACCTGCTCGGCGAACACCCGCAGGGTGTCGGTCATGGAGTTGATGGTGTCGGCCAGGGCCGCCACCTCACCCTTGGCCGCCACCGTGATCTTCTGGGTCAGGTCGCCCCGGGCCACGGCGGACGAAACCTGGGCGATGTTGCGCACCTGGCTGGTCAGGTTGCCGGCCATGAAGTTCACGGAGTCGGTGAGGTCCTTCCAGGTCCCCGACACCCCCTTGACCTGGGCCTGACCGCCCAGGCGGCCTTCGGTGCCCACCTCCCGGGCCACCCGGGTGACCTCGTCGGCGAAGGAACCGAGCTGGTCGACCATGGTGTTGATGGTGTTCTTCAGCTCGGCGATCTCGCCCCGGGCGTCGACCGTGATCTTCTGGCTCAGGTCGCCCTTGGCCACCGCGGTGGTGACCTGGGCGATGTTGCGGACCTGGGTGGTGAGGTTGCCGGCCAGCTCGTTGACGTTGTCGGTGAGCGCCTTCCACGTGCCCGACACGCCCCGCACCTTGGCCTGGCCGCCCAGCTTGCCCTCGGTGCCCACCTCCCGGGCCACCCGGGTGACCTCGTCGGTGAACGATCCCAGCTGGTCGACCATGGCGTTGACCACGGTGCCGATGCGGGCGAACTCGCCTCTCACCGGCTGGCCGTCGATGTTGAGGGCCATCTTCTGGGTCAGGTCACCTCGGGCCACCGCCTGCAGGACCCGGGCCACCTCGGTGGTGGGGCGCACCAGGTCGTCGATCAGGCGGTTGACGGCGTCGACGTTGTCGCGCCAGGAGCCGACGGCGCCGTCGAGGGCGGCCCTCTCGGCCATGCGGCCCTCGCGACCCACCACCCGGCCCACCCGGACGATGTCCTTGCCCATGCGGGCGTTGAGGTCGGCCACCCGGTTGAAGGCCCGGCTGAGCTGGGCGGCCCGGCCGGAGCGCCGGGTGGAGAGACGCACGCTGAAGTCGCCCCGGCCCAGGGCGTCGAGAGCCTCGAGTAACTCGGCCATCAGGAGATCGGCGGCCGCTCGGGACGAGTCGATCGCCGGGAACTCCGGAGCAGCGTTCTCAGCTATCGACGTGGCCGAACTCGGGGGCCGGGCCGCCGAGGCCCTGGCTGTGGAACTTCTCGCCATCCTCGATGGTTGCACTTCCGGCGTCCCGCTCGCGTCCTGCGGCCCGACCTCGCCGTAGCCGTCCGGGCCGGCTCCCTCGTTATCTCCCGCGTCCGGGGAGCGGCCGTCATCGTCCGCCGCCGGCCCGTTCTTCGGTGGCCCTTCCTCCGGTGGCCCTTCCTCCGGCGGCCGGTTCTCTGGTGACATTGGCCCCCTCGATTTCGCGATGACGTCGGTTGCCCTGGCCTCGAGCGCAGGTGTCAGCTTGTCAGGCCGGCCGGCAGATGCCAGGCGTCGCCGGACATGAGTCGATCGCGCTCCTCCGGGCTTACCCAGCGGCAAGCACCTCGACGTCGTAGCGGGTGAACATTTGGTCTGCGCTCACCAGGGGGATCTTGAGCATCCTGGCCTGCGCAATCAAAAGCCGGTCGAATGGATCGGTGTGGTGATCGGGAAGATCCGCCACGGCCAACACCTGTGACATTTCCACCGGCAGCACCGTCATTGCTCCGTCGATGAGCTTGGCCGGCACCCAGGTGTTCGGCGGATCCGGCAGGCCCAGCCGACCGAGCCGGTATTTGATGGCGATTTCCCATCCCACCACGGCGGATACGAGTCGAATGGTGGAAGCGTCCTCGAGGATCCCCAGAGGGCGACCAACCCGCTCGGGAGTCGTGTGGAGCCACAGGAAAACGTTGGTGTCCAGCAGGACCTTCACCCGCCGAGGGACAGGGCGATCTCGGCCGGAAGCGGTGCGTCGAAGTCGTCGCTGATCACCACCCGATCACGGTCAGTGCCGAAGGTGGGCGCGCTGCAAGGCGAGATGCCGGTCAGGAGAGCGACGGGTCGGCCTCGCCGCTCGATCACGATCTCCTCGCCTTCGAGCACCCGCTCGAGAAGCCGGGAGAGATGGGTTTTCGCCTCGTGAACGCCGACCGTCGGCTTAGTCATGTACTTAGTCTACGCGGCCCGATCCGGTACCGGCAGGTTCAGGTTGCGCCGGGTGCCCGGCACGCTCGGTTACCGGCGACGGGAGGAGCCTCGGTCGGGAGCTCTCTGGCTCTTGCCCATGCGGATTCCTTCTGGTGGGCTCGGCGCCCGGCCGGTCGCCCCACCCGGCTCGTCACGCAGAAGCGGCGCTGCGCTTCTTCAATCACATCAAGCCCCGGTACCCGCACATGCCGGCTGGCCAGCCGACGCCCGGCAGCGGCCTGGCCGGCCGAGTGGTGGTACCTGTCCCACTCGCCAGCGACCGGCGGCGGCGAGGGAGGGCCGGGCGCTGCTGGCGGCGGCGTGCGCGGATGCCGACCGCCGGTGTCGGGTGCTGTACCTCGACACGGCGAGCGAGTTGGTGGCCTTCTACCAGTCGTTCGGCTTCGAGACCGGCGCCATAGCGGAGCTGGGTGGTACGCAGGACATGGCCTGCTCCTGCATGGTCCGTCGGCCCAGCACCGCTGGCCCGACAGGCATCGATACCGACGCCCGTCGCTAGCCTGATCGCCATGAGACACAGCGGTGGTGAGCGAGGATGAGAAGGCACATCGTCATCGACGAGGCCGAGTTCGCCGCCCCCAAGCGGGCGGCTGGCCCACCAACGGCCGACCACCTCGCAAACACCACCGATGGCCGTCGCTTGGACTCGAAAGAGGCCGTGGTCGCCTTCTTCGCTGAGCTGGCGGCGGAGCGGGCAGCCGCCGCCGAGGCCCCGATGGCCGGCGGTGACGAGCCCAGCTGAGGGTCTTCCCGACGTCGCCAGGATCGTGGCGGCTCTGAGACGCCACGACGTCGACTACATCCTCGTGGGCGGCTCCCTGGTAGCCGTCATCGGCGACTGCGGGTCGCTGACGTGGTCACCTTCGCCAAGGGTCGGGACGACCGTCGCGCTCTAATCTCGGGCGCAGTAAACACCGTCGTCGACGATGGGGCCGAGTACTGAGCGAGGCGAGCCCGTCGCGACCCCGGCTCGACCGTGTCTTCGTCGACACCGCAACGCTCTATCCAATCTCGCTCGCCGACTTGGTTCTCCGTCCGTCTCGATGCGGTCCTGATGCCGAGCCTCCTTGGCCGCCTTGGCCTCCTGGTCGAATCGCAGGCGGTCGCGCTCGGCTGTCGCCTTCATCGTCAACCTGGCAACCCAGATCGACACCACCCCCGTAAGCGCACCTCCTACCGCCGCGCTGACGAGGGCAAGCGCGGCGTCGCTCACGGAAGACGCAGAGGATTGAAGGCAGGCACGAAGTCAGATCCCTTCCAGAACCTCGACGTCAATCACGCCCGCCAGGGCGCGAGCGGAGCGAGCATCCCCGGTGAGCAATGGAAGGCCGCGATCCAACGCCAGCGACGCTCCGATGGGGTCGAAGATGCGCAGGCTCCTCCTGGCCGCCAGGGCGGCGGCTCGTACCAAGCCGTCCCGATCGAGGGCCACCAACTCCACTTCCAGTACGTCGAGCATCTCGACCGCGGCCAGGTACTCGTCCTCGGTCAACACTTCCTCCAGGAAGGCTCTCTTGCGCAGCACCTCCGCAAGCTCGATGCGGGTGAAGTCGGGGGTGACGAGGCTGAGGTCGCCGGCCAGGAATCGGTCCCGAATCCGCTGGGCGTGTTGCCAGCCCACCTGCTCGACCCACCAGCGGACGAAGACGCTCGTGTCGACGACGTAGCTCACCTCTCCCGGAGCCGATCGAGCTCTCCGGCCAGGTCGGGGCGGTCGTGGCGCGTCCGGGCGGAGACGTCCCGCATCAGGCGCACCACGTCGTCCTTCGACCGTGGCTGCCCGCCGGCCATCGTCCGGAGGCGATCGGCCCGCCGCGCAGCCCGCACGGCGGCGGCCAGGTCGGCGAACTCGGCCAGCGCCGGGGCCTGGCGGCTGAACAGGTCCTCGTCCACCCTCAGGTACGACCAGCGGACACCGGTGGCCATGGTGGCGTCGAGGCACCATTGCGCCGCCCGCTGGTCCTTGGCGGCCACGGCGATATCGACCAGGCCCTTGGTCTCCACCAGGTAGTGGTCGCCGTCACGGTCGCGCACCGCGAAGTCGGGGAAGTAGAAGGCGAGGCCGCCCTGCTCACCCCGGTACTCCATCGAGACCCGCATCGCCGGGGCCAGCTTGGCCAAGGCGGCGACGTCCGGGCACCGGTCCAGAAAGCCGACGAACTGCACTTCGAGCCCCGAATCGCACGCCTGTCGAGAGAACACCGACTTGACGGCGGACGCAATCTCCCCGCTCCACAGGAACGGCTTCGTCGACGACAGCAGCCTCGCCTTCAGGTCCGCGGCCGGCCTGCCCTCGGCCGTCTGCAGGGTGGCCTGGTCGACCCCCGAGCGCAGCGCACCGACGACCAACTCCTGGGTTGCCGGCTGGGCCAGCGCGTAAAGGATCCGGGGATCGCCGAGGTTGACCGCTTGTTCGAAGGCACGCTCTTCGATGAAGGCGCGCACGAGAGGTGCAAGGGCCGCGAACTGGCCGGTAAGCCGGCAGAGGCGCTGCACCTCGTTGACGTACCAGGCCAGCACCGCGGCCGGGTCGTTCGCCTGGGGCACGGGGTACGAGCCGGTGTCGACCGTCTGGCCGCTGCGCAGGTCCCGGCCCCGGTACTCCACCACCTGGTCGGCTGCGTGCGCGGGGATCGGCAACTGCAGTCGCGGAAGGTGTCCGAGGCCGACGTCGCCGATGCCCGACGGTGCCCGATGCAGCCTTCGTGGGATCTGCGGCACCTCGATGTCGAACTCCAGACGCCCCGGGTCGACGGCGATGATCTCGGCCATGGGCACGATGTCGTCGACGTCGCGAAACTCGACGTCGAGACCCTCCTGCTCGGCATAGTCCTCCCACAGGCTGCGAAAGGCATCGTGCTCGATGACGATGACCCGCTCGTCCGCGCCGGAGCCGGGAGGGGTCATCCGGCGAAGGCCGCGGCCCAGCGTCTGCTCGGGGAGGATCTTCGACGCGGCCGTGTAGGCCCGCAACGGCACGATCACGCACACGTTGCGGACGTCCCAACCCTCACGCAGCATCAGCACGCTGACGATGGCCGAGTAGGGGCTGTCGTCGCCGTCGACGGCGTGGGCCGCGGCCCGGGCCAGCTCGAGATCCGACGCCCGGATGTCTCCGCGGTTCGGTCCGGACATGTTGACGTGGATCGTCAGCACCCGACCTGAGAGGTCAGGCAGGGTCTCGAGGTAGGCGGCGATCTGGTCGGCAGCCGTGGTGCTCTCGGCCATGACGAACAGCAGCGGCTTCTTTCCGGCCGGGGCGAGGGCGTCGCGGACCTCTCGCCACTTCTGCACCCCGACGCCAATCCGGGCCCGGTACTTCTCGGAGGCGTCGCTGGATGCCACCTCCACCGCGCCGTGGAGCTCGCCGATCACCGGCCGCTTCACGATCCCGTCGTCGATGGCGGCCGACAGCGGGTAGTCGACCACCACTTCGGCGAAGAGAGCGGAGGTCTGGTGGCGGGGCGTGGCCGAGAGGTCGAGCTGCAGTTCCACGCCCGCGCTTGTCTGGTGGAGCGTGCGGAGCGATCGCAACGCCACCAGCGGCTCCCCCGTGTCGCTACGCACCTCGTCATGGAGGTGGTGGGCCTCGTCGTTGACCACGACCAGGCGGCCACGCTCGGCCAGACGGTCGATCAGGGTCGCGGTCGGTGCCAGCGTGGCCGGAGGGCGAGGTCCGAGCAGCCGCTCAACCGGGTTGGTGACGGCCGGGGCGACCCGCTCGTAGAGCACGTGAACGTTGGTGAGCGCCAGCACTCCCGGCGCCGTCATGGGCGCGGGCTCGTCGCGGATCACTACCTCCAGCTCGAAGTCCCGCCGCCACTCGGGCGGGATGATCGGGTCGTCGCGAAAGATCCGGGCGGCGTCGAAGTCGGCCCGCAGGCGCTCCAGGACGATCAGGTTGGGCGCCACCAGCAGGAACGTCGTCGGCAGCGCCGCGGCCTCGTAGAGGTGGGAGAAGTAGCACCACGCCATGGCCAGGGCCATAACCTTGGTCTTGCCCGAGCCCGTGGCCATCTTGACCACGTAACGGGCATAGGGCAGGTCGAGCGGTGCGGAATGGGGCTGGGTGCCGTAGCGGGAAAAGATCGCCGACGAACCCCGGATGCCCACCACCTCGTGCAGGTAGATGACGGTTTCGACAGCCTCCCGCTGGCAGAAGTAGAACGAGAACCGATCGCCGTCAGGGGTCTGGTGCTGGTCGAGGAACCAGTGCTCGAGCAGGCGTTTCGTCGTCGGTCGGGCGCCGTCGTACCGACCGCCGGCCCGCCACGCCCCCACCTCGCGCCGGAGCGCCTCGACCAGCGGTATAGGGCTCGCCGCTCGCTCCTCTGGAACCGCGTACGGGTCGCCCACCTTTACGGGACCACGACAGCTAGGGAGGTCGTCGTGTCCGAACCGAAGATGTCGACGACCTTGACCACGACCGTGTATATCCCCTTGGCGTCGTAGCCGTGCTGGGCTCTGAGATCGAGTTTGGGCTGCGATCGGGTCCGAAAAGCCTGGAACGTGTTGAGGAATATCCCGCCGTCGTGGGCGAAGTCGACCGCCCAATAGTCGATGTAGTCGCTCCAGACCTTGACCTTGCCGCGGACCGCTTCCGGCACCAGCTCCGGGCTGGCCAGCACGAAGTCGTCGATCGTGACGGTCACCATCCGCTTGTGGACCGCGGCACTGGCCTTGAGGTGGGCGAGCTCATGGAACGTCACCTCGCCCGAGAGCACGGCTCGCTCGTCCATCACCTCCCGGGGAATGCGCCGGAGCCGCAGGGCCAGGGACCGTTCCTTGGCCTCGTCCTGCACCATCTCGTGCAGCCCCATCTCCCACTCCCAACCGAGGACGTCGAGGCCGGTGAAGCCCCCGGAGGCGGCATCTTCGATGGCCAACGCAACCTCGTCGAAGGTGACGGGAGAGTCGACCGCCCCGACGTGGACCGCCTTGGACCCGGTGGTGCCGTGGATGTGGGCGAATCCCCGGACCGGTTTGGCTCGGTAGAGCTCGATGATGAAGTCGAGGTAGGCCTCGATCTCGGGCCCCGTCGTGGCTGTCTGCCACCACTGGCGCTCGTAGGAGCCGAGGTTGGCCACCACGAAGGGCTTCACCCCCCCGATGGCCAGGAGGCGCTTGCGGGTCGTGTGGACTGCAAACCGGCCGATGTCGATCGCCACCCACTGGCGGCCAAGCTGCTCGGCGACGGCCGGCGTCGTGCCCGATCCGGCGAAGCAGTCGAGCACGATCGACCCGGGATCAGATGAGGACTCGATGATCCTCCGGATCAGCGCCTCCGGCTTCTGCGTGTCGTAGCCGAGGCGCTCCTGTCCCACCGCCTGAAGTGCAGCTATGTCGGTCCACACATCGCCGACTAGAGGCTCCTCCTGCTCCCGTAAATAGTGTTTCCGGCCGATCCGCCCATCTGCGGTCCGAGGGAACGCCAAGCGTCCGTCAGCATCCAACTCTTCCATGACCTCGCGCGCTACACGCCATCCATTAGACGGTGGGGCGTAGCCCTTATACACGTAGGTGAGGTTCGGACGTGGGTTAGGACTATCCAAAGGGGCGATGCGATATGGCCCACGGCCGTCGTTGTCATCCAGCCGAAACCGGCCAACATAATCCCCGTCCATCGGGCGCCGAGCGGCGTGAAAAATGTACTGATCCGTCTTGCTGTAGTGAGCGATCACGTCGTGAACCGCCCCGAACTTGCGTCGCGCATCGCCTTTCGCTCCAGTCCTCTTCCAGACAACCTCGGCTCGTAGGTTCTCGGTGCCAAAGATCTCGTCCATGAGCACCCGCGCCATGTGGCTGACGTTGGGTGCGAGATGCAGGAATATCGAGCCCCGGTCCGAGAGCAGCTCCCGTAGCAGGAGCAGCCGGGTGTAGAGCATCTGGAGGTAGCTCTCCACCCCGGCGCCCCAGGTGTCGCGGTAGGCCTTGTCCTCGATGACCGACTGAATCTTGGCCAGGCTCTCTTCGGCGGTCGCGTCGCCGACACCGATGCGAACCTTGTAGTCCTGGCGGGAGTCGAAGGGCGGGTCGATGTAGACGAGGTCGACGCGGCCGGCCAACTCGTCGGCCAGCGACGCCAACACGTGGGCGTTGTCGCCCCAGATCAGCCGGTTGCGCCAACCGTCGTCGTCCCGAGGGGCGATCTCGTCGAACGTGCCCAGGCTGGCGCGAGCGACGCCGATCTCCTCTACGACCTGGATCGGTAACGCCAGCCCGCGCACGTCGCCCCGCTTGCCATCCCAACTCAGTCGCACTCCGGGCACAAGCCGATGCTACGGCTGGAGCTGACCCGACACTTGCCTCTCGCAGGATGCGGTATCGGCAGGATCCGGCGGATGTCAGAAATCCGCGTTCACGTCGCGAGATTTCGGGTCCCTGATTGGCCTAGTTCCGCATCGACCAGCACCACCGACAGACGAGTGCGTTACCTCCGGTGGGACCCCGGCCGTTATGCGGGCCACCACCCCTCAAGACGTCCCCCCCGCCAATCTCGGCGGCTTGCTGGCCTACTACGCCGGCCTGGCCACCGACCAGGCCCGCCGGGACCGCGCCGGCCGAGGGCCGATCGACTACGGGTCGAGACCGCTCGGGAGGCGGGTTGGCGCGGGGACAGCCGCGGTAGACATGGGACGAGCCGGGGCGCACCCCGGCTCACCTGCACCTTTGTGGTCGGGCTGGGGAGACTTGAACTCCCGACCTCTTGACCCCCAGTCAAGCGCGCTAACCAAGCTGCGCCACAGCCCGTGACCGGGGGGAGTGTACAGGCCAGGCTGGCGAGGGCGTCGTTCTAAGTCGGCGAAGCTACCTTTCGGCGACGACGCCGGCACTGGGCCGGCCGGGTGGGAAAGGATCAGCATCGTGTCCCTTACCGACATGCAGGCCGAGCAGTGCACGCAGACGGAATGGGACTTCAGCGGCTTGAGAGCGCTGTTCATCAGCTGCACCCTCAAGCGGTCGCCGGAGATCTCCAACACCGAGGGGCTGGCTGCCATCTCCATGGAGATCATGCGCCGTAACGGCGTCACCGTCGACCTGATCCGGGCCGTCGATCGAGATATCCCCGTCGGGGTGTGGCCGGACATGTCCGAACACGGCTGGGCGGCCGACGAATGGCCGGCAATCTTCGAGCAGGTGGCCGAGGCCGACATCCTGGTCCTGTGCACGCCGATCTGGCTGGGTGAGAAGTCGTCGGTGTGCACCAAAGTGATCGAGCGCCTCTGCGGGAACTCGTCGCTGCTCAACAACGCCGGCCAGTACGCCTACTACGGCAAGGTGGGCGGATGTCTCGTCACCGGCAACGAGGACGGAGTCAAGCACTGCGCCATGAACATCCTCTACTCGCTGCAGCACCTGGGCTATGTGATCCCGCCCCAGGCCGACGCCGGCTGGATCGGCGAGGCCGGACCCGGCCCGTCCTACCTCGACCCCGGTTCGGGCGGTCCGGAGAATGACTTCACCAACCGGAACACCACGTTCATGACCTGGAACCTGTTGCACTTGGCCCGCATGCTGAAAGACGCTGGCGGGATTCCGGCCCACGGCAACCAACGTTCGCAGTGGGACGCCGGCTGCCGCTTCGACCGCTCCAACCCGGAACACCGCTGACTCGAAGTCCCGCTCCGGGCCGAGCCCGGTAACCACGTCCGCTCATCGACTTGTCGGGCTCCTGCCGGTTCTGACCGTCAACTCCTGCGGACAGCCAGGATTGCCACGTCGTCGGTCAAGGGCGTGGTGGCGAAGTCCCGGGCCGCCCCCAACAGGGCTTTGCAGAGAACGTCGGGGGCCACGCCCGGATCGCGCCGGACGGTGGCGGCAATGCGGTCCTCTCCGAAGAGCATCTCCCCGGCCCGGGCCTCCGTGAGGCCGTCGGTGTAGAGCAGGAGCAGGTCCCCCGGGTCCAACGCCACCTCCCGGCTGGCGTAGGCAGCCACGGGGCTGAGGGTCAGCAGCGGGCCCGTGGAGCGCAGCGGCCGAACCTCACCGTCGTGCCACAGCCAGGCGGGAGGATGCCCAGCCGAGGCGTAGCGCATGGTGCCGGCCGCCCGGTCAAAGACCACGATGCAAAGCGATACGAACTCCTCGGACCCTGTCTGGGTGGAGATCTGGACGTTGAGTTCCTCCATGGCCTGGGCCGGGTCCCGGTACTGACGCAGGAAAGTGCGCAGGAGGTACTTGACCTGAAAGGCGGTGATGGAGGCCTCGATCCCGTGGCCGGACACGTCCCCAATCACCGCTGCCATACGGCCCGGACCGGTGGCGCAGACGTCGTAGAAGTCTCCGGCCATGAGCCCGGTGCCGGGCGCATAAGCCCGGCCCACCTCGAAGCCTTCGAAGCCGGGCAGTTCCTGAGGGGCCAGGCGGGCAGCCCACTGCCGGGGCGCCAACTGGTCCTGAGACAGCGCCTCCTCAGCTCGGCGCTCCAGGTGAGCCCGTTCCTCGATCCGGGCGGCGTCCTCGATGAACCGGCGACCGAAAACAAAGGTGAAGATCACCGGGATGACCAGCAAAAGTCTGATGCCGTTCACCCATGTGCTGGTCCAGACGGAGCCCAGCGCCGCAGTGAATCCGGCGATCGCGTAGAGGAGGGTGGTATGGAGTTCCTTGCGGTAGGCCGATCGGGCCAGGTCGGCGGCTACCTCGCTCCCCGAATCGGCCCCCCGGATCCGTTGCCAGGAACGCTGGAGGCGCAGGGCCGAACGACCCCAGATGACAGCGGCCGCGGAGCATCCGAAGGCCACCACCAACAGGATTGGTGAGTCCAGAAATGGTGAGTCAGCGACCACCGTTGGTCATCGTAGGACCACCGGGGGGCACAGGGGGGCCAAACTTCGCAATCTCAGGTCCTGGCGGTTGCGAAGTAGACGGGTCAGTCCGAACGGGTCTTTACCCGGAACTTCATGGGCGTGGGTCCGAACTCGAAGCTCTCCCGGATGCGACGTTCCAGATACCGCAGGTATGCCGGGGGGAGCGCGTGGTCGACAAAGAAGACGAAGGTGGGCGGGTCGATCCCCCCCTGGGTCGCGTAGAGCACTCTGGCCCCCTTGGCGGGATGGGCGGCCTGGGCCTGGCCGATCACCGAGTTGAGGGCCGAGGTCGGGACCCGGCGGTGGTAGGCCTCCAGCGCCTCCGTCAGCGCCGGCAGGATGCGATGGATCCCCTTTCCCGTCTTGGCGCTCGCCCGTAGAACGGGCGCGTAGCCCAGGAAGAAGAGCCGATCGCCAACCTGGCGCTTGACCTCCTCGCGCTGCTCTGCGTCGACCACCTCCCACTTGTTCAGGACTATGACCAGGGCACACCCGGCCGCGTCTATCCGCTCAGCCAGGCGCTGGTCCTGGTTGGTGACGCCCTGGGTGGCGTCGATCATGAGAACGGCCGCGTCAGCCCGATCGATGGCCTGGAGCGCCCGGACCATGGAGTAGTACTCGGCCCCCTCGGCATGGTTCCCCCGGCGCCGCATCCCTGCGGTATCGATGAACCGCCACGGCCCCGCCGGGGTCTGGACCACGGTGTCCACGCTGTCCCGGGTGGTGCCGGGTATGTCGCTGACGATGGAACACTCATCACCGGCGAGGCGATTCATCAGTGTGGACTTGCCTGAGTTGGGCCGCCCGGCGATGGCCACCTGGGGGACGGCGGGGGCCTCAGGTTCCTCCTCGACGATCGAAGAACCCTCGGCGGGCAGGGCTGCGACGACGGCATCGAGGAGGTCGCCGCTGCCCCGCCCATGGATGGCGCTGATGGGCAGGGGGTCCCCCAGGCCCAGGGTGGTGAAGGCCCAGGCATCGGGCTCCCGGGTCACGTTGTCGACCTTGTTGGCCGCCAGCACCACCGGCCGGCCGCTGCGGCGAAGGAGGCGGGCCACCTGGGAGTCCTCCTCGGTGGGCCCGACGCCGGTATCGACGACCATCACCACCACGTCGGCCTCGGCCACCGCCCGCTCGGCCTGACGGCTGACCTGGGCGTCCAGCTCCGCCTCGGCACCTACTCCCCTGGCCTGCCACCCCCCGGTATCGACCAGTGCGAAGCGGCGCCCGGCCCAATCTGTCGGGACTGTTCGACGATCCCGGGTCACGCCGGGGTGTTCTTCGACAATGGCTTCACGTCGCCCAAGGATCCGGTTGACCAGCGTGGACTTGCCCACGTTGGGCCGTCCGACCACGGCTACACGAGGCAGCCCGAGTGTGCTCTGGACCGAGGCTGCCCCCGCCGACTCCCGCCTCATCCGGGTGGACCCAGCGCCCTGCGGAGGGCCACCCCGTCGGTGGGAACCACCTCCACCTTCGAGGGCAGGTCCTCGATGCCGGTGCCGTCGATGAACCGCCCCCCGGAAAGGCAGACGTCGGGAAGGAGGTAGCGACGCCCGGGTCCGAGGGTCCCGATGGTCTCGGCCACGTCCCGGCCGGCCATCAAGCCGGCCACGGCGATGTTGCCTCCGAAGAACCGGTTGGGGACCCCTGTCACGATCACGTCGGGATACCCCGCCTCCAACAACAGAGGCTTGAGCACCCGTGCGCCGTACTCGCCGGTCAGGATTACCGGCGGCTCTCCCCCAGCGGCCGGCCTCGTGGCCGACCCACGGTCGGCGGCCCGCGGATCGGAGTCGTTAGCCGGCAGGCCCGAGGAGGTCCTTTGTTCGCGGTAGCCCTCCCGGCCGGCCCCGTCCACCCAGGCAAAGAACCCGGGAGCCACCCCCATCGGGGTTTCGGTTGAACCCAGCAACTCGGCCCTCAGTGCGGCGACCATTCCTACTCCGTCCTCGTGTTGGGGGAAGCCCTCGTAGCTGGCGGCGTCGGGGAAAGCGCGGTTGGCCATCAGGTAGTACTCGTCGGCGGCAAATACCACTCGGCGCCCTAGGACCTCCAGGAACGTCTGTTGCCAGCCCTCCACCAAATCGACCACCGCGGTGGCCTCGATGGGAGTATGGGGCCGCAGGGACGGGTCGCTGGAATACCGACTGATCCCCAAAGGCACGACGCAGACGGTGCGCAACTCGGCGAACTCGTCCAGAACCCCACACAGAGTGTCGTCGAGTGCGGGGCCGTCGTTGACTCCGGGGCAGACCACCACCTGACCATGGACCTCGATTCCGTGGTCGAGGAGCACCCGCAGCCACCGCAGGCTCATGGCCCCGCGACGGTTGCGCAGCATGGCCGAGCGGAGATCGGGGTCGGTGGCGTGAATGCTCACGTTCAGCGGTCCCAGCCGGTCGGTCACCACACGTTCGAGGTCCATCTCGGTGAACCGGGTCAAGGTGGTGTAATTGCCGTAGAGAAAGGACAGCCTGTAGTCGTCGTCCTTGACGTAGAGGCTGGATCGCAGCCCGGGTGGAAGTTGATAGATGAAGCAGAACGAGCAGTGGTTGTCACACGTGCGGACCTGATCGAACAGTGCGGAGTCGACCTCGGCTCCCAGCACCTGGCCGGCGTCCTTGTAAACACTGATGTCCAGGCTCAGGCCGCCCCGGTCGACCTCGATCTCAATCTCGGGATCATCGGTGATCCGGCTCCATTCGATGACGTCGCGGGGGCGGATCCCATTGATGGAGCGGACCTGATCGCCGGCGGCGAGGCCGGCCCGTTCGGCCGCCGAGCCGGGGACAACCGCCACCACGGTGGCCACGGGGGCCTGCGACTTGGTCCCGACCGGCACCGTCAGAGGATAGGGGGGCGGGACCAGGAGAGTTACGGTGGCGGACATGGCGGTCGACAAGGTGCTGCTGGCGGCTCCTCGAGGCTTCTGTGCCGGGGTGGAGATGGCCATAAAGGCCCTGGCCTGGATGCTGCGGGCCTTCGAGCCGCCGGTGTACTGCTATCACGAGATCGTTCACAACGCCCTGGTGGTCGACCGCTTCTCGGGCCTGGGAGTGATCTTCGTCGACGACGTGGACGAGGTTCCGGCCGGCGCTCCCCTCATGCTCTCGGCCCATGGATCAGCCCCCGAGGTGGTCGCCGCGGCCCGTCGCAACGGAGGGTTCGTGGTTGATGCCGTCTGTCCGCTGGTGACCAAGGTCCACCATGAAGTCAAGGTGCGGGCCGGTCGGGGTTATTCGGTTCTGTATGTGGGTCACGAGGGCCATGACGAGGCGGTGGGCACCATGGCGGTTGCTCCAGAAGCCATCCACCTGGTGGAGACCGCCGACGATGTGGTCAGCCTTACCGACCCCGGGCGTCCTGTGGCTTTGCTGGCACAGACGACCCTGAGCCACCAGGATTGGGCCGGGGTGCTGGAGGCCGCCCGGACACGTTTCGCCGACATGTGGATGCCGACCCAGAGCGACCTGTGCTTTGCCACGACCAATCGCCAGGCGGCGCTGGCCCGGATCGCCGGTCGAGCCGACGCCATGGTGGTGATCGGTTCGGCCAACTCTTCGAACACCGTGGCCCTGGCCAAGGTCGCACAGGCCGAGGGGTGCCCCCGGGTATTTCGGATCAACAGCGCCGATGAGCTACCTGCGGATCTGAGCGGCACCGTCGGGGTGACCGCCGGAGCCTCGGCTCCAGAGGAACTGGTCCGGGCGGTAATCGCCCGGCTGGCCCCGGTTGGAGGGGTGGAGGAGATCCGGGTGACCGACGAGGACGAATACTTCCCTCCGCCCCGGGAACTTCGCGAGCTTCTCGGGGTGATCGACTCTGCACTGCGCCTGGCCGTCGGGGCACCGGTTCCCGACCCCGTCCGCCGAGCCAAGGGATTCGGGCCCGATGACGACCGCTCCAGCGCAGCCAGCGACGTACTCGCCCGCCTGGTCGCCGGCTGAGGGCGTCTGTGTGGGTTTTAGTTGTTCCTCTGGCCGTTGGGGACGGTAGTGGTGGGTGGAGCTTTGACCACGAAGGTGGCTGAGGCACTACGGCGGGGGCCATCGTCGAAGGCCCAGGAGTAGATGACCTCGTAGGTCCCTGGCGGGCAGGGCGACAGGTGGCAGTCGATGGCCGTCCAGCGGGAGGGAACGGCCAGGGTCTCGCCGGCCGCCAACTGACCGTCAGTTCGATTCACCACCTCGGCGTCGCTCAGTACCGGCGGCGTCTGGGGGTCGCCATCGTTGTCCACGGTGAAGGCCGTGGTGAAGCTACGAAAGGTGCAGGGCTGGGAGGAGACGTTGGTGAGGGTGGCCTCCAGGTAGACCGGCTCGCCCAGGTCGTAGCTGTTCAGCAGCGACTTTGCCTGGGCCTCCAGGTATGACGGCCCGCACGCCGGAACCGCCGGGCCCGAGGGCGGACGACCCACCGTCACCGGGGGGGTGGTGACGGAGGGCCGGGGCCGCCGGGAGGTCGTCGGGGGCGTGGGCGGTACCGGCGGGGGGGGTGCCGGAACCGTGCCGCCATCGCCGACGACGGGGGGGGCTTGGGGAACGGGTGCGGTGGTTGTGCTTTCGGGGGTTGCGACGGGGACAGTCGATGCAGGACCAGGGTCCACCGGCTGAGCACTGGCCACCTTGGCCGATCCGGCCGGTCTGGCCCCGGCCACCGAAGACCCGGGTCCATCGACGATGGCCAGGATGCCGGTGGGGAGAACCAGAACGGTTCCCAGCAGGGCGGCGGCCCCCGCACCCAGGCGGCGGCGGGTGGCAAGGCGGGTGCCCCTTCGAAGGACTGCGTCGAGCACCTCCTCGGGGCTGCGCTGCGAAGGCAGATCCTCAGCGCTCCAGGCCAACGGGGATCACCTCCCCCATGTCGTCGCCCAGCTTGGCTCGAAGAGCCACCAGGCCCCGGTGGGTGTGGGTCTTGACCGCTCCAACGGAAACATCGAGCGTCTTGGCCACCTCGGCTTCAGACATCTCGCCCAGGTAACGAAGAGCGACGGCCTGGCGTTGGCGGCGGGGAAGGGAGCGCAGGGCGGCGGTAAGGGCGAGCCGAAGGACCAGGGCGTCCTCGGCCAGCAGTTCGGCCGGAACAGGCTGGTCGGGTGGGTGGCGACGAAGGCGGTCAATAGCCAGGTTGGTGGTTACCTTGAGGATCCAACCGTCCCGATAGGCCAAGGCTTCGACGCGGGGCCACTGGGCATACGCCCGAGCCAGAGCCTCTGCGGCGACATCCTCGGCGCTTGCTGCGTCCCCGAGGATGCGCCGGGCCAGCCGAAAGGCTCGCGGAAACAATCTGCTGAAGGTTTCCTCGAAGGTTTCGGCCGACCCGGCTCCGCCGTTCACTGCCTTAGTAACGGCCGAAGGGTCCCGAAGGTTGACACCCAAGCCAAGAAACTTCCCCGTCGTCTCGAACCCCGGACGCCCCTAGCCCCACCGATCGGGTCCCAGGGCTCCAAGGAGGGCTCAACCCGACCCCAGGATGACATCGGCCTGGTCGTAAAGACGCTGCAGTTCCGACCGCAAGGTGGCCGTCACCTCCTGGATCGACCGGCGGGACAACCGGGTGGAACCGGGCCGAGGCCGAGGGGGGTCGATGGGGGCACCGACCTCCAGGTGGACGCGCACTGGCCTGGGCAGCTTGGCGCCTTTGGGCAGAGCCCGCTCGGATCCGGCGATCCCCACCGGGATGATGGGCACTCCGGCCCGCCCCGCCACGAAGGCGGCCCCCTCGAAGAGTTCGCCCACCTCCCGGCCACTTCGTCGTGTGCCCTCGGGAAACAGGACCACCGGGTCGCCCGCTTCCAGCATGGCCAGCGTGTCGTTCAGCGCCTCCCTGTCGGCCGCCCCCCGGCGAACCGGATAGGCGCCCAGGACGGAGATGAACCATCCCAACGGAGCGAAGTTCCATAGTTCCTGCTTGCCCATGTAGCGCTGGCGTCGGTGGGTGACGCTCGAGACGAGGGCGAAGTCGATGTTGGAGCGATGAACCGGGGCGAGCACGTAGGCCCCGGTAGCGGGAACGTTCTCCCGGCCGGAGAACGTGGCCCGCCACAGGGATCGGTTGATCCCCTCAACCAGGGTCCGGACCACGGTGTAGAGGGCGGGAACGGGGGTGGGCCGATCCGCTCCGCTCACGCTGCCGCCCTCCGGCTCACGACTGCACCCCTGCCTCTGGGATGGCCTCTGGGATGGCCTCTGGGGTGACCGCTGCGATCTCCGCAGCGGAGCCATCGGCCACTGTCAGGTCCTGGGCAACCTGAGAGTCATTGGAGGCCGAGGAGGCCGAGGAGGCGGCCAACGATTTCGCTTCGATCCTTTCGGCCGACCCAGGAGTCTCGGCCGCCCGCAGGGCCACCAGGATCTCCTCCACGATGTCGGCAATGCTGCGTCCGGTGGTGTCGACCACCACCGCGTCGTCGGCTACGACCAGAGGCGACTCGGTTCGGGCCGTATCAGCCTGGTCCCGACGAGCCAGGTCGCCGGGGTCCTCGTCCGCCTGGCGCCGGGCTTGGCGTTCTTCCTGGCTGGCAGTGAGAAAGACCTTGAGGATCGCGTCGGGGAAGACGACGCTGCCGATGTCCCGCCCCTCCACCACCCCGCCGAAGCGCACCGCCGCCCACGTGCGCTGACGGCGGACCAGTTCCAGGCGGACCCCCCGATCGGCGGCCACCAGGCTGGCCACGCGGGTGACTTCGGGGTCCCGCAGGTCCTCGGTGACGTCAATCCCCCACAACTCGACCTTGGTCCCCATCGTCAGATCCAGAGCCGCGGCCACCCGGGCCAGATCAGCCCCCGGGGCACAGGGGTCCACGCCCGAGCGGATCGCGGCCAGGGCCACGGCCCGGTACATGGCCCCTGTCTCCAGGCATTCCATTCCCAGGCGCTCGGCCAAGACCCGGGCCACGCTGGACTTTCCAGATCCCACCGGGCCATCGATGGCCACTACCCGCATGGACGCCGCGACCCCTTCGGCCTGATCGCTCACGGCGCTCCTCTGATTGACTCAGACTCCGGATCCGACGCTGACCCTGGCCGCGCGCCCTGTAGGCGGGTCATTTCCTGCGCGAACCCCGGGTAACTCGTCGACACGCACTGCCATCCGTCGATCACCGTGGTCTCCCGCCCCGCCATTGCCGCCACGGCCAGGGCCATGGCCACCCGATGGTCACCATGGGAATCGACCCGGCACCCCCTGAGGCTTGGGCCGCCGCTTCCTACCACGGCCATGCCGTCGGCCAGCGCCCTCACCTCGACGCCCATGGCCGAGAGGCCGGCGACCATGGTCGCGATCCGATCGCTCTCCTTGACCCGCAGTTCAGCCGCGCCGGATATCACGGTGGTACCGGTAGCGAAGGCCGCGGCCACAGCCAGGACAGGAATCTCGTCTATGACCCCAGGAATCTCCTCGACCCCAATGGAGGTTGACGTCAATTGGCAATGACGAACGTGGAGGGCTCCGTCGGGGAGATCCTCCAAGGCCGCCCCCATTCGGGCCAGGACGGCGAGGAATCCGGCCCGGGCCGGACCCCTGTAGAAGGGGCCCACCGTCAACTCGCTACCTGCTACAACCAGACCGGCCACCACCCAGAATGCGGCGGAGGAGGGATCTGCAGGAACGACCACGTCCGTCGGCTTGAGCACCGATGGCCGAACCCGGACGCAATGGCCACCCGAGGCCGCAACCCCCACCTCCAGATCAGCGCCCGCCGCCACCAGCATCTCCTCGGTGTGCGACCGGGACCGATGGGACTCTGTCACCACAGTCTCGCCACGGGCCGACAGGCCGGCCAGCAACAGGGCGGACTTGACCTGGGCGCTGGGGACAGGGGTTTCGTAGCGGATGCCGCTTAGAACAGCACCATTCACAGTCAGCGGGGCCAGTACCCGAGCGCTTCTACCGATGACGCGCGCTCCCATCAACCCCAGTGGTACCGCCACCCGGTCCATCGGCCGTGACCGCAGGGAGGCGTCCCCGGTAAAGGTGAATGTCGCCCCGCTCACTCCGGCACACGCTCCGGCCAGGAGGCGCAGGCTGGTGCCGGAGTTTCCGAGGTCGAGAATGTCGTCGGGCTCGAGAAACCCTCCATTTCCCTGGATGAGGAGACGGGTGAAGGATGGGGATCCGCAGGCGGGTCTGACAGCAGGCGAAGGCGCTGGTGGGTGCAACCAGTGCACCTGGGCCCCGAGAGCCTCGATCGCGGCCATGGTGTGAAGAACGTCAGCTCCGGCTGACAAACCGCCAATGGTCGAGGCACCGTCAGCCAGCGCTCCGAGGATCAGCGCCCGGTGTGAAATCGACTTGTCACCCGGGGCTGACACCTGGCCGACAAGTGGCAGCCCACCGGCAAGAGCAAGGGAATCTGAACCGGTCTCAGTCCGGAGCCGCCCCCCTTGGGGCACCGCTGCGCCGCCATCGAGAAGAGACTCGCTCTCGGTGTCCCTGGCCGGGCGCAACGCCGGGTCTGTCTTCGGCGCCAGTGCGGCGCGAGCCTCCGTATCGTCGGCGGAGTCGACCAGCAGGACCAAGACCCCCCGACCCCCCTCGCGTGAATGCACGATCTCGAGGTTCGCGATGTTGATCCCGGCCGCTCCGAGGCGGGTGGTCACATCCGCCACCATCCCTGGACGGTCGGTGATGGGCATGCGGATCTCCGCCGTCGACCCCGATCCCCCGGTTCCCCCCGGGAGACTGCGCCGGGCCTGGCTGGCGGCAACCAGAAGGTGGCTGAGCCCGACCCGGTCCCCGCTGCCGATCAGGTTTCCCACGCCCGAGAGTCGGGTGCCCAGCCGGTCCAGACAGGCAAGGATGGCGGCGGAGTTCTGCAGGCAGACGTCGGGCCAGATGGCCGGGTGCCCGGCCGCCACCCGGGTCATGTCCCGAAATCCGCCTGCGGCCAGGTCCAAAAGCGCCGCCTCCGACTGTCCGTCCTCGGTAGCCAAGTTCATCACCGTCACCGCTAATAGGTGGGGGACGTGGGAAATCTGAGCCACCAGGCGGTCGTGATGGGCGGGGTCCAGGGCCAGAACCCGGGCACCGAGGGAAGATACGACCGAGGCCACCCGAGCCCAGGCCTCCTGGTCGGTGGTGGCCACCGGAGTCAGGACCCAGGTGGCTCCTTCGAACAGGGCGGCGTCCGCTCCGGCCAGGCCATCCAACTCAGATCCAGCCATGGGGTGTCCGCCCACGAACCCAGGATCGTCGATCGCCTCGACCACCGACTGCTTCACTCCGGCCACGTCGGTGATAACCGCCGCCGGCCCATATCTGATCCGCGCCCGGCGAACCTGGCCAGCCACCTCCCCCACAGGAGTGCAGATAAAGACCAGGTCCACCGACTCCGAAGGCAAATCTCCCGCCTCGGGAGTCGGCCACGTCAACCCGGCGTGACCCGGAGAGTCCACCTCGCCGATGGCCCCGATGGCCAGGGCCTCGCCCAAGCGGGTGGCGTCGATGTCACTTCCGATCACCCTCCAGCCCCGCTCCCGCAGCGCCAGTCCTATCGAACCCCCCACCAGTCCGGTCCCCACCACCACCGCCGTCCGGGTCGCGGACCCAGGGCCAATCATCGCCGCCGCTGCCATCTGGGGCCTATGTCCTCGCACCCGGGTGTCACACCGGAAGCTCGTCGTTCAACCCGCTGGCCCCCCGCAGATAGACGTGGCGAAGGTCGCTGGCGGGGATCGGCGTGTACAGGTGAAGGAGCACCCGGACACACCGCGGGGTGGACCCCGGCACGGGTATCTCCCGGGCACTGAGCAACGGAATGGACCCCAGCCCCATCATGCGGGCCGGGGTGGCGGGGAAGGTGGCGGTCAAGTCCTCGGTGGCGGTGAAGACGGCGCTGATCAGGTCATCCACCTGTAGGGAGTTACGGCTGAGAATCTCCCGCATGAGTTCCTCGACCGCCTCGGCTATCGCCGCCTCGGTGTCGTGGCTCACGGTGGTCGCCCCCCGCAGGGCTCTCACGCGGGCGAGGGAGAGATCGGGCACCGGGATCGAATCTACTGCCGAGGGCCTGGTCGACCCGGGCCACATTCGCTTCCAGGTCAGAGAGTTCAGAGTCCCTCAGGGGGCGCCACTGCCCCGGGGCCAGACGGGTGTCGCTGAGGGGCCCGATTCGGGTGCGGACCAGGCGGAGCACCTCCAGGCCGACGGCTGCGCACATCCGCCGGATCTGTCGGTTGCGACCCTCATGAATGATGATCCTCATGCCCCGCGGGGCGATGGTGGTCACCCGGGCCGGCGCGGTGGGCCCGTCGCCGATGTCGACGCCCCGGCGCAGTCGTCGCAGTTGGGCAGCCGAGGGCGACGACGTCACCTCCACCAGGTACTCCTTGTCCACCCCGAACGAAGGATGCGTGAGGCGCTGCGCCAGGTCCCCGTCGTTGGTCACAAGCAAGAGCCCCTCGCTGTCGAGGTCCAGACGCCCTACCGGAAAGACCCGGGGGCTGGCCGGCACCAGGTCGAGCACCGTCGGGCGGCCGTGGGGATCGGCGGCGGTGGTCACCACGCCGGCTGGTTTGTGAAGCAGGTAGTGGACCAGGCCGGCGCGGGTGGGGATTCGGATGCCGTCCACCTCGACTCGGGCCGACTCGGGGTCCACGCGGGCGCCCAGGTCGGCCACCACCCCGTCGACGGTCACCCGGCCGTCGCCGATCAGTTCGTCGCAGGCGCGACGACTCCCGACGCCCGCGGCCGCCAGCACCTTCTGCAGCCGGAGCGATCCTGGGTCTCCGTCCTTTCGGCCAAGGGGCTCTCCGCTGGAGCCGGGCCGGTGGTCGGGGCTGGTCACGGTGTTCGGAAGCCGTCATTGTGGACCGGCTCGTTCGTGTCACCGGGGGAACCTGGTGCACCGGGTTGCGGAGGCAATGGCCCCTCGGGGCGGCTGACCCCGCCTGAGGGTCGGGACGCTCCGAAACCCTTCTCCAGGGCGTCAACGACTTCCATGCCGGGCATGAAGTCGGCGAGTGCGGGCAGGTCGGCGACGCTGTCGAGCCCCAGACCCTCCAGGAAGGCGGGGGTCGTGCCAAACAACACCGCCTGGCCCGGGCCCGGGTCCCGGCCCACTTCGGCGACATAGCCCCGGATGGTCAGGGTCCGAATCACCGCGTCGGCATTTACTCCCCGGATGGCAGCGATCTGGGCTCGCGACACCGGCTGGCGGTACGCGACCACCGCCAGGGTCTCGAGGGCTGCCGGAGACAATCGGGAGCGCTCCCCGTCGAGCACGAACCTCTCGACGTAGGCAGCCTGGTCAGGGTGGCTCACGTACCGCCAGCCGCCGGCCACGCGGACAAGCGAGAACCCCCGACGATCGTGGCGATACTGGTCGGCCAGATCAGCGCAGACCGCCTCGATGGTGGCCGGAGCAACCTCGGTCACCTCCGCCAGGAGGCGGCTGGGAACCGGTTCGGTGGCCACCATGACGATGGCCTCGACCGCCTGAGCCAGGGCTCGGGTCAGCGGGAACCACCCTCGGCGCCCGGCGCCCGACCGGGGGCGGCGGCAACCAGAGCGCCCTGCCCCTCGTCGAAGTCTGCCTCGACCATGGCACCGATTCCCCCGGTCCAGACGACGTCGAACCGTTGGAACGGTCCCGGCTGGTGAAGCTGCGTCAGTCCCAGCTTGGTCATCTCCAGCACCGCCAGAAACGTCACGACCACGTCCATCCGGGTCGACCCGCCCACCAGGTCGCCGAAACAGGCTCGCCCGGAGGCCACCAGCGTGGCAGTCAGATCCGAGATCGTCTGGGCCACGGTCCTGGTCACCACCGTCACGTGCGAAAGGTCCACCCGCTCAGCCGGGGCCGGGTTGGAGATCCGAGCCATGGCCGCGAGAAGATCGACGGGACCCACCCCGGCCAGCCAGTCGGGTGAAAGGGACAACAGATGGGGCTCCGGACCGGCCGTGCGGGCCGGCGCTCGGGCGGCCAGGTCCATCAAGCGGGCGAGCGACTCCCCCGCGGCTCGGAAGGTGAGGCACTCGACCAGCCGGGCCACCAGCAGATCCCGTTCCTCCAGCAGGGCCAGGTCGTCCTCGTCAGGCTCATCGGGCTCGGGCAGGAGTCGGCGGGTCTTGAGTTCCACCAACGTGGCGGCCAGGACCAGAAACTCGGTGGCCACCTCCAGATCCAGAGACCGCATTCGGGCGATCTCGGCCAGGTAGTCCGTGACCAGCGCACCAAGCGACAGGGCCCACAGGTCGACCTCCCGGCGCACGACCAGTTGGGCGAGCAGGTCCAGGGGTCCCTCGTAATCGGGGGTGCGGACCTCGTAGACCACCGGCCGGACCCTACCGGGCGGCCGACCGAACCGACGTTGTCGGCGGTGGCCCGGTGGCGAGGGCCCTGTTCGCCGGCGGCAAATCCCCAGCCGATCTCCCGGATCCCGCCGCTACCATCGCCAGCGGTGCGCGTCTTTTCGGGAATCAAACCTTCCGGGCGTCTGCATCTGGGCAACTACCTGGGAGCGCTCCGACACTTCGTCGCTGGATCGAGCCCCCCGCCGTCGACCGACCCCGAGAAGGCGCTGCACGGGACGACGGCCGGAGCACTCGGCAGTTCCGACGAGTCCTTCTTCTGCGTGGTGGACCTGCATGCCCTGACCGTGGAGATGGATCCCCATCGCCTTCGGGACCTGACTGTGGAGACGGCCACCCTCTTTCTCGCCGCGGGCCTCGACCCGGCACAGGCCACCCTGTTCGTGCAGAGCCACGTTCCCGCACATTGCCAGATGGCCTGGCTGATGCAGTGCACCGCCGGCTTCGGGGAACTGCGTCGGATGGTGCAGTTCAAGGACAAGGCGACCAATCTCCAGGCCGAGTCCGTCCGGGTGGGCCTGTTCACCTACCCGACCCTCATGGCCGCTGACATTCTCCTCTACGACGCCGGGCGGGTTCCGGTGGGTGACGACCAACGCCAGCATCTGGAGTTGGCCAGGGACCTGGCCATGAGGTTCAACGCCACCTACGGCCGAACTTTCGTGCTTCCCGAGGCCGCTACCCCACCGGTGGCCGCCCGGGTAATGGACCTGTCCGACCCCACCACCAAGATGGGCAAGTCCGCCACCTCTGAACAAGGGATCATCTACCTACTGGATCCGCCGGAGATCATCAGCCGAAAGCTGCGCCGGGCCGTGACCGACACCCTCGGCGAGGTCAGGGTCGACCCGATCAACCAGCCGGGGGTGACCAACCTGCTGTCCATCCTGGGCGCTATCACCGGACGGCCGATCGCGGCGCTGGCCGACGAGTTTGATCGGTATGGACCGCTGAAGGACGCCACCGCTGAGGTCGTCATCGACTGCCTCCGCCCTCTACAGCAGCGACACCGGGAATTGGCCGACGACCCGTCCTACGTCGTCTCGACATTGTCCCGGGGCGGCGCTCGGGCCGCCGAGGTAGCCGACGCCACCCTGGCCCGGGCACAGGCCGCGGTTGGGTTGTTCCCGGCCTCCTCCCGGTAGGGGCCGGGCGGTAACGTGGCTGGTCAGATGACCCCGCCCCGATCGTCCCGTCGGTTCCTCCCCCACCGCCAAGTCCTGGGAGCGCTGCTCCTGGCCGTGTTGACCGGCGTCGGTTGTTCAGATCCGGTGGCCCCGTCCACGGTGGCCCCCGCCGGGTTCTCGGTGGCGTCCGACGCCGCCGCGGGCGTGGCCGTCGCCCTTCCCGAGGACTGGACTCAGGTGGCCCTGTCGACCGACCTGGAGATCTTCGACGCCAAGTCCAACCAGTTGAGGATCGAGAACCCGAAGCTGTCCTCGGTGATCGTCCTGGCGCGGATCATCTCCGGTAGCGGCGGCGTGTTCATGGCTGCCTCGCCCGACGGGATTTCCAGCGTGAATCTGACGGCGGCCAAGTCATCCGAGCCAACCCTTGACGACGTGGCCAAGGCGGTTACCAGGGCACATCTGGAGAACCAGGCGACCGACGTCGAGGCGGCGACCCTCACCGTGGCCGACCAGCCGGCTGTCCGGCTGTCCTTCAAGTCTCCGGTGAAAATCAACGCCGAGCCGGTTTTGACTGATCAGGTCCAGTACATGCTCCTCAAGGACGGTCGGGCCTTCATTCTCACCTTCATGGAAACGCCCCAGGATCTGGCCGACCAGATGGTCGCCAGCCTGCGGATCAGGTAGCCGCCGCCAACGGCGCTTCCGGCGCCGCCTCCACCTGGGGGCGCCACGACGACCGGCCGTGCGCCCGCCGACTCCACCGTTCCACCGCCCGGCTCAGCGTGAGGTTGACCACCAGGTAGATCAGAGCCACCACCACCAGGGCCTGGAGGATGTCCCGGTAGAACTCACCGGTGAGGCGGCCCCTTCGAAGCAGTTCCTCATAGGGCACCACCGCTCCGAGAGAGGTGTCCTTGAGCAGGGTGATGAGCTGGGTTGCCACCGCCGGACCCATTCGTCGCAGCACCTGGGGCATGACCACCGACCTCAGGCTGGTCCAGTACCCGAGGCCCAGGGCGCAGGCGGCTTCGGTTTGGCCCCGGTCCAGGGCTCGGACCCCGGCACGGAAGATCTCGGCCAGTACGGCGGCGTTGTAGGCGGCCAGGGCCGCCACCAGGGTCCCCAGGGCCCCCAGGTCCAGTCCGTAGATGGGCAGTCCCAGGGCGCAGAACAGCACCAGCAGCACCAGCGGAATGGCCCGGAACAACTCGATATAGGCCCCCGCCAGCGCCGACAACCATCGCCGGGGCGAAAGCCGGAGCAGGCACAGGGCCAAACCGGCGACCATGGCCAGTACCGACGCGAGAGCCGCCGCCTTGGCCGTGTTGGCCAGGCCGCCGAGAAGAAACCGCATGACCGCCGGTTGGGCGAGCGGCCGCCAGAGACGGGAGTCCAACGCCCCCGCTTCGTCTAAACGCCTTCCGCCCAGAACCACAAGACCCAGCACAATCACCCCGGCCAAAGCCGTCCATCGCCGGACTCGCCGCCGGCCGACCGGGCCCAGCGGCTCGCCCAGGAGGTTTCCCGGCCCCCGAACTCCCGGGCCCCTTCCCCGCCCAGACCCGCTAACCGGCTCGACCTCCGAACGGACGGATCGGCCGGCGGCAAACCTGGCTCGCAGGAGTGGGACACCACTCGGCCTGTTGCCGGGAGATTCTGCTCTGGGCCACGCGCAAGGGCCGAACGTAGCCCCAGAGCGGCACACATCGTGTTGCCCGCAGGACGACGTACTCGTAGTCATTGCCGCTCTCTTCCGGTGAAGTCGAGAGCCGGCGAGACGTAACTCCGAACTTGCGAAACGGAGCACTAGCGTCGACTGTGCATTACTATGCACAGGTGCCAAAGAGCAGGATCACCGTCACCATCGACGAGGAACTCCTCAATCAGGCCAGGTCGCTGGGAGTGAATCTTTCAGCGGCTTCTGAGCGGGGAATCGCCGACATCACCGAGACAGCCCTTTCCCGGTCCGAGCTGGCGCGTCAGGTAGCCGATTACGACCATAACGGAGGCGTTTACGACGAAAGGAAGTTGGCGCGAGCCAAGCGGGTTCTCGCAGACGCCGATGACGTCCTGGCGGCCGAGCGCAGGGCGGGCTGATGCCGGTCTGCATTCTCGACTCGACGGCGCTGGACGAGACGGGGTCGCCGGAGTGGCGGCGCGCCCTACTCGAGGCGGGCTACGACTTGGTGGTACCGACCGTCGTTCTGGCCGAGCGATACACGGGTCGACCCCAGGACCACCAGATCCGCACGGCGCTTCGCGCTACCCGGCGGCTATCCCTCGATGAGGTGCGCGCCCACGCCGCCGGCAAACTGCGCGACAGGATCACTCCCACTCGGAGGGGTGCGCCCTCTGCCGTTGACGCCGTGGTCGTCGCTGTTGCTGATCACCTCGCCCGACGCGACACAGTGCTGGTGCTCACAGCTGACGTTGGCGACTTCGAGGCACTGCGTGCCCACACATCCAACGGCCGTCGCATCGCCATCCGATGCCCATGACGTCGCCATGGAGGTTGGGATAGCACCAGATGTCACTTTGGCTTCGGCGGGGGAGGATCACGCCCCCGGGCAGGGCGATGTAGGTCTCAAGCAGGGTCCCAGCGGCGTTGGTGGCATAGGCCGGGGTGTCGGTGGAGTCGATGTAGCCGTAGTTGGTGGTGGCCGAGTTGGTGGCAGCCGAAGCGGTTGTGGCCGAACCCACCTGGCGGGAGGTGATGCGCCCGGTGGGGTCCCGGCGGTAGCTGACGGTGGTGTTGGCCCGGGTGGAGGCCTGGTGGCGGTTGGGTCTGCCCCTGCTTTGGTTGACTCGCAGGGTTGATAGACATCACGAAGCTTGAGCTTCGGATCGAAGCAGTATCTCAAACTCAACCGGTGTGAGCTTGCCCAGGCCTCGCTGGCGTCGGCGGCGGTGATAGGTGGCCTCGATCCAGGTGACGATGGCCAGACGCAGTTCGTCTCGGGTCTGCCATCTGCGGCGGTTCAGGACGTTCTTTTGCAACAGTGAGAAGAACGATT
>JBQTHD010000006.1:0-57015 GCA_052390275.1 Acidimicrobiales bacterium | reverse complement strand
TCGGGCGACGGCCTACTTTGCCCAAGACGCCCTCCCAAAATGATGTACCCGCTGGTCCAAGACCTTGCCGCCGAGGGAATTCCCGTGGCGGTGACCTGCCGGGTGCTGGGCTTTTCCAAGCAGGCCTTCTACAAGTGGTGCCGTCAACCGGTGAGCGACCGAGACTGGGCCAACGCCCACCTGACCAACGCCGCCCTCGACGTGCACCGAGACGATCCCACCTTTGGTTATCGCTTCATCGCCGATGAGCTTCGCCACGCCGGTCATCTCGCCGGGGAGAACCGGGTGGCCCGCCTGTGTTCACAACAACAGATCTGGTCCGTGCACGCCCGCAAACGGGGCCTGGCCCACAAGCCGGGGCCGCCGGTGCACGACGACCTGGTCGAGCGGGACTTCACGGCTAAGTCGCTCAACAGCCTCTGGCTCACCGACCCGGTCGAGTTTGAGATACTGCTTCGACCGACCGCTCAAGCTGCGTGATGTCTATCAACCCTGCGAGTCAACCAAGCAGGGGCAGACCCTCCTGAGGTGACGCCGGCGACGGCACGTTCCTGCGAGGCGCTCATCGACTCCAGGTGCAGGTCGATGCTACGGGAGAGGTCGAAGCAGGCCTCGATCGGCGCCCGAATGTCGGTGGTCATCCGCACGACCGGCACGCTGGCCTCCTTCTGCGCTCTTGGTCCGGTCCTACCGCAGCCCGCCCCGTTGCCGCAGCCTAAGCAGCCCGTCGCCCGGTCAGGGACAGGGAGTGGTGACGCACTGGATGCCGCCGACCCGGATGGGCCGGCCCAGTTGCTCGCACAGGGTCACCGCCTGGGAGCGGGTGGCGACGTACCCGTCGGCATCGCCGGCCTTGCCCGACTCGAGCATCTGGCGAGCCAGCTGAACCAGAGCGGGCTCGGCCACCTCGGCGTAGTCGCTGATTCCCGCGGCCAGACGAAGACCGCCGGCGATGAAGCTGCCCCTGGTCACCGCCTCGTCGGCGTACTCGATCTGGCCGCACAGCCGGGAATTGGCCTCGGCCCGCGAGAGCGCGGGTGCGCTGGTGGTTGGCGTGGCCGGAGGAACGGTCACAGCCGTGGTCGGGGGCCGGTTGGCGGCCGGGGCGGTGGGTCGCTCAGCGGTAGGCGCCGGACTGACGGTGGTGCTCGTGGCCGGGGTCGTCGTCTCGGGGGCCGTCGACGTTGTCGCCGTCGGGTCGGGCGCCGGTCGACCCAGCGAACCGACGGCGTCCACCTCCGGCGCCCCGCAGGCGGCCAGAGCGAGAGCCAGCGTCAAGCCCGCCAACCCGACACCTACCCCGCCGAGATCCCTCATCTTCTGCTCATCGGAACGGTGACCGCGTGCCTTGACCCGTGGTTGGGATCTCAGGCCCGGAGTCCGCTGTCGCCCATACCCGCCGCGCCACGGCGGCCAGAGTCGAGGACCAAGCCCCTTCCGTCCCGTGCCCCGCCGAGGCATCATCTCTCCGAGCCAGTTTGGCGGTGGCGCTCAGGAGCCGACGCCACCACAGAGTCGACAAGGGGGCACGCCATGTTCGTCCAGATGATCACGGCCAAGGCAATTGACGCCGAGGCCCACTGGCGCCAGATCGAGCGTTGGGAGCGCGACCTGCGGCCGGGCGCCGACGGCTTTCTCGGTAGCACCGGCGGGCAGACCGACGACGGCCGGGTGGTCGGCGCCGTCCGCTTCGAGTCCGAGGAGGCGGCCCAGCGCAACAGCCAGCGACCTGAGCAGCAGGCCTGGTGGGCCGAGACGGCCCTCAACCTGGAGGACGTGACGTTCCAAGACAGCGTCGAGGTGGTGGTGACCGGTGCCGGCGGGTCGGACGAGGCCGGGTTCGTGCAGGTGATGCGGGGGCGAGTACTGGACGCAGCCAAGATGAGCGAGCTGCTGGCCCGGATGGGCGAGTTCGAGGCCGCCCTGGCCCTCCACCGGCCCGACGTCATCGGCGACGTCACCGTCATCCACGGCGACGGCACCTACAGCGACATCATCTACTTCAGGTCCGAGGCCGAGGCCCGCCTCAACGAGAACAAGGAGCTGCCGCCCGACATGGCGGCCATGTTCGAGGAGTGGATGGCCGCGGCCACCGTCGACGAGTACATCGACCTCAAGCATCCCCGGATGATCTGACCGGACCGGGGCCGTCGCCGCCGAACCAGGGCAGCTGGTCATACCAATCGAGCACGCCCTGCTCGTAGACGATCCCGTACCAGAGCGTGTACCGGGCCCACCGGTCGGCCTCGCCGATCAACGGCTCGAGACCCCGGTAGTAATCGAGACGGGCCTGATGGTCGGACCGATCGGCGGTCAGCAGCTCCACGAGGCGGTCCTCGTCGACAAGGGCTCCGAAGGAAAGGGTCAGCAACATGGGCATCCGGATGTTCTCCGGCCCCGGCTCCCGGGCAATCCATTCGGAGAAGGCCTGACGGCCCGCGGCAGTGATGGACATCGGGCGCTTCGAGCGGGGCCCGATCTCGCCCGCCTGGACGTACCCGGCCGCCTCCAGGGTCCGTAGCTCCCGGTAGATCTGGCTGCGGGTGACATTCCAGAAGCGCCCGATGCGTAACTGAACTGCGTGCTCGAGGTCCCATCCGCTCATCGGTCCGATGTGAAGGAAGCCGAGCATGGAGGCCGCGGTGTCGTTCATTTCCGGGGTTGACATATCGCCGCGGGAGCGTACCATCCACTTTGGACATTCCAAATAGGAACCGCAATCCGAGCGACGGATCTCCGGGTCCGCAGGAGGTGGGGACGATGATCGACTTCGATGCTGGCGCCCTGTGGTTGTACGTGCCGGCAGTTCTGATCGTCTACGGCCTGGTCCTGGGCATCCTCTGGTCAAGCGGCGATGACCGCACCCCCAGCCTCGCCGGCGCTGCTCGGGGTATCTCCGAAGGTTCCGAGCGCTGCACCGGGCTGGCCGGTTGGGCCGGTGCCGGCGCTCTTACCGCCTTGTGGGCCGGGGCGGTCGCCGCCATCGGTCTCTACTGGGACGTGGCCTGGCACATAGACAACGGACGGGACGAGAGCGTGCTCACCCCCTCGCACACCCTCATCCTCATCGGCCTCGGCGGCCTGATCCTGGCCGCGCTGGTGGCCGTCATCCTCGCCACCGTGACCGATGCCCCAACCGCCTTCAAATGGAGCGGGTTGTCGGTTCCCTGGTCGGGCTTGGTACTCGCCGGTCTGGGACTGGGAGCGACGGCGGCCTTTCCTCTGGATGCCTTGTGGCACTCCGCCTACGGGATCGACGTCACACTCTGGAGCCCGACCCATCTCCAGTTGGTGGCGGGGGGCGGGTTGGGGCCGGTGGCCGCCTGGCTGATGCTGCGGGAGGGCCGGGTCGACGGGGACCCGACACCGTTCGGACGGGGCCTGGAGGTGGCCATCCTGGGTGCCGCCCTGGTGGGACTGTCAGCCTTCCAGGGCGAGTTCGACTTCGGCGTTCCCCAGTTCCAGGCGGCCTACCTGCCTGTGCTCATAGCGGTGGCGTCAGGGCTGGTCCTGGTTCTGGCCCGCATCGCCTACGGACCAGGTGGCGCCCTATGGGCGGTGGGCGTCTTCGTCCTGATGCGCACCTGCCTGACGATCCTGGTGTCGGGGGCACTGGCTCACACCACCCCGCGCTTCCCCCTCTATCTGGCCGCCGGCATCTGCGTCGAGATCGCTGCATTGTGGTTGGGGACCGAACGGGGACTGCGCTTCGCCCTGGTGGCCGGAGCATTGGTGGGCACGATCGGAGTCGCTGGGGAACTGGCTTGGATCTCGCTGTCCGGGTGGGCTTCGGTGGGCGTGCCTCCTGTGGCCTCGATCGTCGCCCTCGGGGTCCTGACCACGCTGGCCGCCATGGCCGCCGCAGCCATGGGTCTCGGCCTGGGGCAGGCCGCCGCTCCCCGAACCGGGTTTTCCGCAGTCGCCGGTCTTCTGGGCGGCCTAGTTCTGATCGTGGCGCTGGCCGTGCCGCTTCCCCGCAACGTTGGGTCGGTGGAAGCCTTGATCCGGTTGACCCCGGCAGGCGACAAGGCCGACGTGGAAGTGATCCTCACCCCAGCCGACGCCGCCGTCGGCGCCACCGCTTTCGGAGTCACCGCCTGGCAGGGAGGGGGCCCGCGCCAGACTGCCGGGCTGACACTCGTCGCCCCCGGGCGGTACCGGTCCGACCGGGCCCTGCCGGTCGGGGGCGCCTGGAAGACCTTGGTTGGACTTCAGCGGGGCGATGAGGTGATGGCCGCGGCGATTTATCTCCCCGCCGACCCGGCCATCGGAGCGCCGGAGGTGCCGGCGCTCGCCGAGCGACAAACCCGCTTCGTGCGGAACACCGACATCCTCCTGCGCGAATCTCGCCCAGGGCCTGCCTGGGTGGCTGGCGTTGCTTACGCCGGCGTGGCCCTGGTGGTGTCGGCCTGGATCGGTCTAATGGCCGGGGCCGTTCGCCGGATCGGGTCGGCTTCAGATGAACTCTCCCTCCAGGGGCCAGAAGGGAAACAGCTTCACAAGTTCCCTGTCGGGCGCGGAGGTTCGGCTTTATCCTGAGGAGAGGCAAGGGGAGGAGGAGTAGCGAAAATGGCAACCACGATCGACATCACCTACGACTGGCTGGGATGCCGACTCACCGGCATTGGCTCGGCGCAGATTCGCTACGACCGCCTGGGATCCAGGCCGTGCCGGGTGGGGCCGCTCCCCGTGGTGTACGACGCCGGCGGGTTCAGGATGTCATCGATCGGCGGCCGCGAGATACAACGTGGCCGCCTCGGGGTCCGGCCACCAGGCTTGGTCCATGGGACCTGGGGTATGACCAACTGGGCAGCCGGTTCCGCCACATCGGCCCCTACGCCTTGGAGTACGACCAACTCGGGAGCCGGCTCACGAAGGTGGTGCCCATGCGGATCTCCTACGACCACCTGGGAACCCGGGTGAGCAGCCTCCTGGCGCCCGGCAGTGACAGGTCCCTGCCCGACGATGACCTGGCCGCCTTCTTCTTCGCTCTCCGCTTCGAGGATGATTTCTGAGCGTTTTACCCATGCCGTCGGAAGTCCCCGCGGCGGCTGAGCCGCGGGACCAAAGACGCGGTTGAGGGCGATCACGATCTGAGTCGGAGCCAGTTGAGAGCTGGGCCAGGGGTAGCTTCTCGGTCATGGACGCACGCCTGCGAGCCCTCATAGCCGAACTCGACGAGGCCATCTCTGCGGCCGAGGCCGACGGCAATATCGACGACGACGAGCGTTACGAACTCCTGGGCCTGGTCGCTCAGGTGGAACGGGCCTTGGTCGATCCCAACGTCGAGGACAACACCGAGGATGATGGTGGCGGCCTGGTGAGCAGGCTTGAATTGGCTGCTGTCGAATTCGAGTACAACCACCCCCGTCTAGCCGCGGCGATCCAGTCGGCGGCCAACACCCTCTCCTCCGCCGGCATTTAGCCTTTCGCCGCCCAGGTCGCCGACCTGTTGGTCGAGGGGGCTCCCCTGGCGGTGGAAAGACCTGCGATCTGGGCGCGCGTAGGCGCCCTAGCGGCGGAAAAAGAGGTTAAGAACAATGGTCGCGACGACCGAGAGCACTATGGACGTTGCCAGGGGTAGGTAAATCCGGAGGTTTCCCCGGCCGAAGGACAGGTCCCCAGGAAGCCGGCCCAGGCCCAAGCGGCCGGCCAAAAGAAAGATGACTCCGGCCAGGCCCGCTATTGCGGCCCCCGCCAAAAGCCACCGCCCGATATGGCTGACGTCCATCCTCGCCACGCTAGTGGTCTGTCGCCGAATTGATCTGGTGGTTACGACGGCCATCGGAGCCCTTGCCACCGGCGGCGAGCGCGACGCAATGGGCTCCCCGGCTGGTCAGCGGAAGTCTCGGGAGGCTGGGGCGGCGACCAGAGAAAGTGGCTCCAGTCGTCGGGCCACCACGTTCATGGCCCCGTCGGCCCGCTCCACGCGTCCAGTCACCACCAGAGCCGTAGATGTGAGCGCCGCCGATCGGAAGCGCTCCCATACACCGGCCGGGCAGATCACGTTGACCATTGCGGTCTCGTCCTCCAGGTTCACAAACACCGTCCCGCCGGCAGTGGACGGTTTCTGGCGATGGGTGACCAGGCCACCGACCACCACCACCCCGCCGTCTCCGACCTGGTCCAGATCAGCCATGGCCACCGCTCCCCGATCGGCCAGAGTGGCTCGGGCGAAGCTGACCGGGTGGGCCCCGGTGGAAATCCCGGTGGCCCAGAGATCCGCAGCCACCTCCTCGACCGCCGACATCGGCTCCAAATTTGGAACTCGGCCCGACGTCATGGTTCCCTTCAGCCGGCCGGGACTCGAGCGGGATGCCGGACCAGCCTGCCACTGAGCCTGGCGCCGGCCGGAAACCGAATCGAGGGCACCGGCGGAGGCCAGGGCCTCCAGTGCCGGGCGGGTGGCGCTGCTGCGGCGGGCCAGATCCTCCGTCGAGACATAGGGGGCTCCCTCGGCGATGCGCTCGGCCAGATCAGCCCCGACGTTGCGCACCGGGCCCAAACCGAGGCGAACCATCGGTTCGGACCCGGTCAGAGTGGCCTGTGGTCTACTCAGGTTGACGTCGGCCCGCAGTACCTCAACCCCGTGGCGGCGAGCGTCGGCCACCAGGGTGTTGGGCGACCAGAAGCCCATGGGCTGAGCGTTGAGCAGGGCTGCCAAAAAGGCGGCCGGGTAGTGAAGCTTGAGCCAGGCCGAGGAGTAGACCAGGTAGGCGAAGCTGACCGAGTGACTCTCGGGGAACCCGAAGTCGGCAAAAGCTGCCAACTTGGCGTAGATGGCCTCGGCCACCTCCCCGGTGATTCCCCTGGCCTCCATCCCCTCGAAAAGACGCTGACGCAACTCGGCCATTCGGGCATGGCTGCGCTTGGCCCCCATGGCCTGGCGCAACCGGTCGGCCTCGGCCGGAGTGAACCCGGCCACATCGATGGCCATCTGCATCAACTGCTCCTGGAACAGCGGCACCCCCAGCGTCTTGGCCAGCGATCTTTCCAGCAGTGGATGCAGATAGGTCACCGGTTCGGTCCCGTTGCGACGGCGCAGGTAAGGGTGGACCGATCCCCCCTGGATGGGACCGGGCCGGATAAGGGCCACCTCCACCACCAGGTCGTAGAAGCACCGGGGCTTCATGCGGGGCAGGGTGGCCATCTGCGCCCGGCTCTCCACCTGGAACACCCCTACCGTGTCGGCCCGCGTCAGCATCTCGTAGACCGCCGACTCCTGAGGAACATGGGCCAGGTCGACATCGACGCCGTAGTGGTCCCGGATCAGGTCCACAGCCAGATGCAGAGCCCCCAACATTCCCAAACCCAGAAGGTCGAACTTGACCAGACCGGCGGCCGCGCAGTCCTCCTTGTCCCACTGCAACACGCTGCGCCCCGGCCTCCGTGCCCACTCGACCGGGCAGACATCCACAACCGGCCGGTCGCACAGGACCATCCCCCCCGAATGGATCCCCAGGTGCCGAGGAAGGTCGGAGGCCTCGACTGCCAGTGCCGCCACCTGGGGAGGAATCCCTACGTCGGGCCGAACCGCTCCACTCCACGCGTCAATATGCTTTGACCACAAATCCACCTCCGATGGCGAATGGCCCAGGGCCTTGCCCATCTCCCTGACCGCCGACCTTGGGCGATAGGTGATCACGTTGGACACCTGGGCGGCGTGCTGACGGCCGTAGCGGTCATAGACGTAGGCGATTACCTCGTCCCGGCGTCGGTGTTCGATGTCGATGTCGATGTCGGGAGGGCCGTCGCGCTCGGGGGACAGGAACCGCTCGAACAGAAGACCCAGCCCAACTGCATCGGCGTTGGTTATCCCCAGCGCATAGCAAACCGCGCTGTTCGCCGCCGAGCCCCGACCCTGGCAATAGATGTTCTCGGCCCTACAGAACTCCACGATGTCGTGGACGATCAGGAAGTATCCAGCGAAGCCCAACTGCTCGATCACCGCCAGTTCGTGGGCGATCCGTCGATAGGCAGCGTCGGTGTCCCGCCGGCCGGACGGGCCGTAGCGGCGAGAGGCCCCTCGGTGAGCCAACTCGACCAGCCAACTCATGGGGGTATGGCCCGGGCCGACCTGACAGGAAGGCAGGCCGGGAGCCACCAGAGACAGATCAAAAGCACAGGCCTGGCCCAACTCGGCCGCCCGGGCCACCGCCCCCGGGTACCGGGAAAAGCGCCGGGCCTGCTCGGCCGCCGAGCGGAGGTGGGCTCCCGCCCCCGCCGGCAACCACCCGTCGATGGCCTCCAGTGGCCGCCGGGCGCGAACCGCGGCCAGGGCTGTGGCCAGGCGTCGACCGGAAGGGGTGGCGTAATGAACGTTGTTGGTGGCCACCACCTCCACCCCGGCCCGGGCGGCCAGGGCCACCAGGGCGTCGTTGCGGGGTGAGTCGAGCGGGTCGCCGTGATCCCACACCTCGACCAACACCCGGTCACGACCAAAGGCTTCGATGATCCGGGCCAACTCCCCGGCCGCAGCCGACGGACCCCGGCTTACCAAAGCCCGATTGACCGCCCCCTTACGGCATCCGGTGAGCACGTACCAATGTCCGCCGCCGAACTCCGCCAGGGCGGCGAGGCCCAGGCGGGGATGGGTCTTGGTGCCTGCCATGTGGGCCGTAGAAATGGCTCTGGACAACCGGGAATAGCCAATGGGGTCAGCAGCCAGAACCAGGAGATGGTTGCCCCCGGGGTCGGCATCGCCTCCCGGGGCCCGGTCCAGATCGAGGGTCATCTCTGCGCCGAAAACGGCGGGCAGGCCGACGGTGGCGGCCGCCCGGGCGAACCGGACCACCCCGTAGAAGCCGTCGTGATCGGTCAGGGCCAGAGACTCCAGCCCGAGGCGGGCCGCCTCGGCAACCAGGTCCTCAGGGGAGGACGCCCCGTCGAGAAAGCTGAAATAGGAATGGCAGTGCAGTTCGGCGTAGCCCTCGGCCATGGGCCAGGAAAACTACCTCAAACTATCGAACGTGCGTTCGTCCCAGCCTACGGGCCCGCTGGGCTCAGTTGGCGGTGATGGTGCCGACCATATTGGGGTGGACGATGCAATGGAAGAGGTAGTCGCCGCTGGGAAGCCGACCCTCGAGGGACCGGGCGGCCGGCCCGACGAATATGCCGGTGTCCAACAGAGGCTCGGCCTTGCCGTCGGGGAGGATGGCGAAGTTGTGGTTGAGCTGATCCTGATTGTCGAAGGTGAGGGTGAACTCCTCGCCGGCGGCCACCGCCAGGCACTTTGTGTCGAAGTCGGTGTTGAGGGCGGCGATGGTCAACTCAACCTGGGGCTCCACCCCTTGACACTTCCCGGCATCGGCCCTGTGCCCGGCATGCGGGTCCCCCGCAGCACCCGAGGCCGAACCCGACGATCCTCCGCATGCTGCCGAAAGGACCGCCATCGACCCCGCTACCAGCCACAACCTCTTCCTGAGCATGAGTGCCGAATCTATCGTCGGACCCGTCTGGCTCCAGGGCGGTCAGGCGACCCGAAAACGGAGTGGATCTGACCACGGTCGACGGTCCGCGACTTCGGGTGCGGTTACGGGGACATCTGATCCAGTCTCGCGAGACGCCGCGGCAGCCATCCGCGCTCACCTGACCTGCCTTTGTCCGTACCAGGCCGGAGAACCCGCCCTCAGCCGAACCAGGTGATGCCTCTGGATCGGCAGCCACCTAGGCTCCGCCGTCGTGGCGGCCGAGGATCTCATCGGCGCCCGCCTTGACGACCTGATGGCCGAGGCGGTGGCCATTCGGCGTGCCGCCTTCGGATCCATCGTCACCTACTCCCCCAAGGTGTTCATTCCCTTCACCCGGTTGTGTCGGGACCGATGTGCCTACTGCACTTTCGTTCGTTCTCCATCGGCCGATGTGGCGCCCTATCTGAGTGACGCCGAAGTCCTGGCGGTGGCCCGCTCCGGCGTCGAGGCCGGCTGCCATGAGGCCCTGTTCACCCTCGGTGAGGCTCCCGAGGATCGTTGGCCCAGCGCCCGGGGCTGGCTCGACGATCATGGCTACGCCTCCACCGTCGAGGCTCTGGCCCACGCATGCCGACTGGTGATCAGCGAGACCGGGCTTCTCCCCCACGCCAACGCCGGGGCGCTCGGTCCGGAGGAACTGGCGAGGCTGCGGGGGGTGAGTGTGTCCCAGGGGATGATGCTCGAGTCGATTGATTCCCCCCTGGCCTGCCACCGAGGCTGCCCGGACAAACACCCGGTCCGGCGCCTGGCCACCTTGGAGGCGGCCGGCGAATCCCGCGTCCCGTTTACGACCGGACTTCTGGTCGGGATTGGCGACTCCCGCTCAGCCCGAATCAGCGCCCTGGAGGCCATCACCGATTCCCACCGCCGCCACGGCCATATCCAGGAAGTCATCATCCAGAACTTCCGACCGCACGCTGCCACGGTCATGCGCTCAGGCCCCGCCTGCCCCGACACCGAGCACCTGTGGACCCTGGCGGTGGCCCGGATGATCCTGCCGCCACAGATCCACCTCCAAGCGCCTCCCAACCTGGCCGAGGACGTGGGCCGGCTCCTCGACGCCGGCATCGACGACCTGGGGGGGATCTCACCGGTCACTCCTGACCACGTCAACCCAAGCTACCGATGGCCCACCCTTCATCAATTGGAGGTGACGACTGGCACAAGAGGGCTCGAATTGGTTCCGAGGCTGGCCATTTATCCCGAGTTCCTCGCAGACGCCGATCGGTGGGTGGATGAATCTCTGCGACCCAGCGTGATCCGCCGAAGCGACGCCACCGGCCTGGGACGAGACAGTTCATGGACCGCAGGATCCCCCACCCCGCCACCCAGAATCATCACCGTCGCCACCCGTACCCCCGGGGCGCAGAACGAGCGGATCGCGCCACGACACCGATCAGCGGCGACTGGCGCATCCGGCGCCTTGGAGGAGGTGATCGAGGGGGTGAGAGCCGGCCAACAGGTGGGCCATGACGAGATCGTCACCCTTTTCGGCGCCCGGGGTCGACAGGTCAACGCAGTGGCCGAGTTGGCCGACGACCTCCGGAGGGCAGCGGTGGGTGAAGCCGTTACCTGGGTGGCCAACCGCAACATCAACTACACCAACGTCTGCACGTTCCGGTGCGGCTTCTGCGCCTTCTCCAAGGGCCCGTTGTCGCTGTCGCTGCGGGGAAACCCGTACCTGTTGTCCCGCCAGGAGATCGCTGACCGGGTTGCCGAGGCCCACAGCCGGGGTGCCACGGAGGTCTGCCTGCAAGGGGGCATTCATCCCAGCTTCGACGGCGAGTACTACCTGGACGTGTGCCGCGCCGTCACCGACGCGGCGCCGGGTATCCATATCCACGGATTCACCGCCCTGGAGGTGAGCGAGGGCGCTCGACGCCTGGGCGAACCCCTGCTCAGCTACTTGACCCGACTCCGCCAAGCCGGCCTGGCCAGCCTGCCCGGCACCGCGGCGGAGATCCTCGACGACGAGGTCCGGGCCCACCTCTGCCCCGACAAGATCGGTACGGAGGAATGGCTCGAAGTCCATCGGACGGCCCACTCAGTCGGACTGCGGTCCAACGTGACCATCATGTTCGGGTCGATGGAGGGACCGGCCAGTTGGGCCCGCCACCTGCTGCGGACCCGGGATCTACAGGCCGAGACCGGCGGGTTCACCGAGTTCGTGCCCCTGCCCTTCGTCCACATGGCCGCTCCCATCTGGCTGGCTGGCAAGGCCAGATGCGGCCCCACTTTTCGCGAAGCGCTACTCATGCACGCCGTCGGCCGCATCGCCTACCGCGGCTTCATCGATCACATCCAGGTCTCCTGGGTCAAGATGGGAACCGATGGCTCCCGGCAGGCGCTGATGGCCGGAGCCGACGATCTCGGGGGCACTCTGATGAACGAGAACATCTCCCGGGCGGCCGGAGCCGAACACGGACAGGAGATGGCAACGGAGGACTTCGCTGCCATCGTCGAGCCTCTGGATCGTCCGTTGGCTCAGCGGACCACCCTCTACCGAACGGTCGGCGAGCCCGTTGGCGTCTGACCCCGCTCAGCCTGAGCAGTCCGACCCCGGGCTCCCGGGTGACTCGGACCCGGACCTTTCGGGACCTGGGCTCCCACCTTCCGAATCGTCACTTCTAACTGACGACACCGACGAGCCTGCCGCCCGGGACGAGGCGGTGGAGATCGCTGCCCTTCTCGCTCGCACCGGCGCCACCCGCGACATCGATCAGCTTTCCGCCATCATGTCCACCGCCCTGGGCCTGGCCACCGACGGGGCCGACCGTCTGGACCTCAAGATCACCAACGCCGCTTTGGCCGAGATGCGGGCCGCCTTCTCGATGTTCGCTCCCTACCGGGCGGTTCCCAAGGTGACCATCTTCGGATCGGCTCGGACTTTGCCGGAGGATCCTCTCTACGTCCAGGCCCGGGACCTGGCCGCCGAGTTGGCCGCGGCCGGGTGGATGGTGGTCACCGGAGCGGGGCCGGGAATCATGGCCGCCGGTACTGAGGGTGCCGGGCGGGCCCGTTCCATCGGGGTGAACATCCGGCTTCCCTTCGAGCAGGGGGCCAACACCTTCATTGCGGCTGATCCCAAACTCGTGTCCATGAAGTACTTCTTCACCCGCAAACTGATGCTGATGAAGGAGTCGGCCGGGTTCGCCGTTCTTCCCGGTGGTTTCGGGACCCTCGACGAGAGCTTCGAGCTTCTGACCCTGCTGCAAACAGGCAAGTCCGCGCCCGCCCCCATCGTCCTGCTGGATATTCCCGGCGGGACCTACTGGTCCGGGTGGGAACGATTCGTAAACGAAGAGGTGATTTCCAGGGGACTGGTCTCGGCCGCCGACCGGGCGCTCTACCGCATCACCGACAACGTCACCGACGCCAGCGCGGAGCTCCTGGGCTTCTACGGCAACTACCACTCGATGCGATTCGTGGGCCGGCGCCTGGTGATCCGCCTGCGTCATCGGCCCACCCCGGAGGAACTGGCCGCCCTGGATCGGGACTTCTGCGACATCCGGACCCGAGGGGCCCTCGAGTCGGTCGAACCGCTCCCCTCGGAGGTGACATCAGCCGACCACCTGGACCTGCCCCGGATCGCCTTCTACTTCGACCGGCTCAGCCACGGCCGCCTCCGCACCCTGATCGACGCCCTCAACCGCCTGCCTTCGGCGTCGAATGTCTAAGAGGAGCCCCCGTCAGGCGATCAGGGCTGAGCCGGTCCTCACCCGGGTTCGCCGGCCGGAACCACCTCCACCACCGAGTCGCAGATACGGGACAACTGGTCGGTGTCGTGGGACACGATCAGCACCGCCCGCCGACCCCCCAACCCGACGATGGCCGATTCCACCGCCCGGGTCGCGGCCTCATCCAGGGCACTGGTCGGCTCATCCAACAGGAGTACCTCAGGGTCAAGGGCCAGGGCCCTGGCCAGGCAGAGGCGCTGGCGCTGGCCGATTGAGAGGACCTCGGCCGGCGCCCGCAGGCGATCGCCCACCTCGTCCCACAGCCCGGCCTCGACGAGGGCCGCCCGGGCCCGAGCGGCGATCTCGAAACGGGACAAGCGGGCCACATGGCGCAGTGCGAAGGCGGCGTTGGCCAGGATGGAAGCCGGGAAGAGCACCGGCACCTGACCCACCAGCACCGCTCGGGCCCGCAGACCGGGGAGGTCGGTCCCCGGCTTCATGGGATCGTGGCCGAGTATCCGAACCGACCCCGTCGCTCCCAGCCCAGTGGGGAGGAGGCCGACGAGGGCACGCAGCACCGTGGACTTCCCGGCTCCCGATGGCCCCCGCAGACCGACGATCCGGCCCGGAGCCACCTCGAAGGCCACCGGGCCGACGATCTGACGGCCGCAGCACGAAACCGTCAGGTCCGACACCGACACCAGTGCCCGCCCGGGAAGCTCAGCAGTCGCCTCGGTGGCCTCGTCAGTCGCCTCGTCGGCCTCGTCGGCCTCGGTGGTCGGGTGCCGGCCCGCACCCGTCACTGGAGCCGAGTCGGGGTCAGGCAGCATTGGCCTCCATCCGGCGGCGGGCAGGAATGGCAGCCAGGGCCAGGGCGCCGGCGACCAGGACCAGAGCCAGGGCCGCCCCCCAGGCGGTGGCGAGGGCCGCCGGGTCCGCTGCATCCTGGGCGAGGTCGAAAATATGGGTGGGCAGGGAGGACACCGGGGCCTGCCGTACACCGGTGGGCAGCAGAGCCGCCCCGGAAAACACCGTGGCGGTGAACAGCAACGGGGCCGTCTCCCCAGCAGCCCGGGCCAGGCCGAGCAAGAGGCCGGTCACCAGGCCGGGGACCGCTCGGGGCAGGACCACCCGAAGCATCACCTGCTCTCGACGAAGCCCCAGGGCCAGAGCCGCCTCCCGCCGTTCCGGTGGCAGGGCGGCCGCTGCGGAGGCGACGGCCACCGCCACCGGGGCCACGGCCACCACGGCCAGGACTATGGCTCCGGCCAGCCAACTCTTGCCCCACCCCAGCCGGGTGCTCAACAGCCAGTACCCCCACAGGCCCAGCAGGATGGAAGGCACACCCCCGAGCGTCAAGGTCACCGTCTGCAGCCATCGGGCCGCCCGGGGCCGGGCCAGTTCCGCCATGGTCAGACCCAGTCCGAGACCGATGGGTCCAGCCAGAGCCCCGGCGGCCAGCACCAGCAGAATGGTCCCGCTGAGTTGATTCAGAACGCCGCCGCCGAAGGCCCCCGAAGAGGGGGACAGCCAAAAGCGCGGGTCCCAGGCGGCTGAACCCCGCATCGCCACCGTTACAAGCACCCCGCTCAGACTGGTCAACGTGATCACCAGGCAGGCGCTCAGCCCGAGCCGGGCCAGGAGGTCCCGGCCACGTCTGGCCCGATGGGCACCGGTGAAATAGCGGTCGTGTCCCCGAGCGGGCAGCCTCGGCCGGCAGTTCGGTTTGACTCGGCCGCCAAGCGGGCGAGGACGCCCCGGCCCGAAGCCCGCCAATCTTCGCGAGAAGCCCCCCTGATCAGGGGGGCTGGCCGGGTCGCCCGTACCGCCCCGGCTGGCGGCGCTGCCCTGGCTGGCGGTGCCGCCCCACCGGCGGCCGACAACGGTCAGCACTGCCACCGCTCCCAGCAGTAGAAGACCCAGAGCACACATGGCCGCCCAGTGGGCTCCGGCCGTGCCAGCCAGGACGCTCTCAGGACCGTTCAGCTTGGTGGTCAACGTCTGACCCGGCCGGATCAGCCGCTCGAACCCGTCTATGAGCGAGGTGGGAAAGCGGCCGTCGGCCCGGCCCACCACCAGGAATACCGCAATGGTCTCGCCCAGGGCCCGGGCCAGGCCCAGCAACACCGCCGCCCCCATGCCCCGCCGGGCCAGGGGCAACACCGCGGAGCGCACGACCTCGCTGCGGTTCAGCCCGCAGGCCGCGGCCGACTCCCGCACCCGGGCCGGGACGCCGGCCAGGGCATCGACCGATACCGCGACCACGGTGGGCAGGACCATCAGGGCCAGAACCAGCCCGGCGGCCAGCAGGCTGTCGCCGCCCGGGACACCGAACGCCCCCGAGACCAGCGGTCGGATGAAGGCCACCCCCAGCAACCCGAAGACGATGGAGGGGACGACGGCCAGCAGTTCGCACCCGGACCGCAGCCATCGCCGCCACCGGGCGGGGGCCAGTTCGTGCAGGGCCAGGGCTGCCCCCCAACCCAGTGGGGCGGCCAAGCCCATCGACAACACCGCCACCACCGCTGTTCCCCAGATCATGGCGCCGGCGCCGAAGTCCGACCGGGGTGCGTCCCAAACCCGTGAGGTAAGCAGCGTCCACCAGTCCAGTGGCCCGCTGCGGACCCCGATGACCAGAAAAGCCACCACCGCCGCCAGTGAAGCCACGGCCAGGCCACCCAGGCTCATCGTCAGCCACCGGATCCACCCCAGCCGGAAACGGATGGCCGCCGTCGTGGCCCGCTGTTCCACCGGCTGAGTGGATGCACCCGAGGCATCTGGCGCCATCGCCAGGGCGCTCACCCCCGGCCGAGTTGGTCCAGGCTGAGGTAGCCGTGCCGGTTGAGCAACTCCCGGCTGCCGGGACCGAGGACGAAGTCGATCAACCGCTTGGCCTCACCCGCCGGCGGGCCGTTTGTGATCAAAAACAGCGGCCGGGACATGGGGTAGCGACCATCAGCCACATTGGCCGGTTCGGGGCCGACGCCGTCGATCTGCAGGGCGACCAACTCGTCCACCCCCTCGATGAAGGCTGAGGACAACGGTCCCACCGATCCGGGGGTGGAACGCAGCTTGGCCCGGGTCTCCTCGTTACCCCCCACGATGGCGAAGTTGTCCGTGTCCGGCGGCGGCGGGGCGGCAGATACCTTGCCATCGGGGCCTTTGCCGTAGAGGAAGGCATCGAGGATCTCCCGGGTCCCCCGGCCCGGCTCCTTGTCGTAGACGAACACCGCCAGATCCGGTCCTCCCAACTCGGACCAGTTGGCCACCTTGCCTTCGAAGAGTCGCTGGAGTTGCGTTCTGTTGACGCTGGTCAGGCCGCCGGCGACCACCTCCCGGCGCACCACCACGCCCACCGCGTCCTGACCGATCTCGGTCACCACGAAGTCGACACCCGGGTACTTCTCCCGGTCGGCATCGCCAAGGGGCTTGGAGCTCATGGCCACGTCCACCTGGCCAGCCCCCAGTTGGGCGATTCCGCCGGCCGATCCCCCCTGGCTGTCCACGGTGACAGCCATGCCCATGACCCGAAGTTGCTCGGCGGCGTCGGCGACGACCGGGTTGACGGTCGTGGAACCGCTGACCCGCAGGGTCCCCGACGAACCGCCGCCCTGCCCCTGTGACCCGGCCGGGCCGGCCGATCCGCAAGATGCTGTCGTGGCGGTCAGGACCAGGGCGATGAACGCCCGCAGCGCCAGTGCGGCGCGGCGACCCCGACGCGTCCTGGGGCCATCAGCCTGACAGCCATCAGCCTGATCAGCCATCGGGGCGGACATCCCTGCATTCACGAAGGTTCCCTTTCGACTTCCCTATCGAGGACGCCACAGCCGGCGAAGTTCAGCATCAATCGAGCTTGATCTCCAAACCGGAGGCCGTGGCCGGTCGGGCGAGACTTGTGCGCACACCGGTCGCTACGGTGGCCGAGGTGCCACCTGAACCCCTCGGTCCGGAGGTGGCTGACCGGTCATCCCACATTCGAATGACCACCGACCCGGCGCCCCCGGACGCAGCGCCCGATGACGCCGCCACCGCTGCGGTCGACGGCTACCTGGCCGCATGGAACCTGGCGGATGGGTCCGCCCGCCTGGACCTGCTGGCCCGGGTGCTGGCGCCACAGGCCCGCTTCGAGGGCCCCACCGGCAGCTTTGTCGGGCCCGATGCCATATCGGGGCTCATCACAGGTTTGCGCAGCCGCCTGGGCGGGGCCCGGGTACTCCGAACCGGCCCGTTGACAGCCCAGCCGTCGACGCATTCGGACCTGGGCTCGAGGTGCTACCGATTCGGATGGCGGGTGGAACGAGCCGGCGGGGACACCCTGATGGGGGGAACCGACGAGGTCGAGATCGACGACGACGGTCGCCTGGTTGTCATCTCGGTGGTGCTGTAGGACCGGATAGCCCTGGTGGCGTGGGCTAGCTTGCGCCGACCGTCCGATTCGTCGATTTTTCTGGAGGCCGACCCATGACGATGACCCCGCCGCGGACCGAAACCCGCCGCAAGGTGGACCGCGACGAAGTGTTCCTGGAGTACACCAAGAGCATCTGCCCGGTGTGCAAGACGGTCATCGACGCTGAGGTCAACGTCAAGGACAACAAAGTCTTTCTGCGCAAGCGCTGCAAGGAACACGGCAAGTTCGAGGCTCTGTTGTACTCCGACGCCGAGATGTACTTCGCCTCCATGAAGTACAACAAGCCTGGCACCTACCCGCTGGAGACCCAGACCGAGGTCAAGGACGGCTGCCCGCTGGACTGCGGGCTGTGCCCCGAGCACAAGCAGCACGCCTGCCTGGGCATCATCGAGGTCAACAGCGGCTGCAACCTGGACTGTCCCATTTGCTTCGCCGACTCCGGCCACCAACCCGACGGGTTCGAGTTGACCATGGAGCAGGTCGAGACGGGCCTCGACGCCTTCTGTCGCTCCGAGGGGGACCCGGAGGTGGTCATGTTCTCCGGCGGGGAGCCGACCATCCACCCCAGGATCCTGGACTTCATCAAGATGGCCCAGGACAAGGGTGTCCACATGGTGACCCTCAACACCAACGGCATCCGCCTGGCCCATGACCGCAAGTTCCTGCGGGAGTTGGCCGAACTCAAGCCGCTGGTCTACATGCAGTTCGACGGGTTCGACCCAGACACTCACATCGCCATCCGGGGCCGGGACCTGCGGGCCGCCAAGCAGGCGGCGCTCGACAACTGTGCCGAGTTCGGCATCAACGTCTCCCTGGTGGCCGCCATCGAGGCCAACCTCAACCAGCACGAGATCGGCGACATCATCAAGTTCGGAGTCCAGCACCCGGCGGTGCGCTCGGTGGCTTTCCAGCCAGTGACCCACTCCGGTCGCCACATCGCCTTCGACCCCATGAAGCGCCTCACCAACGCCGACATCATCCACGGCCTGGTGGACCAGGTGCCCGAGTGGTTCCGCCTCAGCGACTTCGTGCCCGTGCCCTGCTGCTTCCCGACCTGCCGCTCCATCACCTACCTGCTGATCGACGGCGACAACGTGGTCCCCATCCCCCGGTTGGTGGAGGTCGACAACTACCTGGACTACGTGTCCAACCGGGTGCTTCCCGACATGGCCGTGCGTTCATCGCTGGAGAAGCTCTGGAGCGCTTCGGCGGTTCCCGCCGGCGAGGACGGCAACACCACCGGGCCCCTCGAGTGCGCCACCTGCGGCATCGACCTTCCCGAGGCCCTCAAGTCCATCGCCGACAAGTCCTTCATGGTGGTTATCCAGGACTTTCAGGATCCCTACACCCTCAACGTGAAGGCCCTCATGAAGTGCTGCGTGGAGGAGATCACCCCCGATGGCCGCCTAATCCCCTTCTGCGCCTACAACTCGGTGGGCTACCGGGAACAGGTGCGCGAGCAGTTGTCGGGCGTGTCCATCCCCACCATCGTGCCCAACAGCCGGGAGTTGCAGCCGGTGCTGCTCACCACCAAGTACGGCTCCAAGACCTTCGCTCCGGCCGGCTCGGCCGACGGCGGCGGGTGTGGCAGCGGCAACGGTGGAGGGTGTGGCAGCGGGAATGGGAACGGGGCCGACCACAAGCCGGCGGACGTGACCAACATCGGCCAAACGCTTCGGTGAGCAACCCTGCCCCAAGCAGCCCTCCGGTTACCAACGGCGCTCCGGGCGACTCGGACGTGGTGACCAGTGCCCAGTCACCGGCTGCCCAGTCACCGGCTGCCCAGTCACCGAACAGCCTGGCCGACGACGACGTCAAGGGGTGCTGCGCCCGTAGTTACCAGTCGGACGTGGTCGCTCTCATCCTGGGCGAGAGCTACCACCCGGGGGGACTGGACCTGACCCGGAGGCTGGCCACCTCGCTGAACCTGCGATCCGGCCAAAAGGTTCTCGATATCGCGAGCGGGCCCGGGTCCACCGCGTTTCTGTTGGCATCGGAGTTCGGCGTGGACGTCGAGGGCGTGGACTTGGGTGATATAGCGGTGGCCAAGGCCAACGCCACCTCCGCCGAACGGGGATTGTCGGACCGGGTGCGCTTCACCGTTGGCGACGCCGAGCGACTGCCCATCGCCGACGAATCGGTGGACGCCGTGGTCTGCGAATGTGCGCTTTGCACGTTCCCGGACAAGCCCACTGCCGTGGGCGAGATGGCCCGGGTGCTTCGGCCTGGCGGCCGCATCGGCATTACCGACGTGGCCCTGGATCCGGCCCGCCTCGACGCCGAGTTGGCCAGCCTGGCCGGCTGGGTGGCCTGCCTGGCCGACGCCCGGCCACTCGAGGAATACTGCGACCTGCTGTCTGCCGCCGGGCTGAAGGTGACCTTGACCGAGGATCACGACCACGGCCTTGCCCGGATGATCGAGCAGATCGACGCCCGGCTGGTGGCCTTCAAAATGGCCGGGGTGGCGGCCCTGGAGACCATCGATTTCGACCAGGCCCGTCGCCGGGTGGCCCTGGCCGGCCAAGCGGTAGCCGACGGGATTGCCGGCTACAAATTGCTGGTGGCCGAAAAACCGGCTTAGCCAGTCCCAGGCCCAGTGCCTGTGCCGTAACCACCGAGCCGCGCCGGCCCCTTGGTCGTCAGTTCGTGAACAGGGCCAGACCGCTGATGGCGACCACCACGGTGACCAGCGCCACGATCATGGTCCGGGTCTGGGCGATCATTTGATTGATCAGGTCCCCCCGCAACCGGTCGGCAGACGACCGGATCTCCAGCCGAAGGTTGTGGCCCAACGTGTCGATCTCGGTCTGTAGACGGGCCAGGCCGGACTTGGTGGCCACTTCCAATGTTTCCAGTTCCGACTTGGTCTCGGCCCGAAAGCTGGTCCTGAAGTGCTCCAGGCTCTCCGTAATCTCGGCCCGAAAGCTGGTCCTGAAGTTCTCCAGGTCCGCCCTGGTCTCGGCACGGTGATCAGCCAAGGCGGCCCGAGTCTCGGCCCGATGGTCGTTGACGTCCAGTCTGAGTCGATCGATGTCGACCCTGAGTCCGCCGATGTCGGACTTGGTGGCCACCTCGGTCCAATTCATCGGAGGGAGTTGCGCCATGAGGGTGGCGGCCGGACCGGCTCCGATCGACTCGTCGAGAGCCAGGAACAACTCGTGCCGTGACCTTTCATCAGCTTCCATGTTCGTACTCCTGCCGTCAGAGGATCAACAGGGGAACCAGGAAATCTCGGTCATGGCCGGTTCCGAGGGCCGATGGAAGAGGTTAAGGCCAGCTTGTGACAAAGGGCGCAACCTGCCAGGCCCGCCGGGTCTGGCGGGCCGGGCAGGGAGTTCGTTTAGAGCAGTTTGCGGACGGCGTCGGCGATAGAGGCCCGGTCGATGCCGGCCGCGGCCACCAGAGCGTCCGGCTTGCCCGAGCCGGGCATTTCCCGGACGGCCAGATGGGTGAACTTGGCCCCGATGCCGGCGGCGGCCAGAGCCGCGGCCACCACTTCGCCCAGACCACCCTCGGGCCAGTGGTCCTCGACGACCACAACCCGACCGCCGGTGGCCACCACTTCAGCGGTCACCCCGGCCGCGTCGAAAGGCTTGACCGAGTAGGCGTCGATTACCCGGACGCCCACGCCTTCGGTCGCGAGGGCCTCGGCAGCGGCCAGGGCCTCGTGCACGGTGATACCCCCACCGACGACCACCACCTGGTCGTTGTCGGCCGCCTTGACCACCTTGGAACCCCCCACCGGAAACTCCTCGTCCGGGCCGTAGATGACAGCGGTGTTCCCCCGGGTGGTGCGCAGGTAGGCGATGCCGTCCAGGTCGGCCATGTCCCTGACCAGTTTGGCCGTCTGGTTGGCGTCGCAGGGGTAGAGCACGGTGGAGTTGTGCAGGGCCCGGAAGCAGGCCAGGTCCTCCAGGCCCATCTGCGACGGGCCGTCCTCCCCGATGGACACCCCGCAGTGGGAACCAACCACGTTGATCCGGGCCTGGCTGACCGCGGCCATACGGACGAAGTCATAGGCCCGAGTCAAGAAGGCGGCAAAGCTGGAGACGTAGGGAACCCAGCCCCGCACCTGCATGCCCACCGCGTTGGCCACCATCTGTTGTTCGGCGATGAAACACTCGAAATAGCGCTCGGGGTGGGCGGCCCGAAAGATCTCCGAGAAGGTGGAGTTGGACACCTCGCCGTCGAGGGCGACGACATCGCCCCGCATCGAACCCAGAGCGGCCAGGGCCTCGCCGTAAGCCTTGCGGGTGGCCACCGTCGAACCCACGGCATAGACGGGCAGGGTGGCAGCGGCATCGGCTGCGAAGGTGTGCGGGGCGTCGGTGGCGGTGGGGGGCGGGACCTCCACCTTCAGGTTGCGGTCCCCACCCAGTTCATCGATGGCTGCCTGGTAGTTGTCCACCGGCTTGCCATGGGCGTTGAGTTGGTCCTCGACCGAGGCCACGCCCCGGCCCTTCTTGGTGATGGCCAGCACCACCGTCGGGCGGCCGGTGGTGGCCAGAGCCTCGGCGTAGGCCGCGTCCACCGCAGCCACGTCGTGGCCGTCGCAGGTCACCGTGTGCCAACCGAAGGCGGCAAACCGGCGGGCGTAGACGTCTGCGTCCCAGCCGTAACGGGTGGCCCGGCTCTGCCCCAGGCGGTTGATGTCGACGATGGCGGTGAGGTTGTCCAGGCCGGCTTCGGCCGCGGCCTCGACCGCCTCCCACATCGACCCCTCGGCCATTTCCGAGTCCCCGCAGAGCACCCAGGTCCGGTAAGCCAGTCGGTCCAGGTTCCGGGCGGCCAGCGCCACCCCCACGGCGATGGGCAGGCCTTGGCCGAGCGATCCGGTGGCCACGTCCACCCAGGGAATCCGGGGGGTGGGGTGACCTTCCAGCCGGTTGCCCAGGCAGCGGTAGCCAGCCAGTTCGTCGTCGGTCACCGCGCCGGCGGCCCTGTAGATGGCATAGAGCAGGGGCGAGGCGTGGCCCTTGGAAAAGATCATGTGGTCGTTGTTGGGGTTGGCCGGGTCGGAGAAGTCGTAGCGCAGGTACTTGGCATAAAGCACAGCCATGAGGTCGGCGGCCGACATCGAGGACGTGGGATGCCCGGAGCTCGCAGCGCCGGAGGTCTTGACCGAGTCCACCCGCAGCTGCTGGCCGAGTTCGGCCCAGTAGGCGGTGTCGCCACCGGCGACCGGGGGGGAATCGTGCGTGGTGGGCATTTCGCTCGACATCCTTTTCTCTCGAGGCCCGCTCTGGGCCCTGAATCGCCTGCTGGTGCCGACCGTGTCCGAGCCGGAGGGGCAGCCTTATAAAGGTCGCGCGGCCTTTGCCAATCGATAAGCCGGGCCGACCTGGTTTGGCCAATCCTAGGGGGGCGGGCATCCCTGCCCACCAGTGAGAAGTTCCACCTCAGGTTGCCGGGGCTAGCGTCTGTCCGTGGACATCGTGGCAGCCGTGTTCGTGGAGTCGATCGATCAACGCCAGGCGCCCGGCCCGGCCACCCGGATCGACCTGCTGGGGGTGATGTTCTCCCTGGTGGCGCCCTCTCCGCCGCCGGTGACCATTGCCCCTCACCTGGTGGTGTTGCTGCGATGCCCACCTGATGAGTCGGGGGCGTCGACTCTCGAGGTGGAGTTCGTCGGGCCCGGGGGCGAACTGGTGGCCCGAAACGTCCAGCCGGTGAACGTCACCCCGGGCCGGTTCGGCCGCCAACTGGTACGGGGCGAACTGTCCTACGCCGACTACGGGACCATCGAGGCGCGTGTTTCCCTCGTGGGGGGTCCCTCGGTGGTTGTGCCCCTGACCCTGCTGCCCGACCCCTCACCCGCCTGATCGCCGCTCCCGCCGCCCCCGGTTTCGCGGTGGGTCGGTCAGAGCACCCCACCACCCAGGTGGCCTGCGCCCAGGCCCTCGAATCCCTGGCCTGGGGGCCGGACCGGCCGCCGGACCTGGCCCTGGTCTTTGCCACCGCGGCCCACGCCAAACTCCTCGACGAAGTGGCCGAAACCATCGTTGGCGCCCTGGAGCCCGGCGCGTTGATGGGCGGGGTCGCCGCCTGCGTCGTGGCGGGTGACCGGGAGATCGAAGGCGGTCCGGGCCTCGCCATCTGGGCGGCCAACACGGGGCCGGTGACCCCCATGCACCTCGAGACGGTCGCCACGCCCGACGGCCCCGCGGTGGCCGGCTGGCCAGTGGGCGGAAACGGCCCCCACCTGGAGGAGGCCACCGCCCTTTTGGTGCTGGCCGACCCGTTCAGCTTCGGCACCGAGGCGCTCTTGGCCCGGATGGCCACCGACCGCCCGGGCCTGGCGGTGCTGGGAGGGTTGGCCTCGGGAGCCCGGGAGCCCGGTGGCAACCGTCTGGTGATCGGCGACCGGGTGGTGCGGACCGGGGCGGTGGCCGCCATCCTCGGTCCGGGGGTGGAGGTGGCCACCGTGGTGTCCCAGGGGTGCCGACCGGTGGGCAACCCCATGGTCGTCACCCGGGCCGAAGGCAACATCATCTACGAACTGGCCGGGCGGCCAGCGCTCAGCCGCCTCCAGGAGTTGGCCGACCGCTTGACAGGGCCCGACCGCGATCTTCTGGCCCGCCACGTCCACCTCGGCCGGGTCATCGACGAGGGTCGGACCAGCTTCGGCCGGGGCGACTTTCTCATTCGCAGCGTGCTGGGCGCCGATCCAGGCGCCGGCGCCCTGGCGGTGGGCGAAATCGTGGAGATTGGGAGCACCGTGCAGTTCCAGGTGCGCGACGCCCAGTCGGCCAGCGAGGACCTGGAGCAGATGATGACCGGACGACAGGCCGACGCCGGCCTCTTGTTCACCTGTAACGGCCGGGGCAACCACCTCTTCCCCACCGCCGACCACGACGCCCGGGCCGTATCAGCCGCCCTGCGTGGCGCGCCGCTGGCCGGAATGTCGTGCGCCGGCGAGTTGGGGCCGGTGGGGGGAAGGAACTTCCTCCATGGCTTCACGGCCTCAGTCGTCCTCATCAGGAACCGCTGACTTGCCCTCCGCCAGAGCGCCGGCACCGGGCCGCAACCCTTTGGTCGACCCCTCGTCCCCCCGGAGGCCGCCACCTTTGGCCCTGGTGGTCTTCGGGGCCTCCGGTGACCTCACCGCTCGCAAACTGATCCCGGCTCTGGGCCAGTTGGCCCTGCGCCGTTTGCTGCCGCCGGAGTTCTGCCTGGTGGGAGTGGCTCGGACGGCCATGTCCAATGAGGAGTTCCGCCGACGGATCGGCCGGTCCGCCAGCGAACCGAGGGACCACGACGCCGACGAGATCACCGCCGCCTGGGGAGAGTTGGCCGACGGTATCCGCTACGTGGCCGGGGACTACGACGATCCCGGGACATTCGAGCGCCTGGGCGCGGTTCTGGAGGACCTTCGACGCGCCCATTCCCTGGCCGGGTGTCTTTACTACCTGGCCACCCCCCCGGCCACGTTCCCCGCCATCATCGACGGTCTGGCCGGTGCCCGCCTGAACCAGGCCCACCCGAGCCAGGACCGCTACGACGGGTCCGGCGGCTTCTGCCGGGTCATAATCGAAAAGCCCTACGGCCGGGATGCGGCCTCGGCCTCCGCCCTCGACCAGGTTGTCCACCGGGCCTTCCCGGAGCGGTGCGTGTACAGGATCGACCACTACCTGGGCAAGGAAACGGTGCAGAACGTCCTTGCCCTGCGCTTTGCGAATGCCATCTTCGAACCCATCTGGAATCGCCAGTTCGTGCGGTCGGTGCAGATCACCGTGGCCGAAGCCCTGGGGGTCGAACATCGGGGCGCCTTCTACGAACAGGCCGGCGCGCTGCGCGACATTGTCCAGAACCACGTCCTCCAGGTGGCTGCTCTCACCTTGATGGAGCCACCGGCCAGCTTCGATCCCGACGCCATCCGGGACGAAAAAGTGAAGGTCCTCCGTTCGGTGGAGGTGGGCGCCCAGACCGAATCCGGACCGCCATCCGGGTTGGCCCAGGCTGTGGTCCGGGCCCAGTACCGCCACGGATGGGTACAGGGCGACGAGGTCCGGGGGTACCGGGACGAGCCGGGGGTGGACCCTTTCAGCCTGACCGAGACCTACGTGGCCCTTGGCCTTCGGGTCAACAATTGGCGCTGGGCGGGGGTGCCGGTGTTCGTGCGGACCGGCAAGTACCTGCCCAAGCGGGTGACGGAGGTGGCGTTGGAGTTCCATCCCGCTCCCCACCTGCCCTTCGCCGGTTCGGCCACCGCGGAACTGGCCCCGAACTCCCTCGTCCTGCGCATCCAGCCGGGGGAAGGGATCACCTTGAGATTCGGCGCCAAGGTCCCTGGACAGGCTTTCGCCGTACGGTCGGTGTCCATGGATTTCGACTACGGGGCCGCCTTTTTGGAGGAAACCTCGGAGGCCTACGAGCGTCTTCTGCTCGACGCCATGCTCGGGGATCCGACCCTGTTCATCCGATCCGACGAGGTGGCCCAGGCCTGGCGTATCGTCGACCCGGTGCTGGGAGCATTCGCCCTGGGTGCGCCGCCCATGGCTCGTTACGAGGCTGGAACCTGGGGCCCGATCGAGGCCGACCAGATGCTGACCGCCCACGGCCATCAATGGCGGCGGCCTTGACCGCCGACGCCTTGACCGCCGACGCCTTGACCACCGCAGCATCGATCACCCGGACCCCGGCTGCCGCCACCGCTGGCGTCGAGGTCGTCGGTCGGTGGCGGGGCGACGACGTGGTGGCCGCCTCGGTGATCGAGGCCATCGAGGCCCTGCGCCGCCAGCACCGGGTGGCGTTGCGGGCCAGCGTCTTGACCCTGGTGGCGGTGGTCACCGATGAGGCTGAGGCGGAGCGGGCGCTGGCCATCGTCGCCGACCTGGGCTCCCGCCACCCTTCCCGCACCATCGTCGCCGTGGTCGGGCCTCACCAGGTCCGGGGGCCCGAAGGGGGGCGACACCCGCCGCCGCCGGGTTCGACCCGGTCCGGGCGCGACGCCCGGGTCACGCTGCGGCGAACCTCGGCGGTCGGCGGCCCGGCGGGGACCCGAACTGGGGGCCAGGTCAGCGGTCAGGTCAGCGGTCAGGTCAGCGGCCACGTCAGCTCAGAGGAGATCGTCCTGGTGCTGCGGCGCCAGGGCCGCCACCATCTCGACTCGGTGGTTGAGCCCTTCATTCTCCCCGACGTCCGCATGGTGGCCTGGTTTGGGTGGCGAGCCCCGTCGGCGGGCGATCCCCTCCTGTCGGTGGCCGATCTGGTGGTGGTCGACAGCCGGGCCACGCCAGCCGGAGCGGAACCGTCGGCCGGGCCGGCAGGACCCTTCGCCGTGGCCGCCGAGATGCTGGCCCAGACGGCGCTGGTGGCCCGGAGCCGCCCGGTGGCGGACCTGTGCTGGATCCGCCTGGCCCCCTGGCGCCAACTTCTGGCCGACATGTTTGAAAACCCCGAGCGCCGCCCCCATCTCGGCCGGGTGGACCGGGTGAGGATCTCGGGGCGTCCGGGACCCGCCCTGTTGATGGGTGGCTGGCTGGCAGCCCGCCTGGGACTCGCAGCCGGTCACATTCTCCTGGAACCGGCGGAGCACGTCAGCGTCACCCTGGAGGCCAGCACAGCCCGGTCCCGATTCTGCGTGGAGCGGCCCTCCTCGGACCGGAGGTTGGAAGGACGGATGGAGGTGGACGGGGAGGTCACCCGGACCTTTCACGTTCCCATGCGCCAGCGTTGGCCGGCTTTGGCCATGGCGTCGGCCCTGACCCAGACCGCCGCCGACTCGACCTACGTAGCCGCCTTGGACCATGCCCTCGGGTTGAACCCGGCTCTGTCGATGGCCCGTCCCGGTCGGGCAGCGAGAGCGGACCAAACGTGAGCCCGGCGGGTGTCGAGGTGGTGGTCACCGACGAGGTGCCGGGTGAGTTCGCCGAGCGGGTGGTGGAGGCTTTCCACGTTCGGCCTCAGGAAAGCTTCTCCATCGCCCTCTCCGGGGGCGGGACGGCTCGGCGGTGCTACGAGCGCCTGGCCGCCGACGGGGCGGACCAACTGGACTGGTGGCAGGTGGATGTCTACTGGGGCGACGAGCGCTGCGTGTCCCCCGACAGCCCCGACTCCAACGAACGGTTGGTACGCGAAACCCTGCTGGAACGGGTGGGGGCGGCCAACGCCGTCTACCCCATGCGCTGCGACGAGGGGCCCGACCCCTACCAGCAACTGATCGCCTCGGTGGGCCGCCTGGATCTGGTCCACCTCGGCCTGGGCTCCGACGGCCACACAGCTTCGCTGTTCGCCGGGTCAAGCGGCCTCGAGGCTGACCCGGGACGGCTGGTGGTGCTCAACTCCGACCCAGCGGGGCGCAACCCCCACCCACGCATGACCCTCACCCTGTCGGGGCTGGCGCGAGCCCGGACGATCATCTTCACCGTGGAAGGAGCAGCCAAAGCCGAGGCGGTGGCAACCGCGCTTTCGGGTGCCCCGCAAAGCCCGGCGGCCCGGGTCAAGGCCGACCGGGTGGTGTGGCTCCTGGACCCGGCCGCGGCGGCACACCTCGGCTGAGCGAAGCCGGGCGACCCTTCAGCAGGGAGCGGCGGGGCCCGGCCGGGTGAGGCGTTCGGCCACTTCCAGCCCGAAGGGCCAGTGCGAGGACCGCTCGGTGGCGGCCATGGCCGAACGCCTCACGACCACCGCAACCCGGTCTCCCGCCCTGGCCCGCTGCGAACAGATGAGCAGCAGGGCCAAGGGGTTGGGAAGGTGGCGATGGGCCGAGACGTCGGTCTCGCCGCATCGGGACTCGATGTGGATCTCCGCCGCCAGTAGCTCCCCCGCCTCCAGGCGCTCCGCCACCAACTCCCTGGCCTGACGGCTGGCATGCGCCAGAGTCAACAGAGCCCGGGCACGTGCGCCCACCGGGTCCTCATCGGCGTCAGGATCGGCCAGGAAGGAGGTCGCCTCCTCCAGCAGCCACTGGAAGGTGTCGGCCATGGCCAACTCCGGAAATCGCTCTGAGGTCTTCATGACCAGTACTATAAGGCGAACCTAAGACGTTTCATAGTCCTGGTGTAAAATTTTGCTCTGCATCCCCGGATCAACCCCTTGACCTGGGCGTTTCCAGCAGGACTTAACTCGGCCGCCAGCGGTTGCTAAGGGCGACCGGCCAGCGTCGCCCGGTACTCGGTGCGGATACGGATGAGGCCGCCGGCGGCCACGGCGTCGCCGCGGGACTCCTCCGTTTCGTAGATGCCGGTGGCCGGATCCAGGGTGACGCTCAGTTCTTGGGTGCCGGTCGTGTCCCCCGGCGGAAGCATGACCGCCACCCGGACCCGGCGATCTTCGGACTCGGTGGTGATCACCGCCGTTCCCACCGGGGAGCCAGCGGCATTGAGCGTGGACAGTTCCAGCCGACGCACCTGTCCGGGTACTGCCTGGGTGGGCACGAACAACAACGGCTGGCCGGCGGTAAGCCTCCGGCTGTCGGTGATGCCGCCCAAGGCCATGGTCGCCAGAACCGATACCAGGTAGATCCCGTCCGGCCGGTACTCGAGCACCGTCTCGGTGATGGACCCGTTCCCGGAGCCGTCGCGCAGATCCCGCACGGAACGCTGCCGGTTCCCCTCCGGGGGGTCCACGGTCAAGGTGGTCACCGCCGGCAACGGGGTGGATCCGGCCCCGACCACCACCGTGCCGACGGTGTCATAGCGGTACTGGCCGGGCGAGGCCGGGCGGCGGGACATCGGGCCAGGACCAGCGACAGTTACCGCAGGGCCGGTCGACGAAGCGGTGGAGCCGGGTGGTTGCTGGCCAGCCGTCGGGGCCTGACCAGGCGAGGGGACCGGGGACTTGCCCACTCTGGTCGTTGGGACAAGCGGGTCCGGCTGTAGCGAGGTGGTCACCTCCGCCGGACGCCCGAAGGAAGGCTCCCGGGGTTCACCGTTCGTCCCACAGGCGACGGCCACCAACCCGAGGGCCATCAGCAACGGCGCGGCTCGGCCGGCCGGCCGGGGTCGTCCTGTTGCGGCTGGCACCACTCAGATGCTGGCGTCGGCTGAGCGGGCGCAGGAAGTCCTGCTCACGGCACTCGGGCCTCGCCTGCGAACCGGGGCCCGGACTCGGGCTTGGACGCGGCAAGGATCGATGCGGCGATACCAGGCCCGTCGAGGCCCAACTGGGCCAGGATGCGAGACGGTGGCGCCTGGGCCAGGAACCGGTCCGGCACCCCCAGGACCATCACCCGGGGCGACGGGTCCACAGGGCCCTCGGCGAAGGGGGTCGGCAGTGACAGGGATTCGATCCACCGCGACTCAATGGCCAGGGCCATGGCACTTCCCGCCCCTCCCTGGCGAACACCGTCCTCCACGGTGACCACCAGGTGGTGGCCGGCGGCGTGGGCCAACATGTCGGGGTCCAGTGGCTTGACCAGCCGGACATCCCAGACCGAGGGGGTTATCCCGTGCCCGGCCAGCAGCCGGGCCGCCTCCTCCGCCGCCTCCAACATCTTCCCCACCGCCAGGATGGCCACCCCCGAGCCCGCCTGCACCAGGCGCCCGGACAGGCCGCGGCCCACCTGGTCGGGCGGGACCTGGCGGGCCGGTCCCTTGGGATAGCGCACCAGGCTGGGACCTGACGTGATTCGGAGAGCCTCGGCCAACATCACCTCCAACTCCTGGGCGGAGGAAGGGGCGAAGATGGTCATCCCCGGGACCTGGCCGAAAAGGGCCAGGTCGTAGAGGCCGTGGTGAGAGGGTCCATCGTCTCCGGTCACCCCGGACCGGTCGGTGGCGAACACCACCGGGAGTTGGTGCAGGCCCACGTCCAGATTGACCTGGTCGAAGGCGCGGGAGAGGAAGGTGGAGTAGACGGCCACCACCGGTCGCAGGCCGCCCATGGCCATCCCCGCCGCGGCGGTGACGGCGTGTTGCTCGGCGATACCCACGTCGATGAACCGGTCCGGGTAGCGACTCTGAAAAGGAATCAACCCGGTGGGCCCGGCCATGGCCGCGGTGATGACCACCACCTTGGGATCGGCCTCGCCGGCCTTGACCACGGCGTCGGCGAAGGCCTGGGTGTATCCAGCCGGCACCCACGGCGGCGGCCCGGTGGCCGGGTCGAAGACGGGGGCGTCATGCAGACACTTCTCGTCGTCGTCCTCGGCCGGCCGGTACCCCCGGCCCTTGTGGGTGAGGACGTGCAGGAGCATGGGGCCGTCCTGGTCGGCGGCCAACCGCAGGGTCTTCTCCATGGCCTCGATGTCGTGGCCGTCCACCGGTCCCAGGTAGCGGATACCCAGTGTCTCGAAGAAACCGTCTGGACCGAGCACCTCCCGCAGGGCGGCCCGGACGCCGCCCATGCCCAATTCCAGGTGGTCCCCGATGCCGGGGACGTTGCGGAGCACGCGCTGGAGGCGGTCCCGGCTGCGAACATAGGCGGGGGCCAGGCGCAGGCGGGTCAGGCCGGCGGCCAGCCGCCACACCGTGGGGGCGTAGGACCGGCCGTTGTCGTTCAGGATGATCAGAACCCGCCGGCCGCTGTGGCCCAGGTTGTTGAGGGCCTCATAGGCCATACCCCCGGTCATGGCTCCGTCGCCGATGACCGCCACCACCCGGCGGCGGGCGTCCCCCGCCTGCTCGAGGGCGGTGGCGAGGCCGAAGGCGTAGCTCAAGACGGTGGAGGCGTGACTGTTTTCCACCCAGTCGTGGGGCGATTCCCGCCGGGACGGGTAGCCGGACAGCCCGCCCTCCTGGCGCAGTGTGTCGAAGCGGTCCCGGCGGCCGGTGAGGATCTTGTGGACGTAGGCCTGGTGGCCGGTGTCCCATAGGAGGATGTCCCGGGGAGAGTCGAACACCCGGTGCAGGGCCAGGGTGAGTTCCACGACGCCGAGGTTCGATCCCAGATGCCCACCGGTCACCGAAACCGACTCGACCACGAAGGCGCGAATCTCCGCCGCCAAGCGGGACAGATCAGCGGGGCCCAGCCGGGCGAGGTCCGCGGGTCCGTTGATGGAGGCGAGCAGCGGAAATCCCGTCGACATGGGAGGGCTGAGGCTACCCGGCGCCCGGTAGGTTTCGATGTCGTGGACCGCTACCAGTATCTGATCCTCATGGGCCTCTGCGTCCTCATCACCCTGCCTCTGGAAACTCTCTTTGGCGCCCGGGTGTGGCGCCGGCCCAAACGCCTGGCCTATGCCCTGGTGCCCACGGTGGTCATCTTCGGCGTCTGGGACCTGATCGCCATCGCCCGGGACCATTGGACCTACAACCCGAAGTACATCACCGGTTGGACCATCCCGCCCGACCTACCCATCGAGGAGTTGGTCTTCTTCGTCGTCATCCCGGTGTGCAGCATCCTCACCTTCGAGACCGTGCGGCGGGTGCTGTGCGAGCGCGATGAGTTGCTCGCCTCCTGGCGCCGGCTCGTCCGGCGTTAGTGCCAGCCGTAGTGGGAGCGCTGGTACGCACGACAGGAGCCCAGAGTGCCTGAGTACACCACTGCCTCGCTGGCGTCGGTGGTGATCCTGGTCATCGCGGAACTGGCCTGGTTGCGCACCGGCGTGTTCAAGACCGGCACCTACTGGATCGCCTACGGGATCATCGTGTTCTTCCAGATAATCGTCGACGGGTGGCTGACCAAGCTGACCGCCCCCATCGTCTTGTACTCCCGGGAGGAATCCAGCGGCTTGCGCTACCCCTGGGACGTTCCGGTGGAGGACTACGCCTTCGGGTTCACCATGTGCACGCTGGCCATCATCCTCTGGGTCCGTTTCGGTCAGCGCCAAGCCGCTCAGCGCCCCGCAGAGCGGCGCTGACGTCGGAGTCGTACTGGCGCAGCCGACGCAGCGACCACCCCAGCAGATGAGCAGCGGATCCGACGGACAGCACCACCTGAGCGACCAGCCCGGCTGGGGCCAGGCGAGGTAGAGCCAGGCTGACCGCGGCGATGACAATCCGGGTGGGTCGCTCCCCCGGGGTAACGGGTTGGCGATCGGGCGGCTGCGCGAGGGTGGACCGGGCCCGGATGTACTCGAGCCACCAGGCCCCGGCGGTGGCGGTTACGGCCATGGCGGCCCAGGAAAAATCTGACCGCTTGCCGTCCTGGGAATCACGGCTGGTGTTCTGAGCGGCCACGGCCATGGCCGCCATGAGGGCGGCGTCGCCCAGGCGGTCCAGCGCCGAGTCCAGCAGGAAGCCGGCCCGGCCGGCCCGGCCCGAGGCCACGGCCACCGCCCCGTCGAGGTTGTCCAACAACCCCGATGCCGTGGCCAGCGCACATCCGGCGGCCTGGGCTCGCAGACCTCGGCCCCGGGCGGCCCCGACCGCGGCCAGGGCGGCGCCCAGGGAGGCGAACGTCACCGTGTCGGGGCTCACGCCGGCGCGGACCAGGGGCCGGGCCACGGCGGCCGAGGCCCGGAGCCAGGCGGCCACCAACCCGGTGGGAGGATCGGCCCCATGAAGTTCAGCCCAGGCGGCCAGATGGTCGGTGGACCGGCCGCCCGGTCCGCCAGGATCAAAGTCAGGCGCCATAACGAACTATCGCGCCGCCTGCCAATGCTGCGGGACGGGGTGGCCAACCTGGTCAACCTGGCGAAACCGATCAACCTGGCGAAACCGGCCAACCTGGCGAACCTGGCCAACCTGGCGAACCTGGCCGTTGCCGTCAGCCTTTGTCGAATGGCCGGCGCCGCCCGCCGTTTCCTGACGCCTGACCCGTTGGCGCCGCCCATTGACGTCCGGGTGGTCATCCCGGCGCGCAACGAAGCGGGCCACATCGCGGCTGCAGTGGCCGCCGCCCTGGCCGCGGGCGCAACCGAGGTGGTGGTGGTCGACGACGCCAGCAGCGACGCCACCGGCGACCGGGCCCGGGAGGCGGTCGCTGCGGCTCACACAGCGGGGGATGGGACCGCCCCGGCCCGGTTGGAGGTCATCCGCCTCGAGGGCGACCCGCCCGCCGGGTGGTTGGGCAAATCCCGGGCCTGCTGGGCCGGGGCTCAGGGGGCGTCGACGCAATGGCTGGCCTTCGTCGACGCCGACGTGACCCTCCACCCCCTGGCGCTGCGAACCATGGCCGCAGCCACCCGATCCACGTCCACCTCCATCGCCGGTGGCCTGCACTGCCGGTCCCCTTGGGTCCGACTGTTGCTGCCCGAGTTGGGACTGACCATGGCCGCCGCAGGACTGCCGGCCGACTTCGCGAGCGGCCAGTGCTTCCTGGTCCGCCGAGACGCCTACGAGCACTCGGGCGGTCATTCGCACCCCACCGTGGCCGCCTCGGTGGTCGAGGACCGCGACCTGGCCCGTCTGCTGGGCGACCATGACACCCGCCTCGCCCCCCGGCTGTTGACGGCCGACATGTACTCCGGCTTGGCCGACCTCTGGAGCGGCCTGGGCAAGAACCAGGCAGCGCTTCACCCTGGAGCCCTGGCGCACCTGGGGTGGCTGCTGGCCCCGGTGGCCACCGCGCGACCCTGGGCCGCAATGGCTCTCAGTGCCGCGGGGCGCCTCGGAGCGGGCCAGAACCCGGCCTACGGGTTGGCGGCCCCTCTGGCGCGGGTGATACTGGCCGGCCTCTACCTGCAGAGTCGGTGGAGGGCAGGCCGAGGGGCAACGGTGACCTGGAAGGGCCGGCCGGTCCCGGTTGGAACTGTCCGCGGCTGATCCTGCTTGGTTCGAGCCGGCGGGCCCGGGCTCCGGTCTCCCCTGGCCCGGAGGTTTCCGGTGGTCGGACCAGTGGCACGCAGACCGGGACGGGTGCGCTCAACGGATCGCCCACCGCAAAGCCTCCCGCTCTCAGCGCAGTGGCGTCGTCGACAGCAACCGGTAAGCGGAGACGTCGATGTAGGCCACCTGACCCACGAAGGGCGATCCGGTTCGCAGCCCGATGTTGCGGTCCTCCCGAAGTACCAGACCGGTACGGGGATCGAACCAGTCGTCGACCACGGCGCTTCCCCGGGTGGCCCCCTCGAACACCGTGGTCCACCGGGTTCGCCGGGCGGGAAGGACACGACCCTCCACCTCCACCGTTTCGTCGCCCAGGTACTCCACCGTCTGGGCCGCCCGGGTGTCCTCGTCGGCGCAGACCCACTCGGACCGCTGGCCTACTTCGAGATCGGAACCGTCAAAGCTCCCGGGTTGGCAACGGAAGTCCTGGGTTCCGTGGGTCCACCAGTAGGCGATGTCGGTGCCGTAGGCCACCAGCGCCGCCCCGCACCGGTCGTAGTACTCGATGTGTTGGACGAGGAAGCGCTGCTCCTCCCGGATACCACAACCCCGGCGTGTGACGATCCGGGCGGTGACCGGGCTGTAGTCCCGGCGGTGTTCCAAGAAGGAGACGCGCTCCCCCCCGGTGGTGGCGTAGCGGTAGACGCCGGGGGCGGGGAGGCCGGCCACCGGTTGAGCGGCTCGCGGCCCCGCAGCCCGGAACCTGGCCACGGCTTCGGCCACTTCCACCGGATGGCTCCACGCCAGGCCGGCAGCGAGAAAGAGTGGGGGTCCGGCCAGGGCCAGAGCGGCCAGCGCGTAGAGGCGCTGGCGGCGGTAACCGGTCATGGCCCGGCGGGGACCGGCACCGTCAGCCGGCGAGCCACGCAACGGCGAACGAGGCCCGCCGTGGAGTGGACGAGCCACGTCACGGGCGGACCAGGCGCCCGGCCACCGCCAGCTTGCGCCAGGCCGGCACTCGGACCCGGCGGGCGAACACGTCGTAGCCGGCCTCCTCGATCTGATCGAGGATCCCGGAGTAAAGCGCCCGGGCACCCCGGATGCAGGTGGCCGACCGGGGAGGCAGGAAGGCGACGCCCAGATCGGCCGAGGCGTAGTAGCGGCGGGTCCGGGCCACCTGGAAGGCCATCATCCGCCGCCAGGCCGGGGTGGCCTGTCGGGCCCAGGGGTCGGTCCCGAACCTGCGGAGATCCTCCTGGGGCAGGTAGACCCGGCCCCGGTCCAGATCCTCGGCAACGTCGCGCAGGAAGTTGGAAAGCTGGAACGCCACCCCCAGGTCCCGGGCTCGGTCGAAAGCTTCGGCCGACGTCGGCTCCAATATGGGCAGCATCATCTCCCCGATCACCGCGGCGGACCCGTCCATATATCCGAGCAGATCCTCGAAGGTTTCATAGGTCTCATGAGTGAAGTCCATGGCCATGGACCGCAGAAAGCGTTCGAAACATCCCACCCCGATATCGAACGACCGCACCGTATGGACCACCGCCTTCAGCACCGGGTCCCCACTGGCCCCCCGGGCCAGATCGACCATGAACCGGTCGCCAAACTGGGTCAGAGCCTGCTGACGCTCAGCCGGGGTGGCGGCCGAACCCAAATCGTCGACTATGTCGTCGGCGTATCGGCAGAAGCCGTAAAGAGCGTGTACATGGTGCCGCTTGACCGTCGGAAGCAGAAAGGTGGAGCGGTAGTAGGTGGTTCCGTAACGACGATTCAGTTCCCGGCACCGGGCGTAGGACTCCTCCAGGGTGACCGCGTCGACGCCCACAGCGCGAGCCGTGGCCGCGGATGTGCAAGGCGGAGTCTCCCGATAGCCAGACATCTGGCGCGTCCTAAGCCGGGGTCAGTTGACCCACCCGGTCGGCGGCCAGGCGGCCCGAGAGCAACACCATGGGCACCCCCACCCCGGGCAGGGTTCCCGACCCGACGAAGACCACTCCGGGGACCGAGCGACGAACGTTGTTGGGGCGGAAGGGGCCGGTCTGGAAGAAGTTGTGAGCCAGAGCGAAAGGAGTACCCCGCTCCATACCCTGGGCCTGCCAGTCCGTCGGGTCGATGAATCTCTCCACCACGACGTCCCCGGTTGGGTAGCCGAGGTCGGCCACCCGTTGAATAAGCCGTTCCCGGAAGGGTTCACGCTCGGTGGACCAGCGGACCTTCCCGTCCAGGTTGGGGGTGGGCTCGAGCACGTAGAGCGAGGTGCACCCGGCCGGGACCAGCGACGGATCCGACTTGGAGGCCACGGTGACCAGGATCGAGGGGTCGGGCATGTTCACCTTGCGGGTCAGGAGGGCATCGAAGGCTCCCTCCCACTCGCCACCAAAATGGATGTTGTGGTGCGACGCTCCCTCCGGAACGCCACCGCGCACTCCGGCCACCCACAGGGCGCACGAGGGCGAGTAGTTGCCCCGCCGGGTGGCCAGCGGAGCCCTCACCCCATCGAGAAGATCCCGGTAGGCCACCGGCAGATCCGGGTTCAGGACCACCGCATCAGCGGCCACCCGCTCTCCGGTCGCCGTGCGCACCCCTGTGGCCCGGCCCGATGGGTTGCGTTCCACCTGGGTGACGGTGGTTCCGTAGCGGAACTCGGCGCCGGCCGCGGTGGCGGCCGCAGCCAGGGCCCTGGGCACCGAATACATGCCGCCCTTGGGAAAATACACGCCCTCCACCGTGTCCATATAGGTGATCACGCAATAGATGGCGAAGGCTTCGAAGGGAGACAGTCCGGCGTACATGGCCTGGAACGAAAACAGCTTCTGCAGACGGGGGTCGGTGAAGTAGGAACCCACCACGCCAGCCAGGCGACGGAACCCTCCCAACTTCACCAGCTTCACCAATGGACCGGGTGGCCAGGCCAGATCGAGGGGAGAATCGAAGTTGCGATCGATGAAGTGGGGCAGTTCCAGTCGATAGAGGTCGGTCAGATAGTCACAAAAGCGACCGAATGCCGCGGCCTCGGTGGATCCGCACACCTGGGCGATCTCGGCGGTCATGGCCTCCCGGCCGTGGCGGAGGTGGATGGCACTACCATCGGCGAAGCAGGCCCGGTACATCGGATCCACCGGGGCCAGGTCCAGGTATTTGGCCATGTCCGCCCCGGCGGCGGAGAACGTGTCGGCCAGGATCCGGGTCATGGTCAACACGCTCGGTCCGACGTCGATATTGAAACCGGCCTCGGACACGACGCTTGCCCTTCCGCCCGGACCCTGCCCCCGCTCGAGCACCACAACCTCGTGCCCCCGCCCCGCCAGGTGGCAGGCCGCCGACAGTCCACCCAATCCGGCCCCGACGACCACGACTCTCATGACCGGCTTCCTATCGGATCGCAACGGCCTCCGGCCACCGCCCACAGCGACCGGCCGGCCCCCGCCGTCGCCCGCCACCACCCACCCCCCGGCGCCGTGAGCCTCATCGGTCCCGGCCGGCCACGTAGAGAGCCAGTTCCTCCAGCGCTAGGACCGCTTCGCAATCAAGCGGTGCAGCCCGCAGCGCGCCCAGCGCCTCAGCCACCAGTGCCTCGATGGTTTCCTCCACCCGGGCGGCTGCGCCGGTGTCGACCAGGACCTCCTGAAGCCGGGCCACCTGGTCGGGCCCCAGGTCGGGATCTCCATAGCCATCCAGAACCCGGGCCTGGGTCCCCGCGGCCGTCTGGGCGGCGAAAACCCAAAGCAGCGTCGGCTTGCCCTCCCGGAGGTCCTCTCCCACCGGCTTGCCGGTAGCGGCGGCGTCCCCGAACACCCCGAGAAGGTCGTCCCTCAATTGGAACGCGTCTCCCAGCGGCAGGCCGTAGGCCGAAAGGTGGGACTCGAGCCCGTCCAGGCGGCCGGCCAGCGCAGCCCCGAGGTGCAGCGGGCGCTCGATGGTGTACTTGCCCGACTTGAAGCGGGAGATCCGGCGGGCCTGACCCTCGTCGGCGTCGCCCTGGGCCGTGCCCACGAGGTCCAGGTACTGGCCGATGTTCACCTCCACCCGAAGTTCGGTGAACACCTCGATGGCCGCGGCCGGCGCTCCGGCAAGCATCTTGTCGGCGTAGACGAAGGCCAGGTCGCCGGCCAGGATGGCCACGCCCTCGCCGAACCGCCGGCCCTCACCACGCCATCCGCGCACGCCGTGGCGGGCCTCGAAGCCGACATGGAGGGTGGCCAGGTTGCGGCGACTGGCCGACCCGTCCATGACGTCGTCGTGGATCAGAGCAAAGGTGTGAAGCAGTTCCAGGGCGGCCCCGGCCTCGGTGATGGCCGGGTCGTGACGATCCCCGCCGGCGCCGACATAGGCCCAGTGACAGAAGGCGGGCCGCAGGCGCTTACCACCGGCAGCCACCAGGTCCCGCAGAGCCTCGAACGGCTCGGCCAGGTCCGGATCCACCGCCCGCCAGCGGGTCAACTCAGCTTCGAGCAACCGGTCGATCCGGGCATCGACCGCGGTGGCAATGACCGACAACCCTTCCGGGGCCGGCCGACCCAACGGGGCCAGGGGAGGAGGAACCACCAGCGGGTTCACGTCCGCACCAGCGCGGGCGACGGCGTGACCCCAGCCGGGACCCGCGCACCCAGGGCGAAAGCCGGCGCACCCAGGACGCTGACCGCCAGGTTCATGGCGTAGAGCAACAAGCCGAACACCACCGCCTGGCCACTGGCCACTCCCAGGGGGGCGAGAAGGACCACGAAGGCCCCTTCCCTCACGCCAATGCCGTTGAGCGACAGGGGCAGAATCTGCGCGATGGCCACCACTGGCACGAAGGCCATGATGGCCGTCCAACCGACGTCCAGGCCGAGGGCCTGCGCGCCGGCCCAGGAGGCGGCGACAATCGCCATCTGGTAGGCGGCGGCCGTGGCCAGGATGGAGGCCGCCATTCGGGGGCGGGCTCTCAGGCGGGAAACCCCCGAGGTCACCGCGGCGGCCAGTCGCAGCCACCGGGAACCGTCGGCCAGCCGACCGGCCAGCCGGGGGCTCGCGAGGACACTCAGCAGGCAGACCAGCCCGACCAGGGTGGCCAGCGATACTGCCAAGGCAAGGCGACCAGGCCACCCCAGGCCCACCAGGGCGGGGTTGGCGGCCAGAGCCACCAGGGTTATGACCGGCAGAGCGACGATCCCGCTCAGGCGCTCTAGGAGGACGGAGGCAAAGGCGGTGGCCCCGCTCACATCGTCGCGCTGGGACAGCCGAGCGGCTCGAAGCACATCTCCCCCGACGGAACTGGGCAGGAAGTTGGACACGAACTGACCGGCCAGAGAGTGAGACAGCAGGGAACCGAAGCCGCAGTCGACATCGAAGGCGCCCAGCACCCATTTCCATCGGAGAGCGGCCAGAAGTGCGGCCACCACGGTCACCACCAGCCCGCCGCCCAGCCAGGCCAGCGCTCGGGCCGACACCTCGGGCAGCAACGAGGCCAACTCCACCCGGCTGACCAGCACGGCCAGCATGGCCACACTGGCGACGGTACGGACCAGCAACCAGATCTTGGCCCGTCGTTCCACTTCCGGTGAGCCTACGGCCCCCGCAGCCCCGGCACCCGGAACCGGCCTACGTTCGGCCGCCGACACCGAGTGCCACCAGCAGATGCCCGCTTTGACGCTGCACCCACACCCATGGGCGCCGGGTGGCGGCTATCGCTCCGGAACCAAAGGAGGCCAACGAATGGCCTGTGGTCAATGACCCTCAGGTGGCCCGATCCCGCTCGACGATGGCGGTCACGGTCTTGCGCCCCAGCCCGGAAACGTCGGCCAGTTGGCGCAGCGACGCGCCAGCCTGGTGGGCAACCCGGATCAGATCGTCTCGGACCTGGGCCTCCCGGGCCGCCCTCTCTGCGCTGAGCCCGACCACCGCCAGAGCGGCTCCCACCTCCCCCAACTCCTCTCCTCGGTACTTCGCCATCGCCGACAGCGCGTTGGACACTCCGGTTTCGGAGTAGCTCATATCCCCTCCCTGAGCGCGCTGGCGAGCCTGTCGCGGACGGACATCAAAAGGGCGACGCGCGGCGACAGCTCTTTGCTGGCCTCGGCGTCGTTGAGGTGAGCCAGCGTCATCGCCAGCAACTCGAGCGACTCCACCCTTTCGAGTTCTAGCCTCACCATCGGTTCGATCGTAGCCGCCCATGGTCCATTCGGGACCACCCGAGGGCACTCAGGGTTTCTCAGTGGGAGCGCTGGAGACGGGCCAGGTCGTTGCCGGCCAGGAGACCCGAGCCGATGAGGTGGGCGCACAGGTCGTAGTTGGCCTGGGGGCCCTCGAAGTAAACCGAGTGCTTGGCCGCGAACCGGTTTCTCACCCGTTCGACCGCCTTGCGGACCATGTCCGATGACCAATCGGGCCCCAAGAGCTTGGCCGCCTCGGCGTAGGTGTTGGGGTGCTGGCGGCGGTGAGGAAAGGAGGCCAGGTAGCCGGCGGCCACCGCCGTCAGGGCGTCACGCTCGCGCTCGGAGATGACCGGAGTCTCGGTGGTCAAGGTGCCGGTTGTGAGCCGAGCCCCGCCCCCTCGTAGACCGCTGCGGTAGGACTCGGGCGGAACCAGGTCTATGACGTGGGTGAGGATTATCCCCGGAACCAGGATGGTCAATTGATCACTGGTGACGGCGTGCCGCCGGCCGGGAGACAGGCGTACCTGGGCCGGGCCGCCGGGATGTTCGATCAGCAGCGGCCGCTTGGTCGACTGATTGACCACCCACCAGACGCCCCACGAACACTCGACCGACCCGGCCACCGCGGATATGCCCATGTCCCGGGGATCGAGACCGACCACGTTCTCGGCGTCGGCCCTCCCAAAGACGAACGGGCGGTCCGCCGATGCCCGGAACTGCTCATCGCCGATCACGAGGCTCGCCGACTCGCTGGGCGTGTCGCGGGCCGAGCGCTCGGGGGGCGAATCGCTGGCCAGGTCGGTGGTGGCGGGGTCCTCGCTCATCTGCGGGTTTCCCTCATCCGGCGGGACCTCCAACCGGCGATGTCACCCGCCGGAACAGGCCTGGTTGGACCATGGCCCCGGACCGGCATCGTTGAATGCCCGAACCCTCCCGCACACCGAACCCTCCGTCGGCACCTTCGAGGTCGCCACAGCCAAAGAGGTGGCGTTGGCCCCGGCCCGATCGATCGACCCCTCGATCTCAACCTCGAAACCCTTTTCCCGAGTCGAGTTATCCGCCCAGGAGACCCGGGCCGACTGGGTTCCGGTCCGGCTCAGAGCCACGCCGCTGGGGGCCCGCCCTGGCGGGTCTTTACCGGCCAGAGGATCGGAGCCGTCCCCTGGGACATCGGGCACCTCGTCCGGCGATTCTGAGTTCCGGTCATTGTCCCCGGCGCCGTCGCTCGTCCCCTCCGATTCCGGCGGGGTCCGTAGCGGATTGTCGACCGGAGACGGTGGGGTGCTGGCCGGCCGAGCCGATGCGGGGGGGTCGACACGAGGCCGCCCCGGGCCGCCCGCGGCCACCGCCGCTGAGTCCTGGGTTGCGGGGTCCTGGGTTGCGGGGTCCTGGTCCGAGGCCAGGGTGGAGACCACTTCGCCGGCTCCTGGGTCTGAATCCCGCCCGCCGACCAGGCCGGCGCTGGCCGCCTGGCCAGCCAGACGAGCCTCGATACCCCCTTCGGACCGGGGAGAGTCCCGGAATCCGGCCCAGACCACCCCGATGGCGATAACAGCCCCGACGCCGGCCGCCGCAGTCAACCCCGAAAGCCGTTGGGGTCGGCGCCGCCTTTCCGGTGGCGACCGAGACCCGGCCCGCTCTGGACGGGGGCCCTGCTGGTCGCAGCCGCCCAGGTAAGCATCGGATCGACACCGGCGCCATTGCGGGGCTCTGAACCCCGGTCGGGTTTTCCCAGGTCAGTTGCGCCGGACCCCAACGCTCCCAACGCCACCGCTGCCGACCCTGTCGCTCCGGGCACCAACGCGGCGGCCCTTCTGTGTCGAGCACCACCGCTGAGGGGGCCAACTGCCCGCCGCGCACCGCCGGAATCCGCCCGGTGGCACGGGGAGGTAGGGCCATGTCACTGGGGAGGTTGACCAGGCTGGAATGACGAACCTGGGCAAGCCAGTTGGCCAAGGGAGCCGGTCGGCGCTCGGGGTCGGCCGAGAGCATGGCGGAGATGTGAGCCACCAGTTCGATCCGCCCAGCCAGAGCCGGGATCGAAGCCAACCTTCGGATCCTGCGGCGACGGCCGGACCCAGGCGAATCCGGTCAGGCTCGTCGGCCGGACCGATCCACAGTCGGTCGGTCATGTCCTCAGCCTCCGATTTTCGCTCTGGCCGAGACCCCGGGTTGGCCTTGGCCCGAATGAACCAACCGCCACCGCACGCACGCCGAGGAGGCTAGCGATCGAGGCTGGGAACCGCAGGAGGAGATGGGGGAAGCCCTCCCCCTTCTGTGCCCCGGCGTTGGGGACTTGAGTACTCCCCTGAGCGGATCGCCCGCTTGACCGGCCAGCCCTCGGAGGCGCTGGCCATACCCCGGGAGGTCTTTGCCGTGAGAATCACCACCTCCTGCCGCCTGGCGCTTGGCTCCCTGGCCAGCCTGACCGTTCTGATGGCCCTGCCGGCCACCGCCGAACCAGCCAGCACTGCCACACCAGCCGCCGCCGCTAACAAGGCGCCCAAAACCAAGACCAAGACCTTTGCCAACGCCGCCCGTATAGCCATCACCGAGCCCGGCGAGGCTCCACACACGGCCACGCCTTACCCCAGCCCCATCTCCGTGTCCGGGGTCAAAGGGACCATCACCGACGTCGACGTCACCCCGGCTTCAGTCACAGCTACGTCGGCGACGTAGACATCCTGCTGGTCGGACCCAACGTCGACCGGCCGGCCAGCGTGACTGTCATGTCCGACGTCGCCAACAACCAAGTGGCACAGAACCTCACCCTCCGCTTCGATGACGAAGCCCGAGGCCCGCTGTCGCCCAACAACGAAGCCCCGGTTAGCGGTACCTACCGCCCGAGCAACGCCACGTTCGACGACCGGTTCCCCGCCCCCGCCCCCACGGGTCCCTATACGACGACTCTTTCCCCTTTCGACAACCAGGTGGCCAACGGGACCTGGCGGCTGTTTGTGGTCGACGATGCCGGCCTTGATCTGGGTGAGATCGCCGGCGGATGGAGCCTGAGCATCACCACCAAGAAGGCCAAGAAGTAGAACTCAGCTCATAACCCGCCGAAACAACTCCCCTGGCCGGCGATTGCTGCCGCCGGGGGAGTTTTGTTCCAGTAGGTCAGCCAGGGTGCCCAGGTTGACGAGTTCCGGGTCGAAGCTGTCCACCACCAGGGCGGCGCCGGCCAGATCGTGCTCTGCGGTATAGCCGTTGGTCACAACGACGGTGGCCAGGCCCGCGCCCACGGCCGAGAGCAGACCCTCATGGGAGTCCTCCACCGCCACCACAGCATCGGGTCCCAGGCCCAGACGGTTCAGGGCCACGTGGAAGGCCTCGGGGTCGGGCTTGCGGGTAGCCACCTCGTCGCCTGTGACCACGGCCTCGAACTCGATCCCGGCCAACAGGTTGTTCAAAAGACTCTCCACCCACGGACGGCTCCCGGTGGTGGCCACCGCCAACCGCACGCCCACCCCGAGCAGTTCCTCCAGCAGTGGCCTGACCCCGGGGCGGGGCGCAAGCCGGCCCGCCTCGATCATCTCGACCAGCAACCGGGTCTTGAGCCCGTGGAGTTCCGCCGCCAGCGGAGTCCGTTCTGATTCGGGAACGCCCTGGGCGGCCAGATAGCCGGCGATCCTGCGTTGCCCCCCCGTCACCCGAAGCAGCGACCCGTAGACGTCTTCGTCCCATCGGTAGCCCAGCCCGAATGCATCGAAGGCGGCGTTGAAGGCCACCCGGTGGCCGTGGCGTTCAGAATCCACCAGGGTTCCGTCCACGTCGAAGATCACCGCCCGTAGGCAGCCGCCGGCCGCCTCCGGCGGTGTCGCTCCGCCGGGCCGCGTATCAAGCAAGGAAGGCGGTGGCCACCGGCCCACCTGTTAGCACTACTCGGGTTCGGCGCCGAAGACCGGTGACCCGGAGACCAGGACATCATTGGCGCCGCCCATCACCGCCTGGTGCAGGGCGGCGGTGGCCTGGTCGCTATCGGTCCCCCAGAGGTCCCAGGTGGAGGCCCAGGCACTCACCATCTGGATGCCGACGGCCAGGGCCAACTGGCTCTCGGGCTCCAACAGCCTGAGCCCCCGGCGAATCAGTACCTCGGTGATCACCGGGCCTACGTCGGCTTCGGGCTCGGGCAGGTTGGTACGGACCAAAACGGTGGCTTCGCCCAGGTTGAGGGCCGCGGGAAGGTCCCGCTCGACCCGCAGTACCCGGCCCTCGACGTGCAGCCGGGCCGAGTGGGGCGCCCGAACCCCGCTCAGCCAGGCCTCCACCACGGACGCGTCGTCGCCCTCGGGGCCGTGCGGGTCGAAGAACGGCGGCAGGGGCCAGTCGGTCATCTGCGCCAGTCGCTCATTGAGTTCATGCCTCCCGTGAGAACCAAGCCGGACGCGCTGAGGGGGGCGGGAAGACCCGCCCCCCTCAGGGAACTACAGGTGAAACCAGATCCTTAGCGAGCTAGGCGCTCGGCCAGGGATGCGGCGTCGTTGAGGCCCGATGCAGTGTCGGCCAGGTTGCCGTTGATGCGGTCCACGGCGGGACCGATAACCGCACACTGGGTTTCCACGGCGCGGACACCGAAGGTGATCTTGGCCAGACTGGCGCAGATCCGGTTGAGTTGCCGAGCCACCACGTTGAGGAAGTAGGCCAGCACCCCCACCAGCACGCCGATCTCAGCCACAGTGAGAAAGACCCGAAGAGTCATCGGCCACGCTCCGCTGCGGCCGCCGCCTGGAACAGAGCAGCGTGCTCCCTGACCTCTGAGCGAAGCTCCGAGGTGAGGGCGCCGGTCTGGTTGAGCATCCAGGTGGTCGCCGTGTTCTGGGCTACCCGGGTAGCCACGTCCCACACCTCCCGAACGTTCTTGTCGATGTCATCGACGAACGTCACTAGGAGCGACAGGAGCAAGATGACTGCGGAGATAACCACGGCACCAAGGCCGAGTGTCACCCACCAAAAAGTCACATGCTCACTTGCCACATCAGCAAGGATCACTACTGGCCACCTCCGAGCGCGGCGCGTGCCTCTTGGGCACTGCGGATAATCGAACGGACCCCCCCGTTGACCTTGTCAACATCCCACAAGGGCAAGGTGTTTATACGAGCTTGGTCGAGGGCTGCCGTAATGCCCGCAGCTTGAACGCCGATTCGACGGGCAAGCGACAGGATTATGGCCACCAGAACCACGACGATGGTGATCACCACCGCGGCGATGGCGTAACCAACGTACCAACCGGTTAGGACAACCGCACCGAACATGCACACCCCTTCCGTTGAATGCCCGGTCACAATAGACTCCTGGCACGTAGCGGTCAACGGCCGGTTCTAACCTGGTCATCCGCCCACCTGCCCGCCGACACCTGGCAGCGCCCCGGCGGGGGCTCACCCGCCTCCCCGGACGCTTCCGCCCGGACCCCGGCCGCCCGCACGGAGGAGAAACCCCTGGTGACGCCTACTGATTCGCCGTCTGTCCCCGACCCCTCGTCGTCGCCGGAGCCGGCCGGCACTTCGCCACCGGCTGACACTGCGCCGGCCGCCGAGACTGCGCCGGCCGAGACTGCGCCACCCGAGACTGCGCCGGCCGCCGAGCCTGCGCCACCCGACACGGCGCCACCCGACACGGCGCCGGCCGCCGACACTGCGCCGGCCCGAGCTCGGCCAGGGTCGGCCCGGGCGCGCCCCGTCTCCAATCGCCCGGTCGGCCAGTCCTCAAGACTCCCAGACGATCAGCCCAGCCCACAGCCGGTCCCGGCGGCGGGCGGCTCCTCGGCCAGCAGGAGCAGGACTCCGGTCGTGGCGGTCAGCCTAGTGGCCGCGGCGGCGGCCGTGGTGGGCGCGGTGATGCTCACCTCCGGGCCTCCCGCCGCTGACCCGGCGGCCACCAGCACGACCGCCGGCGTGACCCCCACCACCGCCGCGCCCACCCCGCCCTCCACCCTTGCCGCCGACGCCCTGACAACCTTCGCCGACCGGGACCCGGCCACCGGCTTCGTCATCAGCTACCCCCGGGCCTGGGAGCAGTTGGCCTCCGACGACCAGAGCGTGCGCCTGGCGGCCAGGGAGAGCGGTATCAACGGGTTCACCGTCCGGGTCCAGCGCTTCGAACAGGCGACCACGGCCGAGAACCTGGTGAATATCAAGGCGGTGACCGACGGGGTGGTTGGCAGTAACGACACCGCTCAGGTGCTCGACCAGAAGGAAGTGACCATCGACGGGATGCCGGGTTACTTCTACTTCTACACCTACGTCGACGAGGGCAGCGGGGAGCGGGGGGTGCACTTCCATTACTTCCTGTTCCGGGGCCGCAAGGCCAACCAGATCGTCTTTCAGTCCAGCGAGGCCGATGCCGACCGCCTACAGCCCATCTTCGAACAGATCGTCTCCAGCTTCCGCAGCGACCCGGACATCTGACCGGGAATACACCCCTCGCCGAACAGGCAACGTCGCCCATGATCTCGGCCCGGCCACCGGCGCCGGGACAAAGAAGAACCCGGCCCTAAAAGGCCGGGTTCTTCTCTTATCGCTGGCCGGGTTGCCCGGCCGGGTGGCTCAGAACTGGTTGCACCCACCGGGGGCAAGCAGGATCGGAGCGCAGTTGATGGAGTTGACGTGCTCGTGGATCGTTCCGGGTGTGTGTCCAGCCGTTCCACCCAGGCCGACCAGACCGGATACCCGGTTGAGGTCGTCCCGGATCCCGGCCACCGGAGGCATGGCCAGATCGGCCCGGCGGTTGATGTCCTCGACACCACCACCGGCCACGGTTACCCCGGCCGAGTTGCCGTTGATGGAGACCACCACCGGCTGAAGGGCGGTGGCCGTGGCGTCGATGGAGCGGACGGTGCCGTTGATCTCGCTGGCGTTGCGCCGGATGTCCGAAACCGTCGAGTCGATGCTCTCGGTGGCGTCAAGGATCTGCTGAGCCTGCCCGGTGAGAGGCGCAGCCGCAGCCAAGATGTCCTCTGCCGTCTGGCCGACGGTGTCGAGGATCTTGGTCTCGTCCAGCCGGCTCACGTTCGAACCGGGACCGACCTCATTGGTGATCACCTTCACCCGGTCGTCGATCTGCTTCGCCGCCAGAGTGACCCGGCTTAGCTCGATGACCGCAAACAGAGCGAAGGCAATGGTGAGCGCCAGGTTGAACCCGACGATCCCCTTCTCGCCGGCGAGGCGGAGTCGCCCACGGCTACCCACAGCTACCGCCCGTGGCAGCAACACCGGCCACCGGCGACTGGCAGACGCTGGTCAGGTGACCACTGATGGAGGTCAGACCGGCCAGGATGTTGGCCGCGTCCACCTCGGCGTTGTTCAGGCTGCCGACAGTGCCCCCGAACGGACCAGTGGTTCCACCGGCGCTGGCCGATCCCTGGCGGGGCGAGGTGCGGCCGTTGATCTTGGCCACCCGCTGGTGGATGTCCTGGACGCCCAGGTCGTCGCCCGGCTCGTCAGCATCGATGAGCAGGCCGCTCACGTTGTTGACCGTGCCGAGGACGTTGACCAGGATGGCCGAGGTGTCCTTGAGGGACGCATCGGTGGTGGTCAGCTTGTCGTTGATGGAGGTCAGGTTGGCGATGATCTCGTTGGCCTGGCCGGGGATCGGCTTGAGGGCCGGGTCGATGCCCGAAAGGGCCGCGTTGATCCGGTCGACCTGGTTGGGCAGGGTGGTGACGTTGCCACCGGCTCCGGTAACCGCCTGGTCGGCGGTGACCAGGTTGCCGTTGATGCTGGCCAGTGAGTTGGTGATGATGATCAGGTAGGCGACCACCACGAGGGTGACCACCGTGAGCAGGATCACCCAGACCTTCAGCCAGCGGCTGAGGAACTGGGACTGATCGTCCACACCGCGCTGACGCGAGGTGGAGCGGAAATCAGCTGCTGAGGACATGGTTTGGACCATTGTGTCTTCTCCCTTTCCCTCAGCCGTCCAGCAGGCCGGAGTTGATGGCGTCGGCCAGGCGGTTGATGCGGCCCGCCTGTCCCAGGATGCCGCCGGTGTCGTTCTTGATCTCGGCAGCCAGGGCCAGCGTGGTGTCCAGGTTGGTGTTGATCTGGGCGACGCCGTCGTTGATGTGACGGGCCGTACCCAAGATGGTGGACGCCGTGCCGTTGATGCCCCGGGCGGTGCCGTTGATGGCGCCGGCCGTGCCGTTGATGGAAGTGGCCAGGCCGTCGATGGAGACGGCGAGCCGGATGACCTCGTTCAGCTGGCCCTCCAGCGGCTTGGCCGTCTCCAGAATGGAGCTGGCGAGCTCGTTGGTGCGCTCCAGCTTGAGCACCGCCGCCGTGGCGGTGTTGATGCCCCCACCGGTCTTGGCGATGTTGCCGGCCTTGTCATTGATGCTCTCGGCGGTCCACGCAGTCCGCTGCAACAGCACGACAGCGATGGCAACCACCACGAGCACGAGGATCAACGAGAACGTGGCCTGGCCCCGTTCATCGGCGGATGATCTCCACCGCTTCGTCATACATTCCCCCCTGCATAGTTTGGCCGGGCTTGGCGAGCTCACGGGCTGCGACGCAGAGGTGGAGGTTGCGGCTCGGTTACCCGCTGATTTCCCACGGACTGTGGGACGAGCGGACTCTACGGCACGACCCTTGGCGACGCAACCGCCGATCTCACACAAACAACGGTTGTTCGACCACCCAGGGCGCGAACGCGGACCAGTGCCCCCGAAGAGGCCCTGGTCAACAGAAACTGACGGTCGCCAGTGGCGACCGGGTACGGCGGCTGGCTAGAAGCCCGAGATGCGGGGGCGGTAGGCGGCCGTGCCGTGGGGTAGGCCGCCGGCGACCTTGCGGGAGCGGGGCTCACCTCCGGTGACCAGAGCCTCGAAGCCCTCGTCGATGGCGCCCACGTTGCTGGCGATGTCGCGCACGGCCGGAGCCAACGGCTCACACGCCTGGGCGATGGAACGAACACCAACCAGAACGGTTCCAACCGTGAAGCTCACGTTGGTCAGCGTGGAGGCGATGGCGATCAGGTAGAAGGCCAGGGCGGCCACGATGATGCCCACCCCGACCAAGGTGACGATGGTCACTGCACTGATTCCCATGGGGGAACTCCCTTCACAGACTAAGAGGACCGGTGTCCGGCCCCCGGGGGTCGGGTTAGAGGATCCGGCCCAGCGCCGCGCCGTAGCGGGTGGCGTTGGCCCGAGCGGTGGAGGTGAGGTCGCGGGTGGTGAACAGCTTGGGCACCGAGTCGAGCGTGCCGGTGAGCTTGACGCCGTGATCGAGGATGTCGTCGGCATAGGCCTTGATCTCATAGATCGGCCGCAACACCCGGTTGAGGAAAAACAGGCAGGTTGGCGCGACTACGGCGATGAGAACGATGTTGCCGATCCACCAGAGGGCCATGGACGTACCTCCGTTGATATCCGCTTGTCCGGCTGGTACCGGAGAATGGCGGCTGGGTTGAGCGGGGGCATTGTATGTCCGCAACCTCTAGTGCGAAAGCCCTGTGATCAACGGCTGTAGCCCGGCTGTCCTCAGGGGCTGCTCAGGGGCTGCTCCGGGGCTGCTCAAGAACAGCTCTGACGGCTGCCCACGGCCGCTAGCGCCAGCCTCCACAAGGGTGGCGGGTCCCGGTGGAGGCGCGCCAAGGGCCGCCCCGTCGAGGTGGAGAATCTGGCTCCGCCCACCCACAACCGGGGTTGGCGGTTACAGAGCCGGGTTCAGGCTGTCGGTTGGGGCTCCATGACCCCGTCGACGAAGGCGATTATGTCGTCGATGGCCTGGCGGACCGCCATTCCCTGGCCGTCGGGCAGAGGGATGCCCAACCGGTCGGCTTCGACCACATCGGCGTTGGCGGGAATGATCCCGGCCAGCGGCACCCCGTATTCGCCACAGACCTGGCGGAAGAACTCGGCATCGTCGGGCAGAAGGGCCTTGTTGCCCACCCCGTAGACCCGGCTCAGGCCCAATTCGGCGGCGAGCACGATGGTTCGACCGGCGGTAAGGATCGATTTACGGCTCGGTTCCATGATGACCAGGAGCACGTCGGCATGGGCCAGGGTCCCGCCCGAACGGCTGAGGTGCTCAAGACCGGCCTCCATGTCCACCAGCGTGACGTCGGCCTCTTCGTCGATGGCCGCTCCCAGGATGCTGCGCACGGCAGCGTGGCTACCGCAGGTTCAACCTGCGCCCGCCTGGGTTATGCGCATGGCGTGCAGAAGCGTCACCTCGCTGGGAGTGACGGCCCCGTACTGGCGGACCAAATCGGCCGGGGTGATACCCCCACCCGAACCCACCACGAGAGAACGGGGCAAGAGGGGTACCTCGTCGGCGGCTTCGGCCCCGAGGCCCAGGCTGAAAGCGAGGTTGGGGTTGGAGTCGGTGTCGATGGCCAGAACCCGGTCCCCCCGAGCGGCGTAGGCCTTGGCCAGAAGAGCCGAGGTGGTCGTTTTTCCAACGCCGCCCTTGCCCACCACTCCAAGCTTCATGTTTTCCTCCTGGTCGTGATCACTGGCCGACTTGGGTGCCTTTGGCGGGCTGCCAGCCCCGATCCAGGGCAGCATCCCCATTTCCCAACATCCTCGCGCGCCCAACAGCCCGACCGCCCGGGTCGTCTGGGCCCGGTGGCATGACCGGGGAGAAAAATGTTCCTAGACTCACGCCCACTCGTAGAACTTCGCTGCCGCTTAAATAGATCAGGCTGCCGGTCCACAACGGGCCCAGGCCACTGACCGGGAGGTAAACGAATGAGCGCCAGACCGCGGGACTACACCCAAGCCGATGAGATCCACATGGAGCCGGGTGAGCTGCACGACGGCACCAACACCGTGCCGGCCTATGCGCCAGGCCTTGAGTCGGCCCTGTCCAACGTGGCCAACAAGAACGTCGCCTCGCTGGGGGGGTCGGTCTACGACATCGCCATGCGGCGGATCATCCGCGACAACGACACCCGCTTCCTGCGGGATTGATCGCCTGAGGAGGCCACGCCCTCCTCGCAACGTTTGGAGAACGACAACGGGGAGGGGCTCATCAGCCCCTCCCCTTTCGTTTCGTGCCAAGCGTGTTGCCTACAAGTGTTCCCCTGAGTTGGCGGCGAGCCGGGGTCAGACGACTTCGAGAGTCCTCAACTGGTCCACCCCGATCCGCTCGACCATCCCGGTGGGCGACTCCAACTCCAGGCGGGCGGTGCGGTTGACCCGGGAAGCCACCCCCCGCGTCTCCCCCTTGGGCAGCAGCGTCAACTTGACCCGGCGGCCCAGCACCGCGCACCGCCCCTCGTAGGCGGCGGCCACCGCCGGCGGACCCTCGGCGGCCAGGTCGGCAGCGATCTCGTCCATGGCAACCACCAGGGCCTCGAGCGCCTGATCCCGGCCCTCGCGACCCAGGCCCAGGCGGATCAGATCCATACGAACGGTGAGCACCACATTCTTCACCTTGCCCGGCCCCAGGGCTATCTCGGCCCGGACCGCGGCCAGGGTGTCGCGGGTACCAGCCACCACCACCTCGTCGGGCCACCAGGTGGAGACCTTCAACCCCGAGACAGACTCGGCCGCCTTGGCCACCGCCAGGCCGGCCACCAGCCACATCACCTCCCCCTCCTCGGCAGAGAGCAGCGGCCGGGCCACGATCGAGCAGAGCAGCGAATCGGCCAACGGCGTGGTCCACAGCCGACCATGCAGGCCCCGGGGGCCGATCTCGTGATCGACCAGAACGACTGCACCCTCGGGCCCGTCCTCGGTGTTCGCCCAGGCCTGGGCCATGGCCTCGGCGGAGACTGCCACAGGGAAGTGTCGGAACGGCCGGCCGAAACGCTCCGTCGTGTCGGCCGCAAACACCGGCGCCGCCTCCTGCCGGCCGACGGCCCTGGGCCTACCGATCGGCCCTGACCCGCCACGTCCGGCTGGGCTGGCCTCGGCTGGGCTGGCCTCGGCTTCGTCGGGTCCGGCCCCCCCGGGGGCCATCACTTGGTCACCTGCGGAACCACTCGGACCACCTTCCAGGAACCATCTTCCACTTCCAACTCGACCGAGCCCATAGGCAGGACGCCGCCCAGTGTGGGTGCCAGCGGAACGTTGAGCACCACCCGGGCCTGGCCGGGGCCCGGAGCCACCTCGTCTGTCTCGTACTGGAGAGAGTCCAGGTCGTTGCCGGCCAGATCAGCCCGCAGGCCGAGAACCAGGTCGGCGAGGAACTCGTTGTACTCGTCGGCCGAGGCTGTCGAATCCCGAAGGCGGGCCACCAGGTCGTCGTCCATCCCCCGCAGCCCGGCCACCTTCAGAACCGTGTTCCGGGCCTGGGAGCCGAACAGTTCCCACACGGTGCGATGTTCACCCCAGGCGATGGCGTCGACGAACCGCTCGACGATCACCGCCGGGGTGGGACCGGGGTCCACCGGGGGGACGCCTCCGTTGGCGTGGCCGTTCGTCGATCCGTTGGCTTCATCGGTCATGGCCGCTCCCATCCGAGCGTGTAGAGGTAGTCGCGTACGTGGATTCTCTGCACTCCACCCAGAGCATCGCCGATGGCCTGGTCCAGCGCCCGGTCGGCCGTTCCCCGTGCGTCGGGGTCGAGCAGATTGACCGCCTTGTAGATGGCATCGAGCGTCACCTCGTGGTTCTCCTGGGGTAGCTCCATGACGTACTGAAGGCTGATGTCGAAGATGGTGCGGGCCCCGGCCTCGTCGAGGTGGCCGGTGGCTACCACGAACTCCACCAGACCGTTGGTCCGGCGGGGCTCGGGCGACCCCAGCAGGTGGGCCAGGCGCTCCTTGACCATCGCCATCCGCTCCTCGTCACCAACGGTCGCAGCCAAAGAGACGAAGTGGCCGGTCCTGGTCAGCCCGGGTGCCGCCTCGGCCAAAGCCTTCTCAACCCGCTCCAGGGAGCCGTAGGCCTGACGCCACGCATCACCGTGCAGGCGAGTGTCGAGGGTGCCGACCGCATCTTCGAAGCAGGCCAGCGCCCGTCGACGGTTCTGAGTACCCCCCAGGCCGGCGTAGGCCAAGCCCAGGTTGTGCTTGGCCAGGGCAAACTGGAAAGGAAAGCCGGCCCGGGTGAAGACCTCGAGGCTGGCGGTAAAGGCCCGGACCGCCTCCTTCAGAAAGGGCTTGGCCTCCTCCGGGCGCCTGGTGGCGAGCGCGCTGCAGGTCACGCCCACGCTGTGCTCAACCAGGCCCTGGTGATAGGGGGCCTCGTCCGGATCCAGGTCGGCGCGGGCCTGTTCGAAATCCGACAGGGCCTCGTCCAGGGACTCGTCGGTGCCCAGCGCAGTGTTGGCCTGGCCCCGGTTCACCAGGGTGGCCACCCGCCCCCGGCGCCCCTCGGGGGTGTCGGCGTCGAAGAGGTCGACGGCCTGCCCCAAGGCCTCGATGGCTCCCGGAACCTGGCCCATCTCGGCTCGGACCAGGCCAAGGTTGTTGAACACCGCTGCGCGCTCGTTGTCGCCGGCCTCGGCCAGCAGGGTGGCCGCCTTCTCGAAGAGCGCGGCCGCTTTGGCCCGATCGCCCAGGCCGCGGTGGGCGGCACCGGCCGCGTTGAGGACCCGACCGTGCTGGACCGGCTCCAGGATGGGATCGAAGATGGATGCGGCCGAGTCGTAGCAGGCCAGTGCCTTGCGCAGCCCGTCGGCCGGGTTGGCCCCGGGAGCCTCGGAGTAGGCCATCCCCAACCGGTAGGCGACGATGGCGTGCTCGTGGGGCCGGGTAGCCCGGGGGGTGGACTCCAGTTGGCGCTCCAACCCGGCGATAACGGTCGATCGATCCTCAGCCATCAGCCTTCCTTTATCACCGGGCCGGCGGCCACTGGGGTCGCCCGACCTTCTCCGGCCGGTCGATCCGTCTCGGCCGCCGGTGCGGCCTGGTGGAGGCGACGGATATGGGCAACGATCTCGGCCACCGCGATGTCGATCGCAGCCAGGACCGGGGCTGAAATCTCGGTGCCCACCGAATCGGGGTCCACGGGCTGGCAGCCAACCATCAGCACCTCGGCCGGCAGGACGCCCAAGGCTCGGGCCAGCATCATGGCTCGGCCCGGCGTGGCCAGGTGCATGTCGGCCAGGATGTCGGCCCGGGCCTCGGGGGTGAGGGCGTGGACGTCGACCACATCGGGACGGATCAGCATGACCGAACCGGGTTCACGCTGGCGATCCACTGCGTCGACCACCACCAGTGCGTCGTAGCCGGACTGAAGCTCCTGGACCAGGGCGATGCCCCCGATGCCTGTCTCGATGACGTTGACCCCCTCCCCCAGGTCCATCGCCTCCAGGCGCTGAGCCACCACGCAGCCAAATGCGTCATCAGCCCGCAGGACGTTGCCCACGCCCGCCACCAGGATCTTCATCCCGGCCGCCGCTCCGCACACCGGACGCCGGGCGCCCGAGCCAGGGAGTTCATCGGTGAGCCGGAGGTCGATACCAGGCCGTCGGGCTTCACCCGGCCGCCGCGCCGGCCATCTCGGCCACCCGCACGGCGTAACCGTTGACCACCCACCACGTCAGGTACTCCTCCAATTCGGCCCGGGCATCGGCTTCGAGTTCGGTCTCCCAGTGATCGAGCCGCTTGGCCACTTCCGAGGCGATGATCCGGTCCAGCCCTTCAATGGTCCGGTCAATGTCCACCAACGAGTGGCGGATGGGGCCGTCCCCACCAAGCTCATCGGCAACGATCCGGGCGGCGGCGGCCAAGCCGTCGAGATCGAAATCCTCCGGTTCGAACCCAGCGGCCGCAGATGAGCCACCGTCCGGCGGCGCCAGGCCATCGCCGGACCCTGGATCGCCGGGGCTTGGATCGGCGGGGCGTGGATAGGCGGGCCTGGCCTGCTCCCCGGAGCCGGGGGCGGTGGCCGAGTCCCGGCCGGACACAGCCTCCTCCACCCGACGGAGGCAGTAGCCGGTGAGCATCGCCGCCCCCGCCCACCGGCCCACCTCGGCCGTCGGCTGAGCTGTCTGCTGCTCTCGCACGACCCGGTCCACCAGGGCCTTGGCTCGAGGGCTCAAGGGATGCGTCTGGGCCAGGGCCCGGGCCCGGTAGGCGATCTCTTCCGCGGTGTAGGGCTCGGCCCGATCGGCCATGGTCGTCATCGGGCCGGAGCCGAATCAGGTGACTTGCCCGGTACCGGGGCAGCGGTGCTGGTGGTGAAGCGGGTCATAACCCGGGCGCACGTCCCTTCACCAGCCGGGAGGAGGATCACCCGCCGAGGTCACCGGCGGCCGGCTTCTTCTTGCCGATCTGAAGAAGGGGGGCCTGGGGTTCGGGAACCGCCTCGGGCTCCGGAGCCGGGGGATCAGCCACCTCCAGACGACGGAAGTTGGGCCAGTGGCGGCGGAGGGCCTCCTCCACCCCACCCTTGAGAGTGGCCGCAGAGCTGGGGCAACCGTCGCAGGATCCCAGCATCTGCACGGTGACCACGCCGTCGAGGATGGAGTCGACGGTGATCATTCCCCCGTGGGACTCCACGAAGGGACGCATCTCCTCCAGAGCGGCGTCGACGGCCGTCTGGGCCTCGGCGATGTCCCGCTCGTCGAGGAACTGCCCCAGGTCATAAGTGGCCAAGAAGAGGCCGGTGACATCATCTCTGGCCACCGACTCCAGAAAGATGTCGCCCCGCCAGGCCCTCACCATCTCGATGAGACGGCCCAGGCCCTCCCGATGGAAGGCATCGACCAGGTCGAGCAGTTCCTCCACCGAGGCACGCACGCCGCCGTCGGGATGCTCCATGAGCTCCTCGGCCAACTCGCCCACCCGGGGCATGATGTCGTCGTAAGCGAGTTCCTCGATGTCAGGCATTCTCGTCACCCATTCTCGTAGCCACCGTTGGACTCAGGCGCCCGGGGGCGTCGCTGCGGTGGGGTCCATGGCCGAAACATCGGCCGGGAGTAGTTCGAGGCGGACCATCTCCAAGATGACGTCAACCTTGGCTTCCACCTCCGGCGAGAATCCCAGGCCGAAGGCCCGGTCGGCCGGCTCGATCTCGATGATCACCGTATCGGTGGGAAAACCGCCCCAGTAACGAACGATGGCCAGAGTGTGGTCCAGGTCGATGATTCCGCCAACTGCCTCACCCAAGCGGTCCACGACCTCATCGCCCGGGGGCGGGGTCAGGTCCAATTGGTAGCGGCGAATCGTTCCGGGGGGATCGTCGTCCCGGGGCATGGCCGCCACCAGGACGACCTTGGCGGGGGCGATGTCCTGAAGCGTGTGCAGGACCCGATGGGCCGAGTACGACAGATCCTCGAACACCACGTCGGGCGGGAACTCCATGCCGTCGATGCGACGCAGGAACTGCGTACCGAAATCCAGGTCCCTCAGCCAGGGAAGGCCGAGCCCGCCCACCAGAACCCTGACGGATGGGGCCGAGGCCGCCGGTTCGGCGGTTGCCGACGACGGCACTGCATCGTTCGGCTTTACAGCGTTGTCTTCTACGGCGGAATCGGACGACACGTGGCGACAGGCTCCTTGGAACAGGGAATGAACAACTTGATCAGAGGCGAACTGAACCGGCTTCGACGGCGGCGGGCGCCTCCTGGGAGGCGACAACTGGACAGAGGCTAAGACATGGAGCAAAGGCTGCCTGATGCAGGGGGCGCTTGCTTGGTGAAAGAAAAACGCCACCCCGGCGAGGCGAACCCGCCGGGGTGGCGCTCGTCAACCTTCGACGCTGCTGGATCTGTGGGGAACTACTCCAGCGTGCATCCGCAGGAGTTGACCTCCCGCACGATGGTGCCGGCCCCGGTGTCCATGTGGGTGGTGCAGGGCATGCAGGGGTCGAAGCTGCGGATGGCCCGCAGGATGTCG
>JBQTHD010000005.1:0-19413 GCA_052390275.1 Acidimicrobiales bacterium | reverse complement strand
TCGTCCTCTAGTGCGACCTCGTCCTCTAGTGCGACCTCGTCCTCTAGTGCGACCTCGTCCTCTAGTGCGACCTCGTCCTCTAGTGCGACCTCGTCCTCTAGTGCGACCACCGGGGGCTCGGCCGTGGGCGACTCAGTGTCGGGCTCGGCGGCTTGCGGCTCGTCGTCAGGTGATGCCAGCGGATCACCGAAGGACTGACTCGTGGCTTCAACGACTGCGGGGCCCATCGAGATCGTCTGGTCAAAAGTGAGCGACTGCTCGTAGTACGCGTCAGAGTCTGGTTCGGGGTCACCGGTGGCGGGGGATGTGCCTGCCGGGGGATCGGAGGGGAGGGCTTCGGCCGGCGAAGCGTCCGCGGCCAGCTCCCGCATCCACGACTCGACCTCGGACATGGCCGGAGGTTCGCCCTCGGCCACCAGGGGGTCAACCTGGAATCCGCCGGGCTCCGCCGGACTCCGGCGGCCTGAACCGGCGCCGGAGAAATCATCGGGGAAAAGGTCCCAAAAGCCGGTGTCGTCGAGGACCAATCCTGGGTCGGCTAGCCCGTAAGGGGAGCTGGGCAGGTCCCAGGGCGCGCCGCCCTCGGACGGCCCGCCCGGTTGGCTGGTCGCCTCTTGGCGGTACCCGGAGCCGGGGTCGGCCGGCAACCGGCCACCGTCAGCCGCCCCGCCCGCCGGCGGGAAAGGCTGGGGCCCCAGAAACCCGCCGGTGTCACCCTGGCCCACATCGGGATCGCCGATCGAACCGGCCGAGAGCGGGCCTTCCCAGGTGTCGTCATCCACGGTCAGGGACTCCCGGCCCCGGCCGGGCAGGTTGACCGGCAGGTGCCAGCCGTCGTCGCGCCCTGCGGTCCGGCGCAGGTGCAACGTCTGGAAGACCGAGGCCAACAACAAGATGGCCGTACTGGCGGTGAGGATCTGCAGGCGTCGCTGATGACCGCCCTGGCCCTCGTCGCGCGACAGCCCCCCCTGGCCATCGATCCAGGCCACGAACGCGTCGGTGGAACCGGCGGCGGTCTGGCGGTCGGTGGCCCCGGGCGCCGAGGGAAGGTCATCAGAGGTGGACGATCCCACCAGCCAGGCCGATCCATCCGAGGTCACGGCCAGACCGGTGGCCAGGTCCACTCCACTGCCGCCCAACAGGGTGGAGCCGTCGAGCACGTCGCCGGTGGCGTCGAGTATGGCGATGAAGGACTCGAACTCCGTGCTGGCGGCCCGGCGCTGCAGAGGCTGAACCGTCTCGAAGTCGTCCGAGGAGGTGGTTCCGGCCAGCCAGGTCCGGCCCTCGACGTCAAGGACCACGCTGGAGGCGCCGTCGTCCCCGCTCCCGCCGAAATAGCTGGAGAAAACCAGGCTGGCACCGTCGGGGGCCAGGCGAGTCATGAAGGCATCGGTGGGACCGCTGAGTTCCCCCTGCAGAGGCCGCTCGGTGGGGAAGTCGTCCGACGCAGTGGAACCCACGACCGTCACCGATCCGTCGGGGCCGGCGGCCAGGGCAGTGGCGGCATCGGCCCGGGCGCCGCCCAGGAACCCGGAATAAACCAGGGCGGTGCCATCGGGAGACAGCCGGGTGACGAAAGCGTCAGAAGGGTTCGCGTCCTCCCCGATGCCTTCGGCATAGGGGGCGACATTGGGACCGGCCACCGGGAAATCGCCAGACGAGGTGCTGCCGACCACCACCACGCCCCCGTCGGGGCCGAGGGCCAGGCCGAAGGCCTCGTCCAACCCGGCGCCACCCAGGCGCGATGCCTGCTCGATGGCGGCACCCGCCGGGTCCAGCCGGGCCACGAAGGCGTCGGTGGCGGTGGCACCGGCCGGGGCCGGTAGGCCGCCGGCCACGGGGAAGTTGGTGGAGTTGGTGGATCCGGCGATGGTGGCCCGGCCGGCGGAGTCCACGGCCAGGGAGCGGGCGTTGTCCACCCCGACACCGCCGACGAAGCTCGCGTAGACGAGAGCGGAGCCGTCGGCCGCCAACTTGGCCACGAAGCCGTCAGCCGTTCCCCCTCCGAAGCCTCCCACCGGGGCGGGGCCCCGAGGAAAGTCTTCCGAGGCGGTCTGCCCGGCCACGAAAACCGAACCGTCAGGGCCCAGCGCCACGGCGTTGGCGAAATCGTCGCCGGCTCCCCCCAGGTAGGTGGTCCACAGGAGTTGGCCCCCGTCGGGGGCCAGCTTGGCCACGAAGGCGTCCTTGGCTCCCGGGTTGGTGGTGTTGAGCCGGTCCTGAGCCGGGCTGGCCAAAGGAAAGTCGATGGAGGCGGTGTGGCCGACGACGTAGACGTTGCCCGCGTTGTCGAGGGTCACGGCGGTGGCTTCGTCGTCCTCGCCTCCCCCCAGGTAGCTCGAACCCAAAAGGGTGGGGTCGATGACCAGCACCAGGGAAGGGTCGTAGGCGCCCAGGTGAAATCCAACCGAGTCCGGTCCCAGGAGGGTGAACCCGCCCGTCACAGCCCGCCGACCATCGGGCGTCTGCTGGTAGATCACCGGACGGGCGAAGCGGGCGGAGGATGTGTCGGCCAGGGTCACGGCCAGATCGCCGCCCGGAGTGATCGACAACGATCGGGCGCCGTCGAAGGCCATGGCGATCTGCCCGGGGTCGGCGCCGGGCTTGACGACGAAGTCGTGCTGGAGGCGGCCCGAGTTGTCCCGGTAGATCAGGTCGATGCCGGGCCAGACCTCGGAATAATTGAGTTGGGACCAGGCCGAGGCCTCGACCGGGGCCTGTCCCGAGCGAAGGTAGGTGAGTGCACTGGCCGATCCCCCGCCTGCCGGCCGGGATGGGTTGGCCCCGACCGGGCGTAGTTCGAGGTTGGCGGAGCCGTACGGCCCGGGCAGGGCGACCACGGCGGAGGAAGCGGTGAAAACGGCGGTGAAGGCTGATCCTCGTGCCAGCCACTGCTGGCCCAAAGGTGCACCCGGATCGGCCTGGAAGCTGACCCGGTTGACAGCCGCTTGCGGCTGATGGGGACGGCTGAGGCTGCTTTCGGGTCCGGGGGCCGCCCGGGTTCGGGTTGACCCGAGGCCCATTTGGAGGTCCACCATCCCGAGGCCGAGAGTGCCCAGGGCGCAGACAAGGGCTGTTGCGGCTGCAGCGACCGCCGTGATCCTGCGCATGCGAACAGTTTGACCTACTTGGCCCGGCCAGGAACCATCCCGGTTGGCATTTCTGGCGATGTGACTACCTTTGTTGGCATCGGCCGGGTCGCCCCAACTGGCGGCTCCCGGGGCCGGTACCGGACTAGCGTTTCGCTGCATTCGAGCGGACTGCTTGTTCTGTCGCATTGTGGATGGCGAAATCCCCTCGGACGAGGTGGCTTCGGGACCCGCCACGTATGCGTTCCGGGACGTCGCCCCCCAGGCGCCCACCCACGTTCTGGTGGTCCCTCGTCGCCACATCGACTCCGCCGACGATGTGAGGCCCAGCGACGCCGAAACCGTGGCCGAACTGTTCAGCACCGCTCAACGGGCGGCGTCGGCCGAGGGCCTCACCGAACAGGGTTACCGACTGGTGTTCAACGTCGGGCACGACGCCCAGAACACCGTGGGCCATCTCCACATGCACCTCCTGGGCGGACGAGCCATGGGGTGGCCGCCCGGTTGACCAGCGGCCAGCAGGGCTGCACGTGACGGTGGGGTTCGGCGACCGGTTGGCCACCTCCCCGGTGAAGGTCCTGATTCCCGATGTCCACCTGATGGTCGACCTGGTCGGCCAGGGGGACGAGTTGCTCCGACAGGTGGAGGCCGGGTTTACCGGCACAGACATCCTGGTGCGGGGCAACGAGATCACCGCGGCTGGTCCCGAAGCCGTTCGGGTGGGCCGGCTTTTCGACGAACTGGTGGTGCTGCTGGGCCGGGGTCAGGCCCTCGACCAGGGCGAGGTCGCCCGCACCATCGACATGGTCAAGGCCGACGAAAGCCCGTCGGCGGTGGCCGCCGGGGAAATCTTCCGATCAGCCCGCGGCCGGGTGATCCGACCCAAGACGGTGGGGCAGCGGCGTTACACCGACGCCATCGCGGCCAACACCATCACTTTCGGGATAGGACCGGCGGGCACCGGCAAGTCCTACCTGGCCGTGGCCCTGGCCGTTGCCGCCCTCAACGCTCGCCAGGTGGCCCGGATCGTTCTCACCCGCCCGGCGGTGGAGGCGGGGGAACGCCTGGGGTTCCTTCCAGGAGATCTGTTGGCCAAGGTGGATCCCTACCTTCGGCCGCTCTACGACGCCCTCTACGACATGCTCGGGCCCGAGGGGGCCAAGCGGTTGCTCGACGGGGACACCATCGAGGTGGCGCCCCTGGCCTACATGCGGGGGCGTACGCTCAACAACAGCTTTCTAATTCTCGACGAGGCCCAGAACACCACACCAGAACAGATGAAAATGTTTCTCACCCGCATCGGGTTCGGTTCCAAAGCCGTGGTCACCGGTGACGTCACCCAGGTTGACCTGGGCGACGGCCGCAGCGGCCTGATCGGTTTGGAGCCCACCCTGACCGGGATCGAAGGGCTGGCTTTCGTGCACCTGGGATCGCGCGACGTCGTGCGCCACCGAATCGTGGCCGACATCGTCGACGCCTACGAGCGGGCCGGAGCCGAGAAAGCGGCCGCCGAGCGGGCAGCTGCCGACAGGGCCGCCACCCACCGGTCCACCGCCCCCGGCCGCAGCGGACGGCCAGGCACCGAGGTGGCTCGATGATGGCCCCCGGGGGGGAAGCCTCCGGCGACGACGGTTATCCAACCGGTGCTGGTCGGGCCCTTCGGCCTCCCGCCCTGGACGAATCCGAGGTCCTCACCGCGTGGTCCGCGGCTCCCAGGGGCGGATGGCACGAGATCGAGGTCTTCGTGGCCGACGAGCAGGAGGCCGAGCCGGTCGACGTCGACCGGTGGTCGGCCCTCGCCCATCGGAGCCTGGTGGCCCAGGGAGTGAGGGGCGAGGCAGAGATGTCGCTGCTCTTCGTCGACGAAGTGGCCATGGCCGAGTTGAATCACCGTTTCCTGGGCAAATCCGGGCCGACCGATGTGCTTTCTTTTCCCATCGATGACGACGTGGTCCGATCCGGACCCAGATCGGCCGATTCCCTTGGCCCCGGGCCGGTGGATCTGGATTCGGTCGACGCTCCCGCCCTTTTGGGCGACGTCGTGATCTGTCCGGCCGTGGCACGTCGAAACGCCCCTGATCACGCCGGAACCTATGACGATGAGATGGCCCTGCTGGTGGTCCACGGGGTTCTCCACGTTCTGGGGATGGATCACGCCGAGCCGGCCGAGGCCGAGGTCATGGAAGCCAGGGAGCGCGAGCTTTTGGCCTCCTTTCATACCGGCGGTCTGGCCGTTGCGGATCCCGGGTTGGCCCCGGTGAAGGCGGCCCGGCCTCTGGCGGCCCAGGTCGAAGGGGACCAACCATGACCGGGCTGCTGCTGTCCTCAGTGGGCGCTCTCATCGCCCTGGCCGCCTTCCTGGCAATGGCTGAAACCAGCCTGACCCGCACCAGCGCGGTCCGGGCCAAGACCCTGGCGGCCGAGGGCAAGCGGGGCGGCCTGGCCCTCCAACGGTTGGTCAGTACCCCCGAGCGCTTCCTCAACCCGGTGCTGCTGCTGGTGCTGATCTGCCACCTGCTTATGGCCAATATCGTCGCCATCCTGGCCGAAGATGCCTTCGGTGCCGCCGGTGTGGCCATAGCCGTGTTGGCAGAAGTGGTGGTGATCTTCGTCTTCTCCGAGGCCGCCCCCAAGACCTACGCCGTCCAGCACTCCGACCGGGCCGCCCTGCTGGCTGCCCCCCTGATCGACGCCATCGTGTCGTTCCCTCCCATCCGCATCCTTTCCCGGGTCCTCATCTGGCTGGCCAATGTGGTTGCTCCCGGAGGGGGCCTCAAGCAGGGCCCGTTCGTATCCGAGGCCGAACTGTTGGCCATGACCGATGTGGCCATGGCCGAAGGGGTGGTGGAGGCGGAGGAGAAGCGCTTGATCCACTCCATCATCGAGTTCGGCGACACCGTGGTTCGCGAGGTCATGATTCCCCGCACCGACATGGTCTCGGTCGAGGCCCGGGCCACCGTCGACGACGCCGCGCTGGTGGTGATGGCTGCCGGGTTCAGCCGGATACCCGTCTACGAGCAGGGGATCGATGACATCGCCGGGATCCTCTACACCAAGGACCTGATGAGGGCGGCGGCCGAGGGCAAGGGGTCCAGCCGGGTCGGGGGTCTGGTTCGGCCGGCCCGCTTCGTTCCCGAGTTCAAGCGGGTGGCCGAACTGCTGCCGGACATGCAAAAGGCCAAGGCCCACATGGCCATCGTGGTCGACGAGCACGGAGGCACCGCCGGCCTGGTCACCCTGGAGGATCTGATCGAGGAACTGGTGGGCGAGATCGTCGACGAGTACGACGTGGAGGTGAAGGAGTTCGAGCGCCTGGAGGGCGGGGAGTTCGTGGTCACCGCCAAGTTGGCCATTGACGAGTTGAACGAACTTCTGGGCGCCACTTTCCCCGAGGGCGAGTACGACACCGTCGGCGGCCTCCTTCAGTTCCTGCTCGGTCATCTGCCGGCCGAGGGAGAGGCGGTAAAGGCGGAGGGATACCGGTTGGTGGCCGAGCGCGTGCAGGGCCGCCGGGTGGTGCGGGTTCGCTTCGTTCCCGAGGACCCCGATAACGCCGAAGCCGCCGACTCCGCCCCCGCCGACTCCGCCCCGGTCGACTCTGCCCACGTAGGCAGTGCTCCCGGAAGCACTGCTCCCGGTAGCACTGCTCCCGGAAGCACTGACCCTGCCGGTGCCGACGGGGAGGGCGCTGAGGCCGCAGGCGCTCTGGAGAACGAGTCCGAAGTCGAGCCCGGCCGCAGTTTCCCGGCAGGAGCGCAGCCCACCGCCGGCGTTGCCCGGCCCGGTTCGTTGAAGGTCGAGTCGCCCGGCGGGGTCGGTGGCAACGAACGCACGGCATCAGATTCGTCCGGGACCAGAGCCGAGGCGGCCGGCTCTGATCGGTGGGGCCGGTGAAATCCGGGTTCGCCACCCTGGTGGGCCGCCCCAACGTTGGCAAGTCCACCCTGGTCAACGCCATGGTGGGCACCAAGGTTTCCATCACCTCGGCCCGACCCCAGACCACCCGGGGCCAGGTCAGGGGCGTGTACCACGGCCCCCGAGCCCAGGTGGTCTTTGTGGACACCCCGGGAATCCACAAGCCCCGCTCACCGTTCGGTGCCCAGCTCAACGCCGCGGCCACCGGGGCGGTGGCCGACGCGCAGGAGGGCGTGGACGTGGTCTGCCTGGTGCTCGACGCCACCGCTGCGTTGGGCAAGGGGGACCGCTTCGTGGCCCAGCGGGTGCCCACCTCGGCCTTGTGCGTGGTCAACAAGGTCGACGTCGCCTCCCGGGCTCAGGTCCTGTCCCAGCTAACGCGGGCGGGCGAGTTGGGGCTGGCCGAGTACTTCCCGGTCTCGGCCACCAGCGGCCAGGGAGTCGAAGCCCTGCGGGAGGCAATCGTGGCCCGACTGCCGGAGGGGCCCGCCTATTACCCCCCGGACATGGTGGCCGACACCGGCCAAGCCGCCTGGGTCGCTGATTTGGTTCGGGAGCAACTGCTGGCCCGGGTGCGAGACGAACTCCCGCACGCACTGGCCTGTCGGGTTACCGAGTGGGACTGGCCGATGATCCGCTGCGAGGTCCTGGTCGAACGGGAGTCCCAGAAGCCGATCATCATCGGCAGGGGAGGCCTGGTGCTCAAGGAGGTGGGAACGGCGGTGCGGGAACAGTTGCCGCCCGGCGCCTACCTGGAGCTCTCCGTGGTGGTGGAGTCCGACTGGCGTCGCCGGTACGCCGGCGAAGCCACCGGCGTCGGACCCCTTCACTGACGTTGGCGCCGCCGCTCCCGGGTCGGAGTGGCTCGGCTGGTAGTGTCCGGCGCTGACGAAGCGACATCGGCGAACTCGAGGTTCTGACCTGCCGAGGCATCGCCTTTGAGGTTGGCGACCACCGGTCCAAGCCGGGACTGGCGCTGGCAACCTCTCCATCAGGACGAAGGCCAAGTGGCCGAGAGGAAGACGGGACACCTATCACCCATGCCCGACAAGGTCGCCACCATCGGCGAGCACAGGCTTCACGAGACCGACACGGGTTCTCCCGAGGTGCAGATCGCTCTCCTCACCGGTCGGATCAACCACCTGACAGAGCACCTCAAGATGCACCGAAGTGACCACCACAGCCGCCGCGGGTTGCTGATGATGGTCGGGCGCCGTCGCCGCCTCCTCGACTACGTCAAGGAGCGGGACGTGGAGCGCTACCGGGCCATCATCGCCCGCCTCGGTCTTCGTCGCTAACACCGGCGTCGCCGATACCCGGCCTGGGCAGGGGAAACCCAAGCCCAGGCCGGAGTTGTTTTCTGCGAAGCACCTGAGATTCACAGCATCGAAGTTCCACACCATCGAAGCGACGAGCCACACCAAGCCTCTGCGGCACTCTGTTCCAGCTGCCAGTCGCCGACTCCCCGGACCAAGCTCGGTTCGGGTGGTCGACAACTGGGAACTGGGTCGGCTGTCGCTCCCAGCGGCCGGCCCGATGGGCCGCCCCGACGATTCGGAGTTCCCAAATGAGTTCATCCCACCAGGCCATATCGGTTTCGGCCCCGGTTTCGGGCACCGACAAGACCCTTTCATTCGAGACCGGCAAGCTGGCCAACCTGGCCGACGGAGCGGTGGTGGTCCGTATGGGCGACACCATGGTTCTGGTCACCGCCACCGCATCCAAGAACGTCCGCGAGGGAGTGGACTTCTTTCCGCTGACCGTCGACGTCGAGGAGCGGATGTACGCCGCCGGAAAGATTCCCGGCTCGTTCTTCCGCCGGGAGGGTCGGGCCACCGACCAGGCCATTCTCACCTGTCGGCTGATCGACCGGCCCCTGCGCCCGTCCTTTCCCGACGGGTTCCGTAACGAGGTCCACGTGGTGGCCACCGTTTTGGGGGCCGACCAGAGCAACCCCCACGATGTGCTGGCCATCAACGCAGCGTCCGCTGCGCTGATGCGCTCGGGCATTCCCTTCGACGGCCCCCTTGGGGCCGTCCGCCTGGCATGGACCACCGATGGCACCTGGCTGGCCCATCCCACCTACGAAGAAGGCGATCTCTCCACCTTCGAGTTGGTCGTCGCCGGCCGGGCGCTGCCCGCCGGGCCGGACGAAAAGGCTGATGTGGCCATCATGATGGTCGAGGCCGGCGGCACGGAGAACGCCTGGTCCTTCTACGCCGACGGTGCTCCCAAGGTGACCGAGGAGGTCATCGCTGCCGGCCTCGAGGCCGCCAAGACCTGGATCTCGGAGTCCATTGAACTGCAGCGCCAACTGGTGGCCGAGGCCGGAGCCCGTCCGCCCATGACCTACGTGGTCCAGCGGGACTACGGCGACGACGTGGCTGCCCGGGTGGCCGAGGTGGGCACCGAGGCCATCGCCGCCGCCGCCACCATCTTGTCCAAGGCCGAGCGCGACGCAGCTACCGCCGCAGCGGTGACCGACATCCTGGCCACCCTGGGAGCGGAGATGGTCGGCCGGGAGTCCGAGGTCAAGGCCGCGGCCCGGTCGCTGCAGAAGGCAGTGGTCCGTCGCCGGATCGTGGAGGAGGGAATCCGCATCGATGGGCGGGGCACCACCGACATCCGGCCGTTGGCGGCCGAAGTCGGCCTGCTGCCCACCGCTCATGGATCGGGCCTGTTCCAGCGGGGCGAGACCCAGGTCCTGTCGGTGGCCACATTGGGTATGCCCCGGATGGAGCAGATGCTCGACACCATCGGCATCGACGACTCCAAGCGCTACATGCACCACTACAACATGGCCCCCTTCGCTACCGGAGAGACCGGCTTCATGCGGGGTCCCAAGCGCCGGGAGATCGGCCACGGTCTGCTGGCGGAGCGGGCGCTACTGCCGGTGGTTCCTCCGGTTTCCGAGTTCCCCTACACCCTGCGGGTGGTGTCGGACTGCATGTCATCCAACGGTTCCACCTCCATGGCTTCTGTGTGCGGCTCGACCCTTTCACTGATGGACGCCGGAGTGCCCATCAAGGCGCCGGTGGCCGGAATCGCCATGGGCCTGGTCTTCGCCGAGGGCCGCTACACCACCCTGACCGACATCCTGGGGGCGGAGGACGCCTTCGGGGACATGGACTTCAAGGTGGCCGGCACCGCCGACTTCGTCACCGCCCTCCAGTTGGACACCAAGATCGCCGGCCTGCCCGCCGAGGTGTTGGCCGAAGCCTTGACGCAGGCCCGCGACGCCCGTATGGCAGTCCTGGCCGTAATCACCGAGGCCATCGCCGAACCCCGTTCCGACGTGGGCGCGAGCGCCCCCAAGATCACCAGCTTCACCATTCCCATGGACAAGATCGGCGAGGTGATCGGGCCCAAGGGCAAGGTCATCAACCTTCTGCAGCAAGAAACCGGGGCCGATATCAACGTCGATGACGACGGCACCATCGGCACGGTGACCATCGGGTCCAAGGACGGAGCGGCCGTCACCGAGGCCCGCCGGCGGATCGAGTTGATCCTCAACCCGCCCCGGGCCGAATTGGGAGCGGTGTACGCCGGCAAGGTGGTGAACATCACCAAATTCGGGGCATTCGTCAACATCCTTCCCGGTCGGGACGGGCTGCTGCACATCTCCAAGCTGGGGCGGGGCAAGCGCGTGGAGCGGGTGGAGGACGTCCTTACCCTTGGGGCGGACGTGTCGGTCAAGGTGGACGACATCGACCCCACCGGCAAGGTGGCCCTCTCCCTGGTGGGTGAGGCCGGCGACGACGCTCCGGCTGCTCCCGCCGCCCGTCGCAGTGACGAGGGCGACGCCGGGGCGGCCGCCGGCAACGGTGGCGAGGGCTTCGGCGGGGCTCGCCGGGCAGCGTCCTTCGAGGACAGCTTCGAGGCCGAGGCCAAGGCCCGCTTCGGCGACCTGGGGCCGGCGGACGCCGCCGCCGGCCGCACCGAGGGGCCGCGGCGCAACCGCGACCGCGACCGAGACCGGCGAGGTGGGCGTCGCTGACGAACGCGCCCGCGACCTGGTGCTGACTCCGGGGGCAACTCAGCCGGGCATGATCAAGACCACCCGCCTGAACGATGAACTGATGGTGGTCACCGAGTCCATGGAGGGTGCCCACTCGGTCTGCGTGGGCTTCTGGGTGGATGCCGGGTCCCGGGATGAATCATCCGAGCAGGCCGGGGCGTCGCATTTCCTCGAGCATCTGTTGTTCAAGGGCACCGGCCGGCGCAGCGCCCGGGACATCGCCGAGGCGGTGGACGCGGTGGGAGGAGATCTCAACGCGTTCACCACCAAGGAGTACACCGCCTTCTACGCCCGGCTCCTGGGAGACGATCTGGACCTGGGTCTGGACATCTTGTGCGACATCGTCGGTGACCCGGCTCTGCGGCCCGACGACGTGGAGTCTGAGCGCCAGGTGATCCTGGAGGAAATCGCCATGACCGGCGACGATCCGGGTGGGTTGGCCACAGAGATGGTGGAGACGGGGATGTTCGGATCCCACCCCCTCGGCCGGGAGGTGGCGGGCGAGCCGGCCACCGTTTCCGCCCTGAGCCGTGACGACCTGGTCGGCTACCTTCACGCCCACTACCGGCCGGCCAACATGGTGGTAACCGCCGCCGGTCGGGTGGACCACGCCCGCCTAACCGACGGGATCGGCAACCGGCTCAACGGTTGGTTGGCGGAGAAGCCCAATGCCGCCGTCGTGAATCCGGGTGGGGGAAGGTTGCATTCCGACAGGGCGGGCGACAGCCCGGTCAATGGCTCACCCAGGGGTTCGCCGGTTGGTTCGCACCTCGGGTCGCGGCTGCCCCTCACCCCCGACGATGTCCTCCGGTCGATGAGAGAGCAGCGTCCCTCGGAACAGGCCCACCTGGTCGTGGGTCTGCCCGCGCTCTCCCGGACATCGCCCTCCCGTCACGCCCTGGCGGTGCTGGACCAGGCCCTGGGAGGCTCCATGTCCAGCCGTCTCTTTCAGGAGATCCGGGAGAATCGGGGCCTGGCCTACTCCGTCTACTCCTGGCACAGCGCCTACGCCGAATGCGGGCTACTGGGTATTTATGCCGGGTGCCTTCCCGAAAGGGCGGCCGAGGTGCTGGGCCTTATCGGCCACGAACTGGACCGGCTGGCCGAGAGCGGCTTGTCGGACCGGGAACTGGCGGTGGCCAAGGGCCATCTCCGGGGGTCGCTCGCGTTGTCCCAGGAGGATTCGGGGACGCGGATGGGCCGTCTTGGCTACGGCCAGTTGGTCCACGGCCGGTCCTTCAGCTTCGACGAGTCGGTAGCGGCCACTGAGGCCGTCACCGGTGCGCAGGTGACGGCCCTGGCCGCCGAACTGGCGGCCGGGCCTCGGGTCCTCAGCGTGGTCGGTCCCTTCGACGAAAAGGGCACCGACGCCCTGATCAATGCCCTGGGGAACGCGTCCCCGCTGGGAACCGGGCCGCTGGGCACCGGGCCGCAGTCAGGGTCAGGCGCATGATCCGGGTAGGGGTGTTCGGGGCCGCCGGTCGGATGGGCTCGCTGGTGTGCAAGGCGGTAGCCGACGATCCCGACCTGGCGTTGGCAGCCGCGGTGGACCCCCACCACGCCGGCCTGGATCTGCGCCACGCGACCGGGGTGGACGTGGCCGGGGTCACAATGGCCGCTGATTCCTCCGCCCTCGTCTCGGCGGGGGTTGAGGTGGCGGTGGACTTCACCCACCTGGAGGCAGCCCGGTCCAACCTGGCGTGGTGCGCGGCCGCCGGTGTCCACGCGGTCGTCGGCACCACGGGTTGGACCCACCAGGACCTGGCGGACCTGGCCGCGCAGTTCACCTCCAGCAACTGCTTCATCGCCCCCAACTTCGCGGTGGGGGCGGTGTTGATGATGAGATTCGCCGAACTGGCCGCCCCCTGGTTCGAGTCGGCCGAGATCCTCGAACTCCACCACGACGCCAAGGTGGACGCGCCCTCCGGTACGGCAATGCTCACCGCCGAGCGGATGGCCCAGGCGTCGCAGTCCTGGTCGGCCGATCCCACCCGCAACGAACTGGTCCCCGGGGCCCGGGGTGGACAGGGGCCTGGGGGGATCCGGGTCCACTCGGTCCGGCTCCGGGGTCTGGTGGCTCACCAGGAGGTCATGCTGGGCACCACCGGCCAGAGCCTGTCCATCCGCCATGACTCCTATGACCGGGCCTGCTTCATGCCCGGTGTGCTGCTGGCGGTCAAGGCGGTGGCCGAGCGGCCTGGTCTGACCATCGGTCTGGACCACCTTCTCGGCTTGTAGGCCAACCTTTTCGGGCTGGTCTCAACTCGCCGGGCCGGTTCTAACCACCTGGCCGTCGACCACGGCCACCTGGCGGGTCAGCCAGCGCTGGGTCCTGACTGTGGCCAGGGCCCACAGCTTGACAAGGGCCATCAGAAAGCTGACCAGGATGAAGGCAGGGATCAGGACCACGTCGGCCGGCCGTCGCTCGAGGTGGGGGAGTGCCTTGACCGAACGGCTCAGCAGCCACCACCCGCCCAGGATGCCCACCGTGGCCCAGTGACCCCCGGCGATGGCCAGGATCATGAAGGCGGCCGAGACCAAAAGGGTGATGCTGCTGGCGGCCTTGTCGATCATCCCGAAGGCCAGGAAGGGATGGCGCCACACCCATCCCCCGAAAAGCGCCCGCAGGTCACTGCGCCAGGTGTTTCGGGCCCAGCGCACCCGCTGGCGGAAGAACACGCGCGTCTGGGACGGAAAGGTGGACCAGACCCGCGCCGAGCGTTGCAACACGGTGCGGTGGCCAGCGGCGATGGTCAGGCTGGTCAGCCTCTTGTCGTCGCCGGACATGCATGGAACCCCCATGAAGCGCTCGTTCATGAAGTCGTCCTGAATCGCAAGCAGGATCCGGCGCCGATAGACGGCGGTGCGCCCCGACAGGCACGAGACCGCCTGGCCCAGCACTGTCTGGCCGGCGATCTCGTCGAAGTAGCGGGCGTCGAGATACCAGTCGGCCAGGCGCTGCCACAGGCCGTGGGGCGAGTAGACGTTCTGGCGGGTGCCCACCCCTCCGACCCGGGGATCGGCGAAGGGCTCGCAAACCAGGCGGCAGACGTCGTCGGCCCACACCGTGTCCGAGTCGACCAGAGCCACCAGAGGCGTTCGGGCCGCGTTCCAACCCTTGCACAGGGCGTCGCGCTTGCCGGGCACGTCGGTCTCGATCACCCGGACCCGGCCTCGTAGCCGGGCCGCGGCCTGGGCGGCAATGGTGGCGCAGGCCCTGTCGGTGATGTCGATGACCAGGATCACCTCGAAGACCGGGTTGATCAGCCAGGACCGCAGTGCCCGGCGGAACATGACGGGGTCCTCCTGGTAGACCGGCACCACCACCGTCAGGGGTTGGGAGAACCCGGTGGTGAACGGCCGGTAGAACACCGCCGGGAACCGGCGGACAAACCAGCAGAGCCACCGGATTACACCCAGGATCCCTATGGGAACCAGGTAGGCGATCTCAGCCAGGGGCACGACAGGGCTTTTGACCAGTGCCCAATGGGGCAACGGGGCCCGCTGGGTCCAGTGGGCCCATCAGGTCCAGATTGGAGCGGGCGCGGCCACCGCCGGCTCGGGCCGCCCAGCGACCGCGGCCCAGCCGGGGGAGTCGGCGGCCACGTCCAACTCCTGGCCCACCAGGCGGGCGATGTCGTCGTTCACCTCGACGGCCGCACGGGTGACCCGAAGGTGAAGTCCCAAGTCGGCCCCGACACCCAGAAACCCGGCGCTGTCCTTGGGCAGGCAGGCCCCACCGAAGGGAGCCCCGCCCCGGATTCCGTAGAAGGGGTTGAAGGACCCCTCGGCCGAGCGGGCCACCGTCGTGGCCACCTGGTCGGGATCGATTCCCAAGGCCCGGCACACCGTCCACATCTCGTTCCAGAAACTGATCTTCGCGGCGTTGAAGACGTTGTGGACGCACTTGATCATCTCGGAGGTGACCGGGTCGTCGAAGACCACCAACTCCCCACCAAAGGGCTCGAAAAGCTGGGTGAGCCGCTCGCGGGCCTGGGGTCGGCGGGCTCCGATGACGGTCATCCACGGAGCGGCGGCGTCGTCGGCAGCGGTGGTGGCCCGCAGAAACTCCGGGGTGGAGGCGGTCAGGAACAGTTCACCCTCTGTGGTCCCGGTTGCCTCTTCCAGGAGGGTGGTGACCACGGTGTCGGTGGTTCCCGGTGGCACGGTGGATCGCACGGCCACGATGGGGGCGACGAACCCATCCCGATCATCGAGGTTGTTGATGTTTCGGGGGTCGGCGCTTCGATAGGAGGCCAGGGCTGCGCCCAGGGACCCAACGGCGGCGCGGAGGTACCCGAGGTCGTAGCAATGCCCGCGGTTGGGGGTGGGCACCGCCAGGAAGATCACCTCCGGCATGGGCGACGGCAACCCGTTGTCCCCGTTGGATCGGAGGCTGCGTCCCAGGGAGAGTGTGGTGGTGGCGTCGAAACCGGCGCCGATCAGTTCGCTCACCCGGCGGGCGTCGATGTCGACAAAGCGCACGTTGTGCCCCCGGCCGGCCAGGGCCGCACCCGTCGCCGCCCCCACCACCCCTGCCCCGATCACCAGCACAGATGCCACAGGCTCACCTTTCCATGGGTCCCCAGCCGGCGAATCGCCGACGTCGCAATGCGAGATTGGGATGCTTACCGTCCCAATCAATCCAGTAGACATCGATCGTATGAACGGTTGGTAGCGAGTAAAGGACCCTTTATGGAAACGGTTGGCATCCGTTCATCTGTTCTGCGGCGTGGACTCCACGGTCGATACCGTTGCATTGTGGCCGTTCCGAGTGGTAGCGCAGATTGCAGCAGAGGTACGGCTCATGATCTGGATCAAAGATGGGAAGAAATGGCTGGTACCGTGCTAATCATGAGCCGACAGCTGGGGTCGGAAAAGAAATGCTGAAGAACATCAGACCAACATCTGTTATCCGGTGGCTTGACGATTGGGTCGGGGGCCCCCGTCGTACCCTCGATTTATGTTCTTGCCATAGGGGTTGCCCGCCGGAGCTTTGGCGAGCACTGGCCCCGGTTGGACGGGGACTGCTGCTGGTCGTGGCCATCGCTGCCCTGGTCGGATTCGGCCCCCTGAGGGCGCATGCGCCGGCCCATGCGCAGGCGGCTCCGGTCGACGACGGATGCGCCTACGAGGGCGGCACCACCGACGACGCGGGGGGCCGCCTCTACGAGGGAACCAGTTCGGCCCGGAACCTGATCAAGATCCGACCGTTCCGGCTGGTCAAGTACCCGTGCAGCCGGCCGGCGGAGTTCCGGGCCGTTCACGTCAAGGTCGGCCGCCTGGAACTGGTGGCCGGTGGGCGGCTGGTGGGTCGGCTCCTGGTGAGCCCGGGCCAGTCGACCTATCGATTCGAGGACGTGGCGTCCTTGCTGGCCGGCTCGGGGCTGGCCGGCTCGGGGCCGGTGGGGTCGCCATGGGTGACCCAGACCAGCCCCGGGGTCTTCGCCGTGGGTGCCGCCATTGTCTCCGCCCAGGGCATCACCATCGAAGCCGCTGCCCCGGCGGTGCGCGAGATCCGCCTCCTCGACCTCCCCGGAGTGTTCATGGGGGGCCAGGGAGCGACCGCCCGCTTCAGCGGTCTGCGGGTCAGTGGTTGGGCGGCGGACGGGAGCGGACCCGATACCAACGTCGCTGACGGAAGGCCGTTCATCTTGTACTCAGACGGTTCCCGGTTGGAGGTCGGCGGCAGCGAGTTTTTGTACCTCGGTGCGGATCGAACGTCCGGGTATGGGGTCAACTGGGGAGCAGATACGTCAGGATTCGCAAAGGAGTCTCTGTTCGCGTTCAACTTCTTCGGGGTGTTCACCGACCGCGCCCGCGATGTTAGTTTTATAGACAACGTCTTCAGGGACAATCTCTTTTATGGTTTCGACCCCCACACATCCACCCGCAACCTCCTGGTAGAAGGCAATAAGGCCTTTGGAAACGGGAGCCACGGATTCATTGTCTCCGCCGACGTTACTGACAGCGTCATGCGAAACAATCATTCATATAAGAACGGGGGCAGTGGGATCGTCCTGGACCGGGCTTCGGACCGCAACCGGGTGGAGGCCAACCTGGTGGAGGCCAACGGCGGCGACGGCATCACCATTCACGGATCGGCCACGAACGTGGTGTCGGACAATGTGGTCCGCAACCACGACGTTGGAATCCGGATAAACCAACCGGGCGCTGGTGGAAACGTGGTTACGCGCAACACCGTAGAACGGGCGGAGACGGGAATCTGGGCCTATGGCGGAGCCCACGACCTCACGCTGGTCGACAATAAGGTCACCTCCACCCGGTTGACGGGCATGATCCTCGAGGCCCCTAGGACGTCGGTGACCGGGGGAACCATCTCCGGCGGCCGGCGGGGATTCGACGTTCGCACCTTCGTCCGTCTGGTGGCGGTGAAAGTCACCGACGTGGCCGACGGGGTTCTGGTCCGGGCCACCGGCATCGCCGAACTGGACAAGATGGAGATATCGGCTACGAACCGCGGCCTGGTGGTCGAAGAGGACGGGTGGGTGGAGACGGTGGACTCCACCGTCGATGCCTCCCGGGCGCAGGTTGGGGGTGGGGCCCGGTCACCATTGCCTCTGCTCGGAATCGCCGCATTGCTAGTGGCCGGGTTGCTTCAGGTGGTGGCCAAGGTCCGGCTCGGCCTGTACCGGCGGTCGGTTCACCGCCGGGGCCGGGCTCGCCGGGCGCTGCCTCCAAACCCTCCCTTGGTCGCGGCCACTCATGCGCCGGCGGTGAGGGTGGGGGTGGGCTGACCCATGGGCCCGGGGAGTTCATCCCGGACCTACACGGCCGGAGCCCGTTCGGTCGCGATCCTGGTCGGCGTCGCTTTGGTGGTCAGTGCCGGGCTGGTGATCCTCGGCCTGGCCCCCGGCCGGGGAGCCTCCCTGAGCACCGAGCGGGGGATGGCCGGGGACGTGCTGGTGCTGGCGGCCGGCAACGCCGACCTAGACACTCTGGCCCGGTTGGCGGCGTCGGCGGGTCACCGGGGGGCGTTGCGCCGGGGACGGAACTCCGTGTGGCTTCTATCCCAACCGGTCCGCGTGGGACCGGGGGCCCGGTTGGAGATTCGCGACGAGGAACTGCGCCTGGTGTCGGGGGCCAGTCGGTCGGTGTGGATTCAGGCTCAGGGCGGGGAGCTGGCCCTGATCGACAGCCTGGTCAGCTCCTGGGACCCGGCCCGGGGCGGGCCCGATGTCGAGGTGGCCGACGGCCGGGCCTATCTTCAGGCCGTCTCCGGCGGGTGGATGGGAGTGGTGGGTTCGCAGGTCCAGATGCTGGGCTTCGGCGACGGCCCCACCAGTGGCCTGGCCTGGTTGGGCGCGGGATCGAGCGGCACCGTCACCTCCAGCACCGTCACCGGGGGGCGGGTGGGCGCCCTGGTGGCCGGCGCCGGCCTGGTGGTGCGCGAGTCGGTCTTTGAGACCTCTGCCGCCGACGGGCTTCGCGTTGCCGGGCCCTGCCAACGCCTGGACGTCCGCTCGTCGACGTTCCGCTCCAATGGGGGCGCCGGTATCAGCCTGCGGGGTTGCGCCTCGGCGGTGATCGAGGAGAACAGGGCCGTGGGCAACGGCGGTGACGGCATCTCCGCCGAGGGCGGATCGTCGGAGGTGACCTTGCGCTCCAACCAGACCTGGCGGAACGCCCGGGCCGGCCTGGCGGTGAGGGCCAGCGGGTCGTCCTCCCTGGAGGCCAACCGGGCCTGGGCCAACGAGTCGGGCATCGAGGTGGCTGAACCGGTGGGCGAGGTGGCAGTGACCGACAATCTGCTCAGTGCCAACCGGGTCCACGGGCTGTCCCTGGTGGCCACCTCCCCAGCCTCGGCCGGCATCAAGACCCGGGTGGCCGGCAACCGCCTGGATCACAACGGCCAGGCCGGCATCAAAATGTCCGGGCTCATCGCCACCCTGGATGCCAACGTCCTAGCCGCCAACCTCATCGACGTGGACCAGACCGCTGGCTGAAGTTCTCCGGATAACGAGCGCAATCGGCGCGATTATTCACCTGGCAGGGGTTCTTATCGAGGCATGGGGGACATAATGAGTGCAGGTCCGGGATCTGCTATCTGCAGCGGGCCGGATGGACGCCAAGGCACAGCGATTCGACGTGTAGGCCACCGGTTGCGGCGCTTGCTCGTCCTGTTGCTGCTGCTAACGATCAGCGCCGATCTTCCTGTTCTTCCCAGGTCGGTACCCGAACCGCTCCCCATCGCCTCCACCCCGCCCGCCATCGTCTCGGTGGCCGCCGGTAGCAGCCACTCTTTGGCTCGTCGCTTCGACGGCACGGTCTTTGGTTGGGGGTCGAACTTCAGCGGCCAACTCGGCGATGGCACCACGACCAATCGCATGGTTCCCACCCAGATCGTTGGCTTGGAGTCTGTATCGGCAG
>JBQTHD010000004.1:0-102061 GCA_052390275.1 Acidimicrobiales bacterium | reverse complement strand
GGATCGGGCTTGGTCGCTGACGGGGTGTGGACCGGGGGCGGCCTGGGGTGTGGCGCTGCCCCTCACGGCCGGTTCGTCGCCTCGAGCGGCGGCTTCGTCGGCGTAGGCCCGGGCCTCTTCGTAGCGGCGCTGGTAGTAGGCCGCCCAACCGGCCGCCTCGAGAGCCGATGCGCCCCCGCCAAGGGAGATGGCCCGCTTCGCATCCCCGGCGGCGGCATCAAATGCCCGACGGGAGATGTTGAGCCGCGCCCGGGACGTAAAGGCCTGCGGCGTCGCCGCCAGAGTCATCGCCGCCTCCAGGTGGGCATCGGCGGCCCGAAGGTCGAATCGGGCCGCCGATGCCGCCGAGGCGGCAACGAAGGCATCCGAGGCCAGAACCAGGTCGCCGCCGGCCCGGGCGTGGCGGGCCACCGACAGCGGGTCGGGGTCGGGCCGGCGGGCCAGGACGCGGGCCGCCGCCAGGTGCAGCAACGCCCGGCGGGAGGCACTGGTGGTCGCCTCCAAACCTTCTCGAATCAGTTGGTGACGGAACTCGAAACGACCGGAGCGCTCCACCAGGAGTCCGGCCTGGGCCGCCGCCTCGAGATGCGACAGAGCCTCCACGGCGCTCCGGGCGACAATTTGGGCCAGGAGTTCCAGGTCGCACTCCGGGCCCACAACGGCGGCCACCCGCAGGGTGCTGGCCACATCGTCCCCCAGAGAGTCGATACGAGATGCGATCGCTTCGCCGACGGTGCGGGGCCAAACCTCATCACTGTCGGCCATCAGCGCGGTGTCAAGGGCGGAGAGAACCAGGGGGTGCCCCCCACTTCGGCCCAGGAGTGCCGCCGCCCGGTCGGGTCCAACCAGTTCCTCCACGGCCGAGCGGTCCAGAACTCCCAGACGCACTCGCCTCCCGACCAGGCCCTTTGCACCGCCCGGACGGGTGGTAGCCACGATCAGCGTCCGACGGCTGCGCCGCTGGGCGTAGGCCAGCCACGACCGGGTTCCGTCGCTGGCCGCGTGGAGGTCCTCGACGACCAGGACGGTCGGCCGTTCTCCTCCTGCTTTGTCAATGACCGCCGCCAGGGCGGAGTAGAGCCGGGCCACCCCCGCACCGGCGTCGGCCACCACTGTGGCCCCGAAGGCGGCCACCGGTCCCAGCAGGGGGGCCAGGGCGCCACCATGTTCCCCGAGGAGACGAGTCGCCTCCTGGTGGCCGAGGGTTTCCAGGTGGTCGGCCAGCGCGTCCGCTACCGGCTGCAAGGGGAGATCCCGACCCAGTTCGTCGCAGCGACCGCGTAGGACGACGCAGTCGCGGGCCGCCCGACGGGACCAGGCGTCGACCAGAGTGGTCTTGCCAATGCCGATCTCCCCCTCGACAACGACCAGGGCGCCACCGGAACTGCCGACTTCGGCCAGCGATTCGTCCAGGGATGTCATCTCAACCGAGCGGCCAACCAGCCCTTCCTGCCTGCGGTCGGGCAGGCTGGGCGGCCCGGGCGCTGGACTGATGATCACTGTGTCGCCGTCCGCCGCCGCCAGGGCGCGGCCGTAGAGAGCCTCGGTCGCTGCCGTGGGGGGGACACCGAGATCCTCCGCCAGGTGGGCCCGGACCCGCCCGTAGGCGGCCAGGGCCGCCGCCGGGCGACCCGCTACCAGGTGAGCGCTCATCAGTGCCCGAAGGACGACCTCGTCGTAGGGGTCATGCGCCAGTGCCTGCTCCCCGACCGCAGTCACACCACTGTGGTCGCCGGCGGCTTCCGCGGCCTCGATCGCGAGGCGGCGGCCGGCTCTGACGGTGGCGGCCACCGCCGCCCGATCCGAGCGGACCCACTCGCCGTCCTCGTCGGGAAGGAACTCACCTCGGACCAGGCGCAGTGCGGCGGCCGCCGCGGTTCTGGCCGCAGACACCCGACCCTCGGCCAGGGCCCGCTCCGAGCTGGCGGTGAGGTCACGCAACTCCACCACATCGACCCAGTCGGGAAACAGAACGAAGCCCCCGTCGGTGCGGCTGATCCGGGCCGTACCGAGCGCTGACCGCAGACGCGAGACCAACACGCCCACCTGGTCGGCGGGACGGGAGGGTTGAGCCCCACCCCAGAGGATCTCGGCGATCCGGTCGACGGAAACAGGTGTTCCCGCAGCCACGACCAGAACCTTGAGCAGCAGCCGGCCCTTGCGGCTACCCAGGTCGCGGAAGGCCACGCCCTCCACCTCGAAGGTTCCGAGCGTCCGAATCCGCACACCCCATCTTCTCCGACACTGCCGCGGGGTGGGCCTCTCAACTGGTCAGGTGGCCCGCCAGAAGGGAGACTGGACCCTTATGCTTCGATCCCTCGTGCCTCCGCCTCCATGTCCTGTGGTGGACGACAGGCTGCAAGTTTGAGCCTGCTCAAAAGGGTCCTGGTCGGCCGGCCCATTCCCTCCTCGGAATCTGAGCATCAGCGCATTCCCAAGGTGGTGGCCCTGGCCGTCTTCTCCTCCGACGCCATCTCCTCCACCGCCTACGCCACCGAGGAGATTCTCTTCGTCACCGCCGTAGGTACCTCCAGCCTCGAGCTCGGCCTGTCCGTCCTGATTCCCATCGCGATAGCGGTGGCGTTGCTGCTCACCATCGTGGTCACGTCCTACCGCCAGACGATCTACTCCTATCCCAGCGGCGGCGGTTCCTACGTGGTCAGCCGCGAGAACCTGGGGGAGAAGCCCTCGATGGTGGCCGGCGCGTCCCTGTTGGTGGATTACATCCTCACCGTGGCCGTATCCATCTCCGCCGGGGTGGCGGCCATCATCTCCATACCCGCCTTCCGCGGCCTGGCCGACCAACGGGTGGGTCTGGGATTGACCCTCATTGCCGTGATCACCCTGGCCAACCTTCGCGGGGTCAAGGAGTCCGGTCGGGCGTTCGCCCTGCCCACCTACGTCTACATACTCACCTTCGGGTCCATGGTGGTCTACGGGTTGTTCCGGACCTTCTTCGGAGACCTGGGGCCGATCCCGTTCGATCCGGCCCATTCCGACGCCGCCCGCGAAGCCGGCGGCCAGCTTGGCCTTTTCCTGATCCTCAAGGGTTTCTCGTCGGGAGCGGTGGCCCTGACCGGTACCGAGGCCATATCCAACGGGGTTCCCGCCTTCCGCTCGCCGCAGTCCAAGAATGCCGCCAACACTCTGGTGTGGATGGCAGTCATCCTGGGGAGCCTGTTTTTCGGCTCAGCCGTGCTGGCAAGCCAACTGCACCCGTACCCGAGCCATACCGAGACGGTGCTGTCCCAACTGGGCCGGGCGGTGTTCGGGGAGGGGCCGATCTATCTGGTGCTGCAGTTCGCCACCGCCTTCATCCTGGTGATGGCCGCCAATACTGCCTATGCCGACTTTCCCCGCCTCACCTCCATCATCGCCCGGGACGGTTACCTTCCCCGTCAGTTCACCAACCAGGGCGACCGTCTGGTCTTTTCCAACGGGATCATCTTTCTCTCGGTTGCCGCGGGCGTCCTGCTCATCACCTTCGGCGGCCGGACCAACGCCCTCATCCCGCTCTACGCGGTCGGCGTGTTCACCTCCTTCACCCTCAGCCAGGCGGGAATGGTCCGCCACCACCTGCGCCTCAAAGAGGCCGGGTGGCGGGGCAGGACGGTGATGAACGCCGTCGGCGCCACCGCCACTCTGGCGGTACTGCTGGTGGTCGCCGTTACCAAGTTCTGGAGCGGAGCCTGGGTCCCACTGGTGGTGGTTCCCTCCATCATGTGGCTGTTCACCCGGGTAAGGCGTCACTACCGCCGCCTCGGGGAGAGTCTGCGTTTGGACCTCGACAGCGTCCGGACCGAGAGCCTCAACCACACCGTCGTAGTCCTGGTGGGAAGCCTGCACAAGGGGGTGATCAAGGCTCTGAACTACGCCGTTTCACTGCGGCCCAACCACCTTCTGGCTCTCTACGTCTCCTTCGAGGATGAGGACCGCCAGGCCATGGAACGGCAGTGGAAGAGGGCCAGGATCGCCACCACCCTGGAGATCGTCCCCTCCCCCTACCGGGACCTGGTTGACCCCGTCTCCCGCTTCCTCGACGACCTCGACGGGCGCTGGACCAACGACACCATCACCGTGATAATCCCCGAGTTCGTCCTTGGCCGCTGGTACGAGAACATCCTCCACAATCAGACGGCACTGGCTCTCAAGGTGGCCCTCCTGCGGCGGCCGGAGACCATCGTCATATCGGTCCCCTACCACATCGGCCGGCCGGTCCAGGCAGGGGATGAGGCCGTCCCCACCGCTCCACCGGCGAAAGAATGACCCGGAGTCGCCCCCGATGATGAACCCAGGACTCGAACCCACACCCCCAGCCGCATCGGTCCCGCCGGTCATTCCCGCAACGTCATCGGGGCCGGCCGGCGCTTCACCCGGCAACGGGCGGGGCCGGAGCCTGGGGGTGGTGATCGCCCTGTTCGTCCTGACTCTGGGGGGGGTGGCCGCCCTACTCAGCGGGGTTCTGCGACCGCCTACTGCCCCGGATCTCGGGGCCCTTCAGATCCTGGATGTCCCCGAACCAGGGCACGTGGCCGGCAGGGTCGACTATCCCCAGAACCCGCCTGCCGGTGGCCTTCACGCCGCGGTTTGGCAGAACTGCGGCTTCTACTCCGCCCCGGTTCCCGCCGAGCAGGCCGTCCATTCGATGGAGCACGGAGCGGTGTGGATCACCTACTCACCCGACCTTCCCGCCGATCAGGTCGCCGTCCTGGAGGGACTGGCCGCCGCCGGCACCCACATCCTGATCAGCCCGTTTCCCGACGGGCTCCCCGCCCCGGTGGTGGCCACCGCCTGGGGCCGCCAGCAGTACATGGCGTCGGCGTCGGATCCGAACCTCGACAGGTTCGTGGCCGCCTACCACCGGGGTCCTCAGACCCCGGAACCAGATGGACCCTGCGTCGATGGAGAGGGAGTGCCAAAGTGAGCACCGATATCAACCCCGAATCGAACCCCGACGTCGCTCCAACGGCGGCACCCGCCCCCGCGGACGACAGCGCCACTGTGGCCGAATGGGTTCGCCAGGAACTGAGACTCGAACCCGATGCCGAGGTGGGGATCAAGGAGCAGCCGGGCAAGGACCCCCGGTGCTCGCCGGTCATCACGGAAGTGACCGTCTCCAACCCGGGCGAAACCGCCTACGTCTTTCACATCGAACACGCCCTGGAGGCCATGACCCGCATGGACGTGGTCGCCGCCTTGGCCTTTGGCCACGGGTAGGGCTGGCTCGGGCCTCGGCCTTCGAGGAAGGTCCTCAGCGAGGCCAGCGCTATCGAAATCGGTTGTAGCTAAGCCACCGCCGCCGCGCCGGGCTCGGACACGGCCAGGTGGGTTTCAAGCTTCCTCTTGATGCGCTGCAAAGCGTTGTCCACGGCCTTGACGTGCCGGCCGAGTTCCTCGCTGATCTCAGAGTACGTGCGGCCCTCTACGTAGAGGGCCAGAACATCCACCTCAAGGCCCGAAAGCAACCGGGCCAGGGCGGCATTCAAGCCCATAAGTCCCTCCGACGCGACCACCTCATCGGCCGGATCGGGCGTCTGCGGGTCGACCAGGACCTCGGCCGGGTTCTCTGCACCCTCTCCCCCGAGGCGGGGACCGGACAGGGACACGTACTGATTCAACGGCCGGTGCTTCTGGCGGGCGGCCGTCTTGATGGCGGTGAGGATCTGGCGGGTGACGCAGATGTCGGCGAAGGCTCGAAAGGATGACTCTCGGTCGGCCCGAAAATCCCGGACCGCCTTGAACAAACCGATCATGCCTTCCTGCTCGACGTCCTCGGCGTCCCCCCCCGCCAGGAAGTAACCCCTGGCCTTGGCCTTGGCGATGGACCGGTATCGACCGAGAAGGATGTTCAGACAATCGGCGTCGCCTGCCCGGGCGGAAAAGACCAGTTGTTCGTCGGTCATGGCCCCGTAGCGGCGAAGTACGGGATTGGCCCATGGGGGCCGAGCGGACCGGGACGCATTTCCGCCCGGTACCGGCCGGCACGGGGAGGTGGCAGTTGATAGCGGTGGCATGGCGACCCTCCTGGCACAACCTGGAGATGCTGATGCTCGACTGCGGGCCGTCGACGAAAGAAATCGTCCCTATGGCCACGAGATGAGCACTAGATGACTAATGACTAGAGCGCGGGTGGACTTTCTAGCCACGGGGCTACCGGGGTGTCAATGGCCAAAGCGCAATCTGGCTGCCCCGAGGTGTCAGCAGGTCCCGCCGCGGGGCGAGCCGTCCAACGGGATGGCCCCGGACGCGGAACCTCGCCGGCGGCGGACCTCGAACAGGGCCAGGGCGCCGGCGGTGGCCACGTTGAGGGACGAGACCGCCCCGGCCATGGGGATCTTGACCACCGACTGGCAGCGCTGCTGGGTGAGGCGGGAAAGTCCTTCCCCCTCGGCCCCCACCACGATGACTATGGGCTGGTCGGCCAGGCTCAGGTCGAAGAGCAGGTCAGAGCCGGACCCGTCCAGGCCCACAACCCACAAGCCGGCCCGGCTGGCCCGGGCCAGCACCGCAGGAATGCCTCCGACGAAGGCGATCTCGAGAGATTCGATGGCGCCGGCGGCCGCCTTCACCGCCGCCGGGCCCAACGAGGCGCTTCGATGACGGCCGATGAGGACCCCAGTCACTCCGGCAGCCTCGGCCGACCGCAGCAGTGCCCCCAGATTGCGGGGGTCGGTCACCCCGTCGACAGCCAAGAGAAAAGGCACCTCCCCGCCGGCGCCACCGGATGCAATCAGTTCGTCGGCGTCGGCCTCGGGAAGCGGGTCGGCCCAGGCCAGAACCCCCTGAGGAACCGTGGTCCCCGCCCGGGAGGACAGGGTCTCCCGGCTGACCCGCCGGACGACAGCGCCCCGGTCCTGGGCCCGAGCCAGGATCTGAGCAAGGATCCCGGTTTCGTCGGCCGCCTGGAAGTCGTCGGCTTGACAGACCCAGACCTGGCGGACGTGTCGGCGACCGGCCGTCAGCAGAGCGAGGACGGCCTGGTGTCCCTCCACCTGGACGCCCAGATCGGTCGTTCGCCAACCTCCGGGATCGGCCCCCGATGCCCCCGACGCCGGTCCCCGGGCCGATCGAGGCCGGCCGGGTCGGCCGGGTCGGCCGGGTCGGCCGGTGGACCCGCTACCGGCGGGGCCGTCATCGCCTATTCGTCGGTCACCAGAGCGACGGCCCACGCTGCCACCCCCTCCCGTCTGCCGATCGCACCAAGCCCTTCGGCCCGCTTGGGCTTCACCGTTACCGGAGCGCCCACCGTTGCGCTGAGGCGGTCCTGCATCTCGGCCCGGTACGGGGCCAGACGGGGCGCGTCGGCCACCACCGCACAGTCCACGTTGATCGCCCGCCACCCGGACCCGGCCAACTTGGCGACCACCTCGGCCAGCAGGCCCACGCTGTCGGCCCCCGCCCATCGACTGTCGCCGGCAGGGAACATCTCGCCCAACTCCCCCAGCCCGGCCGCCCCCAACAGGGCGTCGCAGACAGCATGGGTGACAACGTCGGCGTCGCTGTGGCCGGCCAGGCCCACCTCACCGACCACGACCACGCCACCCAGCACCAGGGGTCGGCTCGCGGACTCCGCTGCCGGGGGGGGCGCAGCGACCAGGGGATCCGCAGCGACCAGGGGATCCGCAGCGACCAGGGGCTCAGTGGTCGGTAACCTGGGTTCGAGGGATCGGTGGGAACCAGCGGGCGGCACCTCGAATGGATGCACATCAAAGCCCAGACCCACCCGCATCATTGCCCTGACCCACCCCGGGCGTGGAAGTCGACGTTTGAGGCGACCCAGTACCGAAGTTGGTCCAGGTCCTCCGGGGTGGTCACCTTGCGGCTTCGCTCGTGGCCGGGCACTACCCGGACCGATCCACCGCCGGCTGCCACGAGGGATGCGTCGTCGGTGGCCTCGGGGGCGCCCTGGTGGGCCGCGCGCAGGGCGGCGGCCCGGAAGGCCTGGGGGGTCTGGACGGCCCGGAGCCGGGACCGGTCCAACGGGGCCACCATCTGGTCGTCGGCCACCTCGTAGATGGTGTCGGTCACCGGCAGGGCCGTGACTGCGGCATCGGCACCGGCCTCCACCGCGGCCACCACCGCCATAAACGCCGATACGGGAGCGAGGGGACGAGCGGCATCGTGGATGACGATCACCGCCACGTCATCGGGCACCAGCGACAACGCCGCTCGGACCGAAGCCGAACGGGTGGAGCCTCCCGCCACGATTAGGGGAGATGACCCACCTCCCGTCCCGCTGGCATCGGCAGTGACCTCGCCCGGCGGCAAAGCCACGACCACACCATCGCAGAGGTTCGACACTGCACCCACGGACCAGGCCAGCATCGAACGCCCTCCCAGCAACTCGAACTGCTTCGATCCCCCGAAACGACTGCCTCGGCCGGCGGCCAGAACAATGGCCCAGACGCCACCGCGGCCGGCCTGGGGCACCGGATCTCCGGCTACGCCCCCACCCCGGGACTTACCCTAAGACCAAGGGCGGCGCGGCGTTGGCGGTCCTGGGAAACCACCTCAGGCAAGGGCTTCGTCCAAGCGCTTCTCGGCCTCGGCTTCGTCCACGCCGATGGCGAAGGTCAGTTCGGAGACGAGAATCTGGCGGGCCTTGGTCAACATGCGCTTCTCGCCGGCTGACAGCCCCTTGTCCTTCTCCCGAATGGACAGGTTCCGCACGACCTCCGCCACCTGGTAGACGTCGCCGGACTTGAGCTTCTCGACGTGGTTCTTGAACCGCCGAGACCAGTTGGTGGGCATCCGCGCTTCCTTCTTGCGCAGTACGGCGAAGACCTCCTCCACTTCCTCGTCGTTGATCACCTCCCGCAACCCCACCTCATCGGTGTTGTCGGCGGGAACCATCAAGGTGAGATCGCCATAGGCCAGGCGAAGCACCAGGTACTCCCGATCAGCCCCGAAGGCATCGCGGCGCTCTCGGCGCTCGATGACGGCGGCGCCGTGATGGGGATAGACGACTTTGTCGCCGACGTCGAACTTCATAAGACCCCCGGGTTGGACCGCACAGGCAGGAAGGCCCCAGAGTGCCAGCCCCCGAGGCGTGGAGCCAAGTTCAGGGCCAGCGAGAGCGACGGGAAACGGGACCTGGTGGCCGGAGCAGGCTCATCCATAGCGATCGAGCACGCTGCTTTCGGCCAGACGGGACAGGCTATCCCTAATCGAGCGGGCCCGGCCCTCCCCCACCCCCTCCACCTCGTCAAGATCAGCCACGGAGGCGCCCAGGACTTCGGGCAGGCTCCCAAACCGCTCGATAATTCGTTCCAGGATCGTCTCCGACACGCGGGGCACCTTGGACAGGAGCCGGTAGCCCCGCGGGGCCACCAGGGTCTCCAGGCCGGCCGACTCCTCGGGCAGGCGAAGGACCTCGGTGACGGTATTGAGATCGAGCATGTCATCCAGGCTCAGCTCCGCGAGGGCGGCCATGGCCTCGGCCAGGTTCCACCGGGCCCCGGTATGGAAGTAGTCCTTGATCACCAGGCGGCGGTCGTCCTCCACGCCGCCCATCAGTTCCTCCAGTTGCAGGCGAAGAAGCCGCCCGTCACTGCCCAGCTCCAGGATGTATCCGTGGATCTCCTCGGCGATGCGGCGGACCATCTCCGCCCGCTGGAGCACGGTGACCACGTCGCGCACCGTGACCAGGTTCTCCACCTCCAAGGCGAAGAGTGACCCCGATACCGCATCCAGGCGATTCTTGTAACGCTCCAGGGTCTGCAGAGCCTGGTTGGCCCGGTTCAACAACCGGGGACTGTTCTCCAGCCCGTGCTTGGACTCCCCCACATAGACGGCGATGATGGACATCGACTCCGACACCGAGATGACCGCAACACCGATCGACCGCGCCACCCGTTCGGCCGTACGGTGCCGGGTCCCGGTCTCCGACGTGGGCACGGTGGGATCCGGGACCAGGTGAACGTTGGCCCGGGCGATCCGAGATGCGCCGGCGGCCAGGATGATGGCCCCGTCCATCTTGGCCAGTTCGCTCAGGCGCTGAGGGCTGAACTCAGCATCGAGCAGGAAGCCTCCCGAGCAGATTCCCAGCACGTCGGGCCCGTCACCCAAGACGATGAGGGCGCCCCGCCCAGCCTGGAGGATCCGGTCCAGGCCCTCGCGCAACATTGTTCCCGGGGCCAGCGTGGCCAGGGCGTCTGTCAGCCCCACATCACGCCCCTCGTTCACGTGGGGATGCTAGTGCGCAGGCCTCGAACGGCCGGCTACCAGGCCCGCCGCCGCGAGCGCCTCGATCAGAGTCGTCGCCCGCAGGGCGGTGATGCCCGGGGGCATCTCACCCGAATTGGCCGGCACCAGGGCGTGGGTGAAGCCCATCCTGGCCGCCTCGCAGAGGCGTTGGGCGAGGTTCGACACTTGGCGAAGCTCGCCACCCAGGCCCAGTTCTCCACAAACCACCACCCCGGCGGCCACCGGGCGGTCCGCCTGGGCAGACGCCAGGGCACAAGCCACGGCCAGGTCGGCCGCCGGTTCGCCCACCCGCAGGCCACCGGCGGCCAGGGTGTAAATGTCCTGGCCGGAGAGGTTGAGCCCCGCCCGCTGGTGAAGGACAGCCACCACCATGGCCATCCTCCCGGCATCGATGCCCTGGGCCGAGCGCCGGGGCAGGGGCAGGGAGGTGGGGGCCACCAGGGCCTGTACCTCCACCAGCAAAGGCCGTCGACCATCGAGCGCGGCGGCCACCACCGACCCCGCAGTTCCGGGCTGTCGGTCTGCCAGGAAGAGGGCCCCGGCATCGGGCACCCCCGCCAACCCATGGCCGGCCATCTCGAACAGGCCAACCTCGGTGGTGGGCCCGAACCGGTGTTTACGGGCTCGAAGGACCCGCAAGCTCATGTGGCGGTCCCCCTCGAAGGACAAGACGGTGTCCACCAGATGCTCGAGAACCCGGGGCCCGGCCAGGTCTCCGTCCTTGGTCACGTGGCCGACCAGCAGACAAGCCATCCCCCGATCTCTGGCCAGGGCGGTGAGGGCCGCCGCGCACTCCCGGACCTGGGACACCGAACCGGCCGGCGACCCCACCTCGGCCAGGGCCACGGTCTGGATGGAGTCGATCACCAGCACCTGCGGTGAAACCTCGACCACCGCGTGGGCGACCCGTTCGAGGTCTGCCTCGGCAACCAACCACAGGTTGTCGTGCAGGCGGTCCAGCCTCTCGGCCCGCATTCTCACCTGGGCGGCCGACTCCTCGGCCGAAACCAACAGGCAGCGGGCCCCGGACCGGGCGATGGACCCCAAGGCCTGGAGCAGAAGCGTGGATTTGCCTATTCCCGGCTCGCCTCCCAGCAGGGTGACCGACCCGGCCACCAGACCGCCGCCCAGCACCCGATCCAATTCGCCCACCCCGGTGGGCCGCCTCTCGGCCAGGGCGGAATCGACCAGGCCAATAGGCACTGCCCCACCAAGCGCGCCCGCACCCGGTTGCCCCGCACCCAATGCCCCTGACCTCGTACCCCCGCCAGACCCGAAAGTCGCGCTGCGGGCCGCCGCGCCCAGACGACGCCCGGGTGAGGCCGACGCCGGGGGCGGCGTATCGACCACCATGGAGTTCCAGGCCTCACAGTGCGGACAGCGGCCGGCCCAGCGGGCCGACGTGGCTCCGCAGTCGCTGCAACGATGCAGGGGCTGGGCCATTCACCAAGCCTCCCACCCGGCTGTGACAGACCGGCAAGCGTGGTCGCACCGATCTGCTCCCCAGAAACTGCTCCCCAGAACCTGATCCCCCGAAGCTGCTCCCCAGAACCTGCTCCCCCGAACCTGCTCCCCAGAACCTGCTCCCCAGGATGGCCCCGAGCCACTTCGGTGCGGGGTGGCGGCCCGAGCGACCGGCCGAGCTATCGGACCGCGACCTTCGATCGGCGACGAAGGACGATCGTGGCGAGCGCTGCCGCCACGGCAGCGGCGGCCCCCGCAGCGGCCAGGCCCAGGGCCGTGCGGTCGGCCATAGCCTGGGCCTGCACCTCGACCCGCTGACCCAACGCCGCCCTCCATTTCAACGGTGAGGACGCCGGCGGGGCGCCCACCTTGGCGGCGGCGGGACCCAGGTCGGCGGTGAGCACGGCCGTCAGGCTGGATTCCGGAAGGCCACCCGCCAGGCCCAGCGCCACTGCCGGGTCGCCCAGGACACTGGTCAGCTCAGCATCGCTCAATGCCTCGATTCCGCCGGAGAGATCGATGGCCCCGGTCAAACCCGACCGACTCTGAAGCAGGGTCGCCGTCCGCTCCAGTCGCAGGCCGGGAAAGGCCGGGCCGAGGCGTTCCAGTAGGGCGTTGGCCTCGGCCACGTCGGCGAACCGATGACGGGCCCGGATCCGAGTCATGGAGCCATCGCGGACCGGCGCCTCCACCGTCCAACCCCCGGACCTCAGATCAGAAAGAACCAGGCCGGTCACCGGGTCGCCCAGAGCGGCCAGAGCCCCTTCGTCAAGGCCCAGGCTGACGGCGATCATCCCTGAGCCCCCAGGATCCAAGCGGACATCGGCGGCGATCTCAGCCTGGCAGCCAACGGTGAGCAGGGCCAGGACCACGGCGAGCAACACCCCCCGGCCACGAGTCAAGTGGGTCAGGCGCACCCTCGACGCCCGGTGTGCCACCGGTGGGAGGAGACGACCATCTCCCCCCACCGGATGGGTCACTCGGCGGGGCCGGCCTCGGCCATCTCCACCGGAGGCGGCTCGATTCCTTCCACCGTGGGTTCCCCTGTACCCACGCTTTCGATGCTGCGGAAGACGATGTCGTCGCCCTCAGCATCGACCAGGATGGTCTCTCCGGCCCGGAACTCCTTCCACAGGATCCGCTCGCTGAGCCGGTCCTCGACCTCACGCTGCAGCGCCCGGCGCAACGGCCTGGCACCCAGTTGGGGGTCGTAGCCCTTGCGTGCCAGCAGCTCCTTGGCTGCCGCCGTGAGCTCCAGGGTCATTCCCTGGCTCTCCATCTGACGCCGCAAACGGGCCACCATCAGGTCCACGATCTGGGTCACCTCGGCCTGAGACAGCTCGTGGAAGACGATGGTGTCGTCGATCCGGTTCAGAAACTCGGGGCGGAAGTGGCTCTTGAGCGCTTCGTTGACCTTGGACTTCATCTTCTCGTAGGTCACAGCTTCCGAGGTCTTCTGAAAGCCGACGGACGCCTTGCGCAAATCTGCGGTGCCCAGGTTGGAGGTCATGATGATCACCGTGTTCTTGAAGTCCACCGTCCGACCCTGGGCGTCGGTGAGGCGGCCGTCCTCCAGGATCTGAAGCAGGGCATTGAAGACATCCGGGTGTGCCTTCTCCACCTCGTCGAAGAGCACCACGGAGAAGGGCTTGCGCCGCACCGCTTCGGTGAGCTGGCCGCCCTCCTCGTAGCCCACGTACCCCGGAGGCGAACCCACCAGCCGGCTGACGGTGTGCTTCTCCATGTACTCGCTCATGTCCAACTGGATGAGGCTGGCCTCGTCCCCGAAGAGGAACTCGGCCAGGGTCTTGGCCAGCTCGGTCTTGCCCACCCCGGACGGGCCGAGGAAGATGAACGAGCCGCTGGGCCGCTTGGGGTCCTTCAGCCCGGCCCGGGTGCGGCGGATGGCCTGCGAGACGGCCTTGACGGCGTCCTCCTGGCCGATGACCCGCTTGTGCAGCTCATCCTCCATGCGCAGCAGCTTGGCCGTCTCCTCCTCGGTGAGCTTGTAGACGGGGATCCCCGTCCACAGGGCCAGCACCTCGGCGATGGACTCCTCATCGACCTCGTCGAACAGGTCGATACCCTCGGCCTTCCACTCCTTTTCCTTGGCCATCTTGCGCTCCAGCAGGGCCTTCTCCTGGTCGCGCAGCTTTGCCGCCTGCTCGAACTTCTGGTTCTCGATAGCCGCCTCCTTGTCCTTGCGGACAGTGGCGATCTCGTTCTCCAGCTCCTTGTAGTCCGGCGGTGTCTTCATGCGCTGCATGACCATGCGGCTGCCGGCCTCGTCGATGAGGTCGATGGCCTTGTCGGGCAGGTGGCGGTCGGAGATGTAGCGGTCGGACAGGTTGGCCGCGGCCACCACGGCCTGGTCGGTGATGGTGACGCGGTGGTGGGCCTCGTAGCGGTCGCGGATGCCGCGCAGGATCTCGATGGTGTGGGCCACGGTGGGCTCCTCCACCTTGATGGGCTGGAACCGGCGCTCGAGGGCGGCGTCCTTCTCCAGGTGTTTGCGGTACTCGTCGAGCGTGGTGGCGCCGATGGTCTGCAGCTCGCCCCGGGCCAGCATGGGCTTGAGGATGGATGCAGCGTCGATGGCGCCCTCGGCCGCCCCGGCACCCACCAGGGTGTGGAGCTCGTCGATGAACAGGATGATGTCGCCCCGGGTGCGGATCTCCTTGAGCACCTTCTTGAGGCGCTCCTCGAAGTCACCCCGGTAGCGGCTGCCGGCCACCAGTGCGCCCAGGTCGAGGGTGTAGAGCTGCTTGCCCCGCAGGGTGTCGGGCACGGAGTTGGCCACGATGCGCTGCGAAAGGCCCTCGACGATGGCCGTCTTGCCCACGCCGGGCTCGCCGATAAGGACAGGGTTGTTCTTGGTCCGGCGGGAAAGCACCTGCATGACCCGCTCGATCTCCCGCTCCCGTCCGATAACGGGATCGAGCTTGCGCTCCCGGGCCAGGGCGGTGAGGTTACGGCCGAACTGGTCGAGCACCAGGGAGCCTGACGGGGTGGACTCGGCCCCCGGGCCACCACCGGTGGTGGCGCCCTCCTTTCCGGCGTAACCGGAGAGGAGTTGTATGACCTGCTGGCGAACCCGGGAGAGTTCCGCCCCCAGCTTGATCAGGACCTGAGCGGCAACGCCTTCTCCCTCGCGGATGAGGCCGAGAAGAATGTGCTCGGTGCCGATGTAGTTGTGGCCCAACTGCAGGGCCTCCCGCAGGGACAGTTCCAGGACTTTCTTGGCCCGGGGAGTGAACGGGATGTGGCCACTGGGGGAGGAGCCCCCCTGGCCGATGATCTCCTCCACCTGGGTGCGCACCGCCTCGAGAGAGATACCCAATTGCTCGAGCGCCCTGGCAGCTACACCTTCGCCCTCATGGATCAGCCCGAGCAGTATGTGCTCGGTGCCGATGTAGTTGTGGTTGAGGAGGCGGGCCTCTTCCTGGGCCAGAACCACCACCCGGCGGGCACGATCTGTAAATCGCTCGAACATCGGCACACCCCTTTCGGGGACTATTCGCTCATCGGGAAAAATCAGTGTACCGAGGGGACGTCGGCCCGGCCGGTCGTCGGCCCGCCGGCGAGATTGCCCGGCGACCCAACCCTCAGATGCCAGTCGTTCAACCCCTCGGCCCCGGATTCCTTCCCAACTCCGCTCGTGGCGTAGCGTCGCATCTGTGGTGAGCCTGGCTCCGCTGCTATCGCTGCCGTGGCTCGACGAGGACATGGTCCGGGTCGAGAAGGCATTGCGGGCCACGGTCAGCGCCTCGGACCCCTTTTTGTCCCAGGTGGCCGGCCACCTGGTGGCAGCCGGTGGCAAGCGGCTGCGGCCGGCACTGGCCGTGGCCGTGGGGGAACTGGCCCAGTCGGCGGCGACAGGAAGATCCGGACCCGACGCGGGCGGTCCCGCCTCCGATGACGTGGTCATGGGGGCGGTGGCGGTGGAACTGGTCCACCTCGGCTCGCTCTACCACGACGACGTCATGGATGAGGCCCGAACCCGGCGCAACGTCGAAAGCGTCAATTCCCGGTGGGGGAACCTGGTGGCCATCTTGGCCGGGGACTTTCTGCTTGCCCGGGCCTCGGAGATCGCCGCCTCCCTGGGAACCGAGGTTGCCGGCCTGCTCGCCACCACCATCGGCCGGCTGTGCGAGGGTCAGGTTGGCGAACTGTCCACCGCCTTCGACCTGGGGCGCAGCGAGGAGTCCTACCTCCGCTCCATCAACGGAAAGACCGCTGCACTGATGGCCACGGCGTGCCGGGTGGGGGCCATCTGTGCCGGGTTCGACCGGGAGGCCATCGACGCCTTGACCTCCTATGGCGAGGCGGTGGGCATGGTGTTCCAGATCGTCGACGACATCCTCGACGTGGTGGCCACCGACGAGGAGTTGGGCAAGCCGGCGGGGAACGACCTGCTGGAGGGGGTGTTCACTCTCCCGGTGCTCAAGTCACTGGCAGATGACCCGACCGGGGAACTGCACCGGATCCTGGCCAGCCCCATCACTCCGGCCGACGTGGACCAGGCCCGCATGATCGTGCGATCCAACGGTGCCGTTCCCGCAGCTTTGGATGTGGCTCGATCCTTCGCCGCCGCGGCCTCAAGCATGGTTCGCTGCCACGCCGGCCTCCCGCAGGGACCCGTGGCTCATGCTCTGGCCTCACTGGGCGACCACCTCATCGCCACCGTCGAGTAGGTGCCCGTCCCCGCCTAAAGCACGTGGAGAATCACTCCCACTCGATGGTGCCGGGCGGCTTGGAGGTCACGTCGAGGACCACCCGGTTGACGCCGTCGACCTCGGCGATGATCCGCCTGGAGATGGCTTCGATCACCTCGTAGGGAAGACGGGCCCAGTCGGCGGTCATGGCGTCTTCGCTGGTGACCGCCCGGATGACAACCGGGTAGGCATAGGTCCGCTGATCGCCCATCACCCCCACCGATCGCACGGCCAACAGGACGGCGAAGGCCTGCCACAGGCTGCGCTCCAGGCCGGCCCGGCGAATCTCCTCGGCTACCACCGCATCGGCCTGGCGCAGGATCTCCGTCCGTTCGGGGGTGACCTCGCCCACGATGCGGACCGCCAAGCCTGGGCCCGGGAAGGGCTGGCGCCAAACCATCGCCTCGGGTAGGCCCAGTTCGGTGCCCAGGGCCCGGACCTCGTCCTTGAACAGGTTGCGCAGGGGTTCGACCAGTTCGAACGCAATGTCCGCGGGGAGCCCACCGACGTTGTGATGGGACTTGATCCGGGCGGCGTCGGCCGTGCCCGACTCGATCACATCGGGATAGAGCGTTCCCTGCACCAGGAAGCGGGCATCCCGGTGCTGCGCCGCGACTCGTTCGAAGGACCGGATGAAGGCGGCGCCGACCGCCTTGCGCTTGGCTTCCGGGTCGGTCACCCCGGCCAGCGCCGCGGCGAAGCGGTCCTGGGCCTTCACATGCACCAGGTCCACGCCGAACTGGTGGCGGAACGTCGTCTCCACCTGGGCACCCTCGCCGGCCCGCATGAGCCCCGTGTCGACGAACACGCAGGTGAGGGCCGAGCCCACCGCCCGGCTGACCAAGGCGGCAGCCACCGAGGAGTCGACCCCGCCTGACAGCCCGCACAGGACGCGCCCGTCGCCGACCTGGTGGCGGATGGCGGCCACGGCGGTGTCGGCGATCGACTCGGTGGTCCAGGTGGGAGCCGCCCCGCAGGCGTCGTAGAGAAACCGCTCCAGGATCTCCTGGCCCCCGTCGGTATGCGCCACCTCGGGATGGAACTGGACTCCGAACAACCCTCGGTGGGCGTCCTCCAAAGCGGCGACGGGGACCGCATCAGTGCTGGCTGTGACCGTGAAACCTGGGGGTGCGGCAGCGATGGAGTCCCCGTGACTCATCCACACGTCCCGAGCGGTCTCCGAATCCCGATGGTCTGACCACAACAGCTTGGAACCGGCCCCTATCCGCAGAGCCGTCCGGCCGTACTCCGCCACCCCGGTGCGGGCCACCTCGCCGCCCAGTTGCCGAGCCATGAGTTGGGCGCCATAGCAGATCCCCAGAATCGGAATGCCGCTGGCGTAGAGGTCCGGGTCGATCTCCGGGGCGCCGTCGACGTGGACCGAGGCGGGGCCGCCCGAGAGAATGACCCCCAGGGGTCGGCGAGCCACGATCTCATCGAGGGTGATGTGCCGTGAGACGATCTCGCTGTAGACCCGGGCCTCCCGCACCCGGCGGGCGATCAGTTGCGCGTACTGCGCCCCGAAGTCGACGACCAGAACCACCGGCGGGCGAGAACTCGTCAAGAGCGAAGACTAACGGAGCCCGGCCAGGGGCCGTTTCGGACCTTCACCCAGGGATCAGGCCCTGGCGCCCATCCCGATTCCCTGCGACTGCTGCAACACCTTGCCCTCGGTTTGCAGGGCAGGGGCAACCATGACTTCGGCCTTCTGGAACTCCTTCACCGTGCCGTATCCGCAGGTGGCCATGGAGGTTCGCAGCGCTCCGAACAGGTTCAGGCGGCCGTCGTTCTCGTGCGCCGGGCCGAGCAGAACCTCCGTGAGGGTGCCCCGAACCGTGGTGCGGACCCGGGCGCCTCGAGGCAAGGTTGGGTGAAAGGTGGCCATCCCCCAGTGATATCCCCGGCCTGGCGCCTCGGCCGTGGCCGCCAGGGGGGAACCGATCATCACCGCATCGGCGCCACACGCAATCGCTTTGGCAATGTCCCCGCCGGTGCTCATTCCGCCGTCGGCGATGACGTGGACGTAGACGCCGGTCTCATCCAGATGGCGCATCCTGGCCCCGGCGGCGTCGGCTATGGCCGTGGCCTGGGGGACGCCCAGGCCCAGCACGGCCCGGGTGGTGCAGGCGTGACCGGGTCCGACGCCCACGAGGATGCCCACCGCTCCCGTTCGCATCAGGTGCAGGGCGGCGTGGTAGGAGGCACAGCCGCCGACGATGACCGGCACGTCGAACTCCCGGATGAAACGCTTCAGGTTCAACGGTTCGGCACCGCTGGACACGTGCTCGGCCGACACCACCGTGCCCTGGATGACCATGATGTCGAGTTCGGCCGCCAGAATGGCCGGGGCGAACTGCATCACCCGCTGCGGAGTGAGGGAGGCGGCGGCGACCACTCCGGCGGAGCGGATCTCGGCGATCCGCCGGGAGACCAACTCCGGTTTGATGGGCTCGGCGTAGATCTCCTGCATGCGCAGTGTGGCCTTCTGCGCGTCCTGGTCGGCGATCTCCTCCAGGAGCGGTTCCGGGTCCTCGTACCGAGTCCAGAGCCCTTCGAGGTTCAGCACGCCCAGGCCCCCCAATCGCCCTATCGCGATGGCTGCGGCGGGGCTGATCACCCCGTCCATGGCCGCACCCAGGAGGGGGAGTTCGAAACGGAAGGCGTCTATCTCCCAGGAGATGTCCACATCCTCGGGGTCCCGGGTGCGCCGACTGGGGACGATGGCTATGTCATCGAAGCCGTAGGCCCGCCGGCCGGACTTCCCGATCCCGATATCGATGTCGGCCATCGGCCACGATACCCGCGCTCCCCCCGGGCTCGGATGGCCCAGGCACAGACGGTCAGGCTCAGACGGCCTCGGCCCGGACCCTCTCGGCCACGGCCACCACCTCTTCGAGGAGTTCGCGCAGGCCGGCGGTCTTGAGGTTGGCGATGACCCGTCCGGGAGGGTTCTCACCCGACTCCCATTCCATCCAAAAGGCCAACAGCTTTACCGGGTCCGGAGGTGGGCGATCCATCAGGTGGCGGAGCCTACCGCCGAGCGGCCCGATGCCCGGGGCGGCCCAGCCGATCGAAGGGTGAGCCGATCGAAGGGTGAGCCGATCGAAGGGTCAGGCGATCGAAGGGTCAGGCGATCGAAGGGGCGATCGAAGGGGCGATCGAAGGGTCAGCCTGGCCTGACCGCGATCTGTCCTGTAGGCAATTCGCCCGGCGCGGCCCGGGGCGACGCCGACTGGCAATAGGTTCTGGTGCCGTGAGCGTGGAGGTGAACGTGGTCCGAGCCCGCTGCATCGCAGCCAAAGCCTGCATAAATGCCGCGGGCGGTGCATTCGCCATCGTCGATGGGGCCTCGATGCTGATCGACGCCGATGCGGCAACCCTGGAGGAGCTTCAGGAGGCGGCCGACGCCTGCCCCACCGGGGCCATCCGGGTCACCATTACCTGAGCAACGGCGCAGACGGCCACCGCCCTGGCTCGGATTGGAGCCAGGGCGGTGAGGTCGGACGGCGGCGGACCGCCGCTGGGGACGGCTCGCGATTAAGCGTGGGAGAAGCTGCTGCCCGCCCGGGTGGGAAGCGACCGCGCCGCTTCCTTCTCGGGCTTGTCTGCCACAAGAACCTCCGTGGTCAAGACCATGGCCGCCACTGACACTGCGTTCTCCAGTGCCGATCGGGTGACCTTGGCCGGGTCGATGACCCCGGCCTTGAACAGGTCCTCCAACTGGCCGGTGACGGCGTTGAGGCCGATCGATCCCGATGCTGCCTCCACCTCGCGGACGATGAGGTTGCCCTCCAGACCGGCGTTGGAAGCGATGCACCGCAGGGGAGCGTCCAGGGCCGAATGGACGATGGCCGCCCCGGTGGCCATGTCGCCCTCGAGGGTCAGGGCATCAATGGCCGCCCGCGCCCGGATCAGGGCGGTTCCCCCTCCGGGGACCACGCCTTCCTCCACCGCGGCCTTGGTGGCCGAGACGGCATCTTCGATCCGGTGCTTCTTTTCCTTGAGTTCCACTTCGGTGGCTGCGCCGACCCGGATCAGCGCCACTCCCCCGGCCAACTTGGCCAGGCGCTCGGTGAGCTTCTCCCGGTCCCAGTCCGACGAGGCGTCCTCGATCTCCCGCTTGATCTGCGCCACCCGGTTGGCCACCTCGGTGGATGACCCTGCACCGTCGATCACGGTGGTGTCGTCCTTGGTGATTACCACGCGACGAGCCCGACCCAGATGGGCCAGGGTGACCCCGTCGAGCTTGGTGCCCAACTCGGGGGAGATGAGCTGGCCGCCGGTGAGGACGCCGATGTCGGCCATCATGGTCTTGCGGCGCTCCCCGAAGCCTGGGGCCTTGACGGCGGCAGCGGTGAAGATGCCCCGGATCTTGTTGACCACCAGGGTGGCCAGAGCCTCGCCCTCGACGTCTTCGGCCACGATCAACAGAGGCTTGGATGCGGCCATGACCTGATCCAGGATGGGCAGCAGGTCGTTGACCGAACTGATCTTCTGATTCACCAGCAGGATGAACGGGTCGTCGAGAACCGTCTCCTGTCGTTCCGCGTCGGTGACGAAGTGCGGGGACAGGTAGCCCTTGTCGAACTGCATGCCCTCGGCGAACTCCAACTCCATGCCGGTGGTGTTGGACTCCTCCACCGTGACCACGCCGTCCTTGCCAACCTTGTCGATGGCGTCGGCGATGACGTTGCCGATCACCGAGTCGGCAGCGGAGATGGTGGCCACATGGGCCACCTCGGCCCGGTCCTCCACATCCTTGGCCTGGGACCGAATGGAGTCGGTGGCCGCAGCCAGGGCCGCCTCCATCCCCTTCTTCAGGTCAAGGGGGGCGGCTCCCGCAGCCACGTTGCGCAGACCGGAGTAGATCAGGGCCTGGGCCAGAACCGTGGCGGTTGTTGTCCCGTCGCCGGCAACGTCGTTGGTCTTGGTGGCCACCTCTTTGACGAGTTGGGCACCGATGTTCTCGAAGTTGTCCTCCAGCGGGACGAACTCCTTGGCGATGGTCACACCGTCATTGGTCAGGGTGGGCACGCCGAACTTCTTTTCGAGAACCACGTTGCGGCCCCGGGGCCCAAGAGTGACCTTGACGGCGTTGGCCATCTTGTCCACTCCGGACTGCAGGGCGCGGCGGGCGTCCTCGTTGAACTTGAGGATCTTGGCCACGCCGGCTACTTGTTCACGGTGGCAAGGACGTCGCGGCTGGTGAGGATCAGCAGGTCCTCGCCTTCGACGGTGAACTCGGTGCCGCCGTACTTGGAGTACACGACGGTGTCGCCCACCTTGACGTCGAGCGGGATCACTTCGCCGGTCTGCTCCGAGCGGCGGCCCGGACCCACAGCCAGCACTTCACCCTGCTGGGGCTTCTCCTTGGCGGTGTCAGGGATGACGATGCCACTGCTGGTGGTCTGCTCGGCCTCGCTGGGGCGAACGACGATTCGGTCGTCGAGGGGCTTGAGGTTCATGTCGTTAGACCTCCATTTGTCTTGTTCGGGGTTGCCTCGATCGCGTTATTCCTCGATCGGGATGTGCCTCGATCGGGATTGGCTCGATCGGGCCCGTTGTGGTTGTCCAGGGCTGTTGCGTTCATCCAGGGACTGTTGCGACCATCCAGGGATCTGAGCGGCCCGGAGCCCAGCCGTGGCCGCCCTGGCGGTGGCTTGGCACTCTCGGTATGCGAGTGCTAACCCTAACCCTGCGCCGGGGCGGGCGGCAACAGAACCTCGTTGCCCGTTGCCCGTTGCCCGTTGCCCTCGGATCAGGCCAGAGCCAGGCTGGGTGAGATCCCCGCGGACAGGGACGTGGGGCCCTCGGTGACCAGGCGCCGCCAAGCGGCTGCCCCCACCATGGCCGCGTTATCAGTGCACATGGACCGGCTCGGAAGGTAGCAGCGGACTCCCAACGTCTCAGCCTCGGCCGAGATTCGCTCCCGCAGGGCCGAGTTGGCGGCAACCCCTCCCCCGATGCACAGGGCCGCAGCTCCGGTCTGAGTAACGGCCCGGGACGCCTTGTCCACCAGAACGTCGACCACCGCGGCCTGGAACCCGGCGGCCATGTCGGCGACGTCGGCCTCAGGATGGCGGCGGGCGAAGTTGATCAAGGCCGTTTTGAGCCCGCTGAAAGAAAAATCCAGGCCGTTGGGCATGGGCCGGGGCATGGGGGCGGCCCCGGGGTTTCCCTGGACCGCCAGGCGGTCGATGATGGGGCCGCCCGGATACCCCAACCCCAGGAACCGGGCCACTTTGTCGAAAGCTTCTCCGGCGGCGTCGTCCACGGTGGACCCCAGGAGGCGATACTGACCGTGCCCGGTCATCAGCACGAGCAGGGTGTGGCCTCCCGAGACCAGCAGCACCACCAGCGGCAGAGGTAGGTCCGGCTCTTCGAGGAAGGAGGCGTAGACGTGGCCTTCCAGGTGGTTCACCCCGACGAACGGTCGGCCCCAGGCCAAGGCGAGCGCTTTGGCCTCGGCCACTCCCACCAGTAGTGCCCCGGCCAACCCTGGGCCTGTCGTTGCGGCCACCGCCGCCAGATCCGGACCCTCCAATCCGGCCTCGACCAGCGCCTCGGCCACGACCGGGGTCAGCAGGTCAAGGTGGGCTCGGCTGGCGATCTCGGGGACCACGCCGCCAAAGCGCGAGTGCAGGTCGACCTGGCTGGAGACCACTGACGACAGAACCTCTCGCCCGCCGACCACCACGGCGGCGGCCGTCTCGTCGCACGAGGTCTCGATGGCCAGGATGGCCTGGTCCCGCCCGGCCGGCACCATCGGCGGAGGAGTGGTCAACCGACCAGCCCGGCGCGAATCCGTTCCAGCAACCCGGAGTACTCCGATGAGTCGACGTCGTGAACCCACATGATCAGTGCATCCTCCATCGGGTCCGGGTAGTAGTCCGGCCGCATCCCAACCGGGGCGAATCCGAAACGCCGGTAAAGGGCCTGGGCACCCAGATTTCGGGCCCTGACCTCCAGGGTCAGGCTCCGGGCCCCCCGTTGGCGGGCCTCGGCCACCAACTCGATCATCAACCGGGTGCCAACGCCTTGACGGTGCCGCTGCGGATCGACGGCCATCGTGGTCACATGGCCATCCTCGCCCACCACCACGACACCGCAGTAACCCACCACCAGCCCGGCCGACTGGGCCACCAGATAGGCCCGGCTCTCACCCATCAGGAGTTCATCGGTGAAAGCCCGAATTGACCATGGTCGGGCGTATACCTGGGTTTCGATCGCCGCCACCCCTCGAAGGTGACGGCGGCGCATGGGCGCGACCGTCAGCCCGGCGACGAGCGACCGGTCACACGGTCGGTGGGCACCTTGTCGGTCAACGGCGGCCGGCCGGGCCAAAGCCATCGAGTCAGGGAACCCGTTGGGTTCTGGCGCCGGCCAAGCCGAGGGTGTGGGCCTCATTGAGCCCTGCGGTCGGTGACGGAGCGGCGGGTGGACCGGGCGTGGGGATCGGCGGCCCAGTTGATCTCGGCGTCACTGCGCCGCAGGTAGAGGGGCTTCAGATCCCAGAAGGCGACAAACTCCTCCCTCAGTGCCCGGGGTCGGGCCAGGTCCACCAGAGCCTCGGCCGACGGGCACGAGTGAAGGGAACCCGCCAACTCGAAGCTGAACGGATCAACCAACACCGACCGGTATCGCTCGGCCCCGTCGCCCGCCAGCAGGCACTCCTCACCCAGGGCCAGAAGTTCCGAAGCCAGTTCCTCCGGGCTGGTGAGTTGGTAGTCGCCCTGGCGCTGCACACCTCCGGGCACCTGGCGGTACAGCGCCCAGTAGACCTCGCCCCTTCGGGCATCGATGGCGGGAACAATCAGGCGGGAGGTGTGACGGAGCGGGAAGGCCACCAGATCCAAGCTGGCCACCCCGACCGTCGGGATCCGTAGCGCATGGGCCAGGGCCTTTGCCGTGGCCATGCCGACCCTCAGGCCACTGAAGAGACCGGGCCCGATGTCGACGGCAATTGCGGCCACATCGCCGAGGGCTACTCCGGCCAACTCGCAGGCGAACTTCACCGAGGGCACGACCGACTCCAGGTGGCGGCGGGGGCGGCCCACCGCCACCGAAGCCAGCAGCCCGTCCTGGCCGGCCAGGGCCACCCCGGCCCGGCTGGTGGCGGTGTCGATTCCCAGAATCAACACGCTGGCGTCGCCCTCCAGGGGGCGAGGGCGGCCAGAATCTGCTCCGTTCGATCCATCCAGGGTGTTCCCACCCACCTCAACTCGATGCAACGCAGGGTTGACGGCAAATCGTCAGGCGGGAGGCCACCGTCAGGCGGGAGGCCACCGTCGAGCGAGGAGACGGCCGGGCTGTTCAGTGCGGGAACCGCCGCGCCCACCGCCAGGCGAACTTCGATCCGGTGATCGGGCAGCACCGGGGTGACGACGTCACCCCACTCGATCACAGTCACCCCGTCCCCATCGACCGTCTCGGCGATGCCGATATCGGTCAACTCGTCCAGGTGATCCAGCCGGTAGACGTCCAGATGGGTCATGGGTAGCCGACCTCGGTAGGTGCGGGCCAGGACGAACGCGGGACTGGTGACCGCCTCGGTCACCCCGAGGCCCCGGGCCAGGCCCTGGGCAAAGGCGGTCTTGCCCGATCCCAGGTCCCCGGCCAGCACGACCAGGTCCCCGGCGACCAGCATCCGGGCAATCTCGGCGGCGAGGTCCTGGGTGTCGATCACCGAGGTGGTCCTCAGGGTCAGGGTCACCCGCCCACCGCCGACGCACTGATCCACTGAGGCGGCGGCGCGCCCGGGTCGAGGCTTGGGCTTCCGGCGCCAGCCAACACGGCGTCGGCCAACAGCGCCTTGGCCCTCACCAGATCCGCTCGCATCTGGGCCAGGATCGTCCCCCCACCCCGCAGAGCGGCGGCGGGGTGGAAGGTGGGCACCAGGAGCGCCCGGCCGAACGGGTAGGTGCGGCTGCGTAGCTCGCTGATTCGCCGGTCGGTGCCCAGCAACAGGCGGGTCGCGACGTTGCCCAGGCTCACCACCACCGCCGGGTCGACCAGATCGAACTGGGCGTCGAGGTAGGGCCTACACGACGATGTTTCCTCCGGCCGGGGATCCCGATTGGCCGGGGGCCGACACTTGACCGTGTTGGCGACGTAAACCTGGCTCCGGTCGAGCCCGACCTCCTCCCCGATCAACCGGTCCAGCAGTCGCCCCGACCGACCCACGAATGGAAGGCCCTGGGCATCCTCATCGGCCCCGGGACCCTCGCCGACCAGCATCAGTCGGGCCTTGGGATCTCCACGGGCGAACACGACGTTGGTGCGACTCCCCGCCAGCGGGCACCGAGTGCAGTTGCGAGCCTGCTGCTCGACTTCGGCGAGCGTCACCACCCCAGGATGCTATTTCCGGAGCCGGTTCTGGCCGAAACAACCCTGGCATGGACGCTCACCGGTAGACCCGGGGCACCCGCGGACCGATCCGGCACAGAATCTCGTAGGCGATCGTTCCTGCCGCCGCGGCCCAGTCCCAGGCGCCGATAGACCTGCCCGACTGGGACCCGATCAGAACCACCTCGTCCCCCACGGACACCGCCGGGCCAGCCGAGCAGTCCACCATGATCTGATCCATCGTCACCCGGCCGGCGATCGGGCGCCGGGCCCCTCCGATCAGAACCTCGCCCTTGCCGCATCCCAAACTCCATGGGATCCCGTCGGCATATCCAATGGGCACGGTCGCCACCCGGCCGGCTCCGGAAACTCGGTGCTGGAGGCCGTAGGAAACACTGTCACCTGGTTCCAGTTCACTGACGTGCGACACCCTGGCCTTTAGTTCGAGGGCCGGTTTCAGGCCCAGGCCGTGCCCCAAACCCGGGCGGGGTCCCAGGCCGTAGATCGCGATCCCGCACCGGACAAGGTCGAATCGCAGCCCCGGATGCAACATGGCCCCCGCGGAGTTGGCGGCGTGGACCACCGGGGTTCCGATTCCCCGGGCCGCCAGGGCCACGCGAACGTCGTCGAACCGTTTCGCTTGAATCCGGTTGGCCGGATGAGCGGGTTCGTCGGCCACCGCCAGGTGGGTGAACAAACCTCCCAGCCTGAGCTGGGGATGAGCGGCCACCGCCTGGGCCACAGCCACCGCCACCTCCGGGGTGGCCCCCACTCGATGCATGCCGGTGTCCACCTTCACGTGAACCTCGAAGGGTGCGCGCGACGGGCCGCCGGCCTCATTTGCTCCCGACTGTGCCCCGGGGAGAACCGCTGCCGGCCCCGACCGCTGCCGGTCGACCGCCGCGGCCATGGCCACCACCCCTGCAGGGGTGTAGAGGGTCGGGATCAGCCGGCGAGCGACGACCTGGTCGAAGGCGTCCTCCGGTGGCTGGGAGAGCAACAGGATGGGCGCTTCCACGCCGCCGCGGCGAAGTCCCAGACCCTCCTCGACGAAGGCCACCGCCAGCCAGGTGGCACCACCCGCCAGCGCCGCCGTGGCCGCCGGGACCAGTCCATGGCCGTAGCCATCCGCCTTGACCACCGCGCACAGGCGGGCCGGGGCCACCACCTTGGCCATGGTGGCGGCGTTGTGACCTATGGCTGCCAGGTCCACCTCACACCAGACGTGGCGCCCGAGACCTTCGGGACCGTCCGCGGCCAGCACCACCGGGGCCGCTGAGTCCGCATCCGCCGGCGGGTCGGGTGCCACGTGGGCCGCGCCATCACTTCCTGGACCGCCAGCCTCCCAACCCAGAGGGCTGGGCTCAGCCAGGACGGGTTCCGGCCGCTCCGGCTGGGTGGTGGCGAAGGCAGACAAGCCGGCGGACATTAGAGGGCCGTGCGTCGGCGGCCGGTTGCGGCCAGCCCACCGGGTACGGCCAGCAGACTGGGTACGGCCAGCCCACTGAGTACGGCCAGCCCACCGGGTATGGCCAGCCGGCTGAGCACGGCCGGAACCAGATCGGGCAGATCTCCTGCGATCAGACCACGGACCCATCCCCCCTCGGCGGCCATGAGATGGACCTGGGCGGCCGCGGCCGCGGCCATCAGGGCGTCCCGACCGCCCAATGCCGAGCCGACGATCGGAGCCGCCATACGCGGCGGCCGGGCCAGGAATGCCCCGACCATCCCGGCCAGGACATCACCGGTTCCCGCCGTGGCCAGGCGGGCGTCAGCGTCGGACACGGTCACGGCCACCTCCCCGCGGGGGTCGGCGATCACCGTCGTTGGCCCCTTTCGCAGGACCACCGATCCAAGGCGGGCGGCCATGGCCCGGGTGGTCGCCAGGCGATCAGGCCCGGCCACAGAGGAGTCCCCTGCCCCCAACCGGGTGAATTCGCCGTCGTGTGGGGTGAGCACCGTCGGCGCGTCCCGACCCGACAGCAGTTCCGAGGCCCCGGCCAGATCGCCCAGAGCGCCCAGGGCATCGGCATCGACCACCAGGGCGCGCCGCCACCGCCGGATCAGGGTCCGGACCGACTGAGCCACCTCCGGATCGCTACCCACCCCGGGCCCAACCACCAACGCCGCGCAGCGGTCCTGCTGGGCCAGGACGTCGTCGGGCCACTGAGACGAGCCGAGATCCAGGGCCAGTGCCTCAGTGGGAAGCCGGGCCGGGTGGGCCGACCCGGGTGATCCCATCCGCACCAGCCCTGCGCCCGCCCGAATCGCTCCCATGGCCGCCAGCCAGCCCGCGCCGGCCATGGCCGCTGAACCGGCCACCACAACCACGGCCGCCGTCCACTTGTTGTCCGTACGACTTCGCTGGCCCATGCAGGCCCCGACATCCCCAGGCTCCACCACCCAGGTGTGGGGTGATGGATCTTGTGCCGGCGGCCCGACGTCGAGGCCTATGTCGGCCACCGTCACCCGTCCGGCCAGCGCGAAACCCGGGTCCAGGATCAGGCCCGGCTTCAGAGCAGCCAGGCAGACGGTCGAATCGGCCCGCACCGCCCCGGATCCGGCCTCCCCGGTCACGGGGTTCACGCCGGAGGGAATGTCGACGGCCAACACCCGGGCGGCGGATCGGGGGGCCTGGTAGCCGGTCCTGCCCCGGTTGCCGTAGGCGGCGTCGATGACCAGGTCGCTCGGGGGCAGGCGCACGACGTCGGCGCCGGCCTCGATCACCACCGCCCTCGCCCCCCGGCGACTCAAGAGTTCGGCCGCTGCCCGCCCGTCGGCGCCGTTGTTGCCCTTGCCGGCCACCACGGTTACCCGGCGCCCGTAGGCCCCACCCATCATCCGAATTGCCTGGGCGGCCACCGCCGCCCCCGCCCGTAGAACCAGTTCCGCCTCCGATACCCCTTTTGCCAGCGCCCGGCGGTCCACCGCGGCCATCTCGTCGGGCGTCAGGATCGGGATCACGCCGGGTCCGGCCCGAACCCGTCGGCGTGGCCGCCGGCCGCGGCGGGCCTGGTGGCGCCGCCGCCCAGGGCCAGCACACAGGCCATGGCATGGTGGTCGGTGTGGGTGAGCGACACCATCCACGCTTCAACCCCCGAACGGACGGCCAGGGCGGCGGCTCGCCCGTGGACAACCAGGCTGGGAGCGCCAGAGGCCGCCGTCACCACCTCCACGTCCACGAACCGCACGGCCCCCAAGCCCACCCCCAGGGATTTCATGACCGCCTCCTTCGCAGCGAATCGAGCGGCCAGGCGAGCGGCCCGGCGAGCCGCTGAGCCCGCGACACCAACCGTCTCGCGTTCAGCCTCGGTGAACAGCCGACTGGCCAGGCCGGGCCAGCGGGCCAGTGCCGCGGCGAACCGGTCCACATCCACAGTGTCGATTCCTATCCCCACCGGACCTATCCCCACCGGACCTATCCCCACCGACCCGGCACTGCCTGAGCCGGCACCGCCTGAGCCGGCACCGCTTTGACCAACGGCAGTCGGGCCGGTCACTCCACGGTGACGGTCTTGGCCAGGTTCCGAGGTTGGTCGACGTCAAGGCCCCGGGCCCGGGCCACTGCGTAGGCGAACATCTGCAGGGCCACCACGTCCACCAGGGGGGTGAACAGCTCTGCCCCCAGGGGAAGGGCGGGGACGCAGATCACGTCGTCGGCTGCTCGAATCGCCCGGTCGTCGCCGGGGTTGGCCACCACCACCACCCGGGCCCCCCGTGCCTTGACCTCGTCGATGTTGTTGAGGACCTTGGTCTGCAATCGACCCCGGGTGGCCACCGCCAGCACCACCGTCCCCGGCTCGATCAGGGCGATGGGACCGTGCTTCATCTCCCCGGCCGGGTAGGCCTCGGCCCGGGCGTAGGAAATCTCCTTGAGCTTGAGCGCGCCTTCCAACGCCACCGGATAGCCCACCCCCCGCCCCAGGAAGAAGAAATCGCGCGTGTCCGCATAGGTCCGCCCCAGAGCCTCGATGGGCTCGGAACCGGCCAGCAGTTCCTCGATCAGGCCGGGAACCGCTCCCAGACCGTCGACGAGGTGGGTGGCCTCGTCGGGATAGAGGGTTCCCCGCAACTCGGCCAGGTGAAGGGCCAGTAGCTGGAGCGCCACAACCTGGGCCACATGAGTTTTGGTGGCGGCCACGCCGATCTCGGGACCTGCCCGGGTGTAGAGGACGGCGTCGGCCTCTCGAGCCATGGAGGAATCGACCACGTTGCACACCGCCAGGACCCGGGCCTTGTTGGTGGCCGATCGGGCGAAGCGACACGCCTCCATGGTGTCGAGGCTCTCGCCCGACTGGCTCACTCCCACCACCAGGCTGTTGGCATCTAGAACGGGATCGCGGTAGCGGAACTCGCTCGCCACCTCGATCTCGGTCGGCAACCGGGCCCAGTGCTCGATGGCATGGCGTGCGGCCAGCCCGGCGTAGTAGCTGCTCCCGCAGCCGACGACGAAGAGCTTGTCCACGTTTCGCAGTTCATCCTTGGTCAAAGACAGTTCGTCGAGCACCAGCCGTCCGCCCCGCACCCGGCCCCGTAGGGTCTCGCGAACCGCCTGGGGTTGCTCGTGGATTTCCTTGAGCATGAAGTGGGGGTACCCGGCCTTTTCCGCCGCCTCCAGGTCCCACTCCACGTGGCGACGGACCTGCGGCCGCTCCTCGCCCGTTGGCGACGTGACCCGGAGGTGGCCGGGGCGAACCTCGACGACCTCCTCATCGGCCAGCACGTAGATCTCCCGGGTGGCCAACAGCAGGGCCGGAATGTCGGAGGCCACGAAGGCGGCGGTGTCGGTACGGCCGGCCACCAGAGGTGATCCCCGGCGGGCGGCCACCACCAGATGGGGCTCGTCGGCGTGAACCACGGCGATGGCGTAGGAGCCGTCCACCCGGCCCAGGCTCTCTCGTACGGCGTCGGCCAGGGTTCGGCCGGCAAGCATGGACCGGGAAATGAGGTGAGCCAGGACCTCGGTATCGGTCTCGGAGCGCAGGTCACAGCCCTTGGCGACTAGTTCGTCGCCCAACTCCCGATGGTTCTCGATGATGCCGTTGTGGACCAGAGCCAGGCGTCCGGGACCGTCGGAATGAGGGTGGGCGTTTCGTTCCGAAGGCCGACCGTGGGTGGCCCACCGGGTGTGGCCGATCCCGCTCAGGGCTTCGGTGGGGGCACCGTCCACCGCCCCCACCAACTCGGCCAACTTGCCCACCCGTCGGCGGACCCAGATTCCGTCGGGCCCGTTGAGCGCCACCCCGGCCGAGTCGTAGCCCCGATACTCCAAGCGGCTCAACCCGCCGAGAATGAAAGGCAGTGCCGGTTCCCGGCCCGCGACGCCCACTATTCCGCACATTCGGCCCAGGCTAAGGCGTCCGAGCCTGAAGTTGGTCGACGGGCCGACCGCGAGCCCACGGCTCACGACGCATGCCCCAAGGTCACCGATAAGCCCGCAAGCCGTTCCCGTGTGTCCCGCGTCGCCCGACTGGTCCCGGGCCTCAGGTCAGAGCCCGCTCCACCGCTCGACACAGCTCACCGCACGCCTTCTCCGCCTCGGCCACGGTGGGAGCCTCGACCATCACGCGCACCACTGGTTCGGTCCCGCTGGCCCTCACCAGAACACGGCCCGCAGGCCCCAGGGCCGCGGCCACCCGCTCCTGGGTCTCGGCCCAGGGAGCCGAACCGTTGAGGAACCGCCCAGTGGGGACGGCCACGTTGCGCATTACCTGGGGAAGGCGAGCCATGACCGAGGTCAGATCAGCCAGGCTGGCGTTGCGGCGGCGCATCACGTCCAGCAGACAGACCCCCGACAGGATGCCGTCGCCCGTGGTGGCCAGGTCTGCCTGGATGATGTGGCCGGACTGTTCGCCTCCCAGGGCCCAGGACCCGGCCTCCATGGCTTCAAGTACCGCCCGGTCCCCAACCGGGGTCTCCACCCAGGAGATTCCCTGTGCCTCCAGCGCCAGACGCAGACCCTGGTTGGACATGACGGTTATGACCACGGTCGAGCCGGGCAACCGCCCGTCACGGTGACGGTCGGTGGCCAGCACGGCCAGGATCTGGTCCCCGTCGATGATTGCCCCGGTGTGGTCCACCGCCATCACCCGGTCGGCATCTCCATCAAAGGCCAGGCCGGCGTCAGCCCCGTGGGCCACGACGGCGGCGGCAAGCGCCTGCGGGTGGGTGGACCCGCATTTCGCGTTGATGTTGATGCCGTCAGGCTGGTCAGCCAGCGAAACCACGATGGCCCCCAGACCCTCCAGAAGCCTCGGTGCCACGTAACTGGCCGCGCCGTTGGCGCAATCGACAACCACCTTCACCCCGCCCAACCCGTCGGGTAGCACCCCCGACAGCGCCTCCAGATAGCGCTGGGCACCATTGGAGGCCTCCAGCCGCCCGATGGCGGTCCCGGTGGGGGCAGCGGTGGGGGCCGACCCGTCATCTCCGGACTTCCTCTCGGGTCCAGTCACCAGGACGTCGAGCAGTGCTTCCAGCCGGGTCTGTTGCTGGTCGTCGAGCTTGCGGCCTCCGGCTGCGAAGAATTTGATCCCGTTGTCTGCAAAGGGGTTGTGAGAGGCCGATATCACCGCTGCCGGGACGTTCTCCGCCGCTGCCACCCAGGCGGCACCGGGTGTGGGGATCACCCCCAGGTCGCTGACCACGACACCTTCGGCTGCCAGGCCGGCGGCCAGCGCGGCCTGAACCATAGGCCCCGAAACCCGGGTGTCCCGCCCCACCACCATTCGGGCGGGAGAAAGGGCTCGGGCCGCCGCCCGACCCAGGGCCATGACCAGTTCAGGCGTCAACTCCGCATTGGCCAGGCCCCGCACCCCGTCGGTGCCGAAGCGCAGGCTCACCGCTGCCGTCCGCCCGCCTTGCCTGCGTTTTCTACCGCTTGGAGTACTGAGGTGCCTTGCGAGCCTTCTTCAGCCCGTACTTCTTGCTTTCCTTCTCCCGGGCATCCCGGGTGAGGAGTCCGGCCTTCTTGAGCAGCGGCCTGGAGCCCTCCTCCAACGCCACGAGGGCCCGGGCGATGCCCAACCGCAACGCGCCCGCCTGACCGGCGATCCCACCCCCGTCGATCGTGGCATCCACGTCGTAGGACGTCTCGGTACTGGTCACCCGCATGGCATCGGTAACCGCCATCCGGTGGGTGCGGGAAGGGAAGTAGTCATCCAGCGGGCGGCCGTTGACAGTGATGGCCCCTTCGCCGGTCCGGAGCCGTACCCGGGCCACTGCCTGCTTGCGGCGGCCGGTGGATTGGATCAAGGGCTTGGGCATGGCGTCTGAGACCTTCTTGCTCGGGTGTCTGAATCGGTTCTGAAACTGGCTGCGGGAGAGGCCGGACGATCTAGCCGGCGGCCCGGTGAACGGCGGCGGCCACGGACCGGGACTGCGGCTGCTGGGCGACGTGAGGGTGGGTGGGGCCGGCGTAAACCTTCAACTTGCGAATCATGCTGCGACCCAGGCGGCCCTTGGGCAGCATCCCCTTGACCGACAACCGGATCAGTTCCTCCGGCCGATCGGCCAACATCTCGCCGTAGCTGCGCGAGCGCAACCCGCCGGGATAGCCCGAGTGCCGGTAATGACGCTTGGACTGGGCCTTCGAGGAGGTGAGGACAACCTTGGAGGCGTTGACCACGATCACGTGGTCCCCGGTGTCCACGTGCGTGGCGAAAATGGGCTTGTGCTTTCCCCGCAGCAGGCTGGCCACCTCGGTGCACATCCGGCCCAGGACCAGGCCCTCGGCGTCGATCACGTGCCAGGCACGGGTGATGTCGGAGGGACGGGGGCTGAACGTAGGCACGAAGGTCAACCATAGTCCACCGCCCACAGGCACAGTCCGTGGGCCGGGGCCAGGTCGGGGGTGGTCGCCCGGTCCCGGGCGCCGAGCATGGTGACCAGGTCCTCGACCGAGTGGCGCCTCCGGCCCACCGTCACCATGGCCCCGACCAGTGCCCGCACCATCTGGTGACAGAAGGCGCGGGCGCTGATGTCCAGGCGCAACCGGTCGTCGGGTAACGGGGACCATGTGGCGCTCAGCACGCGGCGAACCAGGCTGGGAACGGGGGTGACCCCGCGGGGGGCCCGGCAGAAGGAGGAAAAGTCGTGCTCACCCACGAAGACCGCGGCAGCCGCCTCCATTGCCGAGGTGTCCAGAACTTCGGCCAGATGCCACGAGGTGGGGGCGAGAAAGGGATCGGCTACCGGGCGGCAGAGGATCTGGTAGCGGTAGTGGCGGCCGCGGGCGCTGTGGCGGGCGTGGAACCCCGGAGGGGCCCAGGCTGCCTCTCGGATGACGATGGCCGGGTTCAGCTGGCGGTTGAGGGAGCGGGCCAATCCCATCAGATCGATCGGGCGGCCCGGCCCGGGGTCGAAGCTCACCACCTGGCCCCAGGCATGAACTCCGGCGTCGGTGCGCCCGGCTACGGCCAGATCCACCGGACTGCCCAGGCGCAGGGCCACCGCATCGGCAAGAACGCCACCCACCGTGCGGGTGCCAGGCTGGGGTGCATAACCCCGAAACCCCGACCCGTCGTAGGCCACCAAGAGGCGGATGGGGCCCGGGGGCAACTCCGGGGCCGGGTCCAGCGGGTCGGCGGCCAGCGGGTTGGTGACCAGCGGGTTGGTGACCAGCGGGTCGGTGACCAGCGGGTCGGTGACCAGCGCCGAGGGGTCAGACCAGTTCGAGGCGGGCCATGGGGGCATTGTCACCATGGCGGGGGCCCAGCTTCAGGATCCGGGTGTAGCCGCCGGGCCGGTCGGCGTAGCGGGGTCCGATCTCGGAAAACAGCTTGTGGGCCATGTCCTTGTCCAAGATGAAGCTGACCACCTGGCGGTGCTGGTGCACCCCACCCTTGCGGGCCTTGGTGATCATCCGCTCGGCCACCGGCCGCAGGGCCTTTGCCTTGGCCTCAGTGGTGACCAGGTACTCGGCTGCGATGAAGGAAGCCACCATGTTGGCGAACATCAGCCGCTGGTGAGCGGCGCTGTGGCCGAATCGCTTGCCTTTTCGGGGGGTACCGGGCATCTCAGACTCCCTTGGCCCGCAGGGCGAGGCCCCGCTCGTCGAGCTTCTCCTTGACTTCGTCCAAAGACTTCTGGCCGAAGTTGGTTATGGCCAGCAACTCGTCCTCGGTCTTGCGAACCAGTTCCCCGATGGTGTTGATCTGGGCCCGCTTCAGGCAGTTCCGTGGCCGCTCGGTCAGGTCCAGGTCCTCGATGGGCAGGTCCAGATCCGGCGATCCGCTGCTCATGCTGGCCACGTCGCCCAGGCCCAGACCCTGGGGGTCGTCACTCATCCGGGCCACCAGGTCGAACAGGGAGCACAAAGTCGCTCCCGCGGAAGCCAGAGACTCGCGCGGGGAGATGGAACCGTCCGTCTCGACGTCGAGGGTCAAACGGTCGTAGTTGGTGGCGTGCTCCACCCGGGTCGGCTCAACAGCGAAGGCCACCCTGCGCACCGGGGAGAAGATGGAGTCGATGGGCAGGACGCCGATGACCGCCGACTTGCGGTTGCGGTCCGCCGAGACATACCCCCGGCCCCGCTCGACGATGACCTCCATGGCCAGTCGGGAGCCCTCGGCCAGAGTGGCAAGGTGGAGTTCGGGGTTGAGAATCTCCACCTCCGGGTTGGTCGACAGGTCTGCGGCGGTCACTTCGCCGGGACCCCGGGCGTCGATCCGCAGGGTGACCGCCTCCTCGGCGAACACCCGCAGAACCAGGTCCTTCAGGTTCAGCATGATGTCGGTGGCGTCCTCCTTCACCCCGGGAATGGTGGTGAACTCATGGAGGATGTCGTCGAAGCGCACCTGGGTGACCGCAGCCCCGGGGATCGACGACAGCAGGGTGCGGCGCAGGGCGGCGCCGAGGGTGTGGCCGAAGCCCGGCTCGAGGGGGGAAATGGTGAAGCTCTGCCGATCGCCTTCGGCAACGTCGGCGGCTTCCACGGTGGGCCGCTGGATGATCAGCAATGGGGGGCTCCTGTCGAGTCGAATAGCGCCGACCCGGGATTCAGCTCTCGGATCGGGGTTCGTGAAGTTGGGAGTTTCGGGTCGATTGCTGGCCCGAGAGGTCTGGCCCCGCCGGGCCGACGGGCTCAGACTCGGCGGCGCTTGGAGGGACGGCAGCCGTTGTGGGGGATAGGGGTCAGGTCCTTGATGGGGCCCAGTTCCAACCCACTGGCCTGAAGCGAGCGGATAGCGGTCTCGCGACCAGATCCCGGGCCCTTCACCAAGACGTCCACCTTGCGAACCCCGTGCTCCATGGCCCGTTTTGCACAGACTTCGGCGGCCATCTGGGCGGCGAAGGGAGTGGACTTGCGGGAACCCTTGAACCCCACGTTGCCGGCAGAAGCCCAGGCAAGGACGTTTCCGTCGGGGTCGGTGATCGAGATGATCGTGTTGTTGAACGAGCTCTTGATGTGGGCAACGCCCACGGGGACGTTCTTGCGTTCGCGGCGGCGTGGCTTGCGGCCGCCAGGCTTGGGCTTGGCCATCTACTTCCTTACCTTCTTCTTGCCGGCGACGGTCTTTTTGGGGCCCTTGCGGGTTCGGGCGTTGGTGTGGGTCCGCTGGCCGTGTACCGGGAGGCCGCGGCGGTGGCGGATGCCCTGGTAACAGCCGATCTCCATCTTCCGCTTGATGTCCTGGGAGATGTCCCGCCGGAGATCTCCTTCAACTTTGAGGTTGGCGTCGATGTAGACCCGCAGGCGGGTTATCTCGTCCTCGGTCAGGTCACGGACCCGCGTGGAGGGATCGACGGCGCAGGCCACGCATACCTTGTGAGCTGTGGTCCGGCCGATGCCGAAGATGTAGGTAAGGGAGATCTCCAGGCGCTTCTCCCGGGGGATGTCGACGCTGGCAATTCGAGCCATGGCCTAACCCTGCCGCTGCTTGTGCCGGGGGTTGGAGCAGATCACCATGACCCGACCGTGGCGGCGGATCACGCTGCACTTCTCACAGATCTTCTTCACGCTGGGCTTGACCTTCACCGGTTGCTTTCTCCCACTGCCTCTGATCCTTTGAGTCTCGCCCCGACCCGCCTTCACGGGCCTGCGATGATGGACGCTGCCAACTGCTGACCTTCTTGTGACCGACCATCCCATCGGAACGAACTGCCGCCGCCAGTCCCGGCCCCTCGGCTGCCGGTGCCGGTCCCGGGACTACTTGTACCGGTAGGTGATCCTTCCCCGGCTGATGTCGTAAGGCGTCAGTTCCACCTGCACCCTGTCGCCCGGGAGAATCCGGATGTAGTGCATCCTCATCTTCCCCGAGATGTGGGCCAGCACCTTGTGCCCGTTCTCCAACTCGACCCGGAACATGGCGTTGGGCAACGGTTCTATGACCTTGCCCTCGATCACGATCGCGTCTTCCTTGGGCTTGGGCAGGGGGACCTCCAGGTGTTGGGTTGGGCGGGACCTAGAACTCTCCCGGTTGGCGCGCACGAGACGCGCAGTTCCCAGGATCGGGCGCCGAGACTATCGCATGCCCCGGGGTTGCCATGTCGTGGCCCGGGTGTTCAGTCCAAGGTGGTGAGGACCTCGGGGCCGTTGTCGGTCACAGCCACCGTGTTCTCGAAGTGAGCAGACAGGAGCCCATCGGCGGTGGTGACCGTCCAGCCATCGGCGTGCAGTTGGGTCTTGGGGCTGCCCAGGTTGACCATTGGCTCGATGGCGAAGACGTGGCCCACCTTGATCTTCATGTTGTTGGCCCGGGTTGCCGGGCGGTAGTTGGGAATTTGGGGTTCCTCGTGCAGGGACGTGCCGATGCCGTGACCGACGTACTCCCGCACCACGGTGTAGCCCGAGGCTTCAGCCACCTTCTGAACGGCCTCGCCGATGTCGTGAAGCCGGTTGCCGCTGCGGGCCTGGGCGATCCCCGCCCCCAGGCTCGCCTCAGTCACCTGGATCAGCCGCTGAGCTTCGGGACTGATCTCGCCGATGGGGATGGTTCGGGCGGCATCGCCGTGAAAGCCGTCGACGATGGCCCCGGCATCGATGGAAAGGATGTCCCCCTCCTTCAGGCGGTAATTGCTCGGGATGCCGTGGACGATGACGTTGTTGGGCGAAGTGCAAACCACCGCCGGGAACCCGCCGTAGTTCAAGAAGTTGGACTTGGCTCCCCGGCGTTCGAGCACCCCCCGGGCCACCCGGTCCAAGTCCGCTGTCGTCACGCCCGGCTTGGCCGCCTCGGTGCAGGTGGCCAGCATTTCGGCAACTATCCGGCCGGCCCGGCGCATAGTGGATATCTGTTCTGGAGTCTTCAGCATGGCCTTCTCGTTGCGTCGAAGTGGCTGACGTTCGCAGTGGTTGCGGTCAGGGTGAACATCATTCCATCGCCGCCGATCCCACATGGGCGCGGCGGCGATCCGCGTGTGACCCGCACCAACTCAAAACCGCGGAATGCAGCCGGGCCGCCACCGAGTTCACCTCGCCGGTACCGTCGATCACGGCCAGGCGGCCCGTGTCCCGGTACCACTGGACCACCGGGGCGGTCTGGGACTCATAGAGCGACAGTCGGCGTTCGATGGCCGCCCGGTTGTCGTCAACCCTTTCCACCAGGGGTCCTCCGCAGCGATCGCAGACGTTGATTCCCACCGTGGATCCGGCGGCGGTGAAGTTGGCACCGCAGGCCGAACACACCCGCCGGGACGCCAATCGGGACAGAACCATGCCGACGGGCACGTTCAACTCGACTGCGAGGTCCAACGAGTGGGGGGCCAGCAGTTCATCGAGAGCCTTGGCCTGCGGCCGGGTCCGGGGGAACCCCTCCATAACGAAGCCGGCCTGGGCGTCGGGAAAGGTGAGCCGCTCGGCCACCATGGCCACCACCAGCGCGTCAGGCATCAACTCGCCGGCCCCGATGGCTCGGCTGAGGGTCGGGCCCATGGGTTCCTCCCCGGGGCCGGGGGCTTCGTTGGCCGCCCGGGTGCGGAACATGTCGCCGGTGGAGATACGGGGCACCCCGAGATGTTCGGCCAGTTGCTCTGCCTGGGTCCCCTTGCCCGCTCCCTGCCGCCCCAACAGCACGATTCGGACCGGACCCGGGCCTGCGGAGCCGCTCGGGTCGGGTGCTGCTGGAGGGCCCACCTATCGACGCCTCGCCCGGGGCGTCATCCCTTGAGGAAGCCGTCGTAGTTGCGCATCATCAACTGGCTGTCCACCTGCTTCATCGTCTCCAGAGCCACCCCGACCGCAATGAGGATGCTGGTGCCGGCGAAGGCGAAGGTATTGATGCCGTAAACCGCCAGGGCAATGGACGGGACCAGAGCCACCGCCGCCAGGAACAACGATCCCGGCAGGGTGATGCGGCTGAGGATCGTGCTTAGGTGGCGCTCGGTGGCCGGCCCGGGACGGATGCCGGGGATGAAACCGCCCTGCTTGCGGATGTTGTCAGCCTGCTGGGCCGGGTTGAAGCTGATGGCGGTATAGAAGTAGGTGAAGAAGACCACCAGAACCCCAAAGAAAATGATGTAGATCAGGTTGTCGGGCTGCAGGAGGTTGTCGTTGATGAAGTTCACCAAGGGCCGCCACGGGACCACGTTGGAGATCAGGGCGGGAAAAGAAAGTACGGCGCTGGCGAAGATGATGGGGATGACCCCGGACTGGTTGACCTTGAGGGGGATGTAGGTGCTCTGACCCCCGTACTGGCGGCGGCCCACCACCCGCTTCGCGAACTGGACCGGGATGCGCCGTTGGCCCTGTTCAACGAAGACGATGGCGGCGATCATGGCCAGGACCAGAAAGGCCATCACCGCCAGGACGAACCAACCTCGCTCAGCGCGTATCTGGGCGAACTGGGCCGGCATGGTGGAAACCACATTGGCGAAGATCAGGATGGACATGCCGTTACCGATGCCCCGCTGGGTCACCAGTTCCCCCATCCACATAACAATGGCCGTTCCGGCGGTGATGGTCAGGACTATCAGGGCGACGTGGGGAATATCGAAGGTCTTGACCAGGGGGACGGTGGTGGTGCCTCCGGTGAGAATGCCGTTGTTGAACTGGTAGGTGATGCCCGTGGCCTGAATAAGGGAAAGGCCCACCGTCATGTAACGGGTCCACTGGGTGATCTTCTTCTGGCCGACCACCCCTTGCTTTTGCCATTGCTCAACCTTGGGGATGACCACAGCCAGCAGTTGCATGATGATCGAACTGGTGATGTAGGGCAGGATTCCCAGGGCAAAGACCGCCATCTCGGTCAGTGCCCCACCGGAGAAGAGGTTGAGGAATCCCAGCGCTCCCCCCTGGGTCCGGGCCCGTTCCTGGAGCTGGGTGATGGCCTCGAAGTCGATACCGGGAACGGTGATGTTGGCGCCCAGGCGGTACAGAACCACCATGAGGAGCGTGAACAGCACCTTGTTGCGCAACTCGGGGACCTTGCCGACATTCCGCAGGTTCTTGAACACCCGGATCCGTCCCTTCGAAATCGATGCGGCTAAGAGGATCGGTACGCCCTGGCGGGCCGAGTTGGATGAGTTTGGTGAGGTCGAAGGGTGGAGTGCCGGCGGGTGATTAGCTGTCAACCCGTGGCCTGCTCCTGCGGTCAGCGGTTGGTCAGAGCAGAACCTCGAGCCGGGGGTCGGTTGTTTCCGAAAGGCGGAGGAATGATCTCGGTTCGGCCTCCTGCCGCCTCGATGGCAGCCACGGCCTGGGCCGAGAACGCATGGGCGCTGACGGCCAAGGGCCGGTCGATCTGGCCCCGCCCCAGGATCTTGACCAGGCCGCGCTTGGGACACAGCCCTTGAGCCCGCAGGGTGTCGGGGTTCACATCTGCGCCCTCGGCCCGGGCCAGGGCGTCGAGATTAACAGGCACGTACTCCACCCGGAACGGGTTGGTGAAGCCCTTGAGCTTGGGAACGCGCCGGTGGAGGGGCATCTGCCCACCTTCGAACCCCGCCGGGATGGTGTCACGTGCTCCCTGGCCCTTGGTACCCCGGCCCGCCGTCTTGCCCCCCTTGCCGGCGATTCCTCGGCCGACCCGTCGCTTGGGTCGGTTGGACCCGACCGGCGGCTTCAACTCGTGGACCTTCATTTCGAAACCTCCCCTTCGGGGGCGACTCGAACCTGGACGAGGTGGGGCACCTGGGCAAGCATTCCACGAATGTCCGGCCTGTCGGGGAGCACGGCGCTGGCCCCGATCCGACCCAGGCCGAGGGCGGCGATGGTGGCCCGGTGCGCCGGCCGGGTCCCGATGACCGATCGGACCTGAACGACCCGCAGTCGATCGGCCATCAGGCAACTTCCTTGGGAGCCACCGGCTTACGGGTCGACTCCCGGTAGGCCCGCAACAACCCTACCGGGGTGACTTCCTCCGGTGACTTGCCGCGGTTGCGAGCCACGTCGTCGGGACGCTTGACCATCTTGAGGCCAGCGACGGTGGCATGGGCCACATTGATGCCGTTGGAGGAACCGAGGGATTTGGCCAGGATGTCGCGGATTCCGGCCGCCTCGAGGATCGCCCGAGCCGCCCCTCCGGCGATGACCCCGGTTCCCGGTGCCGCCGGCTTGAGCAGGACCCTTCCGGCCCCCTGGGAGCCCAGGACGGCATGGACGATGGTGCTTCCCGCCAAGGGAACTTCGAAAAGGTTCTTCTTGCCCTCCTCGATGCCCTTTTGGATGGCCGCTGGAACCTCCTTGGCCTTCCCGTAGCCAAGGCCTACCCGGCCGGCTCCGTCGCCCACGACGACGAGGGCGGTGAAGGAGAACCGACGGCCCCCCTTGACCACCTTGGCCACGCGGTTGATGGAGATCACCCGCTCTTCAAGCTGGGCTTCGGCCATCAGATCCTCTTTTCGTTAGAAGCTCGGGGGTCAACCCGTTGAGCGCGCATCAGAACTCCAGGCCGCCCTGGCGGGCAGCCTCAGCGACCGCCGCCACCCGCCCGTGGTACCGGTAGCCGCCTCGGTCGAACACCACCTTGGTCACTCCCGCAGCCCGAGCCCGCTCCGCCACCAACCGACCGACCGCGGTGGCCACTTCTACGTTGGCGGAGTGGGCCGGCCGGGTGCCGGGCTCCAGCGTGCTGGCCGCGGCCAGGGTCCGCCCGGCCACGTCGTCGATGACCTGAGCGACGACATGGCGGTTGGACCGGTAGACGGCCAACCTGGGCCGGTCCGGGGTTCCCTTGACCACTCGCCGAACCCGAGCGTGGCGCTTCTGGCGGGCCAGTTGCTTCTTCTGAGTGGACACAGTCATTTCGTGAACACGGTCATTTCGTCGAGACTCCCACTACTTGGAGGCCTTGCCGGCCTTACGCCGGACCACTTCGCCGGAGTATCGGATGCCCTTGCCCTTGTAGGGCTCGGGCTTACGCAGTTTGCGGATGTTGGCCGCCACCTGGCCGACAGACTCCTTGTCGTTGCCCCGGACCACGATACGGGTGGGGGTGGGCACCTCGAAGGTCACCCCTTCTGGGGCGTCGACCACCACCTGGTGACTGAAACCGAGGGAGAGCTCCAAACGAGTCGATCCGGAGGCGATGGCCCGGTAGCCGACACCGATGATGTCCAGGTCCCGCTGGAAACCCTGGGTAACGCCCAGAACCATGTTGTTGACCAGGGACCGGGTCAGGCCGTGAAGCGCCCGGTGGCGTCGCTCGTCGGTCGGTCGCTCCACCAGCAGGGACGTTCCCTCCTGGCGAACAGTGATGTCGGCTGGGAGGTCGCGAACCAGGCTGCCCCGGGGTCCCGACACGGTGACGTGGCTGCCATCGACCGCTACGGAGACCCCTTCGGGTACGGCGATGGGGGCTCTACCGATACGGGACATTCAGAAACTCTCCTCGGATCGGGCCCCGACACCGGGAACCGGCCGGTTACCAGACATAACAGAGCACCTCGCCGCCCACTCGCCGCGACCGGGCCTCCCGGTCGGTCAGCAGGCCCTGACTGGTGGAAAGCACAGCTACGCCCAGGCCTCCCAGGACCCGGGGCAGCCGGTCGGCCGGGGTGTAGACCCGCAGGCCAGGCTTGGAAACCCGCTTCAGGCCCGAGATGGTCGGGGCCCGCTCGGCGGTGTACTTGAGGGTGATCTCGAGCACCTGCCCGGGCCGGTCGGAGGCCGCGGAGACTTTGAAATCGCTGATGTAGCCCTCTCGGCGCAAGATGGCGGCCAAGGCCCCCTTCAGCTTGGAGGCCGGCATCCGGATGACCTCCTGGCGGGCAACGGAACCGTTGCGCAGGCGCGTCAGCATGTCCGCCACCGGGTCGGTCATGGTCATGGTCGGACCCCCCTTGCCACGGTGCGCGATTGCCTTCCGCTCGGCTGCCGGCCCGAGACCGGTTGGCCGGTCACCAGCTGGCCTTGGTCACGCCGGGGACCTCCCCGGCATGGACCATCTCCCGCAGGCAGATTCGGCACAGGCCGAACTGACGGTAAACGGCCCGGCTTCTCCCGCATCGGCGACATCGGGTGTAGGCCCGCACCTTGAACTTGGGCTTGGCCTGCTGCTTTTGAATGAGCCCCTTCTTTGCCACCCTGTCAGCTCCCCTCACGCCGGAACGGAAACCCGAAAGCCGCCAGCAAGGCCTTGCCTTCGGAATCGGTTCGCGCCGTGGTCACGATGGTTATATCCATGCCCCTGATGGTGTCGACCTTGTCATAGTCGATCTCCGGAAAAATCAACTGCTCCGTAACCCCGAAGGTGTAGTTGCCCCGGCCGTCGAACGAACTGGCCGGAAGACCGCGAAAGTCCCGGATGCGAGGGATGGCCAGGCTGACCAGGCGATCGAAGAACTCCCACATTCGGACGCCTCGCAGGGTCACCTTGGCTCCGATGGCGTTCCCTTCTCGGAGCTTGAACGAGGCGATTGAAGTCCGGGCTTTAGTGACGATCGGCTTCTGTCCCGTTATGGCAGTGAGATCCTTGATGGCCCCTTCCAGCAATGATGCCTGCTGGGTGGCCCGGCCAACACCCATGTTGATGACGATCTTGTCCATTCGGGGAACCTGCATGATATTGCCGAGGCCCAGGCTCTCGGCCAGGCCGGAGCGAAGCTCGGCCTCGTAGAGGGCCTTGAGGCGAGGAGCGGCCTCAGCCGTGGGGGCGCTCATATGGCGGCACCCGATCGCCGGCTGATGCGCACCTTCCCGCCGTCCTCGAAGCGGTAACCCACCCGGGTGGGCTTATGAGTCTCCGGGCAGATGAGGGCCACGTTGGAGGCCGAGATGGGCATCTCCCGGTCGATGATCCCGGCCGACATGGTGGCCTTCAGCGCCCGCTGGTGGCGCTTGGCGATGTTCACGCCCTGGACGACCACCTTGTTCTCGGCAGGGATGGCAGTGATGATTTCGCCCTCCTTACCCCGGTCCTTGCCGGTGAGAACCCGAACCTTGTCACCCTTACGCAGTTTCATCACAGCACCTCAGGGGCGAGCGAAATGATCTTCATGAACTTTTTGTCCCGCAGTTCCCGGCCGACTGGGCCGAATATGCGGGTTCCCCGGGGCTGAAGAGCGTCATTGATCAACACCGCGGCATTCTCATCGAACCGGATATAGCTACCGTCCGGGCGGCGGTTCTCCTTGGCGGTACGCACCACCACACACCGGACCACGTCGCCCTTCTTCACCGCTGCCCCAGGGATGGCCACCTTCACCGTGGCGATGATCACGTCGCCGATCGATGCATAGCGGCGGCGGGTCCCCCCCAGCACCTTGATGCAGAGGATCTCCTTGGCCCCGGAGTTGTCGGCGACCCGCAGGCGCGTCTCCTGCTGGATCACTTGGCGCGCTCCAGGACTTCGGCCACCCGGAACCGTTTGAGCTTGGAGATGGGCCGGGTCTCCACGATGCGAACCCGGTCTCCCTTGCGGGCATCGTTGGTTTCGTCGTGGGCCTGCACCCGGGTTGAGCGCTGGACCGTCTTGGCGTAGCGGGGGTGGCGAACCCGTTCCACCACCGCGACGACCACCGTCTTGTTCATGGCTGCAGAAACGACCAGACCCTCGCGCACCTTTCGCCGGTTGGCCCGGGGGGGCGGCACGGCGTCCACGGACTGTTTTCCAGCGGCTTCGATTCCGCCCGATTGGGGATCACCCATAACGCTCACCTGACCTCATCAGTTCGACTCTCGGTGGCCACCCCGGCGACAACGCCCCGGCGTCGGGCCGCGGCCCGGGCCCGGCGGTCGGCCAGTTCGGCGGCGTGGGCTTTCGCCCTGGCCTGCGCCGCATCCTCGGCGGCGGCGATCTCGGCTTCGCGAAGGAGGGTGTTGATTCGCGCTATCTCCTTGCGCAGGGCTGGGACCCGGGCCGAGTTGTCCATCTGCCCCGTGACCAACTGGAACCGGACAGCGAAAAGGTCCTTGGACGCCTCATCCAGCCGACTGGCCAGTTCATCGGGGCTCAGGCTCCGCAACTCCGACGCCTTGGTCATGGTCACACCTCCTCGATGGCGGAAATGATGCGAGCTTTGATGGGCAACTTCTGGATGGCCCGGGCCATAGCCTCCCGGGCCAGGGGTTCGGCCACTCCACCCAACTCGAACATGACACGGCCGGGCTTGACCACCGCCACCCAGTGCTCCGGGTTTCCCTTTCCCGACCCCATCCGGGTCTCTGCCGGCTTGGCCGTGACGGGCTTGTCCGGGAAGATGTTGATCCAGACCTTGCCGCCCCGCTTGACGTGGCGGGTCATGGCGATACGGGCCGCCTCGATCTGGCGGGCGGTTATCCAGCCGGGCTCCATCGCCTGGATTCCAAAGTCCCCGTGGTTGACGGCGGTGCCGCCCGACGCCACCCCGGTAAGGCGACCCCGGTGCTGCTTGCGGTGCTTGACCCTCCTGGGCATCAACATGGCGACGTCACTCGTCCCCGCTGCGGAAGTGAGGAGTCTCGGAGTGCTGCTTGGTGCGCCGCTCGATCTCCTCTTCCTCAGCCAGAAGTCGCTCCAACTCCGGATCGGCCTCTTTGACCACGGGCACGGCTTCGATGGGGAGTTCCTCTCCGGGAACCACCGGGGTCACAACCACCCCATCGACCTCGCCCGGTCGGCGACGCCCGCCACCAGCGGAGATGATGCGCCGGGGCCGGGCCAGTCCGGCGGTCTCGCCGGCGGCCATGGCCGCTTCCCGGGCGATCTTGTCCTCCGACGAGGTCTTGTACGGCAGGATGTCGCCCTTGTAGATCCAGGTCTTCACCCCTATCCGGCCAAAGGTGGTGCGGGCCTCCCGGAAGCCGTAATCGATGTCGGCTCGCAGGGTGTGCAGCGGAACCCGGCCTTCCCGGTACCACTCGCTGCGGGACATCTCCGAGCCGCCGAGGCGGCCTGAGCACTGAACCCGGATACCCAGAGCACCGGCCTTCTGGGCCGTCTGAACGGCCCGCTTCATGGCTCGTCGGAAGCTCACCCGACCCACCAGTTGGTCCGCGACGCCCTGGGCGATAAGTGCGGCGTCGAGTTCTGGCTGCTTGATCTCAACGATGTTGAGTTGCACTTTGACGTTGCCGGTCATCTTGGCCAGGTCCGTCCGCAGTCGTTCGGCCTCGGCTCCTTTACGGCCGATCACGATCCCGGGGCGAGCGGTGTGCACGTCGATGCGCAGGCGGTCCCGGGTGCGCTCCACCTCGACCCGGCTGATGGCCGCGTGAGGGAGTTGGCGCATCAGGTACTCCCGAATCTTCCAATCCTCTATCAGATAATCCTTGTAATCCCGCTGGCTGAACCACCGCGACTTCCAGTCCGTGGTGACCCCCAGGCGGAATCCGTAAGGGTTGACCTTCTGACCCACGGCTACTCCTCGTTCTGCCCGCGGCCCGAGGTGGGTGCGGCGGTGTCGGGCGGGCGGGCCGAAGATCCGGTCGCCGCCGGGGCGGCGGTGGTGGCGGGAACCGCCGATGATCGGGTCGTCGAGGTTCCGGGCGGGGTCGGACGACGAGGTCGGCTGCGGCGGGCAAGAGTGGCCTGGGCCCGCTCGGCCCGGCGCCGGGTGACCTCCCGATCGGGAAGCCGACTGACGACCACGGTGACGTGGCACGTCCGCTTACGGATCCGGGTGGCCCGGCCCCGGGCCCGGGGGCGCCAGCGCTTGAGGGTCGGGCCCTCGTCGGCGAAGCAGGCCGATACAAAGAGATCCTCGGCGGCAAGTGAGTGGTTGTGCTCACCGTTGGCCACGGCCGAAGCCAGAACCTTGCCCACCACGTCGGCGGCGGAGCGTTCGCAGAAGCGCAGGATTTCGGCTGCCCGGGCCACGTCGTGGCCCCGGATCAGGTCCAGGACCTGGCGAACCTTGTAGGGGGAGGTGCGGATGTAACGAGCGATCGCCTTGGCCGAGGGCGAGGGATCGACCGGCCGGGCGGCCGCTTCGGCCCGGGCCCGGTAGACCGGGGACTCGTTGAGCTTGGGTCCAGTCATGGCAGCCCCTACCGCCGCCCGGCCCGTTCTTGGCCAGCATGAAAGCGGAAGGTCCGGGTCAGGGCGAACTCACCCAACTTGTGACCAACCATGGACTCGGTGATGTAGACGGGGACGTGCTTGCGGCCGTCGTGAACGGCAATGGTGTGCCCGACCATGTCGGGAATGATCGTCGACCGCCGGGACCAGGTCTTTATCACCCGTTTCTCGCCTTTGGCGTTGAGGTCGTCAACCTTCTTCAGCAGATGGGCGTCGATGAAAGGGCCCTTCTTCAGGCTTCTGGGCATATCGGCTACCTCCGGGCCCCGCGGCTGCGACGCCGCCGCACGATGAGTTTCTGAGAGGCCTTCTGGGTGTTGCGGGTCCGGCCCTCGGGCTGACCCCAGGGAGATACCGGATGGCGACCGCCGGAGGTCTTTCCTTCCCCGCCGCCCAGCGGGTGGTCCACCGGGTTCATGGCCACTCCCCGAGTCTGGGGACGGACACCCTTCCAGCGGTTGCGGCCGGCCTTGCCGATGGAGATCAGTTCGGCCTCGGCGTTACCCACCTCCCCGATGGTGGCCCGGCAGTCGATGGAAACCCGGCGCGTCTCGGTGCTGGGCAGGCGCAGGGTGGCCAAGGCCCCTTCTTTGGCCACCAACTGGATACTGGTTCCTGCTCCGCGGCCCATGCGCCCGCCGGCGCCGGGCTTCAGTTCGACGTTGTGGACGTTGGTCCCCAACGGGATGTAGCGCAGGGCCATGGCGTTGCCGGGCCGGATGTCGGCGCCCTGCCCGCTTTGGAGTACGTCGCCCACTCCCACCTTCGCCGGGGCGAGGATGTAGCGCTTCTCCCCGTCGGCGTAGTGCAACAAAGCGATACGGGCGTTGCGATTGGGGTCGTACTCGATGGTGGCCACCTTGGCCGGGATGTGGTCCTTGTCCCGCTTGAAGTCGACCAGGCGGTACTGGCGCTTATGTCCGCCTCCCCGGTGGCGAGCCGTCTTGCGGCCATAGGAGTTGCGGCCACCACTGCTCGACAACGGAACCAGCAGGGATTTCTCCGGCTTGTCAGTGGTGATCTCGGAGAAATCCGAGACGGTCTGGAACCGCCGGCCGGCAGAGGTCGGCTTTCGCTTACGCAGCGTCATGGCACCCGATGCTTTCGTTCCACGGCGAACCGACCCACGGGGGGCTGGCCGCGGCGAGGCGGAGTTTGGTGATGGTGGTCATGTCCGGTTTCAATCAGTTTCCGAACAAGTCGATGCGCCCACCGGGAGCCAGGGTGACCACGGCCCGCTTGGTGTCCGGGCGGCTCCCGAATGTGGCCGAACGCCGCATCCGCTTGCGCTTGCCCTTGCGGTTGAGCGTGTTCACCTTGACCACGGCCACGTCGAAGATGGCCTCCACCGCTTGGCGCACCTCGATCTTGCTGGCATCGGGGTGAACCACAAAGGTGTAGACGCCGTGGTTGGACAGGCCGTAGGACTTTTCGCTCACCACCGGGCGCAGGATCACCTGCCGGGGGTCCTTCATCGGTCACCTTCCTGTGATCCGGTATCGGGAGAGCCCCCGGGCGGCTCTGCGGCGGGGGTTTCCACCACCGAGGTCGGCAGAGCCGCCCGAGTAAAGACGACCCAGTCGCTGCACAGGACGTCGTAGGCGTTGAGTTCGCCCGGGGTGATGAGGTGGACCGACGCCAGGTTGCGAAACGCCAGCCAGGCATGCTCGTCGCTATCGGCCAGGACGATCAACGCCCGACCTGTGACTCCAAGGGCGGACAAGGCCGCCTGGGCCGCCTTGGTCTTGGGCGGATCGAACGTCCACCCCTCGACCACCACGACCCGGTCCAGTGACGCCCGATCGGAAAGGGCAGATCGAAGAGCCAGCGAAACCATCTTCTTGGGGGTGCGCTGGCGGTAGCTGCGGGGCTTGGGGCCCAGTGCCACGCCGCCGCCCACCCAGTGCGGTGCCCTCGACGAACCCTGGCGAGCCTTGCCCGAACCCTTCTGGCGCCAGGGCTTGCGACCGCCGCCGCGCACCTCTGCGCGGGTCTTGGTGCTTTGCGTTCCGGAACGAGCCGCCGCCAACTGGGCGGTCACGACCTGGTGCATGACCGCCATGTGCGGCGCCACCCCGAAGTGGACGGGGTCCAGATCGATCATGGCCCCTTTGGTGCCGTGGGGAGTCATGACCGGCACGGCCCGAGCCACCAGGTCCGGTCCGGGGCCTGTGCTTGCCGGCTTCACTTGGATTGCCCCGCCGTGGTCCGCACCGCGTCGCGAACGACCACCAGACCGCCCCGGGGTCCGGGCACTGCCCCCTTGATCAGGAGAAGTTCTCGTTCAGCGTCGGCCTTGACCACCCGCAGGTTCAGAGTCGTCACCTGCTGGTGGCCGGAGTGTCCGGCCATCCTGGTCCCCTTGAACACCCGAGCCGGGGTGGCGCAGGCTCCGATGGAGCCAGGGGTCCGGTGAGTTCCGTGGGCGCCGTGGGAGGCGGGCAGGCCCTTGAAGTTGTGGCGCTTCATCACCCCGGTAAAGCCCTTGCCCTTGCTCACCCCGCGAACATCGACCAGGTCCCCTTCGGCGAACACCCCGGCATCGAGTTGGGACCCAACTTCCCATGCCGAGACGTCGTCGATGCGGAGTTCCACGATCTGGCGGCCCGGCTCTACGCCGGCCTGGTTGAAGTGGCCCCGCTCTGGCAGGTTCAGGCGGCCGGGGCGGATGAAGCCGAAGGTGACCTGAAGGGCGTTGTAACCATCGGTGTCGACCCGCTTGACCCGGACGACCCGCATAGGGGCCACCTTGACCATGGTGACCGCGATGACCCGGTTCTGGTCGTCCCAGAGCTGGGTCATGCCCACCTTCTCCCCGACGATCGATTTGGTGGCCATGACAAACGTGTCCTGTTCTCGGTGTGGTTCGCCGACTCGGGTACCAGATGAGGCGGATAGTGGTCCGGATGTGTCTTTCCGAGCCGCCGGAGGCCGGCTTGACCGGCTGCGGAAACCAGCGGCAACGCGCAGGCTCCGCACGGAGTGGCTGCACTTGCGCAGCGAGCTCCGGCGGAGCTTTGGATGAGGGTCCCGGTGTACCGAAGTCGGCGGCCGGGAACATCAATTTCGGTAACGACTACTTCTCATCTGGCCGCCCTGAGATGAGCCAGAGAAGCCGACGGAGCTTACACGCGGCCCAGCCTCATGACCAGACCCACAACGGGTCACACCTGTTGGATCTTGATCTCCACATCTACGCCCGCCGGCAAGTCCAGGCGCTGGAGAGAGTCCACGGTCTTGGGAGTGGGCTCGAGGATGTCGAGGAGGCGCTTATGGACCCGCATCTCGAAATGCTCCCGCGAGTCCTTGTCCTTGTGGGGGGATCGGATGACGGTGTACCGGTGCTTCTCTGTGGGCAGAGGGACCGGACCCTGCACCTTCGCCTGGGTGCGGATCACCGTTTCGACGATCTTCTTGGTGGACTGGTCCACGATCTCGTGGTCGTAGGCCTTGAGCCGGATCCGAATCTTTTGGGCCACGGCGGCGTTACTTCAAAATCTTCGTGACGCGGCCGGCGCCCACGGTTCGGCCACCTTCCCGGATGGCAAAACGCAGACCCTCATCCATGGCGATGGAGGAGATCAGTTCCACCGTCATTGCGATGTTGTCGCCGGGCATGACCATTTCGGTGCCTTCCGGCAGGGTGATCGATCCGGTCACATCGGTGGTGCGGAAGTAGAACTGAGGCCGGTAGTTGTTGAAGAAGGGGCTGTGACGACCACCCTCCTCCTTGGTCAGGACGTAGACCTGCGCCTCGAAGTGGGTGTGCGGGGTGATGGAGTTGGGCTTGCAGAGGACCTGGCCCCGCTGCACTTCCTCCTTCTTGGTTCCCCGGAGCAGCGCCCCGATGTTGTCTCCGGCCCGGCCTTCGTCGAGCAGCTTGCGGAACATCTCGACCCCGGTGCAGGTGGTGACCTGAGTGGACCCGAGGCCCACGATCTGGACCTGGTCGCCAGTCTTGACGATCCCCTGCTCCACCTTGCCGGTGACCACGGTTCCCCGGCCGGTAATGGTGAACACGTCCTCGATGGGCATGAGGAAGGGCTTGTCGATGTCGCGCTCAGGCTCGGGGATATAGGAGTCCACGGCGGCCATCAGTTCGTTGATGCTTTCGGCCCACTGAGCGTCGCCCTCGAGAGCCTTGAGGGCCGAGACCCGCACGACCGGCGTGTCGTCGCCGGGGAACTCGTAGGCGGAGAGCAGTTCCCGAACTTCGAGTTCCACCAGATCAAGGAGTTCGGGGTCGTCCACCGCGTCAGCCTTGTTGAGGGCGACGACGATGTAGGGCACCCCCACCTGGCGGGCCAACAGAACGTGCTCACGGGTCTGGGGCATGGGGCCATCGGCCGCTGAGACCACCAGCACGGCACCGTCCACCTGAGCGGCCCCGGTGATCATGTTCTTGATGTAGTCGGCGTGCCCGGGCATGTCCACGTGGGCGTAGTGACGGTTGTTGGTTTCGTACTCCACGTGGGCAATGGAGATTGTGATGCCCCGGGCCTTCTCTTCCGGCGCCTTATCGATCTGATCGAAAGGAGTGAAGGCAACAGTGGGGTTGTTGTCGTGGAGGACCTTGGTAATAGCCGCGGTGAGCGTGGTTTTGCCATGGTCGATGTGACCCATGGTCCCCACGTTGAGGTGCGGCTTGGTTCGCTCAAACTTCTGCTTGGACATAGAGAACCCCTGTCGCTCTTTCTACTCGCCTCGCACCCGAGCCACGATCTCGCGCGAGACCGATTCAGGCACTTCCTGGTAGGAGTGGAACTGCATGGTGTAGGTGGCGCGACCCTGCGTGCGCGACCGAACGTCGGTAGCGTAACCGAACATCTCCGCCAAGGGGACCTGAGCCCGAATCACCTGGCTCGTGCCCCGCTGGGTCATCCCCTCCATCCGACCCCGCCGGGACGACAGGTCGCCGATGACATCGCCCATGTAGTCGTCGGGAGTGACCACCTCCACCGCCATGATGGGCTCCAGCAGTACCGGCGAGGCCTGCCGGGCCGCCTTCTTGACCGCGAGCGAACCGGCGATCTTGAAGGCCATCTCGGAAGAGTCCACGTCGTGGTACGAGCCGTGCACAAGCGTCACCCTCATGTCCACCATGGGGTAACCGGCCATGACCCCGCCGTTGAGAGCTTCCCGGATGCCTGCATCGATGGCGGGGATGTACTCCTTGGGAATGATCCCGCCGACGATCTTGTCGATGAACTCGTACCCCTCTCCCGGCTGAGTGGGCTCGAGGTTGATGACGACGTGGCCGTACTGGCCCCGGCCGCCGGACTGGCGGATGTAGCGCTCCTCGACCTTGTCCACCGCCTTGCGGATGGTCTCGCGAAAGGCCACCTGGGGCTTGCCGACGTTGGCGTCCACCCGGAACTCCCGCAACATCCGGTCGACCAGGACCTCGAGGTGAAGCTCGCCCATCCCGGCGATGATCGTCTGGCCGGTGTCGAGGTCGGTGTGCTTGTGGAACGTGGGGTCCTCGTCGGAAAGACGTTGGAGGGCGTCGGAGAGCTTCTCCTGGTCGATCTTGGTCTTGGGCTCGATGGCCACGTGGATAACCGGTTCGGGAAACTCGAGCGACTCCAGAACGATCGGGTTCTCCAGCGCGCACAGGGTGTCGCCGGTGGTCGTCTGCTTGAGGCCCACGGCAGCCACGATGTCGCCGGCAAATACGGACTCCTTGTCCTCCCGGTGGTTGGCGTGCATCTGCAGGATTCGACCGATCCGCTCCTTACGGTCCTTGGTGGAGTTGAGCACGGCCGCCCCTTTGCGCAGGGAACCGGAATAGACACGGAAGTAGGTGAGGCGCCCGACGTGGGGGTCGGCCATGATCTTGAAGGCCAGGGCGGCAAAGGGCTCGTCGTCGGCCGGTTTGCGGCTCAGGTCCACGGTGTCCTTGACGTCCCGGCCGGTCACCGGGGGGAGGTCGACCGGGCTGGGCAGATAGTCGACGACCGCGTCGAGCAACGCCTGCACCCCCTTGTTCTTGAAGGCCGACCCGCACAACACCGGCACCACGTGGCTGGCCAGGGTGGCAGAGCGAAGGGCCGATCGGAGGTCCTCGGCGGTGATCTCCTCGTCGGCCAGGTACTTCTCCATGATGGTGTCGTCATGGTTGGACAGGACATCGACGAGTTGGTGGCGCCAGTGTTCGGCGAGTTCGACAAGTTCGGCGGGGATCTCCTGGGTGCTCCACTCCTCCCCCATGCCGTCGCTCCAAACCAGGGCCTTCATCGACAACAGATCGACCATTCCCAGAAACCCGGACTCGGCCCCGATGGGCACGTGGATGACAGCGACGTGGGCATCCAGGCGGTCGCCGATCTGGGCCACTGCCCGGAAGAAGTCCGCCCCGATCCGGTCCATCTTGTTGATGAAGCAGATGCGGGGGACCTCGTACTTGTTGGCCTGCCGCCAGACAGTCTCGGTCTGAGGCTCCACCCCGGCCACCGCGTCGAAGACGGCCACCGCTCCGTCGAGGACCCGAAGCGACCGCTCGACCTCCACGGTGAAGTCGACGTGACCGGGGGTGTCGATGATGTTGATCCAGCAGTCGCGCCACTGGCAGGTGGTGGCAGCCGAGGTGATGGTGATGCCCCGCTCCTGCTCCTGGACCATCCAGTCCATGACCGCCGCGCCTTCATGCACCTCGCCGATCTTGTAAGTGCGACCGGTGTAGTACAGGATCCGCTCGGTGGTGGTGGTCTTGCCTGCGTCGATGTGGGCCATGATCCCGATGTTGCGGGTCTTGGCCAGGGACACTTGTCGGGTTGCCGGGGCATCAGCCATGTGAATTGCGCTCTCTCGTCCGCGTTGTCAGCTGGATGGTGGTTCGTCTTGATACACCCCGCCCGGTTGATGCACCCGGTCCGGTTGATACACAACGTCCGGCTAAAAGCGCCGACACTCGGTGGCCATTCACCAGGGTGTGCAGGCACCCATTCGCAGATCTGGTGCGGACGTCGTTGGCCGAAGGTCGCGAACGGCCTAGGTGGTGTTGGCCGCCGTGGGCAGAATCTCGAGTTCGGTGATCACCACCGGTAGTGGGCGAAGGCGCGGTTGGACTCAGCCATCTTGTGCATGTCCTCCCGGCGCTTTACCGCTGCTCCGACACCGTTGGCCGCATCCATCAGTTCGTTCGCCAGGCGCTCGGTCATGGTCCGCTCCCTGCGCTGGCGGGCGTAGCCGACCAGCCAACGGATGGCGAGGGTGGTTGCCCGACGGGGCCGCACCTCCACGGGGACCTGGTAGGTGGCCCCCCCAACCCGGCGACTCTTGACCTCCAGGGCCGGTTTGACATTGTCCATGGCCCGCTTCAGGGTCGCGGTGGGCTCGGAGCCGGTCTTGTCCCGGATGATCTCCATGGCGCCGTAGACAGTGCGCTCAGCCAGGGAACGCTTTCCCTGGAGAAGGATCTTGTTCACGAACTGGGTGACCAGCACCGTTCGGTAGACGGGGTCCGGTACGAGTTCGCGCCGGGGCGGGGGTCCTTTACGGGGCATTCGCTCAACCCTTCTTCGCGCCGTATCGGCTGCGGCCCTGCTTACGGTCACGCACGCCCGAGGCGTCGAGAACACCTCGGATGATCTTGTAACGCACTCCGGGCAGATCCTTCACCCGGCCGCCTCTCACCAAGACGATGGAGTGCTCCTGCAGGTTGTGGCCCACTCCCGGGATATAAGCGGTGACTTCTTGACCGTGAGCCAGACGGACCCGGGCCACCTTACGAAGCGCTGAGTTGGGCTTCTTGGGCGTGTGGGTGTAGACGCGGGTACAGACGCCACGACGCTGGGGTGCCCCCCTCAGAGCGGGTGTCTTGGTCTTGGTGATCTTGGTGGCGCGGCCCTTACGGACCAGCTGGGCAATGGTGGGCACAGGTGGCGATACTAACCGGCGACGCCGTCGGACTCGGGAGCCGAGTAACCGTTGTCGCCCAAGTCGGTGGTCAAGGGTCCTTGCTCGAACCCCAAATAGTCGATCCCCGAAGGGTCGAGGCTCGACGTATCGGGGCTCGAAGGATTGGGGCTCGAGGAATCGAGGCTCGATGGGTCGGGGCTCGAAGGATCGATCATGGCGCGAATGGGTGCAATCTCGGCGTCGAAGGAACCGGCCCCGGCGTCGGCCGGCTCCGGGGTGGCGATGTCGGATCCGGCGTCGTTGGCCGCTTCGACCCGGGCGTAGGCCGGGTCGAAGCCCCCCGGCGCGTCGTACCCGTACGGAGCGTCGGGCCCGGGACCAGAACCGATGTTGGCCAGCCAGGCGGCCAGGTCCTGGTCGTTGTCTGATGAGTAGTACGACAGCGGCTGGTGGTCCGGGGCGTGAATCTCGGTAGCGGCGGCAACCACGGTCCCGGTGCCGGCCGGGATCAGCTTGCCGATGATGATGTTCTCCTTCAGGCCGAGCAGCCGGTCGCTCTTGCCCTCGATGGCCGCCTCGGTAAGTACGCGGGTCGTCTCCTGGAACGAAGCCGCCGACAACCACGACTCCGTCGCCAGCGAGGCCTTGGTGATGCCCATCAACTCGGGGCGACCCTCAGCCGGGCGGCGGCCGTCAGCCACCAGGGCCTGGTTGACGGCGGCGAACTCCTGGTGGTCAACCCGCTCGCCCGGCAGAAATATGGCATCGCCGGCGTCGGCCACCAGCACCCGTCGCAACATCTGGCGGACGATGAGTTCGATGTGCTTGTCGTGGATGGACACCCCCTGCGGTCGGTAAACCTCCTGCACCTGATCCACCAGGTACTGCTGGGTCTCCCGAATGCCCTTGATCTCCAAAAGCTCCTTGGGGTCCTTGGGCCCTTCGATCAGGGCATCACCTGCAGCCACTTCAGAGCCATCGTCCACGAGAAGCCGGGTCTCGTCCCGGGCGGTGATGGGGTAGGTCTCCTCGCTTCCGTCGTCGCCAACGATCATCAGGGTTCGCCCCTTGACGTCGTCGTCGACCATGCGGACCACGCCTGACGTGCGAGCCAGGAGGGCTTTACCCTTGGGGGTGCGAGCTTCGAAAAGCTCGACCACCCGGGGCAGGCCGTGGGTGATGTCGATCCCGGCGATTCCGCCGGTGTGGAAGGTCCGCATGGTCAACTGGGTTCCGGGCTCGCCGATGGATTGAGCGGCGATAACTCCCACCGCCTCACCCATCTCGATGGGCTTTCCGGTGGCCAGCGACCGCCCGTAACAAAGGCGGCACACGCCCTGAGCTGCCTGGCAGGTGAGAACGGACCGGGCTCGCACCCGGGTCGTCCCAGGGTCATCGCGAAGGGCGGCGATTTCCGGTTCGCCCAACTCGAGGGCGGCCTCGATGACTGAGCCGTCGGCCAGCGTCACCGGATCCGCAAGGACCCGCCCGAACAGCCGAGTCTCCAAGTTGGAGCGCCGGGCCTTGTCATCGGGGGTGACCCCTTCGATCCAGATGCCCCGGGTGGTTCCACAGTCGTGCTCCCGGACGATCAACTCCTGAGCGACGTCCACCAGTCGGCGAGTCAGATACCCGGAGTCCGCGGTGCGAAGTGCGGTGTCGGCCAAACCCTTGCGGGCCCCGTGGGTGGAGATGAAGTACTCCAGCACGGAAAGGCCTTCGCGAAAGTTGCTCTTGATCGGCCGGGGGATGATCTCGCCCCGGGGGTTGGCCACCAGGCCACGCATTCCGGCAATCTGCTGGACCTGCATGATGTTTCCCCGAGCCCCCGACCCCACCATCATCTCGATGGGGTTGAAGCGTTCGGCACCCATGGTGGCCTTCATGGCGTCCCGCACGTCCTCAGTTGCCTTGGTCCAGGTCTCCACTTCCTTCTGCCGGCGCTCGTCGTCGGCCAGGATCCCGTCGCGGAACTGCTCTTCGATCTTGTCCGCCAACTTCTCGAACTTGTCGAGGATGTCCTTCTTCTGGGGCGGGGTGCGGATGTCGTGAATGGAGATGGTCAGCCCGCTCTGGCTGGCGAAACGAAAACCCAGATCCTTGATCAGGTCCAGGCTGCGAGCCACCTCGGACTTGGGGTACTCCTTGACCAGCCGGTCAACGATGTCGGTGATGTCCCGCTTGCGCACTGGGGCCTCGACGTGGCCGAAACGCATGCAGTAGGTCCCGGGCAGGGCCGCCTCCAGCAGGAGCCGGCCCGCGGTGGTGGCCCGATGCGACACCTCCCCATGCTCCCCGACCCTCATCTCGATGGGCGCGTGAACCGACAGCGCCCCCTCGTCGAGTGCCAGTTCGACCTCCCAGATATGGCTGAAGCGACGTCCCGCCCCGGCGGCGTCGGCCACCTCCTCGGTCAGGTAGTAGATGCCGATGACCATGTCCTGGCTCGGAACGGTCAAGGGTCGACCATGGGCGGGCGACAGCACGTTGTTGGCCGACAACATCAAGATCCGGGCCTCGGCCTGGGCCTCGGTGGACAAGGGGAGATGGACGGCCATCTGGTCGCCGTCGAAATCGGCGTTGAAGGCCGCGCAGACCAAGGGGTGGATCTGGATGGCCTTGCCTTCCACCAGCAGCGGCTCGAAGGCCTGGATGCCGAGCCGGTGCAGGGTCGGGGCCCGGTTCAAAAACACCGGGTGTTCCTTGATGACCTCCTCGAGGATGTCCCACACCTCGGGGCGGCGGCGCTCGACCATCCGCTTGGCCGACTTGATGTTCTGAGCCTTCTCCGTGTCCACCAGGCGCTTCATGACGAAAGGCTTGAACAACTCCAGAGCCATCAGCTTGGGCAGGCCGCACTTGTGGAGTTTGAGCGTGGGGCCGGCCACGATCACCGAACGCCCCGAGTAGTCCACCCGCTTGCCCAGCAGGTTCTGGCGGAACCGACCCTGCTTGCCCTTGAGCATGTCGGACAAGCTCTTGAGCGGGCGGTTGCCAGGACCGGTTACGGGACGACCGCGGCGGCCGTTGTCGAACAGGGCGTCGACGGCTTCCTGCAGCATGCGCTTCTCGTTGTTGACGATGATCTCGGGCGCCCCCAGGTCCAGCAGGCGCTTCAGCCGGTTGTTGCGGTTGATGACTCGGCGGTAGAGGTCATTGAGGTCCGAGGTGGCGAAGCGACCACCATCGAGCTGAACCATGGGACGCAGATCCGGTGGGATCACCGGCACGGCCCCCAGGATCATGGCTTCCGGCTCGTTGACCCGACGACCCTGATCGTCGCGTCGGTTGAACGAGGAAACGATCTTGAGCCGCTTGATGGCCTTCTGCTTGCGCTGCACCGAGAGGGGCCGGCGCCCGTCGCTCGCGTCAATGGCTTCCCGCAGCTTTACTTCCTCGACGTCGAAATCGATCTCGGCGATGAGTTGGGAGATGGCGTCGGCCCCCATGCCGCCCCGGAAGTAGCTGCCGTAGCGCTCCTTGAGCTGGCGCCAAACCACCTCGTCCTCGAGGATCTGGCGGGGGAACAGGTCCCGAAACTCGTCGAAGCTGCGCTGAGCCAGGTCCAGTTCCACCTGGGACCGCTCCCGGATGGAGGCGATCTCCCGGTCGGCCAGCCGCTGGCGGGCCTTGACCTCGGAGTCCTTGGCCCCCTCTGCCTCCAGGGCGGACAGTTCATCCTCCAGGGCCTTGAACCGGCGGTCTATATCGAGGTCGCGGGAGCGCTCGATCTCGGCCAACTCCTCGGTGAGTTCGACCTCGAGATTGGGAAGATCCGCGTGACGCTGATCGTTGTCGACCCAGGTGACCAGGTTGGCGGCGAAGTAGATGACCTTCTCCAGTTGCTTGGCCTTGAGTTCCTCCCGGGCCTCGGTGCCCATCAACAGGTAGGCCAGCCACGACCGGGTGCCGCGCAGGTACCAAATGTGGACCACGGGGGCGGCCAGCTCGATGTGGCCCATGCGCTCCCGGCGCACCTTCTGGCGGGTGACCTCCACTCCGCAGCGCTCGCAGATGATGCCCTTGAACCGGACCCGCTTGTACTTGCCGCAGTAGCACTCCCAGTCCTTGGTGGGACCGAAGATCTTCTCGCAGAACAGGCCGTCCTTCTCCGGCTTGAGCGTGCGGTAGTTGATGGTCTCGGGCTTCTTCACCTCTCCGTTGGACCAGGTCCGGATGGAGTCGGCCGTGGCCAGGGCGATGCGCAGTTGGTCGAAGGTGTTCACGTCGAGCATCTAGAACCGCCCTTCTCGCTCGGCCGCCCGGCGGGCGTCCTCTTCGTCTGATCCCCGCTCGGGCCGACTGATGTCGATGCCGAGTTCCTCGGTGGCACGGAACAAGTCCTCATCCAGTTCTCGCATCTCGATCTGCTCGCCGGTGGTCGACAGCACCTCGACATTGAGACACAGGCTCTGCATTTCCTTGATGAGCACCTTGAAGCTTTCAGGAATCCCCGGTTCGGGAATGTTCTCCCCCTTGACGATGGCCTCATAGACCTTCACCCGACCGACTACATCGTCGGACTTGATGGTCAGTAGCTCCTGGAGCGCATAGGCGGCGCCGTAGGCCTCCAGTGCCCAGACCTCCATCTCCCCGAACCGTTGGCCACCGAACTGCGCCTTACCGCCGAGCGGCTGCTGGGTGATCATGGAGTACGGCCCGGTGGACCGGGCATGGATCTTGTCGTCGACCAGGTGGAGCAGTTTCAGGATGTAGACGTAACCGACCGTCACCGACTCGTCGTAGGGCTCACCGGTACGCCCGTTGAAGAGACTGGCCTTGCCGTCGGTACCGATGAGTCGGGAGGAACCATCGGCGGAGTCCGGGTTCAGCCTCTCCAGAAGCTGGCGAATGGTGGGGTGCCGCCCAGATTCTTCGTCCCATCGGGCCCCGTCGAACACCGGCGATGCCACCCAGACAGCCGGCTCGGTGATGGGTCGGGTCTTGGTGGGAGCGGCCGCGCCGCTCTGGTCGGCCGACCACCCGTGACGGGCGGCGTAACCGAGGTGCGCCTCGAGAACCTGACCGACGTTCATCCGGCTGGGCACGCCCAGGGGGTTGAGGATGATGTCAACCGGGGTGCCGTCGGCCAGATGTGGCATGTCCTCCACCGGGAGGATCTTGGAGATGACGCCTTTGTTGCCGTGGCGCCCGGCCAGCTTGTCGCCCTCGGAGATCTTGCGCTTCTGGGCCACGTAGACCCGGACCAACTGGTTCACGCCCGGCGCCAACTCATGCTGCTCGCTGCGGGAGAAGACCTTGACGTCGATGACCTTGCCCGTCTCACCGTGAGGGACTTTCAGGCTGGTGTCACGGACCTCCCGAGCCTTTTCGCCGAAGATGGCCCGCAGCAGGCGCTCCTCGGGCGTCAGTTCGGTCTCGCCCTTGGGGGTGACCTTGCCCACCAGTACGTCGCCCGGGCCCACCTCGGCCCCGACCCGGATGATGCCCCGGTCGTCGAGGTCTTTGAGGATGTCGTCGGACAGGTTGGGGATGTCCCGGGTGATCTCCTCGGCACCCAGTTTGGTGTCGCGGGCGTCGACCTCGTGAGACTCGATGTGGATGGAGGTGAGCACGTCGTCGCGCACCAAACGCTCCGAGAGGATGATGGCGTCCTCGAAGTTGTAACCCTCCCAGGGCATGAATGCGACCAGGAGGTTCTTGCCCAGAGCCAGGTCGCCCTGGTGGGTCGAGGGCCCGTCAGCCAGGACGTCGCCGGTGGTGACCCGCTGACCGATCGCCACCCGTGGCTTCTGGTTGATGCAGGTTCCCTGGTTGGAGCGCTTGAACTTGGCCAGCGAATACACCCGCTTGGCCAGGTTGGGCCGAGCGCTGCGATCGACGGTGAAGCTGCGATCCGCTTGACCGGGGTCATAGGAGACCGAGATGTGGTTGCCTGTCACCTCAGTGACCACGCCGTCACCTTCGGCCATTAGGACGTCGCCGGCGTCCCGGGCGGCCCTCCCTTCGATCCCGGTGCCGATGAAGGGAGCCTCCGGGCGGACGAGGGAGACGGCCTGGCGCTGCATGTTCGCCCCCATCAGGGCCCGGTTGGCATCGTCGTGCTCCAGGAAGGGGATCATGGAGGTGGCCACCGAGACGATCTGCTTAGGAGAAACGTCCATCAGGTCCACCTCGGCCGGTGGAACGAAGTCGATCTCGCTGGTGGTGCCGTAGGTGGCGCCGGCGGCCACCCGCATTCCCGCTCCCTTGGGGCCCCGGCGCACCAGGATGCGGTCCTCGGTGAAGTTTCCCTGGTCGTCCAGGGGGGTGTTGGCCTGGGCGATGACGTGTTCCTCCTCCTCGTCAGCAGCGAGGTAGACCACCTCATCGGTGATCCGGCCATCGGTCACCTTGCGGTAGGGGGTCTCGATGAAGCCGAAGGAGTTGACGCGGGCATAGGTGGCCATCGAGCCGATGAGGCCGATGTTGGGGCCTTCCGGCGTCTCGATGGGACACATACGTCCGTAATGGCTGGTGTGAACGTCCCGCACCTCGAAGCCGGCCCGCTCCCGGGAAAGGCCTCCGGGCCCCAGGGCCGACAGGCGGCGCTTGTGGGTCAGGCCGTCGAGGGGGTTCGTCTGGCCCATGAACTGGCTCAACTGGCTGGTGCCGAAGAACTCCTTGATTGCCGCAACCACTGGGCGGATGTTGATGAGGGTCTGGGGCGTGATGGCCTCCACGTCCTGGGTGGTCATGCGCTCCCGCACGACCCGTTCCATCCGGGACAACCCGATCCGGACCTGGTTCTGGATCAGTTCACCAACGGAGCGAACCCGCCGGTTGGCGAAATGATCCTGATCGTCGCTGCGGTACCCGGTCTCGCCGTTGGCGAGGTGAAGCAGGTAGGTGGTGGCGGCCAGGATTTCCGACGGGCTGAGAACGAACTGCTTCGGACCCGGGGGAACGATCTGGGCATTGGGAAAGATCCCGGCGATCCGCTCGATCTCGGGCCCGAGTTTGCGGTTGAGCTTGTAGCGACCCACCCGGGTGAGGTCGTAGCGCTTGGGATTGAAGAACGCGTTCTCGAAGTAGGCCCGCCCCGCCTCGACCGAGGGCGGCTCCCCGGGCCGGGCCCGTTTGTAGATCTCCACCAGGGCTTCCTCCCGAGTGGGAGCGATGTCCTTTTCCTTGTCCCACTGGCCCTGGAGAAAGTCGAAGTGGGAGACGAAGCTCTCCAGAAATCCGGGACTCGCCTCCTCGTCGTAGCCAAGGGCCCGCAGAAGAGTGAACAGGCTCAGGCGACGCTTGCGGGCCACCCGGGTACCGGCGGTGGCGTCCTTGCCCGGCTTCTGCTCGATGTCGAACTCGATCCACTCCCCCCGGTAGGGATGGATGGTGGCGGTGGCGATCGTTTTGATGTCGCGCCCCGGTTGAAAGATGACCCCCGGCGAACGAACCAACTGGCTCACCACCACCCGCTCGGTCCCGTTGATGATGACGGTGCCCTTCTCCGTCATCATCGGGAAGTCCCCCATGAAGACCGTCTGCTCTTTGATCTCGCCGGTTCCGGCGTTCATGAAGCGGGCTCGGACGAAGATGGGGGCGGAGAAGGTCATGTCCTTCTCCTTGCACTCCGCCACGGTGAACTTCGGAGGAGGCCGGAGGTCGGGATCGGTGGCATCGAACTCCAACTCCAAGCGGAGTTGACCGGTGAAGTCCTCAATGGGGCTTATGTCCCGGAACGTTTCGGCCATGCCGTTGTCCAGAAACCAGGCGAAGGAATCGCGCTGTACGGAGATGAGGTCGGGTAGGGGCAGGACCTCGGGCAGGTTGGAGAAAGAGAAGCGCTCGCGAATGACAGGGCGGGAGGGCACCGACGTCACTCCTTCGGAGATCGTGGTTCGCGGGTGGCGTTGATCAGGTGGTGCGGGTTGGAGATGCCACGGGTGGCTGGCTGGCCGGGACGCCTGGCCGGGCGGCCGGCGATCTGGAACAGTTCGGGCGGCAAAGATGCCGACCAGTGCCCAAGCAGATCAGGCGCAGGCAAGGAGCCGCGTCAATTGCGGGCTGAAAGTGCAGAGGGACACGCTGTCGGGCACGGCGCCAAGCACACTAGCCGACAACCCCGGCGATTGCCTGCGCGCGGATAAACCGGCTCGAGCCAGCGGGCCGCAGCCTAAGCCAGGCCCCAATCCGGGTCAAGGGTCAGGTGGCCCCAGGCTTGGATGAGCCTTGTGCGGGGCCGCCCGAGCCCCGCCGGAGGAAGGCGGGACCTGCGCTCTCCGTGCGAGATCGAGCTACTTGAGCTCGACCGAGCCTCCGGCTGCCTCGATAACGGCTTTGGCCTTCTCGGCGTCGGCTTTGGACACCTTCTCCAGGACCGCCTTCGGGGCGCCGTCCACCAGGTCCTTGGCCTCCTTGAGGCCGAGGCTGGTCAGGGCCCGAACTTCCTTGATGACCTGGATCTTCTTGTCGCCGGCGGCGGTGAGGACGACGTCGAACTCATCCTTTTCCTCCTCCACCGGGGCGGCGTCGCCGGCGGGAGCCGCAGCTGCGGCCGCAACCGGGGCCGCGGCAGTGACACCGAAACGCTCCTCGAACTCCTTGAGCAGTTCGGACAACTCCAGAACCGTCATCTGGGCGATCCCGTCGAGGATTTCTTCCTTGGTGGCCATCAGGACTCCTTGTCTCCTTCGTGGCTGTCGGTGACCTCGGAACTGTCCGAGCCGACATGGCTTGCTGTGAAACTGCCTGGTTGCGCCGGCTGGGCTCCGCCCTTGTCGATGAGGGCAGACAGGCCGTAGGCAAAGTTGGTGGGTACCGCGGCGAGCAGGCCGGCCATCTGGCGCATCGGTGCCGCCAGCGCTCCCGCCAGCCGGGCCAACTGCACTTCCCGGGGAGCGACGTCTGCCAAACCAGTGGCGTCGCCGGCCGTCATCACCCGATTTCCCAGCAGCCCGCCCTTCACCACCAGTTTCGGGTTGGTCCGAGCGAAGTCCTTGAGGGCCTTGGCTACGGCCACGGCGTCCCCGGCGACGAACGTCATGGCGGTGGGTCCGGTGAGGAGCGAGCCGAGGTCGGCCACGCCAGCCGCCTCTGCACCCCGGCGAGCCAGCGTGTTGCGATAGATCCGATAATCGCCTCCGGCCACCGCCACGGTCTTGCGCAGCGCGGCCAGCTCACCCACGGTGAGCCCCCGGTACTCCGTCAAGAGCACGGCGCTGGCCGAGGACAGGCGATCCGTGACCTCATCGACAACGGCGACCTTCTCGGGTCTGGGTCCGCTGGTCCTCATCGGCGTTTCTCCTCGGTGATGACCCTCGCCGAACCCAGCCGGCGACGCGAGAAGAGCCGAAGCGGCTCGTTCACGCCTCGTCGGGCGGGCTCTGAGAGCCGCATTAGCGCACTGGGCGCACCAGATGTCTTTGGCGAATCTTGTTCGTCTGCCCTGGACAGACGCCTATCAGGAGGGACCTTACCGGTCCCATCCGCTCGGCTGTCGAAGGCGCTAGCGAAGCTACTACCTAAAGCGCCTAGCTCGCCGAGGCCACCGCCACCAACTCGTCCTCGATCGACCGCAGGGCGGCCGGATCGACCTTGACCCCCGGGCCCATGGTCGATGCCAGCGTTATCCCTCTCAGGTACCTGCCTTTGGCCGCCGGCGGCTTGGCTCGTTGCAACTCGTCCATCAAGGCCCCGAGGTTGCGGAGCAGGGCCGAGCGATCAAAGTCGACCCGGCCGATGGGCACGTGGATGTTTCCGTAACGATCCGTGCGGTACTCGACCCGACCGGCCTTGAACTCGCGAACCGCCTTGGCGACGTCGGTGGTGACCGTCCCGGTCTTGGGGTTGGGCATCAGGCCCCGGGGCCCGAGCACCCGACCCAGACGGCCCACCTGGCCCATCAGGTCCGGGGTGGCAATGGCCACGTCGAAATCCAAAAAGCCGGCGGCCACCCGGGCCACCAGGTCGTCCGCACCGACCACATCCGCCCCGGCGTCTCGTGCCTCGGTGGCGGCCGGACCGGCCACGAAGGCCGCCACCCGGACCGTGCGACCCGTCCCCTCCGGCAGGGAAACGGTCCCCCGGACTATCTGGTCGGCCTTGCGGGGGTCAACGCCCAAGCGCACCGCTACTTCCACCGTCTCGACGAAGCGGGCCCAGGCCAATTTCTTGACCAGATCGACGGCTTGGCCGGGAGTGTGCTCCCTGGTCGCGTCATAGCCCTTCGTGGCGGTTGCGTACTTCTTTGACTCGTGTTGGCTCACGGAGTGCTCACTCCCATTGACCGGGCTGTTCCCAGTACTTGACGGACAGCGGAATCGAGGTCCTCGCAGTTGAGGTCGGGAAGCTTCGTTTCTGCGATCTCAGTCAACTGCTCGGTGGTGATGGCACCCGCCACCACCCTCCCAGGGTTGACCGACCCCTTGTCGATGCCAAGAGCCGCCCGGATCAGGACCGGGGTCGGCGGGGTCTTGGTGACGAAGGTGAACGACCGGTCGTCGAAGACCGTCACCTCGGCGGGAACAACCATGCCCTCCTGGGCGGCAGTGGCGGCGTTGTACTGCTTGCAGAACTCCATGATGTTGATGCCATGGGGTCCGAGCGCCGTCCCCACCGGCGGCGCCGGGGTGGCCTTGCCCGCTGGGATCTGGATTCTCACCACAACTACGACCTTGCGCTTTGCCATCTCACTTCTTCCTGTCGATCTGTCGGTGCCGTATCCGTCTTCGGTGGGCCGTGTCTGTTCTCGTGGGCGTATCCGTTCTGCGCTGCCGCGTCGGCTGCGATGCTGCCGATACCGGCCTCCGGGTCCTAAAGCTTCGCCACCTGGCTGAACTCAAGTTCGACCGGGGTTTCACGGCCAAAAATGTTGACCAGAACCTTGAGGCGAAGGTGGTCCTCGTTGATCTCCACCACCTGCCCGGAGAAGTCGGCGAAGGGGCCTTCACGGACCCGAACGGTTTCGCCGATCTCGAACGTGGCTCGGGGCTTGGCCTTGCGGGCCACCCCTTCGACGCCGTCGGGGCGGACCTGGAGGATGCTCTCCACTTCTTTGCGGGTCAGCGACGTCGGCTTGGCCCCCAAACCTACGAAGCCGGTGACTCCGGGAGTGTTACGCACCACCCGCCACGAGTCGTCGTCCAGTTCGCAACGAACCAGCAGGTAGCCGGGGAAAACCTTCTTCTGCACCGTGACCCGCTTGCCGCCCTTGAACTCCACCACATCCTCCATGGGGATGACACATTCAAAGATTCGGTCGTCCATGCCCATGGAAGCGATGCGGCTGGCCAGGTTGTTCTTGACCTTGTTCTCGTAGCCGGCATAGGTATGGACCACGAACCAGGACCCGGGCCGGTCATACGGGCTCTCGATGGGAGCGGTCTCGACGGCCAGAAGCTCATCTTCGCTGATTACCCCGGCTCCGGGGCCGGCCCCGGTCGTCGCCGGTTCGAGGTTGCTACCAGCCGCTTCGGAGACAGCCGCTTCAGAGGCAGCCACTTCGGAGGCAGCCATTTCGGAGGCAGCTACGTCGGTGGTCTTGGTGTCCATGGTGTGGTCGCTCATCTCTTCGGTTTTGGCACTCGTCTCGATGGGGCGCGGTCGATGTTGTCGGGCTCGATGGGGTGGGCAGACTTACCCGAACAAGAACACGACGGCCTTACCGAAGGCGGAGTCGAGCCCAAAGATCACGGCCGTGAACACGATAAGGGCCACCAACACCACGATGGTGAAGCTCACCACCTCGGCCCGGGTGGGCCAGGCCACTTTGCGCAACTCCGAACGTACCTGGCGGAAGTACTCGGCTGGACTGAGGCGCTCGCTGGCCGGCCGCGGTGCCGGACGGCTGGACTCCGGCGCGACCGGCGAACCGTCGGCGGTGATCTGGCCCTGGCGCTGAAGCATTCGCTTTGTCTGTCGATTCACAGCCCATTCCATTCCGCGGGATCAGTTCGGGCGGGTCCGATGTCGGGACCCGCTCAGTCGGATCAGTTTTCGGCAGATCTTGCGGGTGAATCACCAACGGTCGATCGAGCAGGGCAGGAGGGACTCGAACCCCCAGCCGCCGGTTTTGGAGACCGGTGCTCTACCAGTTGAGCTACTGCCCTTCGGACCCCGCCCCCGACGGCAAGAACTGGGGGTTCACCGGAGCCGCCGAAAGCTCGGCCGGGCGAGGATAGCTTGCCGGGACCGGCACCCCGGCTGCCCAGCGCTGCCGGCGACGTCGATGTTCAGCCAGCCCGATGTTCAGCCAGCCCGATGTTCAGCCAGCCAGGTGAAGGCGGTGACGTCGGGACCGAGTGGCCAGAACCATCGCGCTGGCCGCACCTGCGGCGGTGGCCACGGCCAGGCCGCCCACGTAGGCACCCCGCCGGCCGGACAGCAACGAGCCGATGGCCTGGCGTTCACTGGCCTCCTCAAGGGCGGCCAGGATGTCGGGAAACAGACCGGGAGTCGGCTCGATCACTTCGGTCCGCAGTTGACGAACCACCTTCAGCAACCGTCGGTACTGAGCCACCTCGGCCTGGCAGCGAGGGCAGTCGGAAACGTGGCGACGAAGTTCCAGATCGGCGACGTTGTCGCCGTCGACAATGGAGGGCAAGGCAGATGCCACTTGTTGGCAAGTGAGTGGGCCGGATCGCATCACTTCACGGCCAGCATGAGGGAGATCCGAGCCTCGCAGGCGCATAAGCGCCTTACCGGCCCGGCGGGAGGGCGTAACCCTCGGCTGGTTTGCGGTCCAGATCGCGTACCTGTCCTTAGAGGGCACGGGCCTCCTCCTTTCCCGGGGCCGGGAACAAACGCTCCCGCAACTTCCTGCGGGCCCGGTGGAGCCGGACCTTGGCCGCTGTCTCGCTGATGCCCAACTCGGTGGCAATGGCCCCGTGGGGCAGGTCGTAAACGTCGCGAAGCACCACCACGGCCCGCAGGGCCGGCGGTAGTTCGGCCAAGGCAGCATTGACCTGATCCCGCAAAGACCCGACCTCGGCCATCATCTCCGGATTGACCTCAGGCCTTTCATCGGCGGGCGCCTCGTCGTCAATCAACTCCTCGTGGCGACGACGGGACCGGCGCGACATGTGGCTCGAAGCGCAGTTCGCGGTTATCCGGTACATCCAGGTGGAAAAGCGGGCGTCCCCCCGAAAGCGACGGAGGCTTCGGAAGGCCCTCAGGTAGGCCTCCTGCGTGACGTCCCGAGCATCCTCGGCGTTGGCCGTCAGTCGCAGGGCGAGCGTGTAGACGTTGGCTTCCGTTTCGCGCACGAGCGCCTCGAACGCCTTGCGGTCGCCGGCCTTGGCCGCCGCCACCAGTTCTGCCTCCTCGGCGGGTATCACCGACGGTTGGACCCTGCCTTCGACCCGGGGGTTACCTGACTGCTCATCTGCGCTCGACTCGGGCCCGGCCGGCCGCCCGGATTCGCCAGACCCAGCAATGTCGGAACGGTCGGGAGCCCTCGGCGCGTCGCCGGCCCTGCAGCCCTCCGCTGTGTCAGGAACCACAACATTCTTGGCCATATGGCTGGACCCACCTCCTCTCGTGCTCCGGTGATGTCTACCGGTGTTACCCGGTTCTGGACTACCGATGGGCTGCCCCCTCAGGCACCGTCGCCTGAGGTGGCCGGTAGCGGCGGGCGGACTCGAACCGCCGACCACTCGATTATGAGCCGAGCGCTCTGCCAACTGAGCTACGCCGCCGGGGAGCCCCCTGTCGGAATCGAACCGACGACACCAGCCTTACCATGGCTGTGCTCTGCCGACTGAGCTAAGGGGGCGGTGGGACTTCGGTGCTTCGGACCTGAGGGCTACGAACCTGAGCGCTTGGGAGACTTCGCTTGGGAGACTTGAGGGCAATGGGTGAACCTCCGGCGACCACACCCCCGGGATGCGGATACGCAAGGTGGCCATGATAGTCAGCCCCTCCAACGGGTCCCTGCCCTCCAATTTCGGGCCGTCAGGCGACGCCATCGCCCATGGAGCATTCACCCGCCACCCCAAAGATATGGTCCGAGGGTGGGACCCTCCGGCGGCATGAGGCAGTTGAGGCTGGCCGAGGCCAGCGATGCCGAGGCCTTGAGGGCGATATACAACCCCGAGGTGGTGAGCTCAGCGGTCACCTTCGATCTGGTGCCTCGAACCTTGGAGGATCAGCGGAACTGGCTGGAGGAGCACTCCGGTGCGCATCCGGCCGTGGTGGCGGTTGAGGGACAGGTGGTGGTGGCCTTCGGTGCCCTCAGCCAGTACCGCGCCCGTCCCGCTTACGCGACAACGGTGGAGGATTCGGTTTACGTCCACCGTGACCACCGGGGCCGCGGCCATGGCCGGGCAGTTCTCGATGACCTGGTCGGAATGGCCCGGGGTCACGGCTTCCACACCGTGATCGCTCGGATCGTGGGGGGCCACGAAGCCTCCATCGGGCTGCATAAGGCTTGTGGTTTCGAGGTCAGTGGAATCGAACGCGAGGTGGGGCGCAAGCTTGGCCGGTGGTTGGACGTGGTCGTCATGCAGCACATGCTGGGGCGATGAACCCCCTCGAGATGACCATGAAGCAAACCGACCATGAAGCAAACCGACCATGAACCAGACGAACCGACCATGAACCGGGCGAACCGACCATGAACCAGGCGAACCGACCATGAACCAGGCCGTTCTCATCGATGCGGTCCGTAGCCCCCTGGGGCGGCGGCGGGGAGGGCTCCGCGCCGTTCACCCAGTGGACCTGGCTGCACAGGTCCTGACCGGCCTCGTGGCCCGCCACGCGCTGGACCCGGGCCAGGTCGAGGACGTGATCATGGGCTGCGTGAGCCAGACCGGCGAGCAGGGCCTCAACCTCGCACGTAGCGCTGTCCTGGCCGCCGGCTGGCCGGAGACCGTCCCCGGAGTCACCCTTGACCGCCAATGCGGCTCCTCCCAGCAGGCCGTGGACTTCGCCGTGGCCGGGGTGATGGCGGGCTTCTACGACGTGGTGGTGGCCGCGGGGGTGGAGTCCATGACCCGGGTTCCGATGGGAGTGACCATAGGCAACGGTCCCGGACTTCCGTTCGGGCCGACCATGACAGCCCGATATGCCGCAGCCGGGGGCCTGATCCCCCAGGGAGTGGCCGCCGAACGGCTGGGGGCAGGACTGGGAATCATCCGTGAGGACCAGGATGCCTGGAGCCTGCAGAGCCACCAGCGGGCCATGGCCACCGTAGGCGCCGGTGGTTTTGAAGCGGAGATCGTCCCTATCGCTCTTCCCGGGCCCGGGACTGCGACCGGATTGGCCGAACCGACCTTCAGGGCCGACGAATGCATTCGCTTCGACACCAGCGCCGCGGCACTTGCTGGCCTTCCCGCCACCTTCTGCGATGGAGGAACCATCACCGCCGGCAACTCCTCTCAACTGGCCGACGGCGCCTCCGCGGCCCTGATCACCAGCCAGCGCGCCGCCGAACGCCTCGGCCTGACGCCCCGGGCCCGATTCGTAGCCTCGGCGGTGGCGGCCGCGGACCCCGTCGAGATGTTGACTGCGCCCATTCCGGCCACCACCCGGGTCCTGGAGCGGGCTGGACTCAAACTCGACGACGTCGACGCCGCCGAGGTGAGCGAGGCCTTCGCCACCGTGGTACTGGCCTGGCAGCGCCATCACCCTTTGGATCCGGCGCGGGTCAACCCCTACGGCGGGGCCATCGCGCTCGGCCATCCTCTGGGCGCCTCGGGGACCCGTCTTTTGGCCACGCTGGTCCACGGGCTGGACCGCAGCGGCGGGCGCCTGGGCCTTCAGGTGATGTGCGAGGGTGGAGGCATGGCCAACGCCTTGATCATCGAGCGCCTGGGCTACTAGTCGCGGAGGGCTGACCCATGGAGTTGGTGCTCAAAGGCGTCGTCGCCCTGATGGTTTTCGTGGCCCTGATGCGCCTGGGCATGCTCATCCTGGGCGGCCTGGCCCGGCCGAACACACCCCCCCCGGCCGGTGAGTTGCGCCGGGTGAACCTGCGCTACCGCTGCTCGCTGTGCCTGACCGAGGTACGCATGGTCCAGGCCACCGAGGAACTTCCCGTGCCTCCCCGGCACTGCCTGGAGGAGATGGACCTGGTGGCCCCGGCCTTCGAGTAGGCCGAACCCCGTCGGCCGTTGGATGCCCGGGCTACCGGTAGCGGGTGGCGGTGATAAATCCCGCGGTGATCAAGCCCAAGCCGACCAGGAGGTAAATGTTGCTGGGGCCGTCGCCGGGAAGCAGATCGACGTAGTTGGCGATGATGGTGACCATGCCCAGCCCCAAGAAGCTGAACATCAGAACCGGCACCCACGTGGGGCTCGGAGCCTGATAATCGGGAACCGGCGGCGTGTAGCGAGCCGACGGTGCCGCCGGATCACGGCCCGGTGCGGGAGCTTTCCCCGGTGTCTTGCCGGGAATCGTGCCCTTGGGGGTCACCCGGCCGGTGGTCGGCCTCTTGGCCCATGAAGCACCCGGTCGGCGATCAGGGCCGGTAGAGGCTCGTGCTGGCTGGGAGCCGGAAGAATCTTGCGCCACCGAAGGCAGACTAGTGCTCCGCCCCGCAAGTCCCACAGGCGTGTTACTTGCGAAGCGGAGCACTGGTGCTCTGTTCAATCGTCATGGACTGGCCGGAGACACCACGGAGTGGCGAAACGGTGCACTAGAACACCGTTGTGGGTCCGAGCCGGCGAATCGCGGTAATCGACAACTACGACTCGTTCGTTTACATCCTGGTCCAGTACCTGGGGGCAATGGGGGCCGAGCCTCTGGTGTATCGCCACGACCAGATCTCGGTGGCCGACCTGATCGCCCTGCAGCCGGACGGGGTGCTGATCTCGCCGGGTCCGGGACGGCCCGAGGATGCCGGGATCAGCAACGAGGTCATCTCCACCATGGGGGGCATGGCCCCCATTTTCGGGGTGTGCCTGGGGCATCAGTGCATCGGCCAGGTCTTCGGTGGCCAGATCGTCCGAGCCCCTTCGATCATGCACGGCAAGACGTCGAGCATCCGCCACCAGGGGCGAGGACTGCTGGCCGGGCTTCCCAACCCGTTTGATGCCACCCGCTACCACTCCCTGGTGGTCGACTCAGCCGGGCTGCCCGGCGAGTTGGAAGTCACCGCCACAACCGAGGAGGGGACGATCATGGCCCTCGTCCACCGGCGGCTGCCGATCGAGGGCGTGCAGTTCCACCCGGAGTCCATCCTCACCGGGCCCGGCCGCCAAATCCTGGCCAACTTTTTGGCCACCGCCGGTTGGCGGGGACCCGCCGGGGCCGAGCCGGGTTAGGGGTCTTCGTCCTCGCCGTTCTTGGGGGGTTTGGTCGAGGAGGTGGTGGGGGGAATTGTCGTCGTAGTGGTGGTGTCCGGAACCGTGGTGGTCGTGGTGGTGGCCACCGAACCGGAGGTCGTGGTGGCCGATCCGGAGGAAATCACCAGGGTTACCGTCGACGCTCGGGCCACGGTGGTCCCGACAGCCGGATCGGTACGGATGACGCGGCCCTGGGGAACGTCCTCGCTTGCCTCGATCCTCTGGGTGGTGCGCAGGCCGGCCTGGCCCAGGGTGAAGGCGGCATCGTCGGCCGCCCGGTTGCGAACCTCGGGGACCTTTACCTCCTCCGGGCCGGCCGAGACCACCAGGTTCACCGTGGTGCCCTTGCGAGCGGTGGAATCGCCCGCCGGAGCCTGACTCACGACCTCGTCCCGGGGCACCTGGGCATTGGCCTCGCGTTGCTCCGAGACCACGAATCCGGCGGCTTGGAGGCGGGCGGCCGCGGTCTGGACATCGAGACCCACCACCGATGGGATCGGCGTGGGTACAGCCGAGACGCTCACCCGCAGGCTCACCTCCGAGCCGCGCTCCACTCGCCGGCCAGGGGGAGGATCCTGGCCGAGCACCCGGCCAGATGCCCCATCAGCCTCCTCCTCGTTCTGCCGGACGGTCAATCCGGCCCCCTCCAGAGTTCTCCGGGCGTCGGCCACCATGGCGTCGACCACGTCGGGAACCGCGACCTGATCCGTCCCACCACCGCCGGACAACTCCCGACTGAGCAGGAACAACAACGCAGCCAGGACGGCCAACAGGCCGGCGAGGACCACTATGTAGGTGCCGGTGCGGCTGCGCTGGGGCGGCGGGGTCGGCCTGGTGACCCGGGTGCGGGTGGAGGTCTCGGACGGTCCGGAGGTCGTCGGCGTAACGGCTGCCACCCGGGTGGCATCGGTGCCGCCCACCCCCGACCCGGGGCCCCGGGCTGAGCCGATCGGCAGGGATGCCGGGGATGGCATAGGTGTCGGCGTGAATACCACCGCTGGTTGACTTCGGGAGTCCACCAGCCGACCCTGGCTGAAGGCCTCCAGGTCCTCAGCCAGATCCTCGGCATCGACGTGGCGGTGATCGCGGTTCTTGGCCAGCGCCTTCAGGACGACGGCGTCGAAGAGGGCCGGAACGTCGGGGTTGTGCTGGCTGGGCGGGTCGGGCCGCTCGCGAACATGCTGGTAAGCGATGGAGATGGGACTGTCCCCGGTGAAGGGGGGCTGCTTGGTCACCATCTCGTAAAGCACCACGCCCAGGGAGTAGACGTCACTGCGAGCGTCGACCAGGTGGCCCTGGGCCTGCTCCGGGGAGAAGTAGGTGGCAGTCCCCATGACCGCTCCGGCCTGGGTCAGGCCCTCAGCCGGGTCCACGCCACGGGCGATACCGAAGTCGGTGACCTTGGCCTGGCCCCGGGTGAGAATGACGTTGCCGGGCTTGACGTCGCGGTGGATCACCCCGGCCTCATGGGCATAGTGCAGGGCCCGGGCGATCTCGGCCCCGATGTGGGCTGCCTCTTCGGCCGGCAGGGGGCCATCGGTGTTGATCAACTCCCGCAAGGTGGCACCATCGACGAACTCCATGACGATGAAGTAGGTCCCGTCGTCCTCCCCCCAGTCGTGGATCGAGACGATGTTGGGATGGTTGAGGTTGGCGGCCGCCCGGGCCTCCCGACGGAACCGTTCGATAAAGGACGGGTCGTCGCTGAACTCCGGGGACAAGACCTTGACCGCCACCTGCCGCTCGAGTTGGAGGTCCTTGGCCAGGAACACCTCGGCCATCCCTCCGCGGGCCACCCGGCGCAGAACCTGGTAGCGATCGGCGAAAATGCTGGCGGACACCGCGGCGCAGCCTAGGAGTGCGGACCGGACTGGTGCCGGACCGGCGTCGGGCCCGCCTCCAGGGCGGCCTCCATCACGGATCGGGCGATGGGGGCGGCCAGGTTGCCACCGGTTGCCACTCGGTCGGGGGGCACGTCCTCCAGGACCACTGCCACCGCCACGCGAGGAGCCTCAGCCGGAGCAAAGGCCACGAACCAGGCATGGGACCGGCCCCGGCCCGTCTGGGCCGTTCCCGTCTTGCCCGCCACCGCGATCCCGGGTATCCGGGCCCGGACGCCGGATCCGGTTTGGACCACTTCGACCATCATCGCGGTCAGATCCCGCGCCACGGCCGGGGAGATGGCGGGGTCCCGCCACGGCCTGGGCTCGAAGGTGCTGACCGTGGCCCCGGTGGCGTCGATCACCCGGTCCAGAAGGTGGGGCTCCATCACCACCCCGCGGTTGGCGACGCCCGCCGCCACCAGGGCCATCTGTAAAGGAGTGGCCGAGACGTCCTGCTGCCCGATGGCCGATCGGGCCAGGGCGGCTCGGTCCCGGGCAAAAGCACTGACCGGCGGGAATACCGAGATGACCGGTGATGGAAGGTCAAGCGGTGGAACCGAGTTGAACCCGAACCCCTCAGCCGCGGACAGCAAAGGCTCGGGGCCCAGGTCCAGTCCCAGTTGGGCGAACACTGTGTTGCACGACACCCGGAGAGCATCGGTGAGGCTCCCGCCGCAGGCCGAACCCCCGAAGTTGCCCAGCGGAGCCGCAGCCTGGGGAAGGGGAAGGGACCTCAGCACCGGAAAGCTGGGCTGCGTCGGAGTCACTTTCCCGGTGGCCAGGGCGGCCGCGGCCGTCACCACCTTGAACGACGAACCCGGGAACAGCCGATCCTCCACCGACCGGGAGCGCAGGGGACGGTCGGGATCGCGATTGAGGGACTCCCAGGCTTGTCGCTGGACCTCGGGGCTGTGGCTGGCCAAGGCGTTGGGATCGAAGGACGGCACCGACGCCAGGGCTCGGATCGCCCCTGTCCGGGGATCGAGCGCCACCACTGAGCCCCGCCGGCCGGCCAGGCCACCAAGGGCTGCGGTTTGAACCGCCGCCGAAAGACTCAGGACGACGTCCTGGGCCGGGGATCGATCCGTGATCAGATCATCGATGCGTTCGATGGGGGCAACCGGTCGATCCCGCCCGGTAAGGGTGTCGTTGTAGAAGCTCTCCAGGCCGTCCATGCCGAAGTTGAACGAGAGGAACCCGGTGACCGGGGCGAAGGCCGGGCCCTGTGGATAACGGCGCTGCCGGGCGAACTCGCCCTCGCTGGGGACCGAGTCGGCCAGCACCACGCCGTCGGCGGTGCGGATGGCTCCCCGGGGGCCGGAGAAGTCCCTGACCAGGGTGCGGCTGTTGGCCGGGTGACTCCGGAGCCGCTCAGCGCTGATCACGGTCAGGTTGTTCAACTGAATGAAGACGGCGGCGAAGGCAGCCATCATCACCAGGCCGAAGGATCGGATCTGGCGGTTCACCTCATCCCGGCTTCCACCCGGCCGGGATTGGGTCCTGCTTCCTTTCCGACACGACGAGCCTGATCGTCGGATAGCCGGATGAGCAGGGCCACCAGTACCCAGTTGGCCAGCAGCGACGACCCTCCGTAGGAGACGAACGGCAGGGTGATCCCGGTGAGCGGGATGAGCCGGGTCACCCCCCCCAGGATGATGAAGCTCTGGATCCCGACGATGGCGGTCAGCCCGGTGGCGAGAAGCTTCTCGAAGGGGACGTCGGTGGCCATGGCAATGCGAAGGCCCGAGCCCACCACCAGCACGAAGGTCATCAGGATGGCAGCCGCTCCCAACAGACCCAACTCCTCCCCAACGGCGGCGAAGGTGAAGTCTGTGACCACTGCGGGGATCCTTTGGGGTCGACCCTGTGCCAGGTTGGTCCCGGTCACCCCCCCGGCGGCGAAGGCGAAGAGTGCCTGCACAATCTGATGACCCTCATCCTTGGCGACCGACCAGGGGTCCAACCAGATCTGCACGCGGGTCTGAACGTGGCTGAAAAGACTCCAGGCCATGACCGCGCCGCCGGCGAAAAGAACCGCCCCCAGACCCAGGTAGATGCCCCGGGCCGTCGCCACCCACAGCATGGTGAGGAACAGGGCGAAGAACAACAACGACGACCCCAGGTCGCGTTCGAAGAGCATGATGACCAGCGAAACACTCCACGCGGCCACGATCGGGGCGACGTGACGGGCCTCAGGCAGCCAGAGGGGGCCCAGCTTGCGGGTTCCCGCGGAGAGGAGCTCGCGGCGCTCCACCAGGTATGAAGCGAAGAAGATGCACAGGGCGATCTTGGCCGCCTCGCCCGGCTGAAAACTCACCGGACCCACCCGCAGCCAAAGCCGGGAGCCGTTGATGGTCTGGCCTATCACCGGAACCAGAGGGAGCATCAAGAACACGATTCCGGCCGCGCCCAGGCTGTAGCGATAGCGCTCCAGGTCGCGTCCCCGGCGCAGGAGTGCCAGCGTGGCCACGAAGGCGGACACCCCAATGGCGGTCCAAAGGGCCTGGAACCCGGCCAATGTGGGGTCGAGCCGGGCGACGAACACGTAGCCGATCCCGTTGAGCAGGGCGGCCAGCGGGAGCAGCAATCCGTCAGCCCCCGGGGCCAGCTTCCGGGTGGCCACGTGGGCGGCGGCCATCAGTCCCAGGACCGCCAACAGGAATGGGACCAGGTTGGCCGGGAGCGAAGCGGTCCTGCCCAGACTGGCGAGCATGTAAGCGCTTGCGGTCAACAGGCCGACCAGAGCCATCAACCCCAGCTCCACCCGGCGGCGGCTCCGATCCGCCCCGGTGGCGTAGGCGTCAGCCACCGGCAACGGGGCAGAAGTGGAGCCTGCGAAGCTCATTGCCTCGGTCGAACCGGTTCACGGGCTTCCCGGCCCAAAAGCTGGCGGTACGGCAGGGACGGTGCTGGTCGGCCCAGATCCAAACGAGGTGATGGTGGTCGTATCGAGCCGGGACGTGGTTGTCACCTCGGGGCGGGAGGTAACGGTCACCTCCGAGGGGACCGTCGTGGCCGGAGGCCGCCCCTCGGTTCGGTTGGCACCCACCACGGCGGCGGCGGCCACGCCGAGGACCGCCAACACCAGAACGACGAACAGCCCGGTCCGCCAGGTCAACAGCGGTCGACGGGCCACCAAAGGCGCTGGGCCAGGGTCGGGCGGGTACGAGTAAGCCGATGCGGCTCGTCGACCGGTCCGCTCCTGCATCGAACCCGGGGCGGGGGCTGGGGTCGGCGGAAATGGTCTGTCGGCCGCCAAGGAACTCTCCCCCGGCAGGGCACCGAGATCCCCGGACGCCACTGGGTTGCCGGCCAACGGGACTGTCATGGTCGGACCGAAAGCACCGACCTCCGGGGCCGTGACGACGTCCACGACGACGACGGTGATGTTGTCGGCCCCCCCTTCGGCCCGAGCTTGGCGAACCAGGTCCCGGGCCACGTCCGCCGGGTCCTCCAAGCGGCGCAGGGCGGCGGCAATCCGCTCCTCGGAAAGCTCGTTTGTCAGGCCGTCGCTGCAGAGCAGGAAGCGATCCCCGGTTCGGGGTGCGACGATGCAACCGACGTCGACCAACAGGTCAGGGTCCATTCCCAACGCCCGGGTGATGATGGAGCGCTGTGGGTGGACGAGCGCTTCGGCCGGGCTGATCCGGCCTTCACGCACCATCTCGGCCACCAGGCTGTCGTCCTCGGTCAGGGGGCCGAAATGATCCCCGCTAAGGAGATAGACCCGGGAATCACCCACGTTGGCCACTGCCAGGCGTTCATCACCATCGTCGACCACCAGGGCGAGCGCCGAAAGGGTGGTGCCCATCCCCCGGCGGTCCGGGCGCTGCTGAGCCAGGTGCCAAACCGCCTGGTTGGCCTCCATCACCGCCCGAGCCAGGCCGGCGGCCGTCTGGTCCCGGAACGCCTCCCGAAGGGTGTGGACGGAGGTGGCCGAGGCAATCTCGCCCGCCTGGTGACCACCAACCCCGTCAGCTACTGCGAAAAGGGTGTCGTCGTCGAGGAACCGATCCTCGTTGATCTCCCGGACGCGACCCACATCGGTGGCCGCTCCTGATCGCAACGTGGTCATCAGTTCACCTCCAACACTGTCTGGCCCACCTGGATGCGGTCGCCCCTGCGTACCGCCACCGGCGAGGTCACCTTGTCGTGGTTGAGATGGGTTCCGTTGGTGGACCCTAGGTCCTCGATCCAGACCCGACCCTCCCGACGGAACACCCGAGCGTGTAGTTGAGAGACAAATGTGTCATCGAGGCTGATGTGGCAGCCGCTGGCCCGCCCCATCGTCAGTTCTTCGGTCAGGTCGAACGTCCTACCCCGCAGCGCCGCCGGTTCGATGGCCGCCAGTCGGCTCACCGTCCTGCTCGTCCGGCGGCCGGGGCGCGTGGGCGCGGCGTAGTTCTCCGGTTCAGGGGCCGATTGGTGGCGGCCACTCATCTCCACCCAGACCGCCCGGAGCACCCGAGCGAAAAATAGGTAGAGCACGGCCAGGAAGCAGAACTTCAAGACCGTGAGGAGGGCGTCAGGCAACGGATCGCTCGGCGGCGGGCCGGACTAACGCCCGGGCGGAAATAGCAGTACGCGGTCTCCGAGCGGTTGGGACCTCATTACGACGCCTCGAAACGGATACGGGTGGCACCCACGGCGATCTCGTCGCCGTCATTGAGGCGGGCCGAGGTGACCAGTGCGCCATTGAGCCTGGTTCCGTTGGTTGAGGAGAGGTCCTCGAGAACGAACCCGTTTCCCTGACGGCGGACCTCGGCGTGCCGTCGGCTCACGTTGGGGTCGGCCAGGACCACGTCGCAGTCGAAGCGGCGGCCAAGACCGACCACGGCCTCACCCACCGACACCCGACGGCCGTCAGGCAGAACAAGAACCCCCACCAGCGCGCCGCCAGGGGCCTCCACCATCTCGCTGGCCACCACGAACTCGCCCGCCCCCAAACTCTCGTCCACCGTCAACTCCACGTGGACGGGGCCGATGAAGGCGTAATCGCACTCCCGGGCATGCTCTCGCGCCGCCTCACCGAGTTCTCGGACCAGTGCCTCGGAGTAGGAGTCGAACTGGGCCTGATCGGTGGGGCTCAACGAAACCACGAAGCGGTTGGGGCTCATGAGGCCGCTCACGCCGACGGTGCGGTGTAGGTCCATCTCCCGGGTGATCCGCCGGCCCAACTCCACCGGGCGGAGATCGCTGCGAAAGGTCTTGGCGAAGGCCCCTTCCACCAGCCGCTCAAGCCGCTGCTCGAACTGGCGCAGTCCCACTGGGCAACGAGCATACCCACGACCATGGACTAGCCTCCCGTCCTCACTCGGGCGAGTGGCGGAATAGGCAGACGCGCAGGATTCAGGTTCCTGTGTCCGAAAGGACGTGGGGGTTCAACTCCCCCCTCGCCCACTCAGAAGTCGCAGGTCAGTGCATACGCGCCACGCGATTCGGGCTGACTTCTACCGAACTTCTACCGGAGGGTCGGCTGCGGGCGTGCTGCGCGGGCCTGTGCGGGCCTGCGACCTACGCGTCGAGGCCGCGGCGCCGGCGTTCAGCCTCAGCATCCTCCCCCTCGCCGCGGAGGAGCTCGGGGTCGACCTTCCCCCCTTCCTTGTGGGCCTTCATTTGCAGGTAGGCCTTCGGTCCAGTCTGCGTGATCTGGTTGGCGAACTCGGCGAGGAACTCAGCAACCTCATCGAGCCTGTCGCCGTAGTTCCGGGCGATCTCAACCAGGCGCTTCTTGCGCCAGGCCCGGTAGTGATCGTGCCAATTCTGGGCGGCAGCCTCCTTGCCCCCGAAGACCGCGGCGGCGAGGTTGTCGACCTCCTCGGGGTGGCTGAGGTTCAGTTCGGTGAGACGCTCGTCCACCTCGACGAGCTCGTGGTCTCGACCGGGCAGAGACACGTACAGGTCCGAGAGGGGACGTCGGGTGTCGGCCAGCTCACGGAGCCCGGTCTTGCGGGGCGGGATGAAGAAGGAGATCATGGGCACACCGAAGGCGACCGAGAGCAGGTAGATCTCGTGGGCGTCGAAGCGCCGTCGCCGATCGCCGTCGAAGCCCCGCTCCATGGCCGAGATCGAGGCCTGGGGGAGGAGGTGGCCGGTAAGCAGCCGCAGCTGCTCGAAATTCGCGTCTTCACCGACAGCGAAAAGCGCGTCGCCTACGAGCAGCAGACGAACAAGGCGAAGGCCGATGGCGTCTCGAACTGCCCGCTGTGTGCCCAGGGCACCGACAACAAGGCCCGCATCTACGACTTGAAGGAGATGGACGCGGACCACGTCACCGCTTGGTCGAACGGCGGAGCCGGACCTGTCGAACCTGACCATGCTGTGCCAGACGCACAATCGCGCCAAGGGCAACAAGTAGACCATCGGTCTTGTGCCCCTACGTTCAGATCATTCGTCCGACCTCGTCGGCGAAGCCCGACACCCCTGCCCGTCCCAGCCGGGCGAGCAAGTCGGTCGGGGTGAGTGGTGGGTTACGCGTGTGCGCAGCCTGCTCGCGCAAGACCTCCAGCACGACCCGAGACGCGAGGTCGAGCTGATCGAGGAGGAAGTCGTCGGGATGGACGATCGCGATCTCGAGGGGTGCCAACGTCTCGTCAGGGAAATCGCGGAGGTTCGCAGTGACGATCGCGCCGGCCCTCCCGCGCATCGCCGCTGCAACGACGTGGCGGTCGTCGGGGTCGGGGAGCGCGATCGTCCCCTCGAAGATCTCCCAGTCCTCGACTGAGGCGTCCTTGAAGGTGTCGTTCATCGCGAGGAACCGCTTCGCGACCACTTCCGGCTCCAGATCGGGGTGGATCTCCACCACCGCGTCGGGGGCCTCGGCAAGGATCCGATCGGACCAGAGCGGCCGGTACAGCTCGCGCTCAGCAACGCGGAGGAGGGTGTCCGCGAGGGCGATCGGTACGAGGACGCACGCGTCAAGGAGCGCCGTGTACCGCGGCAAGGATTACTTGCCTTCGGCGCGTGCGCGACGTCGTCGTGCGGACTTGAGAGCGGGCGCGTAGTCGGCAGGCGTTCCTTCGTACAGTCCGAGCTCGCTTGCCTCTTCGGTGAGCTGGTTCAGTGCGGCTCGCTGTTGTTCCTGGCGACGGGCCCGGAAGTCGAGAAGGTCTTGCAGTCGCACGCGCCGGTGTCGGTTCGGCTTCTCGAACGGGATGGCTCCGTCCTCAAGGAGCTTCACCAGCGTGGGCCGGCTCACCCCGAGGAAGTCGGCGGCCTCCTGTGTGGTGAGGAGCAGTCCCTGCGGAGCAACGAGTGTGGCCTTGCCCTGGAGCATGACCTCGACCACTTGCGTGAGCACGCGGTACACCTCGGCGGGCAGCGGTACCTGTTCGCCGTCCGGGCCCAACAGGAGCCCCGGCTCGGTGTGGTTCTCGACGAAGCGCGCGAGGTCGAGCAACTGGTCGAGATCCTCCGGCGGGAAGACGAGGTCGTCCACCCGGCCGCGGTACACCGTCGCCGGGTGGGTTGCCATGGCGTCGGTCATGGCCTTGAGGATACCTCCAAATCGAAAGAAACGAAAGCGACTTCGCGACTCGGCTTCTACCGAAACTTCTACCGGACGGGTTGAAATCCGGTAGGAGCGGCCCTTCCTCCGGAGCTGACTCGTGTCTGGTGACCGCCCGCCTATCAGAAGCGAAGCCGCCGCAGGCAGCGTTCTTTCCTGAGCCATCGAAGCCCTCAGCCGTTTCCCTTTCTGCCTGCCTGGGCGCCACCCCGACTGTCACCGCAAGCGACCGAGGGAGAATCTCATGGCTGTAATTCTGACCCATCCGTCACGAAATCGCGCGCGCTCAAGCCCGCGAAGGACACCAGCCATCCAGTGGTCACGAGCGGGTTGGTACCAGCCCAAAGAGCATCTAGCTAGGGGGTGCGGTCTCCAGGGTGAAGGCGATACCGGTGGCGTCGGTCGCCCGGTCCAGGGCCGGCGCCAGGAGGGTGCTGAAGACCAGGCCCGTACCGGGTAGGCCGGCCAGGGCCGGCCCGGTGGCCGTGACCACCCCCAGGGCCTGGCCGTCGGCTGAGAGAAGGGGCTCGCCCGAGTCGCCGGGGGCGGCCAGACCCAGGCCGACCACGCCGTGGTCATCGGAGTCGAGGGCCAACTGGGTCCGGGCCGCCACCAGCCCACTCAAAAGGCGCCCCTGGCCGACGTGGGCGAGGGGGGAAACGAGGGGAACCGGTCCATCATTCAGACCGACGGGGCCCCCGAAGTAGCACACCTGCGGGTTGGCCTCGATGCCTGGATCCAGGCGGATGAGGGCGAAGTCACTCCGGTCGTCGGCCACCGCGTAGGCGAACTCCCCGATCCGGCCCGGCCGGGTCGGCCCATTCGAACCGGGACTGCCCTCAAACGCGATCGGTCCGGCACCCGGGGCAAAGACGACCTCGCCCCCGTCGGCGCGGGTGGGCGTCGCGTCTCCGGCGGAACCCCCCAGCACGCAATGGCCGGCGGTTCCGATGTAGCGCGATCCGTCGCTACCCCGGAAGGCGAAGTTGAGGGTGCAGCGGCCGAGGGGCGTACGAACCAGGGCGCCGGGTCGGATCCCCGGGCATCCCACCCCCACCCCCACCGGCAGCGGTCCGGGCGTCAGCAGTTCGCCCAGGTCCAGCCCCAGAAGCCCCAGAACGGGGCGAGGCTTGGCGGGGCCACCGGTCCACTGGCCGGAGACGACTGATCCAGTCGGGGGACAACCCCCCTCTTCGGTCGTGCCAGTTCCGCCCGAACCCACCGCCCGGGCGTCAGATGCGACGGCGTCAGCCGCAGCAGAACCGGAGGCAGCGGTGCCGGGTTGGAGCGGACCGCCAAGAACCAGGGCCGCCCCTACAGCAAGGGTCAGCCCCAGTCGAGGCAGGCGGGAGGCCGCCCGGAGCCAGGCCAACGGGGTCAGGGCCGGGATCAGGCTGGCTGGGAGTGGGGCATGCAGTACTGGTCGTACTCGGCTATAACGAGCGGTCCGGCGTCGGCTCCGCACGCGGGGCAGTTCGGATCCCGGGGGACCCGGAACACCCGGAACGACTCCTCCATGGCGTCGTAGGCCATCAGCCGGCCGATCAGCGGTTCGCCCAACCCCAGGATGACCTTGATGGCCTCCATGGCCTGAATGGATCCGACGATGCCGGGAAGTACGCCCAGCACCCCGGCCTCCGCGCAGGACGGGGCCAGGTCCGGCGGGGGCGGTTCAGGAATCAGGCAGCGGTAGCAGGGCCCGGCATAAGGAGCGAACACGGTGGCCTGGCCTTCGAAGCGAAATATCGAGCCGTGGACCACCGGGATGCGCTTGACCAGGGACGCGTCGTTGACCAGGTACCTGGTGGGAAAGTTGTCGGTTCCGTCGACGATCACGTCGTAGCCGTCGATGACGTCAAGGATGTTGTCGGCCCCCAACCGGACGTCGTATGTGACCACATTGACGTCGGGGTTCAACCCCACCAGCGTCTTCTTGGCTGAGTCGACCTTGCGGTCCCCCACCCGGTCGAGGTTGTGGAGGATCTGGCGCTGAAGGTTGGACTCGTCCACCACGTCCATGTCCACGATCCCAATCGTGCCCACCCCCGCGGCAGCCAGGTAGAGGGCGGCGGGGGAGCCCAACCCGCCGGCGCCGAGAAGGAGCGCCTTGGACTCGAGCAGGCGTTGCTGGCCCGCCTCACCCACCTCGGGCAACAGCAGATGGCGTTGGTAGCGGTTTCGCTGCTCAGCCGAAAGCGTTCGGGGAGTTGAAAAGGGCCGACCCTCGTTCTTCCACTGGTTGAAGCCTCCAGCCATGGACACCACGTCGGTGTATCCCAGTTCGGCCAGGGTGGCGGCGGCGAAGGCCGACCGAGCCCCACCAGCGCAGTACACGGCTACCGGGGTGGTCCGATCGGGGACCCGGGCCTCCACCTGGCTCTCCAGAAAGCCCCTCGGGATGTGGATTGCTCCGGCCAGAGCGCCCTGCTCGTACTCGTCAGGCTCCCGGACATCGATCACGACTGTGTCCGGCACCGACTCCAGGCGGGCCGCGGTGGACGCCGTATCCAGTTCCGTTATCTGGGCTCGGGCCCGGGTCAACAAGTCACGAAACGTTGCCATCGACGGTTTCGAACCCTATCTGGTGGATGCGCATTCCCCTATGACTCAACCGGCCTCCCCCTACCCCTCCACTCGCCCGGATGATCGTGGCCCGACCACTCCATCGACTGTCTCCCGCACTGGCGACGCGCTTGGAGCAATGGGCCGGCCCGGTCCGGTGGAAACTTTTGGTTGACATCGAAAGGGATCTAAATACTCTGACAGTGCTCCTCGATTCCGATGGGCTTCACTTGACGGCGAACGTTTTCGACCCGGAGGTCCCCGTGAACACGACTGTTGTTGCCAGTGCCGCGCCCCGTGCCCAAGCGAAGGTCACCGACGCCCCGGCTTCCCCTGCCACGGCCACGGCCACGGCCACGGCCACGGCCACGGCCACGGCCACGGATGCCCAGGCGCGGGCCGCCCGTATTCCCGCTGGACAGGCTGGGCGCACGCACGCTCAGGCGGTCAGCCCCGCCGCCCCCCTCGGCCAAGACCCCGAGGAAGCCCGAGTTCTCTGGGTCCAGCCCTGGCCTGACCCGGTGATCGACGCCGTGGGCCACGATCCTCGCTCGATGTATGTGGAGACCTTCTGGCTATCGACCCTCGGCCCCAGTACGACCTGGCTCCTGCGGAGGTTGGCGGCCGGGTTCGACTCGGCCCCCGGGGGCTTCCCCCTGGATCTGGCCGAGATGGCCGGTTCGCTGGGGCTGGGATCGCGGGGCGGTCGCCATTCTCCCTTCATGCGCGCGCTGGCCAGGGCGGTGAGCTTCGGCCTGGCCGAGATGATCGATGACAACACCCTGGCAGTTCGTCGGCGCATCCCACCCTTGGCTCGACCTCAGGTCATTCGGCTGGCCCCTCATCTTCAGGCCAGCCACGCTGTCTGGGTTCGCAATGGGCTGGCCGTCACGCCCGCTGAGGAGATGAAGCGCCGGTGCCGACGCCTGGCATTGAGTTTGATCGAACTGGGCGAGGACGTCGACACCGTCGAGTGCCAACTGGCCCGCTGGCGGTTCCACCCGGCCCTGTGCCGGGACGCCGCCGTCTGGGCCGACGACACCTACCGATCGGCCCGATCCCTGACGGGTCCACCGGTCACGGCGCCGGTCGTCGGCCACCCGGCAGAGACCAATCGGGCCGGCTCCGGCGGCGGGGGAGAGAATGGCTGAATGGCTTTTGGTCAAGCATCGGGCCCACCGGCTTCTCCCCGCCTGGTTCGGGAGTTGCTGAGCCTGCTCCAAGAGGCCGGTCACGCAGACTTTCGCGACGCGAGGGGGCCTATGGGCCTCACCCAGCGTCAGGCCGGGGGCAGGTTCACCCGGGATGAGGCGGAGGCGCTCATAGACCGTCTCCAGCAGGAACAATCCCAGGACCCATCACTTCAGCCCACGCAAACCCACAGCGCGGACCTTGCCGTCCGTCCGGCTCTGCGATCCGACCCCACCCCTCGGGTGTCTGCCGCCGAGAAGATCCTGGGCGGCATGGCCTCGCAGGAGTTGGCCGCCGAACTTCAGAAGCGGGGCTGGGTGGTGATGGAACCCGACTGACTGTTGCCCGCCTGGGGTGACGGCGGTCCAGGAGGCGTTCCCGCTGGCGGCGAGTGTGCGCATCTTGGAACCCGGCACCCGGACGGATCCTTAGGGGTTTGGACTCGAGTTGGAGGAATCATCCGGGCAATCGACTTCGAAGGCCAGGGCAGTTTCGACCAGGGTGCGGGCGGCGAAGCCGGTTCCTCCTTTGGTGTGGTAGCCGCTGTCCTCGTCACTACGTGCGGGTCCGGCTATGTCAAGGTGGGCCCAGGGCACGTCGCCGACAAACTCCCGCAGGAACAGCCCGGCTGTAATCGCCCCGGCATAGCGCCCGCCGATGTTCTTGATGTCGGCAATCTCCGAATCGATCAAGGGCCGATAGTCCTCCGGCAGGGGCAGGGGCCAAACCGCCTCGCCGGCCCGACGGGCGGCTTCGGCCACCTCGGAGCGCCACCGGTCGTCGTTGGCCATCAACCCAGCCACCTTGCGACCGAGAGCAATAACGCAGGCACCGGTCAGGGTGGCGACGTCGAGGACCGCGTCCACCCTTTCCTCGACGGCCAGACTCAGGCCGTCGGCCAGGACCAGACGGCCTTCGGCATCGGTGTTGAGTACCTCCACGGTGGTGCCGTTGCGGATGGTGAGGACGTCGCCCGGTTTCATCGCCCGCCCGCCGGGCATGTTCTCGGTGGCCGGGATGAAGCCGACGACCCGGGACCTCGCGCCCAGTTCGCCCAGGACCGACATGGCGCCCAGAACCGCCGCGGCCCCGGACATGTCGGTCTTCATGGTCTCCATGCCATCAGCCGTCTTGATGGACAGCCCCCCTGAATCGAATGTGATTCCCTTGCCCACCAGCGCCAGGGTACGGGTGGCCCCTGGCGGGTCGTAGGTGAGCCTGATTAGCCGGGCCGGCTCGTCCGACCCGAGGGCCACCCCGGCCAGGCCACCAAGTCTTTCGGCCATTATCCGGTTCTCGTCCCAAACGTCGATCTGGAGCCCACCCCGGGCAGCAACCTCCGTGGCCACCTCCACCAGACGGCGGGGAGTCATCGTCGCCGCGGGTTCGTTGATCAGATCCCGGGCCAGGCACATGGCCGAAGCCATCGCCCGGCCCCGGGCCAGGGGTTCGGCCAAGTCAGCGGGCGCAACTCCCGGTTGGGCCACGACCTGTAGTTCCTCGATACTTCTGGCGACCGGCTTCGACTTGTACCGGTCGAACCGATACGTGGCCAGAACCGCCCCTTCCGCCAGCGCTCGGGCGCTGAACTGCGAACCGGGTGAGCCCGAGCCCAATCCCTCGTGTTCGGCGGCCATCAGGGTGGTGACCACCCGGGACCGGGTTCCGGCGACCCGGACCAGAGCGGCAGCGGCGCGGCGAAAAGTCTCGGGACTCTGACTGCTTAAGGGCCCCACCCCCACGGCCACCAGGATCGTCGTGCCAGCCCCCGGCGCCCGAACCACCAGGGTCTCACCCACCTTGGCCGCGAACCCTCGGTCCGCCAGCACCGACAGGTCGAAGTCCATTCCGGCCGGAAGTGCCCCCGCCGGCAGGACGAATCCCGGCTCCGCCGGGCGGACCGGGAAGCCGATCATTTCCGCCGAGGGGTCGACCTGGCTGGCAACGACGAAGCTGAGGCTCACGGATTCCCCCGGGTGTTAGGGCGTCCTCCGGAATGGCCGGTGGAGCGCGGGTGCGGCTGACTTGCTGCGACCGGTACCGGCAGGTGAACGGCCTCGAGGAAAGCGGGACCGCTGAACCCTCAGTCCTCGGCGGCCAGGAGACTACCGGCGAGTTTCTCCAGGCCGGCCGAACGACTGGCCTTGACCAGGACGGCATCACCCCGGCCGAGGCGCCCCAGGTGTACCAACGCAGCATCGGCCGACTCCACCGACTCGGCTCCGGGATAGGTCGACTCGCCCGGGACGCAGCCGACCGCGATCACTCGAATTCCGAGATCCCGGGCGAGGTCCCCGATCTGAGAATGGGCCTCGACGCTGAGGTCACCCAACTCGGCCATTGGACCCAGCAGCGCGATCCGTCGGTCGGCGGCCGCAGCGGCTAGGGCCGCCAGGGCCGCTTCCATGGAGCGGGGGTTCGCGTTGTAGGCATCGTTGATGACCAAGGCGCCGCCCGGGGCCCGAGCTATCTCCATCCGCCACCGGGAAAGTCGGGCCGCCTCCAGTCCGGCGGACACCTCCTGGGGGGTGAGGCCGAGGACGAAAGCCGCAGCGGCCGCGGCCAGGGCGTTGTGGACCTGATGGAGGCCGGCCACCCCCAGCGTTACCGGCCCAGATCCCCAGGGCGACTTCAACTGGAAGAAAGCGGCCAGCCCATCGTCAAGAGCGATGTCCTCAGCGGTCACGTCCGCGTGCGGGCCCCCTGCCCCGAGCCCAAAGGTCACCACCGGCCCGGCGCTGATGCCGGCCATGGCCGCTACCGCTGGATCATCGGCGTTGAGCACCGCCGTCCCCTGGGGGCCCAGGGCCCTGACCAGTTCCGACTTGGCCTCGGCCACCGCCTCCCGGGTCCCCAAGGATTGGATGTGAGCAAGTCCGACACTGGTAACCACGCCCACCCGGGGGCGAGCCACGGCGGCCAAAGTGGCGATGTGGCCCGGCCCTCTGGCGCCCATCTCCACGACCGCGGCACCCACGTCGGCCGGGGCCCCCAACAGAGTGAGCGGCACCCCCAACTCGTTGTTGAAGGAGTCCGGGCTGGCGGCCACCGGCCATCGCCGGGCCAGAACCGCGGCCAGGAAGTCCTTGGTGGATGTCTTGCCCACCGATCCGGTTATGCCCACCACCCGGCGCCCGACGCGGTCCCGGGCGGCCGAACCCAACCTGGCCAGCGCCACCCGGGTATCGGCCACTACCACCGCTGCGCAAGCATCCCGAAGGCGATCGGCTGGCTCCCGGGCGGTCAGATAGGCGCCAGCCCCAGCCGCCACCGCGGCCGGGATGAAGTCGTGCCCGTCACGCTCAGCGGGAATGGGGACGAACAACTGCCCAGGCCTGATGGTGCGCGAGTCGATGGTGGCGCCCTCCACTACGCCTCGAGGTCCCATCGCTCGGCCACCCGTGATGGCGGCCAACTCATCGGTGGTCAGGCGCATGCCTCCCTAGACTTCCACCCGTGCGGCTAGTGGTTCTCTTTGGTGGCCGCTCGGCCGAACATGAGATCTCCTGTGTCTCGGCCACCCACGTGGCCGCCGCCGCTGGCGCCGGCCGCTACGAGGTGGTGCTGGTGGGTGTCACCCCAAAGGGCCAGTGGGTCGCTCCCAACTCGTTTGAAGGTCCCCTGGTGGCCAGCGGAGCGCCGGTGGACGCCGACGCTGTCCTGGCCGGTGCCGACGTTGTCTTTCCCGTGCTTCACGGGCCTTTCGGGGAGGACGGCACCATCCAGGGACTGTTGGAACTGGCCGACGTCCCCTACGTGGGAACGGGCGTGCTCGGGTCCGCTTTGTGCATGGACAAGGCCATGACCAAGGCGGTTCTGCGGGCCGCCGGGCTTCCCCAGGTTCGCTATGTGGTGGCTCGCGACGCCGCCTTCGACGATGCCGCCCTGGACGAGTCCGTTCTGGAAAGGGTGGCCGACGAGTTGGGCTTTCCGTTGTTCGTCAAGCCGGCCAACCTGGGTTCCTCCATTGGAGTATCCCGGGCCGACGACGACCTGGCCCTGATTCGGGCGGTGGAGATGGCCCGGGTCTACGACGAGTGGCTGGTCTTCGAAGAGGCGGTCGAGGCTCGCGAGATCGAGTGCGGGGTCCTCGGATATCCGACTGTGCGCCCGTCGGTCCCCGGCGAGGTTTCTCCCAGCCGGGAGGTCTACGACTTCGACGACAAGTACACGCTGGGCATCGCCGATCTGCTGGTCCCCGCACCGCTGCACCCCGCCATCGCCGCCGCAGTCAAGAACCTGGCCGTCCTCGCCGCCACCGCTCTGCGGGTCGAGGGGATGGCCCGGGTCGACTTTCTCTACGAGGAGAGGGGTAGGGGCCTGCTGGTCAATGAGATCAACACCATCCCCGGCTTCACCCCCATCTCCATGTACCCCCGCCTGTGGGCGGCATCGGGCCTGGCCGCCACCGAACTGGTTGACGAGTTGGTCGACGCCGCCCTGGCCCGCCACGCCCACCGCGGCGGCCGGGTGGGCCGGCCCCGGTGAGCGGGGCCTCGTACGTCGCCGCGGTAAGGGACCGGGTCGTCATCTACGACGGCGCAGCGGGAACTAACCTGCAACTGGTGGGCCTGGGGCCCGACGACTTCGGCGGCGTCGACCTGGAGGGGTGCAACGAGATCCTCGTCCGCACCCGGCCTGAGGTAATCGCCGAACTGCACCGGTCGTTCCTGGCCGTGGGCTGCGACGTGGTGGAAACCAACTCGTTCGGCTCCTCGCCCTTCACTTTGGCCGAGTACGGCCTCGCCGACGAGGCCTACGACCTGAACCGCGCCGCCGCCGTCCTGGCCAGGGAGGTGGCGTCGGGGTTCTCGACCCCCGATCGCCCCCGATGGGTGGCCGGGTCCATGGGGCCGGGAACAAAGTTCCCCTCCCTCGGCCAGATTCGCTTCGCCGAGTTGGCCGACGCCTACGAGATCCAGGCCCGGGGCCTGCTCGACGGGGGCGTCGATCTGTTGTTGATCGAGACCGTGTTCGACTTGTTGGGGGCCAAGGCCGCTGTGGCCGGATGCCGCCGGGCCATGGCCGCCGCCGGGCGGGAAGTTCCGACGCAGGTGCAGGTCACCATCGAACTCACCGGCCGGATGCTGCCGGGAACCGAAATCGGCGCGGCCCTCACCGCTTTGGAGGCACTGCGCGTCGACGTCATCGGGGTGAACTGCGCCACCGGCCCCGAGGAGATGCACGAGCATCTGCGCCACCTGTCCCGGCACTGTCGGGTGCCGTTGTCCTGCCTGCCAAACGCCGGCCTGCCGTCGGTGGTCGACGGCCATATGCACTACGACCTGACCCCGGAGCAGTTGGCCGAACACCATTCGCGTTTCGTCACCGAACTGGGCATCTCGGTCATCGGCGGGTGTTGTGGCACCACGCCGGCGCACCTGGCAGCGGTGGTCGATCGCTGTCACGATCTGGCGCCTGCCCGCCGGGACCCGGTGAGCGAGCCGGGGGCGGCCTCCCTCTATTCGTCGGTCGCCTTCTCCCAGGACACCTCCTACCTGTCCATCGGAGAGCGGACCAACGCCAACGGTTCCCGCAAGTTCCGCGACGCCATGTTGGCCGGGGACTGGGACACCTGCGTGGCCATGGCCCGCGAGCAGGTGGCCGAGGGCGCCCACCTCCTGGACGTGTGTGTGGACTACACGGGGTTCGACGGGGCCACGGCCATGGACGAGTTGGCCCGCAGGCTGGCCACCCACGCCCCGGTACCTCTCGTCCTCGACTCCACCGAACCCGAGATCATCGAGGCCGGCCTCCGCTGGATCGGCGGCAAGCCGGTTCTCAACTCGGTCAACCTGGAGGACGGGGATGCCCCCGGCACACGGCTGGACCGATTCCTGTCCCTGGCCCGGGACTACGGGGCCGCTGTGGTCTGCACCTGTATCGACACCCAGGGCCAGGCCCGCACCGCCGAGTGGAAACTGCGGGCCGCTCGGGCCATCTACGACCTCGCCACCGAGCGCTACGGGCTCGATCCAAGCGACCTCCTGTTCGACCCCCTGGTGCTGCCGCTGAGCACTGGGATGGAGGAGAGCCGTCGCGACGGGGTGGAGACCATCGATGGCATCCGCCTCATCAAGGCCCAGCTTCCCGGCGTCCACACGGTGATCGGGTTGTCCAACGTGTCCTTCGGGCTCAATCCCGCCGCCCGCCACGCCCTCAACTCGGTCTTCCTGGACGAGTGCGTCAAAGCCGGCCTCGACGGGGCAATCGTGCACGCCGCCCGAATCCTGCCCCTGTCCAAGATCGATCCGGTCGACATCGACATCTGCCTTGACCTGATTTACGACCGGCGGGATCCGGGTCGGGACTACGACCCCCTTTCGGCCCTGCTGGGCCGGTTCGAGGGGGTGACCGCCAGCCGGATCGCCAAGGAGGACCGCAGCGGTTGGCCGGTGACCGAGAGGCTGGCCCGGCGCATCATCGATGGCGACCGTGACGGCCTGACCGACGATCTGGACCAGGCACTCACCGAGGGCCACCGCGGCCTGGACATCATCAACGACCACCTTCTGGCCGGGATGAAGGAGGTGGGGGAACTCTTCGGGGCGGGCAAGATGCAACTGCCCTTCGTTTTGCAGTCGGCCGAGGCCATGAAATCGGCCGTTGCCTACCTGGAGCCTCACCTGGAAAAGGGCGACCAGGGGGGCAAGGGCAAAGTGGTCTTGGCCACCGTCAAGGGCGACGTCCACGACATTGGCAAGAACCTGGTGGACATCATCCTCACCAACAACGGCTACGAGGTCCACAACCTGGGCATCAAGGTTTCGCTGGCCGAGATGGTGTCCAAGGCTCTCGAGGTGGGGGCTGATGCCATTGGTATGAGCGGGCTACTGGTGAAGAGCACGCTCATCATGCGGGAGAACCTGGAGGAGATGAACCGCAAGGGCCTGGCCCACATGCCCGTCATCCTGGGCGGGGCCGCCCTCACCCGCCGCTACGTGGAGCGGGACCTGCGCGAGGTGTACGAGGGCCGGGTCTTCTACGGAAAGGACGCTTTCGAGGGCCTGGCCACATTGGATCGCCTGATGGAGTTCAAGCGATCCGGCACCGAGGATCCCGCCTTTGGTCGGGTGCCCACCGGCCGGATACTTCCCGCCCGGTCCGGCCCGGACCTGCTGGCCTCAGCCCGGGCGGAGCGGCGGTCGCGGGCACCGTCGGTGGCCAGCGACAACCCGGTGCCCCAGCCTCCCTTCTGGGGAGTCCGGATCGTCAAGGGCATCGCGCTCGACGCTGTAGCCGACTACATCAACGAGACCGCCTTGTTCCGCCATCAGTGGGGGTACCGACCGTCGGCCGGCGAGAGCGACGCAGACTTCAAGGACCGGGTCCGCACCGTGTTTCGCGACGAACTGGCCCGGGCCAAAGCAGGAGGACTTCTGGTGCCCCAGGTGGCTTACGGCTACTTCGCGGCCAACTCCGACGGCAACGACCTTGTCCTGTGGAAGGACGAGTCGGCCACCTCGGAATGGGTGCGCTTCACCTTCCCGCGCCAGGGAGAGGAACCCGGACTCTGCATCGCCGACTTCTTTCGCCCGATCGGCTCCGAGGGTGGAGGGGGTGGCGGCGTGAGTGGCGCTTCGGGGGGCGATGGTGCGCGGCCCGCCTCATCGGTGCCCGACGTCGCCGCCCTGTCCATTGCCACGATGGGCGGGCGGGCCTCTCAGGCCGCCGCCGAACTGTTCGCCGCGGACCGCTATGTGGAGTACGTGCGTCTGCATGGCCTAGGTGTGGAGATGGCGGAGGCTCTGGCCGAGTACTGGCACCGCCGGGTCCGCGAGGACCTCGGAATAGCCGGCGCCGACGGCAGCAGGGCCGACATCCTGGTGCGCCAGGGCTACCAGGGGGGCCGGTACTCCTGGGGCTACCCCGCCTGTCCCGACCTGGAGGACAACGCCAAAGTGGCCGAGTTGCTGGGGGCCGAACGCATCGGCGTCAGCGTCAGCGAGGACTTCCAGTACCACCCGGAGCAGACCACCTCAGCACTGATCTGCCATCACCCCCAGGCCAAGTACTTCGTCGCTCGCTGACTGGCTGAAGCCTCAGGCCAGGACGGCTCGTGCCACCAGGTCCGTCCCGAAGGCGGTGAGAATGGCCAGGTACAAAAGGCCGGTGGCGGCCATTACCGCCGAGTAGGAGCGCTCCCGCAGGGCGGCCCGGGTGACGACCGCCAGGACGATCGTGGTCAGAGCACATGCCACCCAGAACCACCCCAGGGTGCCCCCCCAGCCGTCGTTGATCTGGCCCGACAACACCGCCAACATGCCCGGTGGCACCAGCAACAAGGCCACCTCCGCCGGCCACAGTGCCATCAGCCAGGTGTTGAGTTCCTTGAGCGGTTCCCGGCTGAGGCCGGGCTGGGTCAGGTACCAGTGCCCGAGCAACATGGCGTCCGTCACCGCTCCCAAGAAGGCGGCTCCCACCAGGGTCCGGGCCACGGCTACGGCAGGCGGGCCCCCGGACGACAACCCCGCCACCACAAGGCCGATCACCCCGAGCGCGGGGGCCGCCAGGTCCAAACCGGGCCAGAACTCCGCCCGGCGCACCGGCGCCGGTGGAACGCACTCGGTCGGCTCGTTCGCCGGAGGATCGGCGGAAATGGCTCCGGCATCGTCGGCGGTGGACGTGGAACCTCGGCCCGACAACTTCGCGATCGGCTCGGCGACGGACTCCGTGCCGACCTCCCCGACGGCGGGGGCGGCCGGGCGGCCAACCATGGCCGCCACCCGGGCCGTTCGGCGCTGGCGGCGATGGTGCTCTGCGGCCACCCCCGCCCGGCGGCGAACCACCGATGACACCAAGGCCACCGAGGCGGCGATGGCGGTGGCCAGGGCGGCAGCGTCCCGCCCGGCCACCGGCTCTCCCAACCGACCGGTGGCCAGCGCTCCCAGTGCCATCAGCCCGAACACGATTCGCAACAGCCATCCGTAGCCAATGCCCACCTGGCGGCGGCGTGTCGTGACCCATCCGAACGCCAGACCACCGGTCGCCCATTGCAAGAGAACAGTGGCGGCATCGAGCTTGATCACAGCGGTCGCAGTCTCCCAGGTCACCAGCCGAGGAGATGATGGTGGGCGACCCCGCCGACTCAAGGGAACCGGTTTGAGTGCCGACAACCCAGGGCAGGACGAACCTGCCGGCGTCAGCCGGCGGAAAGCCACCCGACACCAAGAATCAATCCGACCTGACCGGCATTGGCGTCGGGGGCGGGGCAGACTCATGACTGCGGCTGGCTCCACCACGATGGGGAGGCGACATGCTTGATCTGGTTCTGGAGATTGCGGCCTATGTGGCCCTGGGTGTGGGCGTGGCCCTCCTCACCTATCGCTACGTGGCCCCGGCCGCGCCCCGGCTGGTGCGCATCCTGCGCTTTCGCCGGCGCTTGAAAGGCGTCGACCTGGTGGTGGCTGGATGGGTGGCCGCCTCCGAGCGCCCGCCGCATCCCTCTCGTCCTCCAATGCCCGAGGGACGGCCAGAGCCGGGAACGGCCTCAGCCTGAAGGGACGCCCGGCGGCGCAACAGCCCGGCCGGCGTGATAGCTGGACCGGGTCAGCGGCGACGCCTCCACGTGGGTAAAGCCCAGTTCCAATCCCCGGCGCCGCAGGTCGTCGAACTCCTCCGGCCGCCACCAACGCTGCACCGCCAGGTGCTCAGCCGAGGGTCGTAGGTACTGACCCACGGTCAAGATGCCCACTCCCACCTCCCGCAGGTCGATCATGGCCACCTCCACCTCCTCGGGATCCTCCCCCAACCCGACCATGAGGCCGGACTTGGTCACCAACCCGTGGCGACGGGCCCGGGCCAGAACGGCCAGGCTTCGGGCATAGGAGGATCGGGAACGCACCCGACGCTGCAGCCGAGCCACGGTTTCGAGGTTATGGTTCAGAACTTCGGGTCCTGCTCCAAATATCGCTTCCAGGGCTGCTTGGTCGCCCTGGCAGTCAGGAATCAGCACTTCGACGGTAACCCCGGGGCATCGGGCCCGGATGGCGGCAATGGCGGACACGAACCCGCCGGCTCCGCCGTCGGCCAGGTCGTCTCTGGCGACCGCAGTGAGGACGGCGTGGCGCAGGCCCAGGGCCGCCACCGCCTCCGCCGCCCTTCGAGGCTCGTCAGGGTCGGGTGGCCCGGGCTTGTTGGTGTCCACCAGGCAGAACCCGCAAGCCCGGGTGCAGCTCCGCCCGTTGAGCATGAAGGTGGCGGTTCCCTCGCTCCAGCACTCGGATCGGTTGGGACACCCGGCCTCCTCGCACACGGTCACCAGCCCCAGGTCCTCCATTACCGAGGCGGTCTGGCGATAGGCCACCGCAGCCCGCAACGGCGCCTTCACCCAGTCCGGCTTTCGGGCCCGAAAGGCCACGGGCTCGTCCCCTGCGGTGCCTGTCAGCGGAACAGTGGACGCGACCGGCTGGTCTCGTGCGCTCCCGAGAACCACCGCCGGGCGGCCGCAGGCCAGCGGGTTCCCCGCCCGGTCCCCCTCGCCAGCCCACTCTGATGCATCCATGCCCAGGGCCGGCGCGGCTCTGGCGGCCACCGCCTCGATGGCCTGGGACATCGACACATCCAACCCCTCGGCGGCCAGGGAGGTGACCCCGGCTTCGATCAGCCCGCAGGGAACGATGGGCTCAAACCAGGACGAATCGCAGTTCAAGTTGAGGGCGAAACCGTGCATCGTCCGACCCCGGCTGCGCCGAACGCCCACGGCCGCCAGCTTGCGAGGCCTGGGTCCGGTCGCGTCCAACCACACGCCAGGAGCGCCGGCCCGACGTTCGAGTCCGGGTAGGCCCAGGTCAGCACACGCGTCGATGACCAGTTGCTCGACCCGGGCCACATGGTCGGGGGTCGCTCCCGGCCGGGTGGGAACGTTGATCACCGGGTAGCCCACCAACTGCCCGGGGCCGTGGAAAGTGACCGATCCCCCCCTCTCCGCCCTCACCAGGGGAGCAGGCAGCCGTTCGGACGGAACGCGCAGATCGCCAGGCTGCGTCCGCAGTCCGGCCGTATAGGTGGGCGGGTGCTCGCAGAGGATCAGGTAGTTGCGGCGACCCCGCTCCCACCAGAAGCGCTGGAGAACCTGGGTGTCGGCATAGGCCACCCGACCCAGCCACCGAACGTGCAGCCGGCTCTCGTCTTGCCGAGGTACGGCCCCCACCGACAGCGGGGCGACGACCGTCATCCCACCTCGGTGGACCAGTCCCGCTCCTGAAGGATCTGGCGGCACCGGGCCAGGAAAGCCGAGGCATAGGCGCCATCGAAGGCCCGATGGTCGAAGCTCAGGGCCAGCAGCCCCACCGGGTGGACGGCGATGGCATCACCGTCGGGGCCCTCCACCACCACCGGCCGCTTGCGGACGCCGTCGGTGGACATGATGGCCACCTGCGGCTGATTGATCACCGGGGCGGTGATGAAGGTCCCGTAGGACCCCGGGTTGGTAATGGTGAAGGTGCTGCCGGCGATCTCGTCGGCGGTCAGGGACCGGGAGCGTGCCCGGGTGGCCAGGTCGGCCACCGACCTGGCCACCCCCCGAAGGCCCAGGCTGTCGGCGTCGTGGATCACCGGCACCAGAAGGCCCTCGAAATTCAGATCCACGGCGATTCCCATATGCACCCGGCCGTGAACTACCAGTTCGTTGTCGCCCACTGAGGCGTTCACCTGGGGAAACTCGGCGATGGCCTCCACCGCGGCGCGCACCACGAACGGGAGGTAGGTAAGGGAGAAACCTTCCTCGGCGGCGAAGCGGGTCCGGGCGGGAAGCCGCACCCGGTCGACGTTCGCGTAGTCGACCTCCATGGCCACGAGCACATGGGCGGCGGTGGCCTGCGACCGAATCATGTGCTCTGCGGTGCGGCGCCGGATGTTGGAGAAACGCACCACGGTGTCGCCCCGGCGGTCCCGGGCAACTGCCGGTGCCCGGTCGGCCGAGCCGGGAGAGCGCGCTTGCGCCGGTTCCGGCCTGACTCTGCCGGTCTCCCGATCAGAAACATGGCCCAGGACATCGTCGCGGGTTATCCGCCCGTCCTGACCAGTGCCGGTCACATCCTGGGGATCTACGCCGTGTTTGGACAACAGCCCCCTCACCAGAGGCGACAACAGCCGGCCTGGCAGTCGGCCGGAGCCAGGCCCGACCGGCTTTGCCTCGACAGGCGACGGCCTCTTCCCTTCCCCCTCGGCGGCTCCACGGGCAGCCGCGTTCATCGCCGGGGGTGCGCTGGTCGGGGGTGCGCTGGTCGGGGGTGCGCTGGCCGGTTTCCCGGACACAGGCTCCCCGGTGCGAAGAATGGCCAGGCGGACACCAACGTCGACGGTTTGGCCCTCGGCCACCAGGACCTCAGCCACCGTGGCCGAAGCCGGTGATGGAACTTCGGTGTCGACCTTGTCGGTGGACACCTCGAACAGAGGCTCGTCCTCGGCGACCTGTTCCCCGGGGATCTTGAACCAGCGGGTGATGGTCCCCTCGGTGACGGTTTCACCCAGTTGCGGCATGAAGATCTCGACGGTGTTGCTCCCGGCGGTGGCCCTTCCGGGGCCGGGGCTCCCGGAAGAAGATGTCTCGACAGTGGCCATCAGCCGTGGAGCCCCTTTCCGGCCAGGGCCAGGGCGGCCTCGCCGAACGTCTCGGACAGTGTTGGATGCGGATGGATCAGGGCGGCCAGATCATCGGCGGTGGCTTCCCAGTTGAGCGCCTGCCACCCCTGGGCCAGTTGCTCGGTGACCCACGGCCCGACCATGTGGACGCCAAGGATCCGACCGGCCCGGCCATCGGCGGTGCGCTCGGCCACCAGTTTCACCAACCCGTGCGTCTCGCCCATGATCATCGGGCGGCCGCCGTTGTAGCGGTGGATAGAGGTGACCACGTCATGGCCGCCCTGGCGGGCGGCGGCCTCGGTGAGGCCGGCAAAGGCCACTTCGGGATGGGTGTAGATGCACCAGGGCACCTTGGCGTAGTCCACCCCGACCGGATCCTGGCCGAGGATGGTCCCCGCCGCCACGATGGCCTCCGCGAAGGCCACATGGGCCAGCGCCGGGGTGGCCACCACATCCCCCACCGCAAACACCCCCGGGTGACCGGTCTGCATCCTGTGGTCGACGACCACGAACCCGGAGGCGGCGACAACCAGCCCCTTCACCGTGTCGGCGACCACCGGAGCCACCGGCCGGCGGCCGACGCAGACGATGACAGCATCGGTTTCCACGCTCTGAGCTTCGCCGAAAACGACCTGGGTGCCTTCGGGACCGGGGCGGTGACCGTGAACCTTGACCCCGGTGTGAACGATGATCCCCCGACGTCGAAAGGAGGTCCTCAGAACCTCGACCACGGCCGGATCGGCCCCCGGAAGCAGGGATGGAGCCGTTTCCAGCAACACGACCTCGGTGCCCAGGTCGCCCAGCATGGAAGCGAACTCGCAGCCGATGGCGCCACCGCCGATGACAACGGCCCGGGAGGGGAGAGCTCGAAGGTCGAGGACCTCATCGGAGGTGAGCACCACCCGGCCGTCGACGTCGAAGCCGCTCAAGGTCCGAGGGACCGATCCCGTCGCCAGAACGACGTGGTCGGCGGCCAGGGCCTCCGGCGCGCTGGATCCGTCCGAGCCCGCCACCCTCACGATCAGTGAGCCGTCCTCGGCCTCCAACCGAGCGGATCCGGCAACGGTGGTCACACCCTTGCCTTTGAGGGTTGCGGCCAGTCCCCGATGCAGTTGGTCCACGACCTTGGCCTTGCGATCCGACGCGATGGCAAAGTCCACCGATGGTCCCGAGCCGGGCCGCGCTCTCGACTTTCCCGGTTCTTCGCCGGCAGCCACCCCCGGCTGGTCGACGCCGACTCCGAACTGGGCGGCCACCGCCACCATGCGCCGCACGCTGGCCGTCTCGAGGAAGTGTTTGGCCGGTATGCAGCCCCGATGAAGACAGGTGCCTCCCACCTTGTCCCGCTCCACCAGAGCGACGCGCAGCCCCGCTCCGGCTGCGTACAGGGCGGCCCCGTAGCCGCCAGGTCCACCGCCGACAACAGCGAGATCGAAACGATCGGCAGAGGCCATGGGCGGCGAGCCTACGAAACTGGAGAGAGTCCAACCGTCGGCTCCGAATCCCATACCCGCGGAGGGGTTCAACCGGTCATCGCGCCCACAGGCTCACCTGGACGGCGAAGGCCACCAGGATGGCGATTCCAGCCACCAAAGCGGCCACGATCAGCTTGCGGGTGGACATTGCCTGATTCTGTCTCCGCCCGACGACGCCCTCCGCCCGACGACGCCCTCCGCGCGACGACGCCCTCCGCCCGACGACGCCCTCCGGTCAAGGGGGCCTGGGCCGAGGCATCCGCACGTCGCCCGGCCGGGCGAGATGGGCCCGGAGAGCGGGCGCCTAACGTAAAGGGCCCGTGGCCGACCCGCTCATCATCGCCGGCCGAGCCTTCGATTCTCGGTTGTTCCTGGGGACGGGCAAGTTCCCGTCGGTGAGTGCCCTGGCCGGAGCCATTGCCGCCAGTGGCACCCAGATGGTGACGGTGGCACTACGCCGGGTCGATGCCGATCCAGCCGTGGAAGGCCGGGGAATCCTCGACGCAATCGACTCCGACACGGTTCAACTGCTGGTCAACACGAGCGGGGCTGACAACGCGGAGGAGGCGGTGCGCCTGGCCCGCCTGGCCCGAGCCGGCGGTTTCCCCCCCTGGGTCAAGTTGGAGATCACCCCCGAACCCCGCTACCTGCTGCCTGATGGGGTCGAGACCCTGAAGGCGGCCGAAATCCTCTGCGCCGAGGGCTTCGTGGTGCTCCCCTACGTCAACGCCGACCCGGTGCTGTGCAAGCGCCTGGAGGAGGTGGGTACGGCCACGGTCATGCCGCTCGGTTCCTGGATCGGGTCGAACCAGGGACTGCGCACCCGGGCCGCCTTGGAGATCATCATCGAGTCCGCCCTGGTTCCGGTGGTGGTCGACGCCGGTATCGGCGCCCCGTCCCATGCTGCCGAGGCGATGGAGATGGGGGCGGACGCAGTCCTGGTCAACACAGCCATCGGTACTGCCGCTGACCCGGTGGCCATGGCCGGCGCCTTTCGCCTGGCCGTCGAGGCTGGACGAACCGCTCGCCGCTCGGGCCTGGCGGGTGCACGTCCGACGGCGGCGGCATCGTCCCCGCTTACCGGGTTCCTGGGTTGACGGGGTGATCGGCTGGGACCGGGTTCTCGAACCGGGTTCTTGGCCTGACCGGGTTGGTGGGGTGCATCTGAGAGCGCCCGGACCCCGGCGCGAGCCATGCACGCAGTGAAGGTTGCGCTGCTGGGCCGAGCCGACGCCCCCCCGCGCGACACGGCTGCGGCTGACCTCGAAGCCCTTGACACCGACCGCCTGGTCCGGTTGGCGCACGAGGCCACCGCCGCCGACGTGGAGGCCTCCCTGGCCCGCACCCGCCGGGATGATTCCGACCTGGCCGTTCTCCTGTCGCCGGCCGCAGCGGAATATCTGGAGCCCATGGCCGCGGAGGCGCATCGAGCGAGCGTGGCCCGCTTCGGCCGGGTGGTCCGACTTTTCGCTCCGTTGTACCTCTCCAGCGAATGCGTATCGACCTGCACCTACTGTGGGTTTTCGGCGGCCAACGACATCGTTCGGCGCACCCTCAATCCCGCCGAGATCGGTGCCGAGGCTCAGATTCTGGCCGGTCGGGGCCTGCGCCATCTGCTGCTGGTGTCAGGCGAGCACGCCCGGGTGGTTTCCCCCGACTACCTCGCTGAAGCCGTGGCCGTTACCGCCTCTGTTGTGCCATCGGTTTCTGTGGAAGCCCAGGTGTGGGACGCCGACGTCTACAGCCAACTGGTGGCGGCCGGGGCCGAGGGCCTGGTCGTCTACCAGGAGACCTATGACCAGGCCACGTACTCATCGGTCCACCTCAAAGGCAAGAAGCGCAACTTCCACTGGCGCCTGGCCGCCCCTGACCGGGCGGCCGCCGGAGGCATGCGTTCGCTGGGTATCGGGGCCCTGCTCGGGCTCCGCCCGGACTGGCGGGCCGAGGTCGTCGCCGTTGGTGCCCACGCTCGGCTCCTGATGCGGCGCTGGTGGCGGTGCGAGGTTTCCATCTCCCTGCCCCGCCTGCGACCTGCGGCGGGATTCAGCGGACCCGGGTTTGGTGAAGGCGGTTCTGGTGGAGGCAATTCTGGTGAAGGCAGTTTCGGTAGCGCCGGGGTGGGTGACACCCGGGTCGGCCCTTTGGACACGGTCCGAACCTCCGGCGGCGTGGACGACCGGGCCTACGTCCAGGCCATATGCGCCCTCCGACTGGCTCTTTGCGATGTGGGCCTGACCCTTTCAACCCGGGAAAGTCCGCGCCTGCGCGAGGGGCTTCTGCGTCTGGGGGTCACCGCCATGTCCGCCGGTTCACGGCCGACTCCCGGCGGCTACGGCGATGCGCAGACGACTGAATCCCAGTTTGAGGTCAGCGACCGTCGAGATGTTTCCGAGGTGGCGGCCGGCCTGATTGCAGCCGGCTACGACCCGGTGTGGAAGGACACCATCGGCCCCCGGTCTCCCTTGGAGTAGTTGTTTGGCCGTTGCTCGGATGATCGTTGATATCAGCCAACCGCCTTCCTAGTGGTCTGTCTGCCCTAGTGGTCTGTCTGCGAATTGGCTGGGTGGGTACGGCGAGCCACTCGGCGTTCATGGCAAGGCGCGAGGTCGAAGGAATACCCGTAGGTCTTTCGAGGCCGAGCAACGCCGCCAGGGGCGCCGATG
>JBQTHD010000003.1:0-36829 GCA_052390275.1 Acidimicrobiales bacterium | reverse complement strand
AGGGTGCTGCTGGCATGCTGGAGGCCTCCACCGGTCAGGTTGTGTGTCGACAGCGGCAGCCTTGCCGCCATCACGCTCCGACCGGTGGACCTCAGCTACGTGTAGCCGTCACCCCTTGAACTCGCCGGCTGACTGTTGATTCGGTGGCTGCCGAGTGGGGCTGGACCTCCGCGAGAGGCCGGGTCGTTCTCGGACAATCACGGGGCCGAAGCGATCAGAAGGGACTCCAGCACACCGGCACCGGCAGGGCCAGACACATCCGGGTCCCGGGGCCCGCCGGATTGTCCTCGACCCAGATCCGGCCCCCGTGGCCCTCGACTATCCGCTTGCAGACCGACAGGCCGATACCCGAACCTGGTCGGGACCCCGAAGCAGTGGTGGCCCGCTGGAACACCCGGAATACCCGCTCCCGATGGGCTGCGTCGATGCCCGGGCCGTTGTCGGTCACCTCCACCTGCCACCAACGCTCCAGGCGTTGGGCGGCGATGTCCACCTGGGGGGCCACGCCGTCTCGGGTGTGGTTCAAGGAGTTGCTCAAGAGGTTGTGAAGGACCAGACCCAACTCGTCGGGGTCGCCTATCACGGTCGGCAGGGGTCCGGCGCTGACGGAGGCGCCGGTCGCGGCCACGGATCCGCCGAGAAGGTCCAGAGCGCCGTCGAGAAGCCCAGCCAGGTCCACCTCCACCCGCTCGCGCACCACTGTGCCCACCCGGGCATAGGCCAGAAGGCCATCGACCAGGTGGCTGAGGCGATGGGTGCTTCGCTCGATCCCGGCCAGGCAGTCGGCCGCCTCCGGATCCAGATTCTCCGCCGCGGACTGGCCCAGCAGTTCGGCGTAGCCCCGGATGGTCTGCAAGGGGGCCCGAAGTTCATGAGCCGCCACGGAGGCGAACTCCACCAAGTCGGAGTTGGAGCGGGACAATTCCTCCACCTGGCGCTCCAGCACGGCGAGCCGGGCGGCCATGGCCCCCGGGGTGCGGGGCCGAGACGCGGGACGATTCCCCGGCGGCCGGCCGGCCGGGGGCCCCTGCGAGCGCTCCCCATGGTCGGAATCGCCGGGGGCGTTGAATGTCGTCTGTGATAGGCCCACGTCACCACCTGCCGTAGTCGTCGCCTGACCGAGCGTCAGGGCCGCCATGATCCCGGGTGGATCGGTTGAGCGCAATAGATGATATGGGCACCTATCGGCCGATCACCCTAGGGCGAACCCTGGTGGCGACGAATTGGTGATGCAGCGACCTGAAATCGCTGGCTACGACCAACGGACCCGACCCTCTCAGGTCGACTCTCTCGTCAGCTACCAGACGGCGTTGGGAACGTTCTCCCGAATGGTCCTGTCCGCGGTGAGAAGTCGGTCTCCGGCAGCGATCGACTGAGCGACGATCAGTCGATCGAAGGGATCGCGCGTCCACGACAGGTCCAGCGCTGCGTCCACCACGGCGGAGAAGTCGGCAACGCCAACGCTCAGCCCAAGCTGAGCCCGCAGACTCTGGAGGATGTCGTTGGCGCCAACCCGCAACCGGCCGATCTCGGCCAGGTACTGCAGTTCCAGGCCGACGATCGGGGAGACCATCAGGTCCTCCGTCTCCACCAACCCTCGGGCGGTGTCGCTGAGAAGATCGATTCGGGGCACGTAGAGCCAAACGACGACGTGGGTGTCGAGGTGGATCAGGGCCGCCACTCATCCGACCAGTCGATGTCAACCAGGTCACCTGGGTCCCCCGCCACTGCTCCGGGATGGCTGGCCAGGTTCTCCAGCCGCGAACCTGCCCCGACGTCAACGACCGTTATTCGCAGGACCCTGTTCTTACGGGCTATCTCGACTGGCGCTCCGGTTTCGATCACGTCGTCGAGAATCCGATAGACGTTCTCCCGGAGCTTGGATGCGGTCAACCGCGGCAACATGCCGATCAGCCTAGCGGGCGTGCGATCTTCCGAGCGCGCACGTACGGTCGGGTCGTCGTACGAAGTGCCTTTGGGTGTCCCTCAACTCGTTGACGTCACCACGACAGGTTGTGGCGAAGGTCAGCCCTTGGCCGCCGCCTTGGCCGCCATCAATTCCTTGTCCCGGACATGAAGCTGGTAGACGAGCAGGCCGAAGATGGCGAGTGACGCCATGGTGAAGACCCCGGGGTGGAGGCGCTTGGCCCCCAGGTCCCGCAGCAGCACCACCGACACCTCCTCGGCGTCGGGGTCCACCTTGGGGGTGGGCGGGGCGCCGCTGGGGTCGGCCTCCTGCTCGACCACCGGCTGGACCTGAACCAGCAGGTACTTCGGGGTGTGAAAGACGTTGAAGGGGCGAAAGTCCAGCCCCAGGGGCCCGTAGGCCTGACCCCCCAGTTGGAATGCGCCGGTGGCCAGGTACTCGGAAGTGGACTCGAAGAGGCCCTCCTCACCGCTGCCCGTCTCGGCCACCAACTGCCCGTCGACGAAGGGAAGAGCGTCGGCGACGTCGACGTCGGTGAGCTCGAGTGATTTCCACTGAGCGGGAAAGGTGCCCAGGACGTCGGGGTCGGTGGCGGCCGCCGGGTTGCCGGTGACGGTGGTCTGGGGCATCCAGGAGGGGTCGGGGCCCTTGGGTCCGATGCCGTAAACCCACCAGACCAGGCCGATGATGACGAAGAACCCGAACAACCCGGCTCCGGCCAGTTGGAACCCAAGACGGCTACCCACATTGGTGGACAGGATGAGCTGTGGGGATCCGCATAGCACCACTACGGAGATGAGGACGTAGAGGCCGCCTTTGATGTTGGGCTCCCACGTCAGTGCACTGAAGATCTGGGCACTGAAGATCTGGGCTCCCATCTGTGACCCCAACAGGCCGGCAAGAGATTCGACGCCCAGCATCACAACTCCCGCTCGTAGGAGACCACGGCTTCGATCTGCTCGGGAGTCAGGGACTCCTCGAAGTAGGGCATCACTCCCTCGCTCACTCCCCGGGAGCCGTAGAGGTCCCCATAGGCCGCCGTCTTCGCCACCCAGTCGACATGGCTTTCGGTGGTGGGGAACTGCCGCACCGTGGCCCCGCCGGTCAGAGAGGGACCGAAGGCGCCGCCGCCCGCCAGACCGGGCTCACCGTAGGAATAGCCCTGGGTGTGGCAGCGGGCGCAGTAGCCCTCGAAGAGCTTTTCCCCGTCGGTGCCGTAGCGCTCCATGGCCTGGGCCTGGGCTTCTTTGGGGGAGAGCTTGATGTGCTCCAGGTAGGCGACGAGGTCGTCGATCTGCTGGTCGTTCATGGGCCCGCCGCCAGCGAGGCCCCAGGCGGGCATAGGCGTGCCGGCCCTGCCATAGACCAGGATCTCGCGCACCTCCTCCGGGCGGAAGCGGAGCATGGCGGTGTTGAGGGCGGGCGCCTCCCACTGCACCTGCCGAGGTGGAGCATCGGGGTCGGCCGGATCGACGATGGTGTAGGCGGCCACCCCGCCGATTCCTTCGACGCCGTGGCAGGACTCACAGCCGAAGTGAGGCTCCCGGGGAGTAGGCGGATTCCCGGGGAAGTTCTGGAACAGTTGCTCGCCCCGGTGCACCTCCAGCTCGTCGAAGTAGGTCACCCCCCGGTCGAAACCCGGGCCCTGCTGGCGGAACGGTTCCCGCAGCCAGTAGAGAGGGAGCCCAACGGCGGAGATGGTCAAGGTGGCGAATGCCCACCACAGGTATTTGGTCAACCGGGGGCCTTCGAGAACGTCGTCGGCAAAGTAAGGCTTGCGGTTGGGGGCCTCGGTCATTTCCGCGCCGGGTGCGTAGGTTCGCCGGGCAGTGCCGAAGAAGTAGACGGCGAGGCCGACCATCATGGCCACAGCGACGCCCAGAGCGATGCCCTCGGTTGAGGCGGCCAGGATCAAGATGCCTGCCTGATCGGCATGCGTCCCGTCGGGGTGTCGCCCATCAGTGCCCGCCTTCGGTTGAGCCGATGCAGTGCGGGCCCTCGGACTCCTGCCCGGTGGTGTTGACGCCGATCGGGGTGCCGGGGATGACGAGTTTGGTGTCGACCACCACGGTTCCCGATTCCACGGTCGCCACGAACAGGTCCATGCCCCGGGGCGCCGGACCACCCTTCTTTTCGCCCACCCGGTTGTACTGGGACCCGTGGCAGGGGCATTCGAACCACTGGGAGGTCTTGCACCACGGCACACGGCAGCCCAGGTGAGGGCACTTCTGGTAGAGGGCGACCACACCGGCCTCGAATCCGCTCAACACCGCAGAGTAAGCGGCCACGTCCTGCGCGTTGGTCACGGCTTCAGCGGGATAGGGGTTGAGATAGAACCGCCCGGCCCCCACGTAATAGGGCTCACCGGTGGCCTCGATCTCGCCGAGGACGTCTTCCACCTTGCCCACCCGAATCTTGGCCCCGAAACCCCCCGACAGGGTGGGCCAAAGCATGGAGACCATGGCCCCACCGAAGCCGGAGATGGCCAGCAGCATGGTGGTGACGATGCCTCGGTTGAGCACCTGGCGACGGGTTACCCCGAGCGTCTCCTCGTCGGGCACCGCCGGCGGAGGCGGCGGAGGGCTGAGCCCGGGGGTGCCGACCGTGCGGCGCTCCAGCGCCACCGACCGCTCCATGTCCCGACCGCTGGGACCACCCACGACGACGCTCTGGCGGTCGTGGTCGTGGCCGTGGGCCCGGGCGTCCTTTTCGTCCCGGCGCCGGCCGGTGGCGAACACGAAGGCCACGGCCAGGATGGCAACCCCGGCCAACGCCAGCATCAGGACCGCGCTGTTTCCCATTCCACCCTCCACGCTGGCCCCCTCCTACAGGTCGAAGAAGACGCCGTCGCGCCAGGGAAAGGTGAAGTTGAAACCCGGGCCCCGGAAGAAGGACCCGATAATGACCAACACCGCCCAGAACATGAGGAACAGGGTCATCAAGGCGATGGCGAACTTGCGGTCCTCGGGCTTGTTGGCCGGATTGCGATCGGTGTAGGGAGCCAGCATCAGACCGAAGATTCCGATGCCGGGGATGGTCACCCCGGCGACCATGGGGTGGAACATGGTCAAAAGCTCCTGTAGTCCCAGGAAGTACCAGGGGGCCTTGGAGGGGTTGGGTGTGAAGTTGAAGTTGGCGGCGGCAAGGAACGGGGCGTTGACCACGGCCGAAAAGATCAAGAGGAAGGCGGTGCAGGCCAGGGCGGCCACGAACTCACCGATGAGCAGGTGAGGCCAGGTGTGGACCTTGTCCATGGGGGTGGCCTTGACGTCCTGGATGGACCCGGCCTTGACCACGGTGAGCAGCCGTTGGGTGTGTCCGTCGGGGCCTTTGGCAATGGGGGCGGGGGCGATGCCACTGGCGGCCGCGGCCGGAGCCGTAGCCACGGCCGCGGGGGTGGCGGAGGGGGCGGTGGCCACGGCCGCGGGGGTGGCGGAGGGGGCGGTGGCCACGGCCCCGCCCGAGCGGGCGGCCTTGGCCGCCGCGCTGCGGGCCAGCAGGGCCGCCATCTTGTCTCCCCCGGCCCCAGCGGCGGCGGGTTCGGCCGGTGCCGCCGGGGCGGCGGCCGACGGCGCGGCTTCAACGGGAGCGTCAGCCGCGGGCGGGTCCGCGGCGCCGCCCAGGGCGGCCCGGCGCTCGGCAGAACGACGCAGCAGGTGATCGGGGATTTCGGCCATGACGCTCCTCTCCTCCTACAGGGGCCCGGAGATGCCGCCGTCTTTGCGGACCCGCCAGAAGTGGATGGCCATGAAGATGACGATCACGAAGGGGAACATCAGCACGTGGAGCACATACCACCGCAGCAGCGTCTCCTGGCCGATCTCCACCCCGCCCAGGAGGACGAAGCGAACCTGGGAGCCGAAAACCGGCGTGTATCCGATCATGTTGGTGCCCACCGTCACCGCCCACAGAGCCAACTGGTCCCAGGGAAGCAGATAGCCGGTGAAGGAGAGCAGCAGCGTGAGGGTGAGGAGGATGACCCCGATCACCCAGTTGAACTCCCGCGGGGGCTTGTAGGCCCCGTGGTAGAAGACCCGGGCCATATGCAAAAACACTGAGATCACCATCAGGTGAGCGCCCCATCGATGCATGTTCCGCACCAGTAGACCGAAGGTCACCGCCGTTTCCAGGGTGCGGATGTCCGCCCATGCCTGAACTTCGGTTGGGCGGTAGAAGAACATCAGGAAGATGCCGGTGACCGTCAGGAGCAGAAACAGGAAGAAGGAGAGCCCGCCCAGGCAGAGCGTGTAGCTCACCTTCACCGCGTGGCGCTTCACCTTCACCGGATGCAGGTGGTAGATGAGGCTGTTCATGACCACGTAGGACCGGTTGCGAGGGCTGTCGGCGTAGCCCTTGCGGAAGATGGAACCGGGCCGGAAGATCGACGCCCAGGCCTGGGAGGCCTTGACCTTCTCCCCCACCTCCAGCAGTTTCTCGGCCGGCTTGACCTTGTGCCCGTTGCCGTTGCTGCCGTTGGATGAATCGGCCACTGGAACTAGAACCTCATCCCGTAGGCGTAGCCGTGGCGGGCGTCGCGCTGGTGGATGTCTCCGTCGCGGCCGGCAACCCCGGCCTTGCCCATGATGATCACGCCGGTGGGGCAGCGGTCCACGCACAGGCCGCACCGGGTGCACACGTCCTCGTCGACGATGAAGACCACATGGTCGTCGGGGTCGTCGCCCGGTTGGGACGTGTTGAGTGCGTCAGCCACCGTCTCGGTGGAGAGCATGTGAATGCACTTCCACGGGCAGATGTCCACGCAGCCTTCGCACATGATGCACTCGGACTGGTCGATGTGAAGGAACTGCTTGGGCTTGACCGATCGGGCCAGTTCGTCGCTGCCCACCTCGGCAAGCACGTAGCCCCCGCTGAAGGAGGGCATGGGGGGGTTGGCGTCCGTGCGTCCCATGTCAGGCCTTGGCCGCCACGGGCCGCCCGAATGCCGACGATTTCTCCACCGCCGGCTTGCGACCCCGCTTCTGCCAGATTGCCCACAACCACACCTGACCGGCCAGAAAGACGATGTAGAGAAGGGCGGCAACCGTGTCGCGCACGGCCTGGAAGCTCACCAGGATGCGTCCGGTTCCCCCCATGGTCGAGGCCGTCTGGCCCCAGACGAGGCCGTCGCCGGAGAACCCGAACATCACCCGGTCGGCCCGCCACAACAGGTCGGTGTCGGCATAGGTCAGCCACTGGTGGGGGACCACGCCGTAGGCCAGGAGCATGAGCCCAAAGACCACCGTGCCACCCACGAAGGCCTCGCCCCAGGTCACCGGGGCGCCCGGTGGGCGCTTGGAGCCGACCCACAGGCAGGCGCCGATGCCGACGATAAGAAGTACGAAGGAGACCACGAACGCAACCAAGCGGCACCTCCCTTCGAGAGCCCTCGTGAAAGCAATCACATGCTACCCGGGGAAGGTCCCGGATAGGCCGCAGGTTTCTAGCACGGCACCCGGGAAGCTGACACATCTTCCCTTGGACACCCGCCATGATGCCTTCAGACACCCCCGCTGACAGGCGGGCGACGGCCGCCACCACACAGCCGGGCAACGACGCGGGCAACGATCGGAGGAGTCCCGCTGGCAGGAGGTTGCGGCCACGGCACTAGATTCCTCGCCCTGATGGCCGAGATTCCCCCACACCTGCTGGAGCGGGCTGCGGCCCGCCGGGCGGCCCTGAGCGGCAAGGCTCCCGACCCCGCCGCCACCCCGGCGTCCGGTGCCCCGGTCCCGGCAGCGGCCACCCCGGTGCCGGTGGCCGCTTCGGTGGTGGGGACCCCGGTGCCTCCCCCCCCGGCCGCGCCGGTCCCCTCGGCTCCGGCGGCCCCGGCCACGCCCCGCAGCGGAGTCCCCCCGTGGATGATGCCGGTCCTGTTCCTGTTGCCTCTGTGGGCCATCACCTACATGGGAGCCTTCGGCGAGAAGGAGGTGGACAGCGCGGCCCTCACACCGGTTCAGCGGGGCAAGATCATCTATGACCAGGTGGCGGCGTGCGGGTCCTGCCACGGGGCCTCCGGCGGAGGGGGTGTGGGCCCCAAGCTCTCCGGCGGTGAGGCGGAACTGACCTTTTTGACCGCCGAGGAGCAGGCCGCCTTCATCAAGGCCGGATCGGGTCCCATCAAGGGCCAGCCCTACGGTGACCCCAATCGCCCCGGTGGACAGCGCATCGCCAAGTCCGGGGGCATGCCCGGCTTCGCCAGCCAACTCACCGACGCCGAGATCGCCGACGTGGTCGCCTACGAAAGAGAAGGGCTGTGACAGTCCCTTTGGCGTTGCCGGCCTGCCGGGCGGCATTGGGCCGGCCACTCACACCGGGGCCGACTCGGGAGCCTGCCGCCGTCCAGACGGGGTTTTAGACCACGCCTTCTGAAACCCACGACGCACTGGTGGTGGGCGGGGGCCCGGCTGGTGCCGCCTGCGCCTACTGGCTGGCCAAGGCGGGCCATGACGTGGTCGTCGTCGAACGGAAGCGGTTCCCTCGAGAAAAGACCTGCGGGGACGGCCTGACCCCCCGTTCGGTGCGCCAACTCACAGACATGGGCCTTGGCTCGGTGCTCGAAGGCCACCACCGCTTCGACGGCCTGCGCTCGGTGGCCTTTGGCAAGACCCTGGAGCTGGCCTGGCCCGCCACCCCCGGGTATCCAACCCATGGCTACGTGATCACCCGCAAGGATCTCGATGCCGCAGTGGCTGGCCGGGCTGAGTCGGCGGGCGCCACCCTGTGGCAGGGCACCGAGGCCTCGGCCCCGTTGATCGAAGCCGGCAAGGTCGTCGGGGCGGCACTTACCGACCGGTCCTCGGGGGAGACCCGCGAGGTCCGGGCCCGCCACGTGGTGGTGGCCGACGGGGCCAACTCCCGGTTCGGGCGGGCGCTCGGCACCAGTCGGGATCGTCGCTACCCCCTGGGGATGGCCATCCGGGGCTACTACCGGTCCCCCCGCCACGCAGAACCCTGGATCGAGTCGCATCTCGACGTTCGCAACGCTGACGGTGACGTGCTTCCCGGCTACGGGTGGATTTTTCCGCTGGGCGACGGGCGGGTGAACGTGGGCGTGGGCCTGCTCTCCACCTTCTCCCGATGGAAGGAGGTCAACACCACCCATTTGATGGACGCCTTCGTGGCGGGGGCTCCCTCCACCTGGGACCTGGGGCCGCACAGCTCCTGCGGACCCCCCACCGGGGGCAAGCTCCCCATGGGCTTCTCAGTCGGGCCCCGTGCCGGGGCGGGCTGGTTGCTGGCCGGGGATGCCGCAGGGGTGATCAACCCGTTCAACGGGGAGGGAATCGCCTACGCCTACGAGTCGGGCCGCTGGGCGGCCGAGTCGGTGACCGCTGCCCTGGACGGCTCGGACCCGGGGGTCGCCGCCCACTACCAGCGCCGTCTGGAGGCCGAGTACGGCCTCTATTTCAAGGTGGCCCGGGCATTCGTCCACGTAATCGGCCGGCCGCAGCTGATGCGGGTCCTGGTGGGAACCGGGATGGAGTCGCGGACCCTGATGGAGTGGATCCTGCGCATCATGGCCAACCTCCTGCGCCCTGACGAACTCGGCCCGGCCGAGGCCGCCTACCGGGCACTGGCCGCCGTGGCCCGCGTGGTGCCCGAACGTTCCCCCCACCGTTCCGCCCTCAAAGCCATCGGCTGAGAGCCGGCTGCTTCTACCCGGGTGCCCGGACTAAATCGGAGGGGATGAAGCTGACCGGAAAAGGCCGGTTGGCTTTGAAGATCTCATCGCCGCCGACCCTGGCCACCTCCGCGTAGACCCCCTCGATCAGGGCCAGATGGGTGATGCCGGGCTGGTCCGGGTCGACCAGCCAGTAGTCGGCCACGCCGGCTGATTCGAAGGCCGACCGCTTCAGGAGAAAGTCGACCCGGCGGGTACTGGGGGACTGGATCTCGACCACTAGGAGCGGGGTCCGCTCCAGGCGCAAAGGACCGAGATCGGCGGTTCGAGCCACCAACAGGTCCGGCTGGAAGACCGAATGTGATCCCAGCTTCCAATCGAAGGGGGCGCCGATCACCTCGAACTCCGGTGACGATGCCCGGCTGAGCTCGATCAGGAGCCGGCCGGACGCGCGCTGATGGATCAGGCTTGGTGAAGGGGTCACGATCAGGACTCCGTCGATGAGCTCGTGACGGTAACCATCATCGGGCATCTCCCAGACGTCGGAAACCGTGAAGGGCACCGCCGGCCGGGCTGCCGTCGACATGGCTTCACCCTAACGTCGGCCGGGCCGCCGGGGCGCAGACACCGCCGGCCGGCCGATCGGATGTGGGAGGCCTTGGCGTACGGATCTGCCGCCCCTACCGGCCCCGCCGGTGCAGGTCGAGGGCCGCCCGGGCCGCGGATGCGGCGGCGTCGATGGTGCGTTCCAGTTCGTCGGGCCCGTGGGCCAGGCTGGGGAACAGGACCTCGTAGGGGCTCGGCGCCAGGGCCACTCCCCGGGCCAGTAGCGAGGTGAAGAAGGCGGCGTAGCAGTCGGGGTCCCCGCCGCCGGTGCCGGTGGGCCAGTTGCCGTCGGCTCCCGGCCCATCCGGCCAGGCCAGGCGCAGCCCCAGGAGCGGGCCGACCACGGGTACGTCCGCAACCAGGCCGGCGGCGGTGACGACCTCGTGCAGCCCGGCAGCGAGGTGGGCGGCGCGCCCGCCCAGGGACACATAAGCGGAGTCGTCCAACTCTTCGAGCACGGCCAGGCCGGCGGCGGTGGCCAGCGGGTTTCCTGACAGCGTTCCGGCTTGGTACACGGGTCCATCGGGGGCCAGGACGTCCATGACCTCAGCCCGGCCGCCCACCGCGGCCAGGGGTAGGCCGCCGCCGATGACCTTGCCCAGACACGTCAGGTCGGGCGTGACGCCGAAGGCCCCCTGGGCTCCCCCCAGCCCCAGGCGGAAACCGGTTATGACTTCGTCGAATATGAGAAGGGCTCCGGCTTCGGTTGTGGCCCGACGGAGTCCCTCCAGGAACCCGGGGACCGGGGGGATGAGGCCGTTGTTGGCCGCCACCGGTTCCACCACGACGGCGGCCACGCCACCGCCGTCGTCGGCCGCGTGTCCCGAGTGCCCGGGGTCGTCGGCGGGAGGTTGGAGGTCGCCAAAGCGTCGGGAGGTCCCGGCGGGTCCGGAGTCTCGAGCCTGGGCGGCGGCCGCAGCCAGATCGGGAACCTGGTTGTAGGGAACCACCACGGTGTCCGCCACCGCCGAGGCAGGGACGCCGGCGGTGGCCGGCAGGCCCAGGGTGGCCATGCCACTGCCGCCGGCGGCCAGGAGGGTGTCGGCATGGCCGTGGTAGCAACCGGAGAACACCACGATCCGGCTTCGGCCGGTGTAGCCCCGGGCAACCCGCACGGCGGTCATCACCGCCTCCGTACCCGACGACACCAGCCGGACCTTCTGACACGAGGGCACCCGGGCGGCGATTGCCTCGGCCAGAAACACCTCTCGCTCGGTGGGCGCTCCGTACGAGGTGCCATCGCCGGCCGCCCGAACCAGGGCCTCGATGACCGCCGGGTGGGCGTGACCCAGGATCGAGGCCCCCCAGGACTGGACGTAATCGATGAACTGGCGACCCTCGACGTCCCAGACATGTGGTCCTCGTGCCCGGGCCACGAAGTAGGGCGACCCCCCCACCGCCTTGAAGGCTCGCACCGGCGTGTTCACCCCCCCGGGGATGACCGCCCGGGCCCGGTCGAACAGGGCCTGGTTGCTCTGCCCGTCGGCTGGCACCGGGGCCGGGTCGGTCGTCGGGGCCGGGCCGGTCGTCGGGGCCGGGCCGGTCGTCGGGGTCACGCCAGGGCCTCGGCCAACTCCCGGGCCAGGTAGGTGACAATGATGTCGGCCCCGGCCCGCTTGATGGCCAGGATCTGCTCGGCGCCCATGGCGGCCGCGTCGATCCAGCCCCGCTCTCCGGCCGCCTTGAGCATGGAGTACTCCCCGGAGACGTGGTAGGCGGCCACCGGCACGGTCACCCGATCCCTCACCGCGGCGATGACATCCAGGCTGGTCATGGCCGGCTTGACCATGACGATGTCGGCCCCCTCGGCCACGTCCCGATCCACCTCGGCCAGGGCTTCGCGCCGGTTGGCCGGATCCTGCTGGTAGGCCCGGCGATGTCCGGCGAAGCTCACGTCCACCGCATCCCGGAAGGGCCCGTAGGCCGCCGAGGCGTACTTGGCGGCATAGGCCATGATGGCCACGTCGGTGTGGCCAGCGCCGTCGAGGGCGGCTCGAATGGCCCCCACCTGGCCGTCCATCATTCCTGACGGGGCGACCACATCGGCCCCGGATGCGGCCTGGGCCAGCGCCACCCGGGTATAGAGAGCCACAGTGGCGTCGTTGTCCACCTCCGGGTCGCCCACCTCCGGGCCGCCGACTTCCGGGCCGCCCACCTCCGGGCCGCCGACCTCCGGGCCGCCGAGAGCGCTGTCAGCGCCCGGGAAGCCTCCCGGCCGGGTGATTCCCGCCCGGGTCTCGACCGACGGCTGAACGCCCCCTGCCGTCGACTCCCGGGCGGTGGTCGACCCCGACCGGTGCCGCAGCACGCCGCAGTGGCCGTGGCTCGTGTACTCGTCCAGGCACAGGTCGCACATGACCACCAGCCCGGCGCCGACGGCGGACCGGACGGCTCGTACCGAGGCGGGGACGATCCCTTTGGGGTCCCAGGCCGACGAACCCTGCGCGTCGCGCCGTGCCGGAACCCCGAAGATCAGGATTCCCGGTACGCCCAGGCGCACCAGGTCGGTGGCCTCGGCCGCCAGGCTTTCCAGGCAATGGACCATTACGCCGGGCATGGATTCGATGGCACGGGGCTCGTCCGCGCCTTCGGCCACGAACACCGGAACCACCAGGTCCGCCACGGACAACCGGGTCTCGGCCACCAGGCGCCGCCACGGCTCCGTCCGCCGTAGCCGCCGCAGGCGCCGATCCGGGAAGTTCACCGCTGGCCCCCAGGGCCGGTGCCGATCGAGTCGACGACCGAGCCCGGGCGGCCCTCTCCCCCCGGACGACTATCGCTGCCCTCGTCCGCCCCTGCGCTGGTGCCGTCTGACCCCGCCCCCGCTTGGGCGGCTCGTTCTGGGACTGCCCCCCGGGGGGGCGGCTCGACCGGGGCGCTAGGGCCGAGGACGTCCACCAGGGCAGCGACCAGGCCGGCCACGGTGTGGTCGGCCGCCACTACCGTCACGTCGACACCGGCCGCCCGGGCGGTCGCGGCGGTGGTGGGCCCGATGCAGGCGACCACCGGGGGGATCGCGTCCAGGCCGAAGCGATCCAAAAAGTTGGCAACCGTGGACGAGGAGGTAAAAGCCACCGCCTCAGCCTGGCCCACCCGGTCCACAACTCCAGGCGGTCCGGCATCGGGAATGGTCCGGTAGGCCTCCACCGCTGTCACCTCCCACCCGGCGCGGGCCAGGCCCTGGGCCAGTACCGGCCGGGCGGCGGCGGCCAGGGGCAGCAGTATCCGGCCTCCGGAGCCGGGCCCCAACGTCGCCACCAGGGACTCGGCCACAGCCTCGGCGGCAACCAGATCGGCCACCACCCCCCGTTCAGCCAGGGCCCGGGCGGTGGCTGGACCCACCGCCGCCACCCGGGTGGCCCCCAGGCTCCGGGCATCGTGGAGACGGTCGAACAGGGCCCCGACAGCGTTGGCCGACGTAAAGCCCACCCACCCGAAGGACCCGGAACTGACCCGGACGGCCTCCCGGGCCAGTGCCTCGCCACCGTCGGACGGCGGACCGATGGCAATGGTGGGGGCTTCAATGACCTCGGCCCCCAGCCCACCCAGCAGAGCAACCAACTCCGAGGCCTGGGCCCGGGCCCGGGTGACCACCACCCGCCGGCCGAACAGGGGCCGGGCCGCGACCGCGCCGGCCGCCCCAACCAGGCTCAGGGCCGCGACGGGCCCGATGACCATCACGACCGGGGGTTCCATCGGGGTCGATCCCAACTCGGCCAGGGTGGCCCGCACCGTGGACTGCTCCGGCCGGGTGCCCCAGCGGACGGCGGCCACGGGGACCGTCGGGTCCAGACCGCCGGCCATGAGCCGCTCGGCGATCCGGGCCCGGTGGGCCACGCCCATGAGCACGACAATGGTCCCGCCGGTCTGGGCCAGGGCCTCCCAGTTGGTCTCGGTGTCCACCTGGTGGCGACTGTGGCCGGTGACCACCGTGAAGGACGTGGACAGGCCCCGATGTGTCACTGGGATTCCGGCGGCAGCCGGAACAGCCACCGCCGAACTCACCCCCGGCACCACCTCGAAAGCGACGGCCGCCCGTGCCAGCGCGGCCGCCTCCTCGCCCCCCCGCCCAAAGACGAAGGGATCCCCCCCTTTGAGCCGAACCACCTGGTGACCGGCCGCCCCTTCAGCCACCAGCAGGGTATTGATCTCCTCCTGTGCCACCGGCGACCCGGGGGACTTGCCCACGTCAACGAGACGGGCTCCGGCCGGGGCCAGGTCCAATAATCCGGCGAAGGCCAGCCGGTCGTGCACAACCACATCCGCTCGGCCCAGAACCTCGGCCCCCCGGCGAGTCAACAGCCCCGGATCGCCAGGGCCGGCACCCACCAGGTACACGGTCAAGGCCGTTCCCCGCTGGGGGGGCCCTGACCCGGAGTCGACGATCCAAAGTCCGATGATCCCGAACCTGGTGACCCAAAGTCTCGTGGTCCACGATCGGGCGATCCCAGATCCCGCAACCCCGCTCCCAGGAGTTCCGCTCCGCCGGCCGGGCCCAGGATGTGTCGGGCCACCGACCGGCCCAGGGCCACCGGGTCCGCTCCCCGGGCCCGATGGCGCAACAGGCGGCTCCCGTCCTCGGTCGCCACCACCGCCTCCATCACCAGGTCCACCTTCGCATGTCCGGTGCCTCGACCAGAAACCCCTGTTCGGACTCCGGCCGGATTTCCTGCGACTCCCCATGCACCCCCACCAGGCGCTTCGTTGGATCGTTCGGCGCCGGAATCCCGCCCAGGTTCCGTAAGTGAGGCGCCGGTCGGGTCCGCCGCTGGCCGGGCCCAGGCCCCCACCGGCACCGAACAGCCTCCGCCCACCTCGGCCAGAAAGGCCCGTTCCGCCTCCACCGCCCGCCGCGACGCCCGGTGGTCGAGAGTGACAAGCCGGGCCTGGGTGCCCAGGTCGTCGACCCGGCATTCCACCGCCAGCGCCCCCTGGCCCACCTGGGGCACCATCACCAGGGGATCGAGCGCCTCGGCCAGCCGGTCCTCCCACTCAAGGCGCTTCATGGCCGCCACGGCCACCACGATGGCGTCGAACTCGCCGGCTTGGGCCAGGCGGGTGCCCATGTTCCCCCGGAGCGGATAAAAAACCAGGTCAGGCCGTAGATGCGCCAACTGGGCCCGGCGGCGAACCGATCCCGTGGCCACCCGGGCGCCGGGACCCAGGCCGGCCAGCGTCGAGCCCACGAGGCCATCGCGAGGGTCGCCCCGGTCGCAGATGGCGGCGATGATCAGGCCGGGGGTCGGAGACGAAGGCAGGTCCTTGGCCGAGTGCACGGCGATGTCGGCACGGCCCTCGAGGACGGCGGCCTGGACCTCGGCCACGAACACCCCCTGGCCGCCCAGGGATGCGATGGGCTCGGCCGCCCGGCGGTCCCCCTCCGTGGTGACGGGAACGGCGACCACCCGGGCCCCGGTAGCCGCCAACCAGCCGGCCACGAGTTCAGTCTGGATCCGGGCCAGGGGGCTGGTGCGGGTTGCCGCCCGGATCGGGGTCAACCGCTGGTTCGAATCATCCTGCCGGGCGCCACATGGCGACCCCGACGGGGGCGATCAAGCTGGCCGACCCATCGGGACGGCGTTGCGATCCCGGACCGCCGAACAGAGCGGGCGTTGCGATCCCGGACGGCCGAACAGAGCGGGCGTTGCGAGCAGAGGGGTGCCCACCCGCCGGGGCCGTATTCCGATCCAATGGGCGGGTCGATCAGAGGTCGAACAGTTCCTGGAGGGTCCCGGCCAGACGTTCGCCCCGCGGTGTTCCCCCTGCCTCCTTGAGCCGGACGGTCGGTTCGTGCAGCAGCTTGGCGAGGATGGCCTTGGTCAACGATTCCACCCGCTCCCACTCGTCGTCGGGCAGCGACGCCATCCGGCCGCGGGCCTTGGCCATCTCGGCGGCCCGCAAAGCCTCGGCCCGGCGGCGTAGGGCGGCGACGGTGGGCGCCACCCGGCGGGCGGAACTCAGCGTCAGGTAACGGCTGACTTCCTCGGCCACGATCATCCGCACGGCCGCCCGATCCGAGGCGGCGCGATCCGAGGCCGCCAAACCTGGGCAGGCCAAACCTGGGCAGGCCAAACCTGGGGAGGCCGAATCGGGGGAGGCCGGATCGGGGGAGGCCGGATCGGGGGAGGAACTGTCGGAAGTCTCCGGCGGGGGCGGACCCACAAACCGGGACAGGTCGCCAAGGTCCAGACGAGTCACCCCTGGCAGATCGCCCACCGAGGGATCGACGTCCCGGGGCATTCCCAGATCCACCACCAGCAGCGGCCGGCCGTCCCTGGCCAGGATGGCATCCTCCACCTCGGTACGGGTGACCACCACCGAGGGTGCCCCGGTGCAGGTGAAGAGCACGTCGGCGTCCACCAGCGCACCGGCCAGGTCGGCCAGGGCCAGGGGACGGGCCCCCACCCGGGCGGCCAGGCGCCGGGCTCTTTCCCCGCTGCGACTGGCCACGGCCAACTCCGCCTGGCCCCCTGTGCCGGCCACGTCGGCCGCCAACCCCTCGCCCATCTCGCCGGCGCCCAGAACCAGGACGCGGCGCCCGGCCAGGCCCCCCAGCCTTTCCTCGGCCAGAGCCACCGCCACCTGGGACAGCGAACTGACCCCCCGGTGGATCCCGCTGGCACTTCGGGCTCGCTTGCCCACCTCCATGGAGTGGCGGAAAATCGGCGCCAGTCGGGTGCCGGCTACTCCCTCGGCCCGCGCCCGCTCCCAGGACGTGCGGACCTGGCCCAGGATCTGGTCCTCACCCAGCACGACCGAGTCCAGCCCGGCCGCAACCCCGAAGAGGTGGGCCAGGGCGGCTTCGTCGTGCCACACGTAAAGCTGGTCACTGAAGTCCTCGGGGGGGACGAAGGCCAACTCCGACAAGAAGTGGCGGACGTCGGCCACCGCCCCGTGGAACCGTTCGGCCACGGCGTAGACCTCCACCCGGTGGCAGGTGGACAACAGCACGGCCTCGTCGAGGAACGGGCGCTCACCCAGATCACCGAGGGCTTTTACCTGGCGGTTCTCCGGAATGGTCATGCGTTCGAGCAGCCCCAACGGCGCGGTCCGATGGCTCAAGCCGACGACGACGAAGCTCATGGCCTCTCCCCGGTGATGCCGCTGCCGGCAATGGGCGCCGACTCAGCCCCGTCGGACGGTCCGGCCGATACCCCGCCCGGAAGTTGGTCTGTGACCTGGCCCAAGGCCTGCCCCGACAGGTGGCTGGACAACCGGGCCTGGGCCGCGCCGAGATCTCCCTGGCGGATGTAGGGCAGCAGGGATGAGTCCAGGGCCCCGTCCCAGTCGAGACCCTCGGTGGAGCGACCGGCGGCCCGGACCGCTTGGCGCTCGGCAGCCAACAGGTCGAGCAGGGCCTCGTACTCGGGTCCGAGTTGGTCGCCCAGGCGCATCCGCAGCCATTTGGCCAGGGCTGGGCTGCGGCCCCCGGTGGACACGGCCACCGTCAGGTCCCCCCGGCGCAGCACCGATGGAAGGGTGAACGAGCATCGTTCGGGATCGTCGGCACCGTTGACCCAGACCCCGGCGGCCTCCCCGTCGTCGAAGACAGCCTGGTTCACCTCGACGTCGTCGGTCGCGGCCACCACCAGCCAGTAGCCCCGAACCTCGCCTCGCCGGTAGCTCCGGCGGTGCAGGGCCACCCCGGCCCGGCCTGCCAGTTCGTCGACGATCTGCGGGGCGACCACGCTGACCCGGGCGCCGGCGGCCACCAGCGCCTCGACCTTGCGGGCGGCCACGGTTCCGCCCCCAACCACCAGGCAGCGACGCCCGGCCAGGCGGAGGTTCACCGGGAACTCCATGACGCTCACGCCCCGGCGCTCAGGGGCTCGAGCAGGCGTTGCTGCTGGTAGAAGGACAAGATCTGCAACTCGATGGACAGATCCACCTTGCGCAGGAACACCCCGGGAGGCACGGTGATCAGCACCGGGGCGAAGTTGAGGATGGAGGTGACGCCCGCCTCCACGAAGCAGTCGGTCACCGCCTGGGCCTGGGCGGCCGGGGTGGCCACCAGACCAATCGCCACCCGATGCTCAGCCACCAGGTCGGGCAGATCCCTCAGGTGAGTGATGGCCAGGCCGGCCACCTGGCGCCCAATCTTGCTGGGATCCTCGTCCACCAGGCCCACCACCCGGAATCCCCGTGCGGAGAAGCCCCGGTAGTTGGCAAGGGCATGGCCCAGGTTGCCCACCCCGGCAATCACCACCGGCCAGTCCTGAGTGAGGCCCAGTACCCGGTTGATGTGAACGAGCAGGTACTCGACGTCGTAGCCCACCCCCCGGGTGCCGTAGGACCCCAGGTAGGAGAGGTCCTTGCGGACCTTGGCCGCGTTCACCCCGGCCATGTCGGCCAGGCGTTCCGACGAGATGGTCGAGGCGGTGGTGGTGGTCAGATCCACCAAGCATCGCAAATAGACGGGCAGGCGGGCCACGGTGGCCTCGGGAATACGGCGGCCGCCAGCCAGATCCAACGGCGCTTCCAGGGGCACGGCTGGTGGCGCATCTGGTGGCGCATCTGGTGGCGCATCGGGTGACGCGTCTGAGGAGGCCGCGTCTGAGGGGGCCGCGTCTGAAAAGGAATCGAGGGATGCACCCGTCGGCGCAGCCAGCAACGGAAGGCTGAAGTCGTCGGTGTCCTGGTCCAGCCTGTGGTCGTTACCCACTGCCATCCCTCCGGCCGTTCGAGCTACCGGCCATTCGTCTCCGGTCGCAGGAGACGGCTGCGGAGTCCGGCTGGGCGCAGACTTTACCGGCCTCGTGCACCTGTTCACAAAGTGCCCGGCGATCGCCCATCCTGACCGGCCCTAATCGGTGCGCCTGATCGTTACCCGATCGCGGACCTGATCGGTGGGCCTGGCCGGCGGTAGCGTCCGGCCATGGCCATGCGAACGGCGCTGGCCGCGGCCGCCACCTTATTGGCCCTGGCCTTCGCTCTGTGCGCCCTCGAGGGGTGGCGGACCCGTCGGCGCGCCTACGAAGCGGTGTGGGGCCTGGCCCTGGCCATTTTCGCCGCCGCCTCCGCTGCGTTGTGGGTGGGGGCCACTTTCGGGTGGTCGCCGGGCTCCTTCCGGACGTTCTACCTGCTGGGGGCGGTGATCAGCGTGCCGGTGCTGGCGCTGGGAAGCATCGTGCTGGTGGGGTCGCCCCGGGCGGCCCGCCTGGGGGCGGTGGGCACCGCCGTGGGCTGTGCCTTCGCCGCCGGGGTGGTGATCGCCGCTCCCCTGCGGGCCCCGGTTCCGCCCGACCGCCTCGCCCAGGGCTCGGAGGTATTCGGCGCCCTGCCCCGGATCCTGGCCGCGGTGGCCTCCACCGGGGGCAGCATTTTGGTCCTGGGGGTGGCGGTCGCCAGTGCCGCCGGCTGGCGGGGCGCTCGATCGGGGTCACCCCGCGTGGTGGCCAACCTCCTGGTCGTGGCCGCCACGGCCGTTCTGGGAGCCGGCGGGCTCGCCAACTCGGTGGTCGGGGAGATGGAGGCCTTCGCCCTCAGCCTGGTGGTGGGCGTGGCCCTGCTCTTTGGCGCTTTCCTGGCCGGATCGTCCGACAGGAACGGTCCGGTCAGCCAGGCGACCCGGGCGCAGTCAGCGACCCATGACCCCGAACTGGATGGCGGCGGCGGCCAGGATGGCCAGCAACAGGGCGGCGACCACCAGGGTGGTGGCGGGCCTCATGGGCCGGCCGACTCCCGGCCCAACCAGACGGCGTCGCCTTCGGACAAGCCCAACTCCTCCGCCGCCGACCGGCGGGCGCAGACCAGGGCCACCAGCCCGTAGGAGTCGACCATCAGGCCCACCTGGCCGGGCTTCAGATCATCGAAGGTGGTCACCCGGTAGGCGGTACGGGTCTGGCCCCGGGCTCGCAGCACCAGAGTCGCCGGGCCAGCGACGTCACGTGGTTCAGGCCGCGAAGCCTCGACGCGCCGATGCTCGGGGCCTCCTCCGTTCTCCGCGCCACCACCCGTCACTGCCGCAAACTGGCCAGGGGAACCGGCCTTGGCAGCGGGACCGGGGCTCTCGGGACTGCCGAGGTTCCCCGGGCCAGGACTGTTCTGGTAATCCGGCAGGTCCTCGGGGCCGATGTTGAGTTGGGCGTTGCCGAACCGGTCCACCCAAAGGATCTCCGCCGCCACCCCGCCGGCCGACTCCTGGGGCAGGGGAACCAGTCCGGGCATGAGCGACATCGGGTCGATCAGTTCCCCCAGGTCCTCGAAAACCCCACCGGTGGCCAGGTGGGCGGCGGCGGGGGCGAAGACGTCCCTGCCGGCGAAGGTCGGGCCGGGAGCCGCCAGGTGCAGTTCGGTGCGGGTGAGGTGAACAGCCCGGCCGGCGCCGCCCACCATGGCCACCGCCGGGGCCAACAAGCCGTTGTCCGGACCCACCAGATACCGCACCCCGGCATCGGCCGAGGCCGTGGAGATTTCTACCGCCACCGCTCGCCGGGAGGTGCCCACTCCGGGGTCGACCACCGCCAGCACCACCCCCGCCGACAGGTACTGAATGGCCCGGGCCAGAACCAGGGAGCCGGACCTCACGTCGTGGGGCGCCACCCCATGGGACAAGTCGAGGACGTCCACCTGGGGGGCCAGGCTCCGGAGAACGGCCCTGACCACGCCGACGAACTCGTCGGCCAACCCGTAGTCGGACAGAAACCAGACCGGGGCGACCCCTGTGCCGCCGGCCCCGTTGGGGCCCGACGGCGGGCCCATCAGCCGGCCTGGGTGAAGGCCCGGGCCAGATATCCGTCGATGTCGACTTGGCGGACCCGGTAGGACTTGCCCACCCGTACGGCCGGGATGTCCCCGGCCTGGATGAGGCGGTAAACCGTCATGGTGGAAACCCGCAGCAGGCCGGCTACCTCGGCTGCGGTGAGGAACCGGTTGTCCCCTCCGAGGCCGGCAGGGCCGGTCACCGACTGCGGACCGGTCAGATTGGAAATGGCCAGTTTGATCACCCCTCTTCGCCTGGGAGGAACACTACCGCCGAAGGTGGAGACGCCCGCCAGTCCGCTCAGGAACCGCCGAGCTCGCGCGACCGACGGGTAGCGGCAGCCACCGCGGCCGCCATCAACTGCGGCCAGCCCCCCTCCTCCAAGACGCCTACTGCCGCGGCGGTGGTCCCGCCCGGGGAGGTCACCGCAGCGCGCAGGGAACGAGGGTCGGTGTCGGAGGCTTCCAACAGTCGGCCCGCCCCGGCCACCGTTGCCCGAGCCAGGCGATGACTCACCTCCCGGGACAGCCCGGCGGAGATCCCGGCGTCCGCCAGGGCCTCGACCAGCAGAAACACATAGGCCGGCCCGGATCCAGATACCGCTGTAACGGCGTCGAGATCGGCTTCAGCCACCCGCTCGACCCGGCCCACCGCCGCCAGAATCGACTCCGCCCAGGCCAGGTCTTCCTCGCTGGTCGGGTCACTGGAATCAGCCACGGCCATGGCTGCCACCCCCGCCCCCACCAGGGCCGGGGTGTTGGGCATGGCTCGCACCGCCCGGGCCCCGGGCCCCAACCACGATGCCAGCGAACCCAGCCGAACACCGGCGGCAATGGACAGGACCCGGGTGGCGCCGGTGGTGGCGATGACCCGGCAGGCCTCCTGTACGTCCGGCGGCTTGACCGCCACCACCGCCCCTGCCGCCTTTAGGCCTGTGACCGTGGCCACCACCGTCACGCCCTCAAACCGGCCGACCAGGGCTGTTCGGCGTTCGGCTACCGATTCCAGCACGGCCAGCTCCTCCGGCCTGCACCACCCCGCCGCCACGAGGCCTCCCAAAAGTGCCTCCCCCATCCTTCCCCCCCCCACCACCACCAGCCGGAAGGGCGCCGGTTGGCCTGAGCCGGGTGGGGCCGTGGTCGACTGGCTGGAATCGGCGACCGAGCCCGGTCCCGTCACACGTATCGCTGGGGGTTCTGGGCGGTGCCACCCACTCGGACCTCGAAATGGAGGTGGTTGCCGGTGGACGAACCGGTGCTGCCCATGTCCCCGATGTGCTGCCCGGCCCGCACCGACGCCCCGTCGGAAACCCGCAGCCGGCTCATATGGGCGTACAGGGTCGTGACGCCTCCACCGTGGTCCACCACGATGGCGTTGCCATAGCCGCCGTTGAAGCCCGCCAGAATGACCCGGCCGTCCTTGGAGGCCTTGATGGGCGTGCCCGCCCCCGACGCGATGTCGATTCCCGCGTGCAGGCGGCCCCAGCGCATGCCGAAGCGCGAGGTGATGGTCCCCGAGGTCGGGAAGACGAAGCCCGACGCCGACGGCCGGGATCCAGGCGCTGCCGGCGCGGCTCGGGCGCGGATGAGGGCGGCCAGGCGGGCTTCCTCCCGGGCCAGCGCCTCCACCTCGGCCGCCACGCCGGCGATACGGGAATCGAGTGCCCGCTTGAGCCGCATCTGATCGCTGCGCAGCCGCTTGAGTTCGTCGAGGCGACCCGCAGCCTCGGTCCGGCGCGCCGCCGCCAGGTCCCGAGCCCGGCGGACGTTGGCCTGCTCGGACTGCTGGTCCTCCCGGGCCCCCCGCAACTGCTCGATGATGGAGGAGTCGGTCTCTATGACCGAGGCCAGCAGCGTCCGCCGCCGGGTGGCCTCCTCCAGGCTCCGGGAACTGACCAGGGTCAACAGACCTCCGCCCGATGGATGCACGTAGGCCCGCAGTGCGGCGGCGCTGACCTCCTTGCGCAGCCCGACCATGCGGGCCTCGGTCTCGGCCAACCGTCGCTCGGCCGCCCCCACGCTGCCTTCGGCCGCCCGCAGCGCCTGGCTGGCGGCGGTGGCCGTCTTGTCCTGGGCGGCCACCCCCTGGTTGAGCGCCGCCACCGCCGTCTCCAGTTGGGTGTCGTCGGCCTTCAAGGCGTTGAGGCGGGCCGCACTCTGGGCCCGCTTGGTGGCGGCGGCCGCCCGCTGTTGCTCCTCGGTCTGAGCCCAGGCCGGATCGGCCCCGGGAGCCAGAACCACGACCACCAGGAGCAACCAGGCAGTCAGCGCTCCTCGGGTGGAAGTTCCTCGGGTGGAGGTTCCTCGGGTGGAGGTTCCTCGGGTCAGGGCATTCGCCCGGGTCGGGCCCCGCTTTGGGCGGGCGCAAGCAGGCGGCGATAGCGGTCGTCTCATGCTGGTGGGCGGCCTCCCCAGCTCCTGCGCGGGTGCGGCCAGGGCCTGACCGTAACGAGCCAGCCAGGCGAACTGCAAGCTTCCCCGACGGGGTCTTGAGCCTCCGCCACAAAAAGCCGTGAAGACGACCTGGGGGCAGGAAAGGGCCCGAGGAACCTGGGGGCGACTCGTACTTCCCCGAACGAGTCACCCTTGCGCCCCTCGGGCCGAGGTGAACCATACCTGTGAAACTTCGGAGCACGCAAGCGAAAACTACTGAAAAGCATCCAAAAACCTCCGGACACCGGCGTAGAAGGCCCCACGGGCCCCGTGCCGGCCCCGACCTGGTTCCCGGTGGACTGGTTCAAGCGCACCAAACGGGTGGCCATCCGGCCGTCAACCGCACTCCACGGGCTCCCGGGTTCGAAGGTCGCCGTAGAGGCGGCGGAGGCGGGCGGCGGTGGCACACCATCGGTAGGCCAACGCCATCTTCGCGGCCTGCCGGCCCATGGTCTCGGCCAGCAGGGGGTCAGCGAGGATTGAGGCCACCCGCTGGGCGAAGGCCCCGGGATCACGGGTCTCGACCAGATAACCGGTCCGGCCCGGCCGCACCAGGTGTGCCAGACCTCCCACGGCCGAGGCCACCACCGGCGTGCCACAGGCCGCCGCCTCCAGAGCGACCAAGCCGAACGATTCCGATCGACTGGGCACCAGACAGACGTCGGCTGCCTGATAAAGGGGAGCCAGAAGCTCATGGGCCCGGGGCTTGAGAAAATGGACCCGGTCAACCAGGCCCAACTCGGCCACCATGGCCCGGAGTTCGCTCATGGTAGCGGGGCCCTGGGGGCCGCTCGGGCCTCCAACCACCAGCAGTTGCGCCGACAGTTCCCGGCCCGCCGGACCGGGGTCGCCATCGGTGGGTGCCGGGCGTAGCCGGTCGAGGTCGCCGAGGGTGGCCACCGCCAGGTCCACCCCTTTGAGCGGTTGGATACGACCGACGAACAACAGGGTGGGCCTCTCCTGCAGCCCCAGGCCGGCCCGGGCCCGGGCCTTGTCGCCCGGAGTGAAGATCCGATGATCCACCCCCGGCGCGACCACCTCGATGCGGTGGGGAACGGCGCCGTAGAGACGTTCGAGTTGGTCGGCCTCATCGGTGGAGGAGACGACGATGGCGTCGGAACAGCCGATGATCTCCGCTTCGGCCCGGCCCCGCTCCCCCTCCCCCAAGCGTCGATTGTTGCGACCACTGGGACCAGAACCGCTCGAACCGGCACCGCTCGAACCGGCACCGCTCGTCCCGGCGACGAAGCCGGGATCGCTGGCCGCCTTGACCCGGGCCAGCGTGTGGAACGTGCAGACGAGCGGCCGCTCGAAACGGTGCTTGAGAACGTGGCCGGCCAGGCCTGAGAGCCAGTAGTGGGCGTGGATCACGTCCGGCGGGCCCTCAGCTTCGAAACGGGCCGAGACCCCTTCGGTAAAGGCTTCGACCAGTTCGCCGAGGTCTTCCGTGGGCACCGGCGCGAGCGGTCCGGCGGGCACGTGATGAACCCGGACGCCGGGCGCCAACTCCACCGTCGCCGGCCCTCCCCGCCGGGTGGCCCGGGTGTAGACGTCGCAGTCCATTCCCGCCTTGGCCAACTCGGCGGCCTGGCGGTACACGTAGACGTTCATTCCGCCGCCGTCCCCGACACCGGGTTGAGCCAGAGGCGATGTATGGAAGGACAAAAGGGCCACCCGCCCCGTGCTCACAGACACGTCACCATCCATCCGAACACCGCCTGGTACCTCGACCGGAAGCTCTTGCCCGGATTCCGGCCAAATCCCCGTTCGGGTCCTCAGGTGCCTCCGCCAGTTGCATCACTGAATGCTCCGATGCCGCAATCCGGGCGAAGGTTCGCGTGCGAGGAGACGCCTGGGCCGGGTCGGTCACGAAGCGGTCCTCAACCCTGGGGGAGTCCACTGACCTCGCCGGTGCGGTAGCGCCGGGCGAGTTCGCCCGAAAGGGAGTCGATACAGCCGAACAGGTCGTGGCGGTGCCGGGACACCACCTTCTCCAGGTCTCTCAGCCGACCGGCGACCGCCTCGACCTCGGCGTCGGCCAGCCTGGGCAGGTTCATCAAAAGGCCCGGGTCCATCGTGGCATCGAGTACCGCCTCGTAGTCGTTTCCCTCTGGCGGCATCACCGAAGTGGGCAGCGGTGCGCCCGGCCGAGGTGGGCCAGGGGTGTCGGCCAGGATCCGGGGAAGGTCCTCGATCAGGGCGGCCAGATCGTCGGGAGCCAAACCGGCCGACCGGCGGCGCTGATCGGCCCTGACCAGATCCAGGCGGCCCTGCACCAGGCGGCGGAGGTAGGACACCTTGGACTCCACCTCCTGGCACTGAGACCGCCATGTACGCAGGTCCGCCAGCGACAAGCCGGCCAAATCCTCCAAGGGCCCGGCGGCTGACGGCGTCGAGCCGGGGCCCTCCCCCACTGGCCGCGCCTCAGCCGGGCCCCGCAGCACCCGGGTGACCTCCTCGGTCCACATGGGCCGGGAGGCTACAGCCGTCCCCGGCGATCTTCGGGCCAGTACCGGTACCGGGCGCAGCCCACCACCAGGTCGAGGGACACCGGCCCGAAGTGGCGGCTGTCGGTGCTGGCGTCGGGGTTGTCGCCGGCCACGGTCAGGCCCCCAACCTCGACCGACACCACCCGCTTCACCATCATCACGCCAGGGCGGCGAGGATCTGTGAAGGCCACCAGGTTCCCGACCTGGTGGCGTCGCGACCAGCGGGACACCAACAACCGGTCCCCCGGGGCCAGGGTTGGAATCATGCTGGGACCCTCCACCAGGCAACGCCGGGGAACCAGGTTCCCTCGTCTTGCCACCACCGCCGCGATCGCCGCCACCCCGATCACCGCCCATCCGGTCGCTGCCTTTCTCCCCCCCATGTGGCCATTGTGCCGGCCTCCGGCGTGCGCCGGACTCGCCAACCGGCCGATATTGGTCACCCCGGTGCGACGAGCGGGCCGGTGGTGGCAAGAATGGGTGGTGAAAGCTCAGTCTCGGCAACGAGCCCGTCTCAGCAGGCTCGGTCTCGGCAAGAAAGGTGTTTTTATGATTACTTCACGTTGGCGCGGTGCTTTGACTCCTATCCACCGCGGTGTTTCCCGTTCGCTGGCCTGTTTCGACCGCTGGGCGCCGCCCATGGTGGTCTCGGCCCACTGCGATCTGCCCTGCGGCGTTTACGACCCCGCCCAGGCCCGGATCGAGGCTGAATCGGTCAAGGCATGCCAAGAGAAGTACTCGGCCTCCTCTGACGAGGTGTTCCGCCAGCGAGCGGTCGCCATCAAAGAACAGCGGGCGGACATGGTCAAGCACCACCTGTGGGTGCTGTGGAGCGACTACTTCAAGCCCCCGCACCTGGAGGCGTTCCCTGAGCTTCACACCGTGTTCTGGGACGCAACCAAGGCCGCCGGGGCCACCAAGTCCTCCAACGACCCGGCTACCGGACAACGGCTCCTGGATCTCATCGCCGAAGTCGACCGCATCTTCTGGGCAACCAAGAAGGCCTGATGGACCACAGCGGGGGAAGGGTCGGACCCTTCCCCCGCTGGTCTGGGCCACCGCAAACGACCGTCGCCGGCTCTGGCCCTAACCGAAGACGTCCACTCCCAGGTACCAGACGGGCACGGTGACGATCAGCGAATCAATGCGGCGAAGGGTGGGTGTTCGCCACTCGGCCAGATCGCGGCCCCGAAGGGTGCGGGCGAGAATGCCGCCCAGGGGGGCCAGCACCGCTGTCGCCACCGCCAGCTTGACGATGGATGAAGAGTCGAGAAACGTGGCCAGGCTTCCGGCAAACAACCCGAACAGGGCCACCGGGACGATGGCCGCCATGCCGGCGACCGGGCCCTCCCACCGAGAAGCCGCCCCTGTGCCAACCAGGTAGGCGCCGACGTCGTAGGCGCAGGTGCAGGCCAGGAGAAACAGGGCCACCGACATCTGTGACTCGGCGATCAGGACCAGGGCGCCCATCGCCGCGCCGATGATCGTGGCTCCAGCCAGCACCCGGACGAAGACGGCCGTCTGGGCCGGGTTGGTGCCTGCGAACCGGCCGAGGGCAACGGCCACCGCTGCGGCACCCATGGCCGCCAACAACTGACCGGGCCCGCCCAGGGCGGCCAGGGGCTGGACCCCGGCCACCAGGGCCGCCCCCAGGACCAACAACCGCATACCGCCGAAACGCCCGGCCGCGGCAAGTTGAGCGGCTGCTGCGGCGGCCTGGGCCACCAGCCAGAAGGCCAGCCACCGGGGTCCGGCGGCCACCGCCGCCAGCGAGAGCACCGCCCACCCGAGCCCCAACCATCCCTGCGACCACCCGGTGACCCCGGTGGCCGTTGTCGGCCCGACTGCTGGGGCCCGGCCTGAGGAAGCTCGATCCGGCGGGTCCCCCGACATCGGATCGGCCTGCTTGTCGTCGCCGGTTTCGTCGCCTCGGTCAGAGTGATGGCCTGACTCCGGATCGCGTTCGGAGGGGCCGCCGGAACCGGGGCTGCCGACCTCGATGCCCCGGACCTCGGCCCTTGAATCGTTCCGCCGGCCGTTCTCCGACAACGCCAACGACGTCGCCTCGGCCATGGGCGTCCCCAACCAGTTCTCAGCGGAGGACGGTTCTCGCCGGGCCGCTGCAATCCGAGCCGGGGCCGTCCGATCCGCTGCAATCCGATCCGGGGCCGTCCGATCCGGGGCCGTCCGATCCGGGCCGCCCTCCGGCTCTGGGGTCCTTGAACCGGTGGCGGAACCGGCCGACGCGTCGGTGTTCGGGGCGAAGAGCATGCGTACCGGGCCCGAGGTCGACAGCACCGGGCGATCCGGGCTTCGAGGCACGGCCGTTCCGCCGGGGAGCGGCGGTCGTGGCCCCGTCGGCCGGGTCAGTCGGTGCATGGGGGCCGGGGCGGCAGAGTCGTCCAAATTCAGATTCGTGGTCCGACTCGACGCGTCGACGGCGGGAAACTCCGCTGAGAAGGTGTTGGCGCCCGTGGGATCCCACTCGATGTCCGCCCAGCCCGAACCCGACGATCGAACGTCGAACTCCCGGTCTGCCCGAACCGGGGTCGGCTCCGGAACGGTTCGATTGTCCGCGGATCGACGATCGGATCCCGACCGCGCCGTGCCAGCCCCGGCGGAGGTGCCCAAATGGCTCGGTGTTGACGCCGCTGGTCGCTCGGGCCTGGCCTGGGTCGGGGCCGCTGGTCGCTCGGGCCTGGCCTGGCTCGGTGTTGACGCCGCTGGTCGCTCGGGCCTGGCCTGGGTCGGTGTTGACGCCGCTGGTCGCTCGGGCCTGGCCTGGGTCGGGGCCGCTGCTCGCTCGGGCCTGGCCTGGGTCGGGGCTCCCGCCAGCGCCGATCCGCCCGACACCGGGGGTAGCACCGCCACCACGTCAAGGCCGGTTACCTGGGTATCGGGGCCGGTGGGCTGGCCATTGAGCCAGACCCGGGAGGCGTCGAGGATGCGCCGGAAGTCCGGGCCGAAGCGTTGGCCGGCTTCGTCCAACAATCCGCCGATGGTGGCGGCCTCGATCTCGATCTTGGCCACGCCGGCCGCCTCCCGGGCCGAGGCGAAAAGTCGAAGGGTGGCCACGTCAGGCCTGCCGGACCCGGGGGACGCCAGCGGCGGCGATCAAACCCGCTCCGGTGAACACAGGCCTAAGTCGATCACGAAGGAGCCAGCCGGGCCAGTCCCTCTTTCACCACCCGCCGGCTGTCACTGGTGGCGACGAACTCCACGCTGGAGTTCGCGTCCGAGGGGGGCGGCAACGCCGGGGACTGGACCGAGACCGTGAGGTCTGATCCAGGGAAGACCGGCTGGCTGAACCGGACCGAAAGCTCGCGCAGCCGGGCCGCATCGCCGGCGGCGGCCACGTCCACCACCACCTGGGCGCAGATGGCCATGGTGCACAGGCCTTGAAGGATGCAGCCCGCCAGTCCGGCGGCCTGGGCGGCGGCCGGGTCCGTATGGATGGGATTGAGGTCACCCGACGCCCGCGCATACCGGACGGCCTGGTCGGGGTCGGTCTGGCGGCGAACCTCGGCCAGTGGCGGCCGGTCGGCCGGGGGGCGCCGGGCCGGAGCAGGCGGGGTCTCTGGCGGTGGGAATCCGCCCTGGCGAGCGTCGGGCGCAGATGCTTCGGGCGCCACGGCCTGGGCGGAGAAGCCCCGGACGAACAGCGTGGCCTTCTGCAGCACCCGGTCATCGCCATGGATGTCCCAGGTTCGAAGCCCAACGAACAACCAGCTTCCCGCCCCTGAGGCTCGGACCCCGGTCAAGGTGGCCTCGGTGGTCAGTTCGTCGCCGACCGCCAACGGGCTGATCCAGTGCAGGTGGTGGCCAGCGTGGAGAAGGTTGTTGAGATGCGGCGTCGGGACCAGGCCGGTAACCGCGGCGGAGAAGGCGGCCCAGGCCGGGACCACGGCGAAGAGGGGTGGAACCGGGTGATCACCCATGCCGTCCCTGTCGGCGCGGTCTCCGTTTGCGCCATCTGCCCCGGCCAGGTCTCCGGTCGCCTGGGCATAGGCCAGGGCCTGGGCGGAATCCACCCTCATGGGCGGACCACCGAAGGCGGTTCCGATCACGAGTGGGTGCGGGGACGACACACCCCGGAGGCTAACCGTCACCCCCCGACCTGCACCGCTCACGGAAAGTGCGAAATCCTTGACCGAAATGCCCGCCTCAGTGCCTTACCCCGACCGGGTCGATGGCCTCAGGGAGCCGATTCTGCCGCCCGCCGAAGGTGCGCCCGGGCGTAGTCGACGATGCGGCCGGCCAGGTCGTCGCTCAACAGGTCTGTGCCGTGGCCCCCGCCAGGGATGAGCCAGGCGGCCCGAGGAGGCCCGGCCCACCGCAAGAGGGTCTCGGCATGCTCGGGCCCGAAATAGTGGTCCGCCGGGTCGGAGATGACAAGGGTGAAGGCGGGGCTGATAGCGGCCACGAGATCGGCCGAATCCGGAACCGGCTCGCAGGTCTGCGCCAGGCGGGTATGGGCCACTGACGACAGGGCCGCCCGCCCCAGGCGGCTGGTTGCCAACTGGCGGACCCGGCTGGTCCCGGCGGTGTCCCAGGTTCCCGACCAGGCCGGAGCGCTGATGGCCACCACCCCCGCCAAGCGGTCCGCCGCCGCCAAGCGGTCCGCGCCCGCCAGCCGGTCCCCGGCAGCCAGCCACCGGTGCCGATCTCCGGCGTGCAGGAGTACCGCCGCGCCCCCCAGGCTGATGCCCACCGTCACCACCGGAAGGTCGCCGGGCACGGCGTGGACCGCAGCGGCCACGTCCGCGGCTTCCTGGCTGGCCAGAGCGCACAGGCCCCCCGATCCGCCGTGGCCCCGCAGGTCGGGGACCAGAACCGGGACCCGGGTGGCCAACTGGTGGGCGAAGGCATGGATCCGGGGGGTTCGCGACGACAGGGCGAAGCCATGGACCAGGACCACCGCCACCTCCGCCGTCGGCGGCCCGGGCAGATAGGCGCCGGCGAGACGGACGCCATCGCTGGTGGTCAGAGTCACCGCCTCATCCCGCCGGTACCGCGGTCGCAGGAAGTGTTTGCGCAGGTGCGCCATCCCGAGGCGCCGGTGGCCATCACCGACTGAGGACGGCGCCAGGATCAGGCGTTTGGTTTCGATGGGGGAACCCTCAGCCGGCTCGGGTCCGCCCGCGGCTCGCGCCAGCTTTGATCACCCCGCCAGCCGGCTGGCAGATCGGCTTCTGTGCAATCGCCTCCTTCCAGGCCGCCTCCTCCCGGCCCAGGGGGGTGGATGGCGGAGAACCGTTCAGGTACTCCTCCAGCAGGTCGCCCCACCGCGCGGTGGCCCCCAGATGGGAAAAAAGCGCGCTCATCCCCCAGACCACCCGGTCGAGGATCACATAGGAAGGCGGCAGGTTCAGAGCCCGGATGACCTCGCCGAAACGGCCGGTCATGTCCAACATGGGGCCCAGCGTCCGGCCCACGAAGTCGGGGGCAAAGGTGAATTCCTCGACCTGAAAGGGCTGGTAAGGGCCACTGCAGTACTCAAAAACCAACGCCGGGTCCAAGCCATGGTCCCCAGCCAGGAAGCCTGCCTCGATCACCGCGTCCAAGGTGGCCGCCACGTCGTTGGCCAGGACGGCGTGGAGGATGGGGCTGAGGCTTTCCAGTTCCCCCGGGGCCCATCGCTTGACCAGGCCGAAGTCCAGGAACGTCACCCGGGACCCGTCCAGGTGGAAGCGGTAGTTCCCCGGATGAGGATCGCCGTTGAACACCCGGTGTTCCCAGATCGAGCCCTCGGCAAAGCGGAACAGGATTTCCGCCGCCCGTTGGCGGGCCGGTCGATCGGCCCTGGCCAGGAACTCAGCCCAACTCACCCCGTCCACCCAGTCGCTGGTGATCACCCGACGGGCACTGCGCTCGGCCACCACGTTGGGCACATGGATGAAGGGGTGGCCCCGGTAGCGGTCGGCGAACTCCTGCTGGCAGCGGGCCTCCAACCGGTAGTCCAACTCGTCGCCCATGCGGCCGCGAAGTTCGTCGACCATGGCCTTGACGTCCATGTTGCGCATGGCCACCGCCGCCATCATCCCGGTGATCAACTGGGCGTTGTCCAGGTCCCCCTTGATGGAGAGGTCCACCCCTGGGTACTGGACCTTGACCGCCACCTGCCGCCCGTCGGGCATCACGGCGCGGTGAACCTGACCAATGGAGGCCGCCGCCACCGGGACCGGGTCCCAATCCAGGAACAGCTCTTCGGGGGATGCCCCCAACTCCTGGCGAATCACGGCCTCGGCCAGGCTGGGGGCCATGGGGGGGACGTCGGCCTGAAGGGTGGACAGCACCGCCCGGGCCTCGGGCGGGAGGCCGTCAGCCAGGAAAGAAACCATCTGGCCCGCCTTCATGATGGCGCCTTTCATGTTCCCCAGGACTGCGGCCACATCCTCGGCCGAGCGGATGGTGAACTGCTCCTCCAGGGCCGCCCGGCGCTCGTCGGTGGCCCGCCGGCCCCGAACCTTCATCTCCGCCCACCGGGAACCTCGCCGAGCGGTCAGGCGCCACACCCGCAGTTGTCGATCCAACTGGATTCGCCGCTGCTCATCGGCCAGGGCCAGATGCGCCGCCCCCGCCACTCCACCGGCGGCCATCAGGGCGAGCGGTAGGGCCCGCTGGGGCCTCATCCGCCCTCCCCGTCCTGGCCCGCCAGGCCTGGGCCGGGGACATCGGACTCGTCGGCGACGACGGCCGAGTGACTACCGGAGCGGAGTTCCGTACTGGCCAGTTCCGCCTCCACCTCATCGAGGGCGGCGTTGACCCGGGCCACGAACTCCTCCACCACCCTGATCACCGTCTCGGTCGGCTCGCCCTCCAGATGGGCGACGTCCACCGGGGAAGTGCCGACCGGGGCGATCTCGACCGGGGCGATCTCGACCGGGGCAACGTCGCTGTGCGAGGTGTCGACGTCGACCGGGTTCACGCCACCGAGCGTAGGGATTCGTCGATGACTCCACCGGTCAGCCTGATCAGGGCCGGCCAGGGGTGGTGGCCCTCGCCCGAAATCTGCCTACCGATTCAGCCCGCCGAGGGGCGGTTCTCGGCCCACCAGGCGTCCAGGCGGCGACCGACCTCGGCTTCGCCCAGGGGGCCCTCGTCCAGCCTCAGGTCGAGAAGGAAGTTGCGGGCCCGACCGACCAGGGGCCCAGGTCCGATGCCCAGGCGGGCCATGATCGCCGAGCCGTCGAGTTCGGGGCGCATGGCAGCCATCTCCTCCTGCTCCCCCAGGAGGGCGATGCGCTCCTCCAGGCGGTCCATTCGCCGGGCCAGTTCCTCGGCCCGGGCCCGGTTGCGGGTGGTGCAGTCGCACCGGGTCAGTTCGTTGAGCTTGGCCAGCAGCGGACCGGCATCGCGGACGTAGCGGCGCACGGCGGAGTCGGTCCAAACGGTGCCGTAGCCGTGAAAGCGCAGGTGAAGGAAGACCAGGCGGCAGATATCGGCCGTCTCTTCGTTGGGGTACCGAAGGGCCCGCAACCGGGTCTCGGCCATGCGGGCACCGACCACGTCATGGTGATGAAAGGAGACGCCGTGGGGCCCAATGGAGCGGGTCTTGGGCTTGCCGATGTCGTGAAGGAGGGCGGCCATGCGCAGCACCTTGTCCGGACGGGTCTTCTCCACTACCGCGATGGTGTGAGCCAGAACGTCCTTGTGGCGATGGATGGGGTCCTGTTCGACCGATAGAGCCGGGAGCTCAGGCATGAACTCCTCGGCCAGGCCGGTGCGCACCAGGAACCACAGCCCAGGGCCCGGCCGGGCCACGACCAGGAGCTTGTCGAGTTCGTCGCGAATGCGTTCGGCCGAGACAATCTCCAGGCGGGTCCGCATGGAGCGCACCGCCTCCACCAGGTCCTCGTCGGGTTCGAGGTCGTAACCCGCCATGAACCGGGCCGCCCGCAGCATCCGAAGCGGGTCGTCGCCGAAGGAGACGGCGGGCGCAAGCGGGGTCCGCAGCCGGCGGGCGGCCAGATCCGCCGCCCCTCCGTGAGGGTCCACCAGAACCGGGGACAAACCGGGGTGGCCCAGTTGCAGGGCCATGGCGTTGACGGTGAAGTCCCGGCGGGAAAGATCGACCACGACGTCGGTGGCGAAGACCACGTCGGGCTGGCGGGACTCAGGGTTGTAGGCCTCGGCCCGGTGGGTGGTGATCTCGTAGGTGCGCCCACCGCGGGCACAACCAATGGTTCCGAACCGGCGACCCTGTTCCCACACCGAGTCCGCCCACCCAGAGATGACAGCCAGAATTTCCTCGGGCCGGGCGTCGGTGGTGAAGTCCAGGTCGATCTCATCAAGCGATCGACCCAGGAGAGCGTCGCGAACACTGCCCCCCACCAGGTAGAGGCGGTGACCGGCGTCGATGAACCTCGCCGCAACATCGGCCGTCTCCGCCAGCAGGGGGCCAAGCCGGGCCGGAATCACTCTGTCGACCCTAAAGGCTCCCGCCGGGGGCGGGCGTCAGCATCATGGCGAGCTGTCCGCTTCGACCGGGCTCAAGGCTCTGTGGTTGCTGGCCGTCGCCCAACTGGTGGAGCGACCGTGCGGACGAACCGCTCCGTGCTCGCTGACCGCTCGGTATGCCCGGCGAGCGTGGCCCGCCTGCGCCCCCAAACGGTCACCCACCGCTTTGGAAACTGAGTCGTGCACTTGATGGTGAGGTGACCAGTAGTGGCACCGCCACGCTGGTGTCTATCAACGCTCCGTCATCGTCGACCGGCGTCGATGAGCCCAAGTACGTCGGTATAGGTGATGGGCGTCTCGGCAACCGCCACCAAGCGGCCGTCTCGCTCCTGGAGCCGGGCGGTCCGCCCCACCGGAACAACTTGAAGCCCACTTCCGTACTCACTCACGTCGACCTTCGTGCCGGCGGTGAGTCTCAACCTGTCCCGAAGCGGCTTCGGCAGCACGATCCGACCGACATCGTCCACCGTCGCTTCGATTGGGAGGACGCTACCAGCGAGCTCCCTGTCAACACCCCAATTGGCCCTGCTGCCCTGGCCCAGGGCGGGCTGACGCCTTCACGGCGGCCACAGCGAGTTCACGCCTGCCGAGTTCACCATGGAATGGACCGCCCGAGGCCAGCCAGCATTCGCAAACACTCGCTTCCCTGGTCGAGGCTTTAGACCCGCAGCGCACCCTGTCTATCGATCCATCTTTACCAGTTCGATTATGAGACCCACAAGGCTGCCCACCACCAGGTAGCCACCAAGAATCGCCGCCGCGCCGACGAACGAGATTCCTTCCCACTGGCTCTTTAGTTGTCAGGATGGCTCCGCCTCTTCGAGCTCATAGGTCCATTGCAGGTTCGGCCTCACGGTGATCACGCCGGAGTTGGGCGTGAACAGTAGCCACAGATCGAGATCAGACGTTTCGGGGTCGGAGTTCCCTCGAATCGCCAGCTCCCATGAACTACTGAAGACCAACCTGAGATGGAGATCTATGGAGAGTTCGGTAGCGCTTACGTGTTCGTCCAGGATCGCTTCGAGCCCATTATCGATGAGACTGGAATCATCGAACCACGGTACTGCCATCGCTTCTGGAGATAGTAGCTCCCAATCAGAGCCGTAAACCCACAAGTGCCATGGCCTTAGGCCAGCGGCCTCCGCAAGACTATCCGTGAACTCTAAGATCAAGAAAGATCCATGTCCGCGCTCCGCCCGGATGCATCGTTTCCCAGAAATACCGTCAATTTGGCGATGCAGATCTGCCTCCACCGGCACTACCTGAGATTCTCGTATCGGATGGCCTGTATTAACCAAGGTGTGGCACCCCTCGAATATGGCCGTTCCCGAGATATTCCGAGCCCTCCAAACATCGCCAGACATTGGTCTACAATCTGGCGGAAGTCGAAGTTCTGACCATGGATAGCTTCGTGAAGCCGACGGCGCTCACCTCCGGTAAGTCGCCGACCAATTTGACGCTCGCATTCCCGGATAGCAGCATCAAACGCCTTGATATCACGCTTTTTGGCCTGAAGCCCGCAGCCCCCAATCGATACCGGGCCGATCGTTAGACAGAACTCACCGCTCACGTCGAAGTTGTTGATCGGGTCGCCGAAGCAGTACTCGTAGTCATTTGCACTTCCCCCCTCGATGGGGTCCACCGGGAGGAAGCGGCCCAGGGTGGGGTCATAGAGACGGGCTCCCATGTGGATCTGGGAGAGATCGCTTTCGTGTTCGTAGAAGCGGTGATGGGCTCCCAGCCAGGCGAAGTCGTAGTCCCCGGTGGCGTTGTCGGGCACGGCGGCGGTGGGGTTGCCGTAGGGGTCATAGGTGAAGGTGGGGCCGATCTTCAGGCTGAGGTATCCGGTCCAGACGATGCAGCGTCCGGGGCCGAGTCCCGGCCCGGCGGGCTCAGACGAGGTCCAGGAGAAGTCGATCGTGGCATCGGTTCGAACGAAGCCCGCCCCTGCGGGCCCCGGAGGCGACAGGGCGGTTCCGGAGGGGTCGCATCCCGACCAGTAACGACCGGTGAGGCCATGGGGCGCCGGCGCGGAGGAGTTGTAGGTCAAGCTGGCGGCCAGCGGTCCCGCCGCGCTGGGAATGGCCCGGGTGGATAGTCCAAAGGACAAAGCCCCGGTGGCCAGGTTCACTGATAAAGGACCCAGGGTGTCGATGGCTCCCCCGGGGCGGACCCCCAGGCGGCGGTCGACCCGCAGGGGCCGGGGGGCGCTGGCATGAGTCTGCACCCCGTCGGTGACAACGACACTCCAGTAGTAGGTGGGGCCCTCGGCCAGGGCCCCCACCGGGGGCCGCCACGTGGGCGTGGTCAGCCAACCGGAATTGATGAGCCCACCGGAGGTGGCGTCGGGGTTGGTGGCGATTCGGAACCAGTAGCCAATGGTGGCGCCCAGGTTGGGCAGAGTGCTGGAGGCAAACGAGGGAGTGGGCGTTGCCACCACCGGATCGGGCAACAGCGGCACAGCTGCCTCCAGGGCCCAATCGACCTCGAGGCGGGTGTCGGCGCCGGTGGCGGCGGCCTCGTGGGCCACTATCTCGACGGCAGTGGTGGATTCGACGGCGATGCCCAGGTTGGCCCAATGGGCCGTGCCGG
>JBQTHD010000002.1:0-150795 GCA_052390275.1 Acidimicrobiales bacterium | reverse complement strand
CGCCGGGAAGGCCATCGACGCCGTAGAGCTGGCGGGCGTAGGCCACCCACTCATCGATGAGGATCAGGCAGGGGGAGAACCGCCGCAACAGCTCGACCAGCGCCGCCCCCGGACTGGTACCGGTGGCGTCGGCCTCGGCCACCAAGGCGTACCCTTCGGCGCCGCCCAGCTGCCAGGCCAGCTCGCCCCAGAGGGTGCGTACTTTGACGCCGGCGCCCTTCTCGTAGGTGACGCCGGGGGAGATCATCTGCCCGACCAGCACGGCGGTCGTCGCCGGGGGCGAGGGCTCCAGTCCCGCCTCGGCCAGCATGGCCTCGACGCCCGGCAGCTCGTGGGGGGAGTAGCCGGCAGCCAAGTGGTAGAGGGCGATGAGCGAATGGGTCTTGCCGCCTCCGAAGTTGGTCTGCAGCTCCACCACTGGGTCGCCGCCGTCGCTGGTCCACCGCCGCACGGCGTTGACCAGGAGCTGGCGCAGGCCATCGGTGAGGAACGTGCGCCGGAAGAACTCGGCCGGCCGGCCGTACTCGGGGGCGGCCTCGTCCCGCCACACCTGGTGCAGGTCGGCAGCAAACTCGGCCTGCTGGTAGCGGCCGGAGGCCACGTCGGGGTGCGGGGTCACCACCTCCCGCCAGGGCTTGAGCCCACCGGCCGGCTGGCCCTCCACCGGGGCCGCCGCGGCCCGGCGCTGGACCTGGCGGGCCTGCTCGCTGAAGCGCTGGCGCAAAAGGTCCTGGCGCATGGCGTCAACCTCGGCTGCCTCGGCGGCCGCCGCCACCGACAGCAGCAGGCGGCGCATGGTGTCGAGGGCCCGCTCGGCGTCGTCGCCCGAGAAGGCGTACTGGTGGGCCCACCGGTTGCGCACCTCCCGCAGCTCGCTCACATAGGTGCGCTCGCTCTGGCCCAAAACGTTGCGGAACACGCCCTGCCACTCGTCCCAGAGCACCTTGAGCAGGAACTGGGCATCGGCGGACGAGACCCGCTGGGCACCGGGTCCGGCGGCCGGGTCGGTCCGCCCCACCGAGTCGACCCAACCCTTGCCGTAGCGCGACTCGCACTCGCGGGCCACGAAGGGGGCCAAGCCCTGGCTCAGCAACCCCAGCGCCCGGCCCACCCGCTCGTGGTTGGTGGCCGCCATCTCAGTCTTCGCCCGGATTCCGAGCTTGGTCGTGGTCGTCGTCGGGCAGCTCGCTTAGCGGTGTGATCGCGGGCCCTCGGAGCCCTTCCTCAAGCTGAAGCTCGGCCGGCGCGGCGTCGTCCTCCGCCTTGTCCACCGCCTCCTCGGCGGCCAGGACAACCGCGGCCGCCATCTCCACCAGTTCGCGGGCCAGATCGGGCGCCGCCTCTGGCACGTCCTCCGCGTAGCGACCGTCGATGGACCACGGGTTGAGCCTCCTGAGTTCCTGCTCCCCCACCCCGACCGTCAGCCCGGCAGAGACGATCAGGCGCCGGAGCTCGACCAGGTCGTGAACCTTCCTGAAGGGCCGGTCGAAGGCCACGAGGACGGCTTTCAAGGCTTTCTCGGCGGCGAGGTGGGCGAGGAAGCAGGCGATGCCGGCGGGCAGGTCAACCCGGGTCAGCTGGTGCCGGGCTGACTCGAGCGCATTGGCTGCGCCACTGAGCCAGCGACGGGCGGCGTCGGGCTGAGGATCAGTCCGGCCGTTCATAGACCACCATCCCCTCCCGCAGCGGCCAGTACAGCATCGACCCGACGACGTCTCGGCGACGCTCGATCTCGCCTGGGTCGGTCACCAGCACGTCGATGGGGACGACGGCTCTGATCGCACTCCGAAGGCGCCCCATCAGCTCGTGACGCTCACCTCGTTGCAGCTTGGGGAGGACGACCAGGATGTCGATGTCGCTGTCGGGACCGTCGTCGCCCCGGGCCACGGAGCCGAACAGGATCACCCGAACCGGACCGCAGGCGTCCACGATGTCGGCCACCACCTCCGGCATCCACTCGGCCAGCGTGCGGCCGTCGTAGCGGACCTTTCCGTCGACCACCTCCACCGTTCGGGACACGCCCTACAGCGTCCCGTGCTGGAGCGGGGCGGGGCCCGGCGTTTCCCCGGCGGTCAGGCGGCTGATCTTAGGATCAGCTCCCAGAATTCCCTCGATGGCCCTGCCGGCGGCATCGACTACGACAGCCGCCATAGCGATGAGGATCTGGGGCGTCGCCTGCGACATGTCCGGAGCGTTAGCCGGGTAGCGAGTGGCAACTACGAAGGCAGAAAGGTCGCTAAGCATCGTGGCATCCAGAGATGTGATCTCCGCGGCCTTACATCGGGCGGCCAGATCGGCAAGGTCGTGCATCTTGGGTGGATCGACATCTTCGCTGACCAGGACCGCCTTGATAGCCAGCTCAGCGGCCTGCTGGGCCCAGAAGCAGGCGAACCGAGGGGAGCTGTCCGGGTTCTCGGCCGACCTCCGTGCTTCACGGAGATTCTCCTCGGCCCAGCCGGTCCACAGGGCGACCTCTTGGCGCAGGCGCTCAGGCCGGTCGCTCATACACCGTCTCGCCTTCTCGTCGAGCCACTCTGAGGATTCCCGGCAGATCCCCCCGAAGGGCCAGCTCGGTGGCATCGGTAACCAGGATGTCCATGGCCACCGAGGCTCGAACGGTGCGCCTGATCTCCGCCATCCGCTCGACCTTGGATGAGGGTGCGATGGTCTCCAACTGAATTAGCAGGTCGATGTCGCTGTCGGGGCCGTCGTCGCCCCGGGCCACCGAGCCGAACAGGATCACCCGCAGCGGACCGCAGGCGTCCACGATGTCGGCCACCACCTCGGGCACCCACTCGGCCAGCGTGCGGCCGTCGTAGCGGACCTTGCCGTCGACCACCTCCACCGTTCGGGACACGCCTACAGCATCCCTTGCTGGAGCGGGGCCGGGGCCGGCGTTTCGCCGGCGGCCAGGCGGCTGATCTCGGGCCAGGCCACCACCAGGGCGTTGTAGGCCAGGGCCTCCGAGGCCCACTTCTTGCGCTCGCAGATCACGTAGAGCCGGTAGGCCAGCTCCTTGGCCGCCTCCCCCAGGCCGCCCACTCGGCGCAGAAGCTGGGCCGCGGCCCCCTCGCCGGCGGTGTCGAGGGCGCCGATCAGGTGCTGGGTCACCGCCCACACCGTGAGCCGGGTGTCGGCCGCCGGGTCCCACGCCGGCGACAGCTCCCGGCGGTCGAGCAGGCGGACCTTGCCGCCCTTGGACTCCAGGAACCCGGCCGTCACCAGCCCGCTGATCGACGTGTTCTTGGCCTTGGACAGCGTCTCGGCCACGCCGTAGGAACCGGGATTCATGCCTGACTCGCCGAACCAGGCCAGGGCCCAGCGGGTGTCGGAGTCGAAGTCGCCCTCCTGCTCCGACAGCGTCTCGTCCAGCACCGAGTTGATGAGGCCGAGGGCGGTGCGGACCGACATGGCCGTGCCGTCGGCCTCCACCACCTTGGCGTAGCGGCTGAACACCCCCATGCCCGGCCCGATGGCCGCCTGGGCCAGGTCGACCGGGGCGATGCTCCCCTGCTGCAGGTGACGCAGCGCCTGGGGTAGCTCGCCCTTCAGGGCGGCGAGAAACTCCTTGCGGGTGGCGAGAGGGGCGTCGTCGGGGCGGGGCCGGCAAACCAGGGCGATCGAGGAGGCCAGGGCGTTGGTACCGCTGGCCAACATCCGGTTGGACAGCTCGCTGCGCAGCGGCCAGGTTCCATGCACTGAGAGCCCTGAGCGCAGGAGGCCTTCGAGCATCGTCTCCCACCCAGTCGAAGCGACGGTTCCCACACCGTCGGATCCCTCGGCCTGCTTAAAGGCGTAAACGACCGTCATTGGGAAGCCTGGCACTTGTGACCCGCGCATTCGCTCGAAAGCGGCGCCAACGCCCGACTCGAAATGCTTCTCGGCTGCTCTCCTGTCTCCGGCGAAGCGGTAGGGAGTGGCGACCAGCTCCTGCACCTTTGGTACCAGAAGCGTACTGAAAAGGTCGGGATGTATGACCTTCAGCGATCGGCGCAACCAAACATAGAAAAAGTCGGACAGGTCGGCATACCCGATGTTGTCGTAATAGGGCGGATCCGTGACGTGAACTACACCCTGGTCGTGCCTCAGAGTCCCTGCGTCCAGCTGATACGCCCGACCGGGAAGTCCTGGCGCCGCCGCATCAAGACTCTCGACGGTCCACTCATTGGCACCCGCGAAGGAACCAGTACCTCTGAGCAACTGGTTCATTTCCGCGAAGTCCCATGTCATGGGGATTGCCTGTCGGGCGAACGTATTCCGAGTGGAGTCTCGGTCAGTGAACCACGTGCATATTGTCGATCCTCGATCGGCAACCTTGCTGATCGTAAAGGCCAGATACGTCGCCACCGCATCGGCGTAATCCTCTCTGGCCCCGTCCGATACGAGTCGAGCTCGGGCCTCCATCACCAGGTCGGAGAAGGTGCAAAGCGCCACCAGTTGGCGGTCGGTGAACAGGTGGCGGTGCTTGGTCATGCCATAGCCCTGGACCCGGAAGCCGAGGGCCTTCTCGGGCAGGTCGGTGTCCGGCACGTCTTCGGGCGGGACGGCCGAGCGGGCGATGCGGTCGTGGTCGGGGTCGGGGGGTAGGTAGATGCGGCTGCGGTGGCCCTCGGCCACGATGGCCATGAGCTGGGCCCCCATGCGGCCGGCCTTGCCCTCGGCCCGCACGTAGGCCAGCGGCACCGGCGTACCGGTGGCCAGGCACACCGCCCCGTTGCGGCCCACCGTGCCCTCCGGGCAGCCGGGCCCGGTACGGATCTCGAAGCCGATGCTGCGGTTTTCGCGATCGACGATGGGCTGCACCCAGGTCTCGCGGCCCTTCTTGGTCGACAGGGCGAAGGACCGCACCAGGGGCATGGGGCCGTCCCACGCCGGGTTGGGCGAGCGCACCGTGCGGGCCCAGATCCAGGCGATCACCGTGGCCTCGCCACCGCCCTGCTCAGGAGGCAAAGCCACCTTCGGGTAGAGGTGGCCGATCCGGCGCTCGGCCTCGTCGCGCATCCAGCGCCCGTACCAACGCACGTCCTCGGCCAGGCCGGCGGCGCCCTCCCACGCCCCGGCGGCCAGGCGGCCGGCGTCGGGATGCACGGGCGGCCGGCCGGCAAACTTCGGCGGGATCTCGATGAGGGCCTTGGTGATGAGCACGGCCACCGGGTTCAGGTCGCTGCCGTGGGCCTCCAGCCCCAGGCGCTGGGCCTCCAGCGGGATGGAGCCTCCCCCGCAGAAGGGGTCGTAGACCGGCGGCGGCTTGCCGTCGCACGAGCGCATGATCTCGGCCCGGGCCGCCTCGAGCACGGCGTCGTTGGTGGTGTTCTCCCACCGCACCAGATCCTCGATAATGCGAAAGAGCCGCTGGCGCTCGGCCTCCTGGGCCTCCTCGGTGGGAAACTCCTCGGGCCGGGCCGAGGGATCGTCGACCAGGGAGGCGAAGATGATCGCCCGGCACGCGGCCAGCGGCCGGCGGGCCCACCACAGGTGCAGCGTCGACGGGTGCCCATGGCGGATCGATTTCTCCCGAGCCGCCTCCCGGTTGATCGCCTCCAGCGGCAGCGCCACCTCGATCAGCTTGCGCCGAATCATCACCAGGCTCCGTCGGATACCAGCTGCGCCATCTTCGCCATGGCCCGATCCAGGCTCGGCGAAGCACTGCGGGCCACATCGGGGCTCCAAACCTCGAGTGCAAACTGGCGGACCATCGCCGTGTACTCGGCGCCGACCCGGCGGCCACTTCCCGGCCGGGGGACCATGCCGCCCCGGACGGCCCCACTGCGCGACCGGCGGCACAAGTCGACCAGGGAACGCTTCGGATCCTCGAGGTCGTCCGGGCTGAGGGGCACCAGTCCGCTAGACAGGCGAAAGTGAGCGGCAAAGCCCGCCCGGTCGGCCATGAGCCAGGATTCGGCGGCTCTGACCGCCACCCGTAGCGCCATGCGGGGTGCCGTGGAACCCCCAACCAGGCTGCTCAGCAAATCCGGGATGCAAGCGGCGGAATCGTCACGATCCAGATCCCGCAGGACCAACCACGGCAGATGTTGCGCACTGGCGTTGTACGCAGCTACACGAGAATCCAGCTTGGCCTTCCCGCCGGCCGTGGTGACCCGGCGGGGAATGCGGCCGTAAAGAGTGATGAGCCGTTCCGCCACGGGTTCGTCGCTCGGCCCCTCCACGGCGTAGGCCACCTCGTTCAACCCGGCAGCAACGACAGTTGGCCGACGCCTTCGGGTTCGGTGCTGGCCTGAAGAATCTCGCCGAGATTGAGGCCCACATCCACGAGGTTCCGGACGTCGGGGATATCGGCGGCCAGCGTGGCGGTGGTGCCCTCCGGGCCAGGAAACAGCAACAGCACCTCGTCCAAGCCCAGACCCTCGTCGGCGAGAACTTCGGGCGCGTGGGTACTGAGGAACACCTGCGGCCCCCTCCTCCTCTGGACCCGGGCCAGTACCCCCGGGAGTTGACGGACCACCGATGAGTGCAGAGACAACTCGGGCTCTTCGAGCAGCAACGGTCCGGCGGCCTTTCCGCTCTCCAGCAGCGACCAAAGCAAGCCGATCAGTCGGAGGGTGCCGTCGGAGAGATCTCGTTCGTCCTGGCGGGCCCCGGTTTGACGCCAGTGCTCGTAGCGAACCTGAAGGTGAGGAAGCCCGTCGGGGTCCCTTACCAGTTTCAACTCGCTGAAATGAGGGACCGCAACCTTCAGAACCTGCCTGATCTTCTGCAGATGGCGCTCTTGGGTTTTTTCACTAGTACGGGCTACCCGCATAAGGAAATCTCCGCCAAAAGGATCCTCGGTTCGATCCCCACTGCGGTCAGGCTCACGCAGGATCTGAGGCACCAGATGGAGATAGCGGATGGAAGTGAGAAACTCCGTCAACTCGCGAAACTCGCGATTGGCATTCACCTGCTCCAGCGCAGTCTGGGTCAAGCGCTCGCCATCGCTCCCGTCCTCATTGTCGGGCCGCTTCAGAACAATCTCTCCGTTCCGTCGCACCACCTCTTCCGCGACTACCGGACGGTGCTGGCCTCGGCTTTCGGAGGTGAAGTCCAGGCTGTAGGACCACCTGTCCGGCTCGGCGTCAGTGCCCGCCGAAACCGCCAGTTGGACCCGCCCGTGATTGAAGTTTCGGGCGGCCAGGCAACGCACCCGCTGCATACCGCCCCTGGTCGACACCGCGTACTGAAACCCTCCGCCCACCTTGGCCACGTCTCGCAGGAACCGGAGAGCGTCGAGAAGGTTGGATTTGCCCGAGGCGTTGGCCCCAACGATGAACAACCGTTGGGCCACGTCCACCTCGACCAGCTTGAAGTTCCGCCAGTTCTTGATGCTCAGGTGGGTGATCCTCATAGGGCCGACCGCTTCCGTGTCAAAGAATCCAGGTCCTGCCCATCATGGCCGCTCCCAGGAATCCCCGCCCAGGGATGGCGCCTCAAGCGGGCCGGGCTTTGCGGGCGACGGTGGCAATCGTGTCGAGCACTGTCACTACCTCCAGGTCGACCTGGTGGGGCGCAACGTGTACGGCCAGGCGGTGGTAGTCGGTCTTGCGCAGGAGGTTGGGGCAGGTTGAGTCGCTCGAAGTAGGAATCCTCGTTGGCGTAGTCGAACTCCAGGCCGCACGACCACGCCGACCCGTCGCTGACACCATCGACCACCACCTCGACCCTGACGTTCTCCGTGCGCTGGCGGTCCTGGTGGTCACGGTAGGCGTCACGAACGTGGAGATCTCGCCAGATCTGACGCGCCGACGGTGCCGGGATGCCGGTCAGGTCCCTCCGGTTGATGGCCACGCCCGGCCGCTCCTCGGGTGCTCCGCCCCCTCGCTTCTCCAACCACCGCCGTAGGCCAAGGTCCCAGAGGGTGAGCACCTGCAGGGCCGATGTCTTGCCGGAGTCGTTGGGGCCGACGAAGACCACGGGGTTTCCCAGCTCGATCTCCACCTCATCGAACTGCTTGAAGTTGCGCACCACCAGGTTGGTCAGCACGGAGCCGCCCCGCGATCGAAGTAGGGCTTCCAGCCCAGGTTGACCGAGATGGTCTTGAAGGGCAGGTCGCCGACTTCCTCGAAGGCCCGGGCCACGTAGCGCACCCTGGGCTCGTTTGCGGCGGCCACCTCCACCAGAGCCAGGAGGTGCTGGTCGGGCTGGTTGCGACCCACACCGATCTCGCTGCGGGTAACGCTGAAGGTCTCGGCGCCGGCCAGGCGGCCCTTGACCTCGATGAACCAAAGAGTTCCGTCGGCCGCCTTGGACTCGATGTCATAGCCCTTGTTGTTGGGCGGCATCTCCACTGGGCGCCGGCCCAGGGCCACCTCGGCCTTCATCACGGCGTCGACGGCCGCCCGCTCGGTGGCGGCCCGCTCGGCGGGGGAGGGCTGGACGGAAGCGCTCTCAGGAACATCGTCGGCAATCTCAGTTGACGGGAAGTCCTGTAACGCGACGAGCAGGCCGGCGGGCACCACCAAGGCGCCGCCCACGACCACCGGAGGTAGGGGAGCCAGCCTGGCTTCGGCCTCGAGTGCGCCCAGCCGGCGCGCGAGCCGGGCTTCGAGCTCGTCGGCCCGCCGGCGGGCCCGGGCCGAGTTCATGCCACTGCGGGGCAGCTTGCCGGCCAGCTCGCGGTCTTTGAGTTGGTGGGCTTGCTGGTCCCAATAGGTGATCTCCGAGGTCAGCCGCTCCATCACCGCGGCGCGGGTTCGCTCCACCCGATCGACGACCCGGCGCCGGACCTCATCCAGGTGGGCCCGGGCCAACTCGACGCCCTGATCGAGGGCTGCCGTCTCCAGATCGGTTCGGACCCAGCCGGCCTGCACCACCGGTTCCAGCACAGCCAACTCGGCCGGCGTGGCCGGCCGGCAATCGAGGTAGGGGGCCCACCCGGCGTTGGCCGCTCGGGCCTCGGGGTCGACGTCGACGAACTCGAAGCGCTTGGAGACGACACGGCGGTTGCCGGCGGCGTCGAGGCGGCCGTCGACGACGGCGTGCTGGAGGTAGACGAGAGCCCGGGGAACCTCGCCGCCATCGTGGTCGTCGATGAGCACCGCGCCCCGTCGAAGCAAGGGGTCGTAGCGCTCGACGATCAGATCGATGGTGGCCTCGAGCAGGGGGTGGCCGGGGGTGAGGTAGGCAGCAACGGGCCGGCCGGGGACGGCGATGAGGTGCTTGTCGAAGGTGACCCGTTCGTAGCGACGCAGGAGAGGAGCGCCCGATGAAGGACGACTCGGGCGGTCGTCGCGCCGAAGCTCGGCGGGTACGTGGCTGATCTCGAAGCGGCCCGACTCCCGCTCGCGCACCGCTCCGCCCAGCAGGGCGAAGGCCTCCAGGAAGAAGGCCCGGATGAACTGGGGCTGGAGCTTGCGGGCCTCGGCCCGGTCCATCTCCTCTCGGATGCGATCCACGTCGGCGCCGGTCATGAGGTCGCTCACCAGGGCCCGGGCGGCCAGCACATTCCCGAGAGCGTCGCCCACGGTGGCGTCGACGACGGCCTTCAGGCGAGCCTTGGTGAGGGCCTCCTCCCCGTAGCGCACCGCCTGGATCAGCAGATCCCGCAGGCTCTGGCCCCGGAAGCTCTCGCCCAGGACGTCGAAGACCTGATCGCCCAGGGCCTTGCGCTGCTCGTCGAGCTTGTCGAACAGGCGGGCGAACACCGCCCCCTCCCTGGTGTCGTCGGCCACCAGGTTCCAGAGGTGGCAGACCTCGGTCTGGCCGATGCGGTGCACCCGACCGAAGCGTTGCTCGATGCGGTTGGGGTTCCAGGGCAGGTCGTAGTTGACCATCAGGTGGGCCCGCTGAAGGTTGATCCCCTCGCCGGCGGCGTCGGTGGCCACCAGCACGACGACGTCGACGTCCTGCACGAACGCCTCCTGGACCCTGCGCCGGTCCTGGCGGGCCATGCCGCCGTGGATGCAGCCCACCGACTCGGCCCGGCCCAGCAGCGTCCGCAGCCGGTCCAACAGGTAGTTGAGGGTGTCGCGGTGTTCGCTGAAGATGATCAGCTTGCGCCGGTGCCCGGAGCTGTCGAACATCTCGGGCGTGTGCTGGAGGAGGCTGGCCAGCTCCTCCCATTTCCGGTCGGTGGCCGAGTTGCGTACCTGGCGGGCCAACTCCGACAGCGCGGCCAGGGTGGCTGCCTCGTGCTCGAGCTCGGCGATGGTACGAGCCGCCGACGCCTGGTCGACCAGCTCCTCCTCCAGCTCCTCCAGCTCCGCTTCGGGAAGGTCGTCAGGGTCGAGGTCGTCATCCCAGCCTCGGAAGTCCGTCGGCCCGGCCAGGGAGCTCAGCCCGGCGACCACCGGTTCACCACGCTGGCGGGCTCGCTCCTCGGCCACCCGGGACGTCAGCCGGCGTTGACGACGGACGAGCGACTGGTAGATGGCCTCGGGCGAGGAGGCCAGCCGGCGCTGCAGGGTGGTCAGGGCGAATCCCACCACGGTTGCGCGCCGCCCCTCGCCTTCGGCCTTGAGCCGATCGGCCCGGTTCATCTCGTCGGTCACGTACTCGGTGACCTTCTGATAGAGCAGTCGCTCGGGGTCCGACAGGGGATATATGGCCGTGTAGGACCGGCGCTCCGGGAACAGGGGCGTGCCCTTGAAGGTGAGCAGCTTCTCCTTCACCAAGCGGCGCATGAGGTCGGAGGTGTCCATGGCGGCAACGCTGTGGCGGGGTTTTCCCTCGAAGCGGTCGGCGTCGAGCAGGGCCAGGAAGAGCTGGAAGTCCTCGGCGATGCCGGCGTGCGGCGTGGCCGTCATCAGCAGAAGATGGCGGGTGACCGAGCCGGCCAGCTGCCCGAGCCGGTAGCGCTTGGTCTGCCTGACTTCGCCACCCGCGTAGTGGGCCGACATCTTGTGGGCCTCGTCGATGACGACCAGGTCCCAGTCGCTGGCTGCCAGCTTGGCCGCCACGTCCTCGTTGCGGGACAGATGATCCAGCCGGGCGATCAGCAGCGGCTTCTCAGCGAAGGGGTTGCCACTGCGGGCCGCCTCGACCATGGGCTTGGTGAGGATCTCGAAGTCGAGGGCGAACTTGGTCCACAACTCGTCCTGCCACTGGTCGACCAGGCTTCCGGGAGCGATCACCAGGCACCGCTCGACGTCGCCCCGGATCATCAGCTCCTTGGCGAACAGGCCGGCCATGATGGTCTTGCCCGAGCCGGGGTCGTCGGCCAGCAGGTAGCGCAGGGGCTGACGGGGCAGCATCTTGTTGTAGACGGCGTCGATCTGGTGCGGAAGCGGATCGAGGTTCGACGTCTGGACGGCCAGGAAGGGATCGAACAGGTGGGCCAGCGATATGCGCCTGGCCTCCGAGACCAGGCGGAACAAGCTGCCGTCGGCGTCCATCGACCAGGCCCGGCCCGTCTGCGCGACCGCCAACCGAGCCTCGTCGTCTCGGTAGAGAAGCTCCTGCCCGGGCCGGCCGTTGGACTCCTCGGTGAAGGTGAGGGTGAGGGCACTCGATCCGTGCCAGTCGACGTCGACGACCTTGACCGCACCCTCGGCCAGCAGGCCGCTCACCAGGGCTCCCCTTGTCAGGTCCTCGAGTCGGGCCATGGCCGCCACCGCTCCTCTGCGATCACGGCCACCTTAGAAGAGCAACGGAACGACGAACCGCCCGAACGCGGTTCCTGCACCGCTTCCGCAACGGCCCGTACGAAGCGGGGAGCGGCGCAGACTGCCCGGGCATAACTCTTGCGGTGATTCGAGAGATTTGTCACTCGGCACTCCTATTGTTCCGCCATGGCCGCTGACGGGAGCCGCAAAGCGATAATCGCCGCCTTTCTGGCGAACTCCGGGATAGCGGTGGCCAAGGGCGTGGGCTTCGCCATCACCGGTGCCACCTCCATGCTGGCCGAGGCTGTTCACTCCGTGGCCGACGCCGCCAACCAGGGCCTCCTCCTGCTGGGAGGCAGCCGGGCTCGGCGGGAGGCCACACCGGCCCACCCCTTTGGCTACGGCCGGGAGCGCTACTTCTGGTCATTCGTGGTCGCCCTGGTGATCTTCAGCCTGGGTTCGCTGTTCGCCCTGTTCGAAGGGGTCGAGAAGCTGCGCCACCCCCACGCGATCGTGTCGGTCAACATCGCCGTCGGCATCCTGGCCGTGGCCATCGTCTTCGAGATCCTCTCGCTGCGCACCGCCGTGGTCGAAAGCCGCAAGGTAAAGGGGTCCCAGGGCTGGTGGGCGTTTGTCCGCCACGCCAAGGTTCCCGAACTGCCGGTGGTCCTTTTGGAGGACATCGGCGCTCTGGCCGGGTTGGTTCTGGCCCTGGGGGGCCTGAGCCTGGCGCAGGTCACCGGCAACCCCGCCTTCGACGCCTACGGCACCATCTCGATCGGGCTTTTGTTGGGGGTCATCGCCGTGGTGCTGATCGTGGAGATGAAGAGCCTGCTCATTGGAGAGGGGGCCTCGCCCGGCGACCAGGCCGCCATCCGCGCAGCCCTGGAGGCCGACCCGGCGGTTACCCGGGTGATCCACATGCGCACCCAGCACCTGGGGCCCGAGGAACTCATGGTCGGGGCCAAGGTGGAACTGGCTCTGACCTTGAGCAGTGCCGCGGAGGTGGCGGGAGCAATCGACCGGATGGAGACGGCGCTGCGGGCGACCGTACCGGCCGCTCGGGTGGTCTACATCGAACCTGACGTGAGTCGGGCGGCATCGGCCTGACAGCTCGATTCAAGGGTCGGACTGAAAGTCGATTCGAGGGGTTTATCCGAGGCCGATTCGAGGGTTGATTCAAGGGTCGGACGCAGGCTGGTGGCGGGGGTCTGCGAGACGCCAGTGGTGGCGTTCGGCTCCCTCGGGAGCAGGGACAGGAAGGCCAGGACAGCCAGGACCCGGCGATCCGAGGCGGGTTCGGGCAGCAGGCCGAGGCCGGTGAAGATCGTGCGGACATAGCTCTCGATCGTTCGCCGGGACAGGGCAAGGCGGGTGCTGATCGCCTGATTGGACAGCCCGTCAGCCATGAGGGCCAGAACCTGAAGTTCCCGGGGCGTCAACCGGCCGAGCCGGTTGCCCGCAGCCGCGATCGGGTCCGCAGCGACGCTGTCGACATCTCGACTTGCGGTGGTCCCAGCCGATCCCATTGCCCCCTGCCAACCGCGACAATCGCGGGCTCACTCAGCCTGGACGGCCCACGAATCCCGCAGCCTTCGAGAACTCAGAATGGCCAGAGTACTTTCGTCCTTGGCACCGATGTCGCCAACCGGAAGTTTCGGGGAGTTGTCCGGTGCGCGGCCCCGGGGGGGACGGGCCAGCCATACCGAGCGCGAACTTTTCGGTTCACGGGCGCGAACTTTCAGTGCTGGCACGGATGACGGACCTTCAGCGGGAGCGTCACGATGTCGGGTGATCCAGGTGGTGGAAGCCGCCAACCTCGGTGCCACCCAAGACGACGCCGCAACTTTCGAAAGGATCCGCCTGCCATGAAAAAGAAGCTGGGTGCTCTGGCATTGTCCTCGTCCCTCCTCCTCGGCGGTGCAGTCGTCGGCGCCGGCCCCGCCACCGCGCTGACCGCCGACGTCGACTGTGCGGTCGACCTCGATGACCTTCTCAAGGCCCGAGTCAAGCTGGAGAACGCCCTCCGGAAGGGCAAGGTAAAGGCCATCGTTAAGGCCCAGGTCAGGCTGGACCGGGTGCTCGACGCCCTGGAGGACTGCGACATCGAGATCACCCTTTAGTCACACCGGTATCGAACGGGAATCGGGCCAGTCCCTTCCCGGAAGCTAATCTGCAAGCAAACAAGAAGCGGGGTGGCTCCGGCCACCCCGCTTCTCGCGTCACTGCGGGGTAGCCCGGGCACTGGCCCTTGGGCTATCCGTCGCTGGGCTATCCGTCGCTGGGCTATCCGTCGCTGGGGCGGTAGATGGTCGATCCTCCGGCCACGAACTCGGCGGCCTTCTCCGCCATGCCCGCGGCCAACGCCTCCTCCTCCGCCAACCCTTGAGCAGCGGCGTAGGCCCGGACGTCGGCGCTGATGCGCATGGAGCAGAACTTGGGCCCGCACATGGAGCAGAAGTGCGCTGTCTTGGCCGCCGGGGCGGGCAGAGTGGCGTCGTGGTAGGCCTTGGCGGTGTCGGGGTCCAGGGCCAACTCGAACTGGTCGGCCCAGCGGAACTCGAACCGGGCCGTGGACAGGGCGTCGTCCCATTCCTGTGCCCGGGGGTGACCCTTGGCCAGATCCGCCGCGTGTGCGGCGATCTTGTAGGCGATGACCCCAGCCTTGACGTCGTCGCGGTCGGGCAGGCCGAGGTGCTCCTTCGGAGTGACGTAGCAGAGCATGGCCGTGCCGTACCAGCCGATCATCGCCGCTCCGATGGCCGAGGTGATGTGGTCGTAGCCGGGGGCCACGTCGGTGGTCAGCGGACCAAGGGTGTAGAAGGGGGCCTCGTGGCACTGCTGTAGTTGCAGGTCCATGTTCTCCCGGATCTTGTGCATGGGCACATGCCCAGGGCCCTCCACCATCACCTGGACGTCGTGGTCCCAGGCCCGTTTGGTCAACTCCCCCAGGGTGGCCAGTTCGGCCAGTTGGGCCTCGTCGTTGGCGTCGGCAATGGACCCCGGGCGCAGTCCGTCGCCCAGGGAAAAGGCCACGTCGTAGGCGGCGAAGATCTCGCACAGATCCTCGAAGTGGGTGTAGAGAAAACTCTCGGTGTGATGGGCCAGGCACCAGGCAGCCATGATCGATCCGCCCCGGCTGACGATCCCGGTTATCCGGCGGGCGGTCAGGGGGACGTAGGCCAGGCGGACTCCGGCGTGGACCGTCATGTAGTCCACCCCCTGCTCGGCCTGCTCGATGACGGTGTCGCGGAACACCTCCCAGGTGAGTTCCTCGGCCGCTCCGCCCACCTTCTCCAGCGCCTGGTAGATGGGCACCGTACCCACCGGAACGGGCGAGTTACGCAGGATCCACTCCCGGGTCTGGTGGATATCGCGACCCGTTGAGAGATCCATGATGGTGTCGGCCCCCCACCTCGTCGCCCAGCGCAGCTTCTCCACTTCGTCATCTATGGATGACCGCACGGCGGAGTTGCCGATGTTGGCGTTGATCTTGACCAGGAAGTTCCGCCCGATCACCATCGGTTCGGACTCGGGGTGGTTGACGTTGGCCGGCAGGATGGCCCGACCCCGGGCCACCTCGTCCCGGACGAAGGCGGGGTCCATCGCCTCCCGGACGGCCACGAACTCCATCTCCGGGGTTATCTCGCCCCGGCGCGCGTAGTGCATCTGGGTGACATTGGAACCCCGCTGCGCCCGGCTCGACCCCGGCCGGTTGCCCGGGACCACGTCGTCCCGCCCGGCTATCCAGGCCTGGCGAAGCGGGGCCAGACCGGCAGCCGCGTCAGACCCGGGCCCCGAGGTGTCATAAAGACGCACGGCTGACCCGTTGGTCAGCGACACCTGGGTGAAGGGCACCCGGATCCCGCCGGGGCCGTCGGCGTAGACCTTGTCCCGCCGGGGAACCGCGGCGATGGGATCCGGGGCGGTTGGGACCTGGCCGTTGAGGACGGCGGTGCTGGGCACCGCGCCGTCCGGTTGGTTGGTGCTGAGGTGGTCGTTGCTGGCGCTGGCTGGCACAGGGGCAGACTACGACCCATGAGGGGTGGGACTCTGCGGTGATGGGGACGGTGGCCGCCGCCGTCGTGGCCGGGGTGATGGCCTGGGCCGCGGGTTCCAAGTTGGCTCGCCCGGCGGCCACTGCGGCTGGCTTCGCCACTTTGGGGGTCCCCGCTGCGGGCCTCGCCGCCCGGGCCGTCCCCTTCGGGGAGTTGGCCCTGGCCGTGGGGCTGCTCATGGTCCCCGGACCAGCGGGCCTTGTCGCCTGCGGCCTGCTGGGAGGCTTCACTGTCGTCCTTGTCCGGGCTCGACGGGCCGGGACGGGTTGCGCCTGTTTCGGGCAAGCCCGGCCGCGCCCCGTGCGCGTGAGCGATCTGGCACGCAACCTGGCCCTGATGGCCCTGGCGGCTATCGCCACCATCTGGGCTTGAGGAGATGTACTTCGGCCGATGCCGCCACAGGGGTCGACCGGCGGTGCAATCCGTCGATAGGGCCGACCGGGCGCGACCATGAGTAGGTGAGCGTGCGCTCGCCTGCGGCCACCGACCACGGCCCTCCCGTTCTCGGCCCCATGCTCGCCGGCGGGATCGGCATGCCGGCGGAGCCCAGCGGGTGGGTCTTCGAACCCAAATGGGACGGCGTCAGGGCCATCGCCCGAACATGGGACTCCCACGTGACCCTGGCCAGCCGGCTGGGCAACGACGTCACCGGTGGCTACCCGGAGTTGGCCGCTCTGGCGGGCGCCCTGGGCGGGCGGTCCGCCGTGCTGGACGGGGAGATCATTGCCTTCGACGGCGGCGGACGGCCCAGCTTCGAGCGCCTCCAGCGCCGCATGCACGTCCGCCAACCCAGCCCGGCCCTCATGGCCGAGGTGCCTGTTCTTTTCGTGGTCTTCGACCTGTTGTGGATCGACGGGAGGTCCCTGATCGACGAACCCTTTACCGAGCGCAGACGGCAGGTCGAGGCGCTGGGCCTGAGGGGGCCGAACTGGCACACCTCCAACCTCCTACCCCAGGTCCCCGACCAGGAGGCCCTCGCCGCCTGCCGTCGTTTGGGCCTGGAGGGATACGTGGCCAAGCTGGCAACTTCGGTTTACCTTCCTGGAAAGCGGTCAAAGGCCTGGACCAAGGTCAAGTGTCTTCGCCGGCGGGAGTTCGTGGTGGGGGGCTGGAGTCCGGGGGTTGGGGGCCGCAGCGGTCAGGTCGGCTCCCTGGCCGTCGGCTGGGTCGATCCGCAACTGCCTCCGTCGGCCGGCCACTCCCTCGGACTGCGCTACGCCGGCCAGGTCGGCTCGGGCCTGAGCGACTCCACTCTTGGCCACCTGGCGTCGACCCTCGGGCCTATGGAGTGTGAGACCAGTCCCTTCGTCGCCCCGCCGGCCCCGCCCGGCGGCCTGCACTTCGTCCGTCCTGGGCTCGTCGTAGAGGTGATGTTCCACGAGATGACCACGGCCGGCGTGCTCCGCCAGCCCTCCTTCAAAGGCCTGCGCAATGACCTGCGTCCCGAAGAAGTGGTCTGGACCGAAGAGCTCGGCCAGCAGCCTTGATGCCTTAGCATCAGATGTATGCGCACGACCGTACGCTTGGACGACGACGTGCTTCTGGCTGTCAAGGAGCGAGCCCGTCGTGAGTCCTCCACCGGCCAAGGTTTACAGCGTGCCGGCGCAGGAACACGCGCCGAAGCAGCGCGGATGGCTTCGCCGCAGAAGTCAGTACCGCTCGAGGGCATAGGGATTGAGGATCTGGCGCTGCCAAAGCCGGGTTCGATCGATCTCTGTGAGCTGCGCCTGGTCGCAGGTTGCGTCCCAATTGGTGCGAATGACGTCGAGCTGCCGGTCGATGATGGCGCGAGCTTCCGCCTCGTCGAGAAGGTAGTTGTGAGCACGGTCGACGCATCCTGCGAGCTGGGCGTATCGGTAACCGTCGCGCCCGATGGCCATGGCCTGGGCCGTCTCTCCGCCGGCCCGGAGCTGCGGGCAGACGTCGTAGGCGGGCGTGAGTGCGAGCGCGCTGCCATCCCAGAAGGCGGCGTGATTGCGGGCGTGATCGTCATTGTTCCCGACCATGATGTTGAACGTGATGCGGGCGAAGATCTCGCGCAGTGTCCCAGCCGGGTTGGAGAAGCGAGCCCGCACGATGTCGGCGAGGCTGGCATAGCTGGTCATCTGGTAGTCGAGCTCGTCGAGGCCGAGGATGGTGAGCACGGTCACCGCGGCGCGCCGGCGACCCGCACCGGGACGGTCGAAGCGCTCGACCAGTAGGACGGGCCGGCCGTTTGCTGAAGTGATCTGCACGGGCGCCACGTCGAGGTCGGCCTCCGCCGCGAGCCTCATGGCCACGAACTCGGACTGCACCACCGGGTAGGGATCCGTGCTGGAGGCGAACTTGGCGATGAACTGCCGATCATCTTCGGCAACAACGGCCTTGGGCCGGGCGCCACCGATCGAGCTCCCGTGGAGCAGGGCGTCGTCGAGTGCGGCAGGTAGCGCCAGGCCCGCCTCGATGAGATCGGCGGCCGCGGCCAGGTCGTCGAGGCTGGGCGAGGCCCCAAGGCGAGGTACATATCGCTCGCTTGAGACCTGGAAGTCGAGGGCACCGAAGCGGTCGGAACCCGACTCGAGCAGCAGCTCGACGAAGCCGAGGTCGGTTGTGCGCCCCATCGAGGCTTGGCGACGCTCGATTACCCGTCGACCCCACGCGTCGGGGGAGGCGTCGGCGATGGGACCAGGAACCCGCCCGGCAACTGGGTAGTGAATGGTCGCTTCGAGAGGCAGGTCGGGCAGGAAGAGGGCCATTGCGTCGCTGCGACCGAGGTAGCTGCGACCGTAGGTGAAGGTGACGAGCCCAGTGACGGTGTCCTCGTCCACGCGCCCGGCCACAACGGGCTCGGTCGCATCGGGCAGCCATGCCCACACGAAAGCCGAGGTCGGGTTGGCAGCCATCAGAAGTCGTCGTCAAGGGCGGTGGGGCGTACCAGGCGGGGCAACAGGGCAAGGCCGTCGGCGACCCGCCCGGCCTCAAAAGACCGGCGTCGCGGGTCGGGATCGAAGAGGGAAACTCCGACTACTGCGGCAGCCTCGAACACAGTGCCGATGGCGACACTCAGGTCCCCTCGCTCGGCCTTGGAGATGGTCACATGGGCGACACCGACCCTCTCAGCCAGCTGCTCGACGGTCCACCTCCGCTGCTTGCGGGCCAATCGAATGCGGCTGCCCAAGAGACGAGCGGCCTCGACAGTCGAGGCTGAGTATGGGCGGGGACCCTTCATAACGAAAGTCTATCTTCGCTGTTGTCCTAACAGCGAAAACGTACTTTCGTACTACTGGGGCTTGTACGCCGGCTTCGTCGCTTCGAGCGTGTGCATGAGGGAATCCGTTCGCTGCGCTCAGGCAGGACGGCGCGGCACCTCGGGATCCAGGTCCGACCGGTTTGCCGCTCCGATGAGGCGCTGGGCGGTTGGGCTTCGAGGGGCGGTCGAGACGATGTTGGAAGGGCCTTCCTCGACCACCCGGCCGGCATCGAGCACGACGATGCGGTCGGTCACCTTGCGCACGACCGCCATGTCGTGGGCCACGAGCACCAGGCCCAGCCCCATCTCCACCTGACGCTCGCGCAGCACCACGAGGAGTCGAGCCTGCTCGGAGGCGTCGAGCATGCTCGTGGGCTCGTCGGCCACCAGGACCTTCGGCTCGAGGACCAGGGCCCGGGCCAGGGCGATCCGCTGCAGCTGGCCCCCCGAGAGCTCGTGGATGCGCGACTGCAGGAACGGGCCCGATCCGGGAAGTCCGACCGTCTCGAGGGTGGCCGCGGCCAGCGCATCCCGCTCGGGACGGGGGAGGGCTGCGATCACGTCGAGCGGCTCGCGCACCAACTCCTGCACGGTGAGGCGGGGCGAGAGGGCGTCCCACGGATCCTGCATCACAAGCTGCACCCGCCGGCGGCGCCGGCGGGCGTCACGGCGCCACGAGCCGTCCAGCACCTCGTCCTCCAGAACCACCTCCCCAGCGTCGGAGGCCAGGTGGCCGGTGAGGATCCGGGCCAGCGTGGACTTACCGCTTCCCGACGGGCCGATCACCCCGAGGGCCTCGCCCTGGCGCAACTCGAGGCTCACGTCGTCGAGTGCCCGGGTCTGGCGTGGCCCGCGACCGAAGGTCTTGCTGACCCCTGACGCCCGCAGCAACGTCTTCAGACCACCGAAGTGGCACGCCACCTGGCGATCGTGTGCCGGGCGGAGCGCAGCGTGTTCCTGGCGGCACACGTCCTCGGTCTGCGTGCACCGGGGATGAAACGCGCAGCCCGACGGGACGGCCCTCGGGTCCGGAGCGCGGCCTCGCAGCGGCCGCAGGTCCTTGGTCGTGGTCATCAGAGGGAAGGCGTTGATAAGGGCCCAGGTGTAGGGATGGACGGGTCGGCCGATCACCGCCTCCGTGGGGCCGACCTCCATGGCCTCGCCGGCGTAGAGAACGAGTGTCCTTTCGGCCAGCCGGCTCACGGTCGCAAGGTCGTGGGACAGGACGACCAGCCCGAACCCTCGCTCCTTGGCCAGGGCGGCGATCCGCTCCACGAGGTCGTCACGGTTGACGGGGTCCAGGCCCGCGGTCGGCTCGTCGAGGACCACGAGGGCCGGATCGAGGGCCAGGGCCATGGCCAGCGAGGCGCGCCTCTTCTCGCCTCCCGACAACTGATGGGGATATCGATCGAGCAGCGCAGGATCGAGGATCACCTCCTCGGCCAACGACGCTGCCCGGCGGCGTGCGTCGGCGCCCTTCATCCCGAGGCGGTCGACCAGGGGCTCGGCCACCTGGGCTCCGACGGTGGCCACCGGGTTGAAAGGGTTGTTCTGCAGGGCCAGGGCAACGGTGGACCACCGCAGCCGGCGCAGCACCTCGGGGTCGGCGGCCATCAGTTCCTCGCCGTCGATGAGAACCCGGCCCCGTGCCACCGGCGGCTGGACGAGCCCGGCCAGGCAGAGGGCGAGCGTGGACTTCCCGGATCCGCTCTCGCCGACGATGGCCAGCGACTGGCCGCGGTCGAGCTCGAGATGGACGCCACGCAGGGCCTCGACCTGGCCGTCGTAGCTGACGGCGAGGTCGTCGACCTCCAAGAGCGGACTCATCGGCCAGCAAGCTCGCAGACCGGACCGTGTCCGGCAAGGCCAGCGTGCCGATCGCGCCATTTCGGCGCGTGTTCTGGTGGTGCGCGCCCATGATCCTTCCCAAATGGGCTCGCGGCGGTTGCTCGGCATGGCGGCGACCGTCCTGCTCGCCGGTTGCGGTGGCGATTCGGGCCCGCCGCTGACGGCGGGCCCGGCGGCGTCGAGCACGTCGGCGCCGGAGTCCAGGCCGGAGGAGCCCAGGGCAGAGGCCGCTGTCCTTCAGCGATCCGATCTTCCGACCGATTGGAAGGTGCAGCCCGAGGGCGAGCGCCCGGACCACGAGGCGACGTGGGCGATGCTGGTGAAGTGCCTCGACGTCGAACCACCGCCCGAGATCGAGGGGTCGGCGGCGGTATCGCCGACCTTCGTCCTAGGTCTCGGAACCCAGGTGACCTCGACGGTGGAGTACCTACGCACCATCGAGGACGGCCGCAGGCTGTCGGCGGCCCTGGCCGGGGACCGAGCCGCTTTGTGCATGAAAGATGCTTTGGTCGACGATGTGCGCCGCAACGCCCCGGACGGGATGACGCTCGGGCCGATCAGCGTGGCACCCCTGGTGATATCCGGTGCCGGGCCGGTCACGGTCGCCTTTCGGGCCACCGGGACGATCACGCCGATGCCGAACTTCGAGATCCCGGTGTCGACCGACCTGGTCGTGACGATCGACGAGCAGGCCGTGAGCCGGCTGTCGTTCATCGGCGGCGGCGAGCCATTCCCGCCGGACCTCCAGCGTGAACTGACGGAGAAGGTCGCGGCCCGCACCTGAGCCTTATGTGCGAAACCCGGGCTGCAACTTCGTACCGGAACGGACACGCAGGGCTTCGATCACGGGATGTCTTTATCCAGCTACTGCCGTCGGATCACACCCGCCCGCAGAGCAGCATGAACAACCTCCGATAGGTTGTTCTGGCTGGTGATATTGAGAAAACGGCCGCCAGCGGCGGCGGCCTGGCGTCTCAACCCCTTGCGGTACTCGGCCAGATTGCGAAGGTATTCCTGAACCACCCGCGGGGTGACCGTGATCTCTCGAGCCCTACCGGTCTCCACCTCGACCAGGCGTAGATCGCCCCTCAGCTTCGGGTGCTCCTCCTCCGGGCTCAGCACCTGCCACAGGACCAGGTCCTGGCGGGCGCGTCCGAGCGCTACCAGCGCCGGACCCCAGGTCTGGTCTCCCATGAAGTCCGAAATCACGACGGTAAGGCCAGGGCGCAACCAGCGAAGTTTGGTGAGGTCGTCCGGGCCGGCGACGCCTCCCGTGCGAACCTGGTTCAGGAAGCCAAACAACCGGGTCGCGCCGCCGCTGAGACGAACGTGTGGCGTCGACTGCCCGCCATCCTCGCCACCGAAGGTGCCGACGGCTACCCGGTCCATGCCCTTGAGGCCCAGCAGGGCGATGGCGGCGGCCAGGCGCCGAACGGCCTCCCACTTCGGTGGAACGCCCAGAGTCATCGACTCGCTGGCATCGACCACCACGTTGAGAGCCGCTTCCTCCTCGGCCACGTAGAGGCGCAGCACCAGGCGCTCGAGACGGGCGTAGGCCCGCCAGTCGATCTGGCGGATGTCGTCGCCGGGGGCGTAGGGCCGAAAGTCGGCCAGCTCGGGGGAACGGGCTGAGCGCGACGACCGGTGCTGGCCGGGATAGAGCCCCTGGGCCGGACGGCTGTGAGTGAGGTCGAGCCGCCTCAGCAGCCCCATCTCGGCCGGGGCCAAGATGGCCGCTGCGGAGCCGGCAGGCACCGTCCTAGCCCCGATCCACCGAGGCCAGAACCGCAGCCACCACCTGGTCGGCGTCTATGTCTGCGGCGTCGGCCTCGAAGTTGAGGAACAGGCGGTGGCGCAGCGCCGGAGCGGCTACTTGGGCCAGGTCGTCGAAGGCCACGTTGTAGCGGCCCTCGAGCAGGGCCCGGATTCGAGCGGCCACCACCAGGGTCTGCATGCCTCTGGGGCTCGCTCCCCAGCGGACATAGCGCGTCACCTCATCGGGCGCGGTGGCGTGGCCGGGATGGGTGGCCGAGATGAGCCGGGCTGCGTAGGTGAGCACGTGACTGGCGATGGGCACCTCGCGGGCCAGGCGCGACATCGCCATCAGGTTCTCGCCGGTGGCCACCGGAGTGATGGACACGTCGAAGGCGCCGGTGGTGCGCCGGGCGATCTCCACGAGATCCTCGGTGCTGGGCATCGGCACCACCAGCTTGAAGAAGAAGCGGTCCATCTGAGCCTCGGGTAACGGGTAGGTGCCCTCGTTCTCGATCGGGTTCTGGGTGGCCAGGACGAAGAAGGGCTTGGGCAAGGCTCTGGTGGCGTCGCCGGTGGTGACCTGTTGCTCGGCCATGGCTTCGAGTAGGGCACTCTGAGTTTTTGGCGTGGCCCGGTTGATCTCGTCGGCCAGCAGAAGGTTGGTGAACAGCGGGCCGGGCTGGAACTCGAATCGACGCCGGCCGGAGTCGTCCTCGGTGACGATGTGGCTGCCGGTGATGTCGCCCGGCATCAGGTCCGGGGTGAACTGGACCCGGGCGAAGTCGAGGTGAAGGGCCGAGGCCATCGACCGAACCATCACTGTCTTGCCCAGGCCGGGCACGCCCTCGAGCAGCACGTGGCCCCGGCCGATCATGGCGATGAGGGCCATGCGGACTATGTCGGCCTGACCGACCAGCAGCCGGGCCAACTCTGCCTCGATGCCGGCGGCAAGCTCCCGAAAGCGTTCGGGCTCCATGAGATCGGACCCATCGCCTTCCGAGCGCCCATTCTGGCGGAGTACAGCCGTGGGCACCTCGGGGTTCTCGGGTCGAAGAGGTTCGTTCATCCTGCGGCGCACTCCTGATAGTGGTAAATCAGGCGGTGTCGGCCACCTGTGGATGATACCTCCGAGGTTCCAAGAGGCGTCGGAATGCTAGCCTCCAGCGGGGTGTGGGCGGGTACGGCGACAGGATGCTTCGCCAAATGCTCCCGTACGACCCAAGTGGAAACCACGCAATATTCCCCAGCTCTTGGTGCGCAAATGAGCGTCCTGGGCTGCAACCGCCAATTCGATGCTGGTGAGCGGCGCACAAGGGGGCGCCGCAAGCATTCATTTTAGGTCGTGACCGCTCATTCCGACGTTCGCAGCTACGGACTGGAACGAACAGTGCTCCGCCAACTCTCAGGGCAGAAGTTGAAACGGGCGGTCGTCCAGGCCCCGCAGCACGGCGAAGTGACGATGGTCGAGGGTGAGGACGGACCTTGTCCGGTGCCGGGACGCCAGGACCACCAGGGAGGCGTCTGCCAGCCCGATCTGTTGATCCTCGTAGCGCTCGATCACCGACACCGCCGATCGCAGATCGTCGGGGCCGAAGGGAGCCAGGTGGTAGGCGCCGGCCGACAACTCGGTCAGGACCTGCGCCTCTGCATCGACGCCCAGCCGGGTGGCCACGAGGTAGTCCAGTTCGGCGATCACATAAGGCGATATCACCAGGACGTCGTCCCCACCCTCCACCACCCGGCGTACATCGCTGTGGCGTGGCTCCCGCCGGTTGAAAAAGGTCAGAAGCCCACTGGTGTCGGCCACGATCACCGCTGGCCGAACCCGATCAGCAGTTCGTCCACCCGTTGCGCCATGGGCTCCCCGTCCAGGATTCCCGGCCGGGGTCTGGGCCTGGCCAACGCACCGGCGATGGCTTGACGGATCACTTCGGCCTCGGAGATCCCCAGCCGCAATGCCTCCCGCTCCACCCCGGCCTTCAAGTCGTCCGGCAGGTACACGGTCGTTTTCGTGCTCATGCCATATATGGTACCTGCGGTGGTACGCCTGTCGGGCGTTCGGCTGGAATCTGCTGCGAGGGCCGGCGCCGGTAAGGTCGCCGGCCATGCCTGAGACCCCGGCGGTCGGTCCCGGATCGGCAGCACCCGATACGGCCTCGCCCGATACGGCCTCGCCCAATACGGCAGGACCCGATCCCGTCTCGATTGACACGACGTTCATCGATGCCTGCTGGAGTCGGCCGGTGGAGCGGACCCCGGTGTGGTTCATGCGCCAGGCGGGGCGGTCCCTGCCCGAGTACCGGGCCATCCGCCAGCGCTACGGCATGTTCGACATCATCGGGTCCCCCGATCTCGCCGCCGAGGTCACCCTCCAGCCTGTGAACCGCCTGGGGGTCGACGCCGCCATTCTTTTCTCCGACATCGTCGTCCCCTTGACCGCTGTCGGGGTTGAAATCGACCTGGCCCCGGGCCCGGTGGTGGCAGAGCCCTTCCGGAGCCGGGAAGATCTGGCCCGGCTTCGTCCCCTCGAACCGGAGGCGGACATGGCCTCGGTGCTGGCCACCGTGGCCCTGGTGGCGGCCGAGGCCAAGGTGCCGGTCATTGGCTTCGCCGGTGCCCCCTTCACGCTGGCCAGCTACCTGGTCGAGGGCGGACCCTCCCGGGACCATGCCCGAACCAAGGCCATGATGCACGCCGAACCCGAACTCTGGGACGACCTCCTTGCCCGGCTGGGCGGCTTGGTGCTGGCCTCCCTGCGGGCACAGGTGAAAGCCGGGGCGTCGGCCGTCCAGCTTTTCGACTCCTGGGCCGGGGCGCTCAGCCCGGCTGACTACCGGCGGTTCGTCCTGCCCGCCAGCCAGCGAATCTTCGCAGGCTTGGAGGACCTGGGAGTGCCTCGGATCCATTTCGGGGTTGGGACCGGGGAACTTCTTTCCCTGTTTGCCGAGGCCGGCGCCGACGTGGTGGGCGTGGACTGGCGGGTGCCCCTGGACGAGGCCCGTCGACGGGTGGGCCCGGGCAAGGCCGTGCAGGGAAACCTGGACCCGGCGGCGTGCCTCGCCCCCTGGTCGGTAACGGCAACCCAGGTTGATGAGATTCTTCTCGTCAACCAGGGCAAGCCGGGGCACGTGTTCAACCTGGGCTGGGGTGTGCTTCCCCAGACGGATCCGGGAATCCTGGCCGCGGTGGTCGAACGGGTTCATGCCCACTGACCGGGCGATGGTTGCTGGGCGCGGCGAGGTGGCTGAAGCCGGGCCTCCGGGGCTTTTGGTCATGGCCTACGGCAGCCCGGCGGAGGCCGGACAGGTGGAGGCGTACTACACCCACATTCGGCGAGGCCTGCCCCCCACGCCCGATCAGTTGGCCGACCTCAACCGCCGGTACCGGGCCATCGGGGGCCTGTCCCCCCTGGCTCAGCGAACCGCCGCCCAGGTCCGGGCCATCGCGGCCTTCCTGTCCCACGACTGGGTGATCAGAATCGGAAACAAGCACGTGGGCCCGTTCATCGAGGATGCCGTGTCCGCCTTGGCCCACGCCGGAGTGAGGCGGGCCGTCGGCCTGGTTCTGGCCCCCCACTACTCCGCCTTGTCGGTGGGTGAGTACACCAAACGGGCCCGGGCAGCGGCCGAGGCGAGCGGAATCGAGTTGGCCATGGTTGATTCCTGGCACACCCAGAGCGCGTACCTGAACCTGCTGGGGAGTTTCGTGACCCGTGCCCGGGCCGCGGTGGCCGACGCCACGCCCACCCGGGTGGTTTTCACCGCCCACAGTCTCCCCAGCCGGATCACCGATATGGGCGACCCCTATCCCGACCAGTTGCGCACGACGGCCGAAGCGGTGGCTCGACGGGCCGGCCTTTGCCCCGGGGACTGGTCCCTCGCCTGGCAGAGTGCCGGGCGAACGACGCAGACCTGGCTCGGCCCCGACATCCTGGCCGTTCTGCCAGAACTGGCCGGCGAGGGCATCGCCAGTGTGGTGGTGTGCCCGGCCGGTTTCACCTCCGACCACCTGGAGGTGCTCTACGACCTGGACATCGAGGCCAGCGCTGCTGCGCAGCATCTGGGCCTGGCCTTCACCCGGACCCAGTCCATCAACGATCATCCGTCGGTGGCCCAGGCCCTGGCCCGAATCGCCGAGGCCAGATGGTCGTCAGTTCACGTTGATGCCCGGGCCGGGGGTCCTGATGCCGGTGGCGGGGCGGATTCCGATCGGCCCGATGGCCCCGGCTGAGATCCCCGGGCCGACTCACCCCGGTCTTCGGCCTCGGGTGGTCATCGTGGGTGGAGGGATCACCGGCCTGGCTGCGGCCTGGGAACTGAGGCATCGGGCGGAGGTGACAGTTCTGGAGGCAGACGTGCGCACCGGAGGAAAAATCCTCACGGGCCACCTCGATCTGGGCGGTTCGACCTCTGCCGATCTCACCCCCGCCGATCTCACCGCCGCCACTCTCACCCCCGCGACTCTCACCCCCGCCAATGCGACCTCTGGCAGCACCACCGCGGACCATCTCATTTCGGGCCACACCCCATCGCCCCGCAGAAGGGTGAGGGTCGAGTGCGGCCCGGACACCTTCCTGGCCCGCCAGCCCGACGCGGTGGCGCTGTGTGAGGAACTGGGTCTCGGCGCGAACCTCGTGGCCCCGGCCAACGGGCGGGCCTGGATCTGGAGTCGGGGCCTGTTGACCCGCCTCCCAGAGCCTCATGTAATGGGCCTGCCCCTGGGACTTCGATCCCTGGCCCGCAGCCGTCTGGTCTCGAGATGGGGGATGGTGCGGGGCCTGGGTGATCTGGTCCTCGGCCCCAGCCACTACCCGGCGGATCCCACCATCGCCCAGGTGGTGGGCTCGAGGATGGGTCCAGAGATCCTGGACCGCCTGGTTGAACCCTTGGTGGGCGGCATCAACGCCGGGCTGGCCACAGAACTCAGCTTGGCTGCCACCGCTCCCCCCCTGGCCCAGGCCGCCGCCCGGGGCCGCAGCCTGCTGCTGGCCCTGCGGCAAGGCCCGCCGGCGGCCCCGGATCCTGCGGCCAGATCAGGAACCCTTCCGGTGTTCATGGGGCTGGCCGGAGGGCTCGAGTCCCTGCCCCTGACCCTGGCCGAACAACTTGCCCAGGCGGGAGTCTCGATCGCCACGGGTGCCGAAGTGGTGGCCGTGGAGCTTGGCGAGCGTGCTCCGCTGGCTGTTCGCCTGACGGACGGGGGCGTGCTGGAGGCCGAGGCGGTCGTCCTGGCCATCCCCGCCCATCAGGGCCACCCGGTGCTGGCCGCGTCCGCCCCTCGGGTCAGCCAGGCGCTGGCGAGCATCGACCATGCATCGGTATCGGTGGTGACGCTGGCCTACCGGCCCGACCAACTTTCCGGCTACCTCAACGGTGCCGGGTTCCTGGTGCCCCGGGTGGATGGCCGGCTGGTCACCGCGTGCACCTGGATGACCAGCAAGTGGCCCGAGTTACGGCGTTCCGGGCATATTCTCCTGCGGGCATCGTGCGGCCGGGCAGGTGACGTTCGTCATCTGGAGATGACGCCGGATGAACTCACCGGTCGCGTTCACCGGGAGTTGGCCCGGGCTCTCGGAATCAGCGGGACGCCGGTGACGACCGAGGTGACCCGGTGGAATCAGGCCTTTCCCCAGTACCGATCCGGGCATTCCCAACTGGTCGACCGGGCGCAGGCCGATCTCGGCCGAGCACTCCCCGGTGTCTGGTTGGCCGGCTGCTCCTACCGGGGGTTGGGCATCGCGGCCTGCATCCGCCAGGGCCGGGAGGCGGGTCGTAGCGCCATGGACCACTTCGTCACGGCGGCGGGGTCGACCCTGTGAGATCGCGTTCATGGCGGCTTCACACCGGCGAAACCGGAGGACGTAGCCGACCTTCTTAGGTTCAGTTCGTGGATAGACGCTCATTTTTGAAGGTGGCCGGGGGCGCCCTCGCTGCCCCCATGCTGGGAGGGATCCTGTCCGCCTGCGGGGCCGGCGGAACCCAGGACTCCGGATCCGGTTCCGGTGGAGGGGGCGGCGGCGGATCCCGGTCGGTGCGGCTGGGATTCATCGCACTGACCGACTGCGCATCGGTGGTGATGGCTTCCGAACTTGGCTACTTCGCCGAGCGCGACCTCCAGGTCTCGGTCGAGAAGCAGGCCAACTGGGCCGCCACCCGGGACAACCTGCTCAACGGCGAGATCGACGGGGCCCACTGCCTGTTCGGCATGCCCTTCTCGGTGGCCACCGGCATCGGTGGTTCGGGGTCGAGCGACCTTCGGGTGGCCATGATGCTCAACAACAACGGCCAGGCCATCACCCTGGCCAAGGAGTTCGCCGGCGTGGGATACGGCGATCTGCCCAAGGCCAAGGCGGCCCTCACGTCCAAGGCGCCCACTTTGGCAATGACCTTTCCCGGCGGTACCCACGATCTGTGGTTGCGCTATTGGCTCAAAGCGGCCGGCGTGGACGAGAAGGCCCTGAAGATCATCACCATCCCCCCCGCCCAGATGGTGGCCAACATGAAGGTCAACGCCATGGATGGCTTCTGTGTGGGTGAGCCCTGGGGGGCGGTGGCCGCCGACACCGACATCGGGTTCACCCACCTCAACACCCAGGACATCTGGAAGCACCATCCGGAGAAGGCGCTGGTGGTCAACCAGAGGTTCGCCTCCGAACGCACCGACGTCCTTTCCGACGTGATGGGCGCCATCCTCAAGGCCAGCGCCTGGCTGGACGACAAGGCGAACGTCGCCGAGGCGGCCAAGGTCATCGGCGGCCAGGCCTTCGTCAACGCGCCGGCGGCCGACATCGAAGGGCGCCTGGTCGGGCGGTACAGCCTGGGCGCCGGCCTGGGCGAGCGGACCTACGAGGACGACTACATGCGCTTCTCCCGGGCCGGGGCCGTCAACGCCCCCCGTCGGGCCCATGCTTTGTGGTTCATGGCCCAGTATCGCCGCCTCGGCCTGCTGGCCGATGACCCCCCCTACGCACAGTTGGCGGACTCTCTGATCCTCAGGGACCTCTACGAGGAGGTGGCGGCAGCCGAGGGGGTGACCGTGCCGGACGACGACATGGCTCCCTTCGACGTGAAGCTCGATTCGGTCGTGTTCGACCCGGCCAAACCCCAGGACGAAGCCGCCCGCCCATGACCAGGAAGGAAGCAGCCGTGACCCTCCTACGCTTGCCCGAAGAATCTTCTCGCTCCCCGGTCCCTCCACCTTCTCCTACGCCTTCTCCTGGCCCTGCCCCGTCGCCATCTCTGCCGGAGCCGACGGACCTCGAGGCTCCGAGCCCGGCCTCAGGCGATCATCCGGCGAGTAAGCCCTCCAATGTCGCCGCCAGAGGGCCTCGAGTCCTGGCCGCTCGATGGGTGTGGATCACTGGGCGGGCGTCGGTCGCCGGGTGGGCGACCGTGGGGCTGGTGGTGGTCGTGGCCGTCTGGTCGGCGCTGACCCCGTTTGCTCCGGACCTTCCGAACCCGGGCGAGGCCCTGGCGTCGCTGGTCGATCTCCTGACTCGGCCCTTCTACGACGCCGGCCCCAACGACAAGGGCATAGGCCTTTTGCTGATCCTTTCCCTTCAGCGGGTATTCCTGGGCTTCGCCCTGGCCACCGCGGTGGGGGTCCCTCTGGGGTTCCTGATCGGCGGGTGCCGCCGGGTTGCCAAGGCGGCCAACCCGGTGGTGCAGATACTGCGGCCGGTCTCGCCCCTGGCCTGGTTCCCCATAGGCCTGGTGGTGTTCAAGAACTCTCCGCAGGCGGCCGTGTTCGTGATCTTCATCACCGCCCTGTGGCCCACCGTGCTCAACACCGCAGCCGGGGCGGCCTCGGTGCCCCGCGACCATCGAAACGTCGCCCGGGTTTTCCAGTTCAACCGCATGGCCTACATCCGACACGTGATGGTTCCCCACACGCTCCCCTCCATCGTCACCGGGCTCCGTCTGTCAATGGGGATTGCCTGGATGGTGATCGTGGCCGCGGAGATGCTGGCTTCGGGGGCCACCGGAGTGGGCTCGTTCGTCTGGGAGTCCTACAACAGTTCCGACCTGCCCGCCGTCACCGCCGCCATCATCCTCATCGGTCTCGTGGGAGTGGGACTCGACGGTCTGTTCCAGCGAATCGGGCGCAAGGTCGCCCTGGAGGAGGTGCCGGCATGAGCCTGGAGATCAGGGGGCTGCGCAAAACCTTTCATCCCACCCGGTCGGCCTCGGGCCGGATGACCTCGGCCCAGGAGGTCCTGCGGGGGGTGGATCTGACCGTGGAGGCCGGCGAGTTCGTCTCCTTCATCGGTCACTCCGGCTGCGGAAAATCCACGCTGCTCAACATCGTGGGAGGTCTGATCGAACCCACCAGTGGATCAATCCGAGTTGACGGGGTGGCGGTGACCGGCCCCGGCCCGGATCGGGCCATGGTGTTCCAGAACTACTCCCTGCTTCCCCGCTTGAGCATTCTGGACAACGTTCGCCATGCCGCCCGGGCCGCCCGGCCGCAGCGCTCCGTGGCCTCCAACGACGGGATCGTGGAGCGATACCTGAGCGCCGTGGGCCTCTGGGAGCACCGCAACAAGCGGCCGGCGGAGGTTTCCGGAGGGATGCAGCAGCGCACCGCCGTGGCCCGGGCCTTCGCCGTCAGCCCCCGGATCCTGCTGCTGGACGAACCGTTCGGTGCACTCGACGCCCTCACCCGGGCCCGGCTTCAGCTCCAACTGATCGACCTGTGGCAGGACGAGTCCGAGACCGAGACGGTGTTGATGGTCACCCACGGGATCGACGAGGCCATCGTTCTTGCCGACCGAATCGTGGTCATGTCCAATCCGCCGGGCCCCTCCATAACCGAGATAATCCCGGTGGATCTGGACCGGCCCCGGGATCGGGCCGGGATGGTCGACGAGCCCGCCTACCGCCGCGTCCAGGAACGCCTTATGGCCCTGCTGACGGCAGACTCGGCCCGGGCAGCCTGAGGCCCTCCTCACTGGTGGGTTGCTGCCCAGCCTCGCCGAAGTCAGGACGCGCAGGCGTCGATCCACAGGCCCCGCCGCGACACCCGATGAACCGCCGATCCGGCCGGGCCCAACCGGCGGCGCAGGCGGGCGACCGTGACGTCGAGGATGTGATCGTTGCCGGCGTCGCCCCACACCGCCCGGAGCAGGCGCTGGCGGGACACCAGCGTCCCCGGGCTGGCCAGCAACTCCTCCAGTAGGGCTCTCTCCCGATCGCTCAGGTGAACCACCGAATCACCGATTCCCACCGCTGCTCCCTGGACCGTCACCTCGCTCTCGCCGGCCACCAGGCTGCGCCGGTTCTCGGCCAGGGCCATGACCGTCACCCGAGCCATCAGCCCCAGGCGCCCCCGTTCGGGGTACCGGGGATCGGTAACCCCGCAGGCCTGGGCGGCCTCGGCGGTGACTGGCCCCACACAGATGACCATCGTCCCCGACGGCCGGTTGCAGCCGGCGATCAACTGCTCTTCGAGTCCGTCCGAACGGGCCAGCGCGAACAGGTTGGTTACCGCCGGGGCACTGGTAAAGGTGATGACGTCCAGGCGGCCGGCGGCGGCGGCCCGGACCAGGCGCAGAGCCGGTCGGGGATCGGACGGGGCCATCCAGCGGTAGGCCCTGATCTCCACCGACCGGCATCCGGTATCGGCCAGGCGGTGGCGGGCTCCGGGGCTGTCGCTGCCATCGGCCACCACCGTCACCGTCATGGGCGGGGTCAGCGTCGGACACAGGCGATCGAGCAGGGCGTCGGTCCGTTCGGTGGGTTCCTGCCAGTCCACGGTCAATCCCACCTGGCGGGCGGCAGCCGCGGCCTTGGGTCCCCGGGCCAGGATCCGAGCCGTTCCCAACGCTTCGATCAAGTCGTCGTCACAGCCCCAGGAAGCGGCCGCGCTCAGCCAGCTTCGTAACCCAATGGCAGTGGTCACCACAACCACGTCTGGCCGATGGCTGATCACCGCAGCGGTCCTGGCCCTCAACTCGTCGTCGGCGGTGAGGGCCAGGGTATGGATGGAAGGACCGCAAAGAACCCGCGCCCCCAGGCGAACGAGCAGTTCCTGCTGCTCGTCGCGGCGGCGGTCGGCAGTGATGCCAACGGTGAATCCCTCCAGCGGTCGCATTGTGATTCCCACCGTTACAGGCGCCTGTTTCGGACGCGTGTCGGGGTGGTGATCGCAGCCTGCCACTTGGCTGATTGCTTCATTACCCGAACCTGTCTTTGATCAACAATGGCGGATCACACCCCCAGGATCTGTCTGTGTTCTATCCGTAACCAGCGGTGCTCGGGATGAAATCATGGTGCAATGCGGCCCTGCTTTACTTCCCTCGTAGCACCAACTAACGATGGAGGAGGCAAAGACAAATGACTTCAACCTTGACTACATCGCTGCTAACGACCGGCGCCTCGGGATCCCCTGGGGGTCGCCGGGCCCAGGCCCTGGCCGCCGGGGCCCTGGTGGGAGCCGTGGTCCTGGTCCTGGGAATCGGTAGCGGCCTGGGGCTCGTCGTATCCGAAAAGCGGGTATCTACCGTCACCCCCGCCTCGCCGGCGGCGATCGTGGCCCCCTCGGTAGCGCCCAGCGCTTCGGTGGCCGAAATTCCACTGCTCTCGGAGTTTCCGGTGTTCGCCGAAGTGCCCATGACGGCGGAAGTGCCCACTTTCGGCTCCACATTCCCCGGACCTGGGCCGGCGGCCCCACCCTTCGCCGCGGTGGTGGCTGACCCGGCCCCGGTGTCCAAGGCCGGGCCAGCCCCGGTGGTCATCCAGGAGGTGGCGCCCGCCGCCCCGGCCCCGCCTGCGGCGGCCTGCGTGGCCACGTTCGAGCCGATCGGACCCTTGATGAAGCACCTTCAGGCTGCTCATCTCGAGGAATCACCCGCCCAGCAAATCGCTGATCTGTTGGATCTCGATCAGTACACCCTCACTCATACGGTGCTGGTCAACAACATGCTCACGGGTGGCTGCTGATGGTCACCACCGATATGGAACTCGAATCAGCTGGTCCATCAGTGGCGACAGAAGCGATTCAGACTTCCCGGCGGTCACCATTGGTGATCGCCGGGATGGTGGTGGCCGCTGTAATCGGAGCTTTGGCCGGCCTGATCGTCCTTACCTTGATGCTGTCGGAGTCCCGCTCGACGGCGGCCACCACCAAGACCATCGACATGTTCGACATCAAGTTCGCCGTTCCCGCCCTGACCGTGGCTCCGGGTGACACCGTGACCTGGACCAACTCCGACAACGTTCGCCACACCGTCACCTCCCGGGGAGGCAGTGAGTTGGCCTCGCCCGACATCAAGGCGGGCGAGTCCTTCTCCCACACCTTCGCCACGGTGGGCACCTTCAACTACTTCTGTGAGATCCATCCGGACATGAAGGGCACCGTGACCGTCTCGGCCACGGCGGCGGCCGCCCCAGTTGCCGCTGCCCCGGCCGCCATCGCCCCGGTCCCGGCACCCGCCGGTCCCGTGGTGGTCATGCCGGTCCCTGCGGCCCCGACCCCGATGGGCGGGCACTCGTCGGCGGCCAAGGCTCCCGCCGTCGTCCCCGTCCCGGCCCCCTCGGTGACACCCCCCGCCCCCAGCGGACCGGCGTCCCCGGCGGCGGCCGCCCCGGCCAGCCCGACCGCGCCATGTTCCCCGACCTTCGAGCCAATCGGGCCACTGGTCAAGCATCTGCAGGCCGCCCACTTCGAGGAGTCGCCCAGCCAACAGATAGCTGACCTGTTGGACCTGGACCAGTACACCCTCACCCATACCGTCCTGGTCAACAACATGCTGTTCGGGCCGTGCTGACACGGCCGGCCGTGCTGAACCGGGGGCCCGGGCTGAACCGGGGGGACGGGCTGACCCGGCCGGCCGGGCTGAACCGTCGGGCCGGGCTTCTCGGCATGGTGTTCACGATGGCCTCTCCGGCGGGGGCGGCCTGGGCTCACGCCGGAGAGGGGGCCGGGGCGGCGGCGGCCGCCTCCATCGGCACCGGGCTGGTCTCACCCGCTTTCGCCACCGCTCGGGGCCTGGTGTACCTGTCCACCGCCGTCCTGGTCGGTGGCCTGGTTTTTGTCACCGCCATCTGGCCGGCCGGCTCCGACAACCGCCGGGCCACCCGCATTCTGTGGGTGGCCTGGGCCACTTTGGCGCTCGGGTCGGTGGCCGGGATCGCCCTGGCCGGGCTGGATCGAGCCGGCTTTGGCCTCGGCCATGACCTGTGGGACAGGCAATTGCTCGCCGACACCCTGGACTCCCGCTTCGGGCGGGCCTGGGCGGCACGAGCCATCCTCCTGCTTCCCACCCTGCCGGTCCTGGCCGCCCTCTCCCTTCATGGTCAGGCCGCCTCCGGCACCTTGTGGTGGCGGACCGCGGCCGCCGGCGTCGGCATCGGCCTCCTACGGACGCCGGGATTCATCAGCCATCCCACCTTCGCGGAGCCGGCCTGGCTCGGCTCGGTGGTGGACCTGGTCCACCTGAGTGCACTCTCCATCTGGATCGGAGGCCTGGTCATGCTGGTGGCCACGGTCCTGGGTTCGGAAGCCTCGGGTTCCGGAGCCGAGGACCGCCAAAGGGTGGTGGCCCGCTTCTCTGGCGTGGCGTTCACCTCGGTGGCGGTGGTGATCGGGACCGGAACGGTCATGTCGTGGCTGCTAGTCCGGTCGTGGGGTTCGCTGTTCAACAGCGACTACGGCCAGACCCTGCTGTTGAAACTGGCCGTGGTCGCGGCGCTGTTGGCCGTGGCCCAACGCAGCCGACGGCTGGTCGACCGACGGATGACCCTGGCCCCGGCCGGGTCGGGCATGCCCCGCTTGAACCCGCTGGCCGTCTCGGTGGGTTCCGAGGTGGTTCTCGCCGCCGCGGTTATCTCGGTGGCTGCGGTACTCGTGAATGTGTCGCCCCCGACATGACGTCGCCTGAGCGATTCGAGACCCAGAGCCGACGGGGCCGATCCATTGGTCGAGTCCTGGCCGGCGGCCTCGGGCTGGCGCTGGGGCTGGCGGCGATGGCCGCCGGGGTTGCCGGGGCGGCCGAGACTCATTCCATGGACATCGTCGATTTCACCTACGGCGACGGAACGCTCAGCGTCAGCGCGGGGAGCACGGTGACCTGGACTAACCGGGACGAGGCTCGCCACAGCGTGACCTCCACCACCGGAGGCGAACTGGGGTCCCCGTTGTTCCGCCAGGGGGAGACATTCACCCACACCTTCGCCAGCCCCGGCACCTTTGCCTACTTCTGCGAGATCCATCCGGAGATGAAGGCGACGGTGACGGTAACCCCGGTGGTGGCCGTGGTCCCGGCGCCGGCGCCCTCGCACTCCATCGCCGCCCCGGAAGTGGCTGGTGAAGGGCTGGCCGTCGGTGGCCTCGTGGTTCCCGGGGTCGTCGAGTTCGGCGGTATCGGCACCGGCCAGTTCGGTGGCGGGGTCGGGCCCGTCGGTGGCGGGTCGATCGTCCCCGGCTCCCCGGTCGAGGCTGTCACCGCCCCGACCCCGGCGGTGGCGACATTCTCCGATACGACGCTGGATCCACTGTTGATCGTCTTCGCCCTGTGCGCGGTGATTAGCGTGGCCGCCACCGTTGGGGTGGTGGCCGGCCGGGATCCACATAGCCAGGCGCCCGGTTCATGATCCGGGCGCCTGGCTGAACGATCGCCCCCACTGCCCCCGCCTGCTCCACCTTCTTCCGGGGAGCCGATTCCCGGGCGCGGTGCCCCGGCGGATAACGTGGCCGGCATGTCGCGGACCTGCCAGCTCTTTGGCACCAAACCCGGATTCGGGAAATCGATCTCACATTCGCATCGGCGCACCAACCGTCGCTTCGATCCCAACATTCAGACGAAGCGCTTCTGGATCCCCTCGGAGGGCCGTTTCGTCCGGCTGAAGCTCTCCACCCGGGCCATCAAGACGGTGGACAAGCGGGGCATCGAGTCGGTCATCGCTCAGATGCGCCGCCAGGGAGTCAAGATCTGATGGCTTCCGCCGGCAAGGAAAAGCGCCCGATCATCAAGCTCCGCAGCACCGAGGGCACTGGATACACCTACGTGACCCGCAAGAACAAGGTGAACAACCGGGAACGCCTGGTGCTGCGCAAGTACGACCCCGTCCTTCGCCGCCACGTCGAGTTCAAAGAGGAACGCTAAGCCCCACTGGACCTCGCCGGCGGCAGCCACCGCCCCGGCCCAGCACCTCCCCCAGCGACTCCGACCCGGCCCGGGCCTCTACATCGCCGCCTCCAGGACCGACAGGATTTCATCTCCGTAGCGGTCCAGCTTCACCGGCCCGATGCCCCGGCACCGAGCCAAAGACACCAGGGACCTGGGAGCCTCCTGTACGATCCCTTCGATCTGGGCATCGGAGAGAACCACGTAAGCCGGCACCCCCTCCCGGCTGGCGGTGGACAGCCTCCAAACCTTCAGAGCCCTGACGGCCTCTGCCCCCGCCCGCGGGCCCGCCTGAACCGGTGCCCGCGAGGCCATCGGCCCCACTGCGGTGACGCCACCCGGCGCACCCGACGCCATCGGAGTCGCCCCGGTCGATCGGCCCGACGCTCGGGATGAAGCACCCGATGGAGGCGGAATACGGCCTTCCATCTCCGCGCAATAGGGCGAAGGCGCACTGGCGTCGGCCAGGATCACCGCGTGGCGGCTGGCCCGGGTCAGGGCGACATGAAAGATCCGCCGTTCCTCCTCCAACTCCCTGGAGGGGTCGGCGGAAAGGTCGGCCGCCGCGCCGCCGAGGGGGCGGTTGAAGCCACCCGGCGCCGACAGTCGGTGAGGAAAACTCTCCGCCCCGACCCCGGCCACTATGACCAGCGGCCACTCCCGACCCTTGACCCGGTGAACGCTCGACAAAGCCACACCGCTCTCATCGCCGGAGGCGGCCAGGTGCTCGTTGAGCCAGACCTCGAAGGTGGAAGCTTCGGGGTGAAGGCCGGCCACCTGTTCGAGGGCCAGGAGATCGTCGGCATGCGATGACCGCTCCGACCCGGCCCGGGAACCATCGAGAGTGTCCATGAGCCGGCCCAGCCCCACCTGCACCCGAATGGCCCGCAATCCCCCCGGCGTCCCCCCGGCGGCCAGCGCTTCGGCCACCGCTTCGAGGTCCTCGACGAAGCCGGACAATCGACTCGAGTCGGTCCCCGATAACCGCCCGGCCAGGCGGGACACCTCGGCCAGGGAGGAATGCGCCCGGCGGGTGAGGGCATCGGTTGCGGCCCGGGACAGCCTGCGACTGGGCCGCCGGATGGTCTCGGCCAGGTCCGAGCGCGACATCCGGGCCGGATTCGCGGCCAGCCGAAGATAGGCCAGGGCGCAGCGGATACCGGTCCGACCCAATACTCCCGGCCCGAGCGGGGCCCAGCACGGGATCTCCTGGCTGACCAGGGTCACCTGCGTGGCCATCAGCCCGGCGTTTACCCGGGCCAGAACCGCCATCTCCGACCAGTCCAGACCAGCCGAACGCCAGTGGGCCAGATGCCTGGCCACCGCCGCGGCCTGGGCCTGGGCTGGGACCTTCTCGATACACAGACCGGTCGCGGCATCAGACCCGTTCGCATCTGGCCCGTTCGCATCTGGCCCGTTCGTATCTGGCCCGCTCCTATCTGACCCGTTCGCATCAGGCCCGTTCGTATCTGGCCCGCTCCTATCTGACCCGTTCGCATCAGGCCCGGGGCCGTTGGCATGACTCGACCCCGGGGGCAACGAGATCTGCTTCACCACCCGCCGGCGGTTGTTGGACAGAAGCAGGCCCGCAGCTCTGACCACCGGCGGCGGGCAACGATAGTTGACGGTAAGAGCGTAGTTGCGCGCCCCTGGGAAGTAGCGCCCGTAGTCGATTAGGAACTTGGGGTCCGCCCCGGCGTAGCTGTAGATCACCTGGTCGTCGTCACCCACCCCGAACACGTCATAGGTGGGTGCCGCCAGGAGGCGCAGGAGCAACAGGGTGGCCGGGGTCAGGTCCTGGAACTCATCGACGAGAAGGTGCCGGCATCGCAACTGGTTGTGGGCACGGGCCACCGGGTCCGACAGCAGGATCTCTATGGCCCGGTAGATCTGCTCATCGAAGTCCACCAGGCCCTCCTCGCTCAGGACCCGGCGGTACTGATCGAATACCCGGGCCAGGTCGGCGGCGTCGGGGAAGTCCTCCTGGACCTGGGCCGGATTCCGCAGGCCCATTCGGATGGCGCTGAACCCGTCGAGGTAGGCGGCGTAAGGATCGACGTTCCGCTGGCGGCGCACCTCGGTCAGGCGCTCCAGGATGGTTCGAACCTCTACTTCGGAGATCACCCGCCGGTACCGCGATCCGTCGTTCACGAACGGTCCACTGGAATTGACGATGGCCAGGGCCAGAGAGTGAACCGTCCGGATGTTGGCCCCCAGGCCAGCGCAGCGCTGGGCCATCTCGTCAGCCGCCCGCTTGTTGAAGGCCACCGCCGCCACCGTGGCCGACGTCACCTGGCGATCGGCCAGGAGATGGCGGAGGCGCTCGGTCAGAACCCGGGTTTTGCCGGACCCGGCCGGGGCGATGACCCGGGCCGATCCATGGCTGTGGCTGACGGCGGCCAACTGATCCGGGGCGAGGACACCTCCGGCGAACGCGGCCCGGTTCTGGCCAGGACCTGGGTCATCCTCCCCGGCCGCAGGTTCTCCTGGCTCCGTACCTCCATCGAGGGGAAGTGGTCGGTCCGGCCGGAGGGAGGCCAACTCGATGGAGTGGCGATGAACCACGGCGATGGGTCCGAGACCTGTTCCGGGAAGCCGCAACCCATCGGGGTCCAGGGGCTGACGAGGGCCCCCGTCACACCATGCCGGGGTCCCGTCGGCCAGGACCACATCCGCTGGGCCGCCGGCCGACGCCCCCAGGCGCTCGGCCCGCCGGGCGTGCCACCAGATGGGTTCCGGGCCGCGACAGTCGTAGTTGTTGGACCAGACCAGGTACTGGAGACGCTCCCGGCTGAACTCGAACCCGGGATCCAGCGCCCAGAGCGGGCCGGCGTGGGTCTCGGGGTCCCGGAGGCGTGCGGCGTCGACCGCCAGCACCACCAACACCGGTCGGCGAGCCAGCCACAGAGCCCCCAACTCGGCGGTCGGACCGGCCGGATGCACCAGGCCGGCCTCGTCGATCTCAACCTTTGGCCAACCGGCACAATCTTCAGGCACCGAGGTGTGGGGCGTGACCACCGCCCCCCGGCCGAGGGCCGCCGGTCCGGGAAAGGACGACTGGTGTCGCGGGGCCATAAGGAGTCCGCAGCGTAAGGGCGGGCAATGACAAACCAGCCGGGCAACCCCACGGCGCCGGGCATCCGTGACCATTGGGGTCAAGTCGACGGTGAATCCAAGATCTGATCGGGACGACCCCGAAGGTTGGCTTTCGCCACCGCAAGGTTACGATTCGCGGCAGTGGAAACCGCCGTCGAGGTCGTCGACCTGGTCAAGGCCTATGGGACGACGACAGTCCTGCATCAGGTGAGCCTCTCGGTTTCATCCGGTTCGATCGTTGCCCTGCTCGGTCCGAGCGGCTGCGGTAAGACAACCCTGTTGAGGACCATCGCCGGCCTGGAGAAACCCAGTGCGGGCACCGTGGCGGTCGGCGGGCGGACCCTGAACGGGCCCGGGGTCTTCGTCGCCCCTCAGGAACGACGGCTGGGAATGGTTTTCCAGGATTGGGCCCTCTTCCCCCACCTGACGGTGGCTCAGAACGTGGGCTTCGGCCTACCCCGGGACCTGCGCCAGGGGCGGCGGGTTCCAGGTCGCCGAACCAGAGCCCTGGCCCCCCGGGTCGGCGAGGCGCTGGACATGGTGGGCCTGGCCGCTTTGGCCGACCGGCTTCCGGCCACCCTGTCGGGAGGCCAGCAGCAGCGGGTGGCCCTGGCCCGGGCACTTGCTCCCCGACCCAAAGTCCTGCTGCTGGACGAACCTTTTTCCAACCTTGACGCCTCGCTTCGGGTAGCGGTACGGGCCGAGGTGGGCCGACTCCTGGCGGAGGTGGGGGTGACCACCCTGTTCGTCACCCACGACCAGGAGGAGGCCTTTCTGCTGGGCGAAAAGGTGGCGGTCATGTCCGCCGGGGCCATCGTCCAGTGTGCCCCGCCGGCCGACCTCTACCGCTTCCCGGCATCGCCCTGGGTGGCCGGCTTCGTGGGCGAGGCCAACTTCTTGGAGGGCGAGGGTCGGGGCTCCCACGTGGCCACCGCCCTGGGTCTGCTGCCGGTGGCGTCGGCTTGTCGCGGCCCGGTGGAGGTGATGGTCCGGCCCGAGCAACTGGTGGTGTCACCCGGGTCGGTCGGCGTGGTCGACCGGGTCGAGTTCTACGGGCACGACAGCGTCTACTGCCTCAGCCTCGACGCTGGTGTCCGGTTGCGGGCCCGGGTGGGGGCCGCCCCCGACCTCGCCGCCGGTGACCGGGTGGGGGTTCGGCTTTCAGGGCACGCAACAGCCTGGGCGGGCCAACCTCGCATCAGCGGACTTCCGGCCGCCTTCGCACCCTCCCCCGGCGGGTTGCTGACCGCCGGTTTCACGAACGACGGTTCCCTGGCCGCCGGTTCCACGAACGACGGTTCCCTGACCGCCGGTTCCCTGGGCGACAGTTCCCTGACCCCCAGTTCCCGGGCCGCAGAATCCGGATCGGTCGCCCTGGTAGCCACCGACAGTTGAGTATCGCCGTTCTGGGGGGCGGGCCGGCCGGGCTGGCCACCGCCTGGCGACTCGCCCTTGCCGGCCATCAGGTGACTCTTCTCGAGCGCCGAGACCAGGTGGGTGGGCTGGCCGCCAGCCTGGCGGTGGGCGGGATGGCCGTCGACCTGGGGAGCCATCGACTTCACCCAAGCATCGACCCGGTCATCCTGGGTGAGGTCGGCGGCCTGATCGAAGGCGGGCTCCAGTGGCGGCGCCGGCGGGGCCGGGTGCGCCTGGCCGGCCGCTGGCTGGCCTACCCGATGCGCCCGGGCGACCTGGCCCGGAACCTGCCGCCGGGGCTTGCCGCCGGGGCCGCCCGGGACCTGGTCGCCACCCGCATGCATTCGCCACCGGCCGGGATGGGCCGCGACGACTTTGCCTCGGTGGTGCGCCGCCGCATGGGACCGACGCTGGCGGAGCACTTCTACCTTCCCTATGCCAAGAAGTTGTGGGGGCTCCCACCCACCGAAGTGGACGCCGAGGCCGCCCGGCGGCGGATCAGCGCCCGCAGCGCGGCGGGAATGGCCCGGCGAATGCTGGCCCGGGACTCCGGGCGATTCTGGTACCCGACCCAGGGCGGGTTCGGAGCCATCTCGGTCGGTCTGGCCGCGGGCGCCACCGAAGCCGGCGTCGAGCTACGTCTCGACACGGCCGTCACCGGCCTGCGACTGCCCGGCGGGGATTCCCCGGCTCAGGCGTGGTCGGTGGAGTGCGGCAGCGGGGAGGCGATGGCCGCCGATCTGGTCATCTCCACCCTTCCGCTGAAGGTCGTGGCCTCCCTGGTCCAGCCAGGTCCGCCGGCGGCGGTTACCCAGGCCGCCTCCCGTCTGCGCTCGCGGGCCATGGTGCTGGTGTATCTGGTCCTCGACGCCCACCGCCTGAGCCGATTCGAAACCCACTATCTCCCCGGATCAGAAACGGCCATGACCCGGTTGTCCGAACCCCGCAACTATCGGGACGGACCCGACCCACCCGGGACCACGGTGATCTGCGCCGAGATTCCCTGCCGAACGGGCGACTCCACCTGGTCGGCCGCCGACGAAGCGCTGGTGATGGTGGTCACCAGGGACATGGCCGACATGGGGTTGGACCCGGGGCCGGTACGCCAGACGGTGGTGGTGCGCGAACCGGCCGTCTACCCCATCTACCACCGGGGCTGGGCACAGGATCTGGCCGCAGTGGAGTCTTGGCTGGCCTCCCATCAGAATTTGGTCACCCTGGGTCGCCATGGACTGTTCGCCCACGACAACACCCACCACGGCCTGGCCATGGCCTGGGCTATCGCCGACTGCGTGGGGCCGGGGCCGACCCTTGACCGCCAACGCTGGGGCCGGGCCCGGGATGGCTTCCGTTCTCATGTGGTGGAGGACTGACCGGGGTCCGCGCTCCATTGCGCCGCATGCGCCACACGGCCGGGGCGACGTGCGCAAGGTAGGGGACGAGACGGACGAACGAGCGGCCCTGGGTGCGAAACGAGTAGCTGATCGGGACCTCGGCGTATCGGAATCCCTTCGCCAGGAGGTCCAGGGTGAGCACCTGGGCGTAGTTGTAGTCGTGGTTGATGACCGCTGCGGCCGCCGCCGGGCCCGATAGGGCCCGAAAACCGCTCTGGCCGTCGGTGAGATGCTGGCCGGCCAGGCGCGACAACGCCACCGTGAGGACCCGGTTGCCAGCCCGCCGTCGCCGCTGCATACGACCGATGTCGCCGGAGAACCGGGAACCGATCACGTAGTCGGCCCGGCCCTCCAAGATGGGGGCCACCAAGCGGTCCGATTCGGCCGGGTCGTACTCCCCGTCGGCGTCACAGAACACCACTGCCGCCGGACCCAGGGCCCGGGCCTCCGCCAGGCCCTGGCGCACCGCTGCTCCCAACCCGCCCGGCGCCTCCAGGCGCACCACCCGGGCCCCGGCTCGGCGGGCAGCTTCGGCGGTGCCGTCGGTGGAAGAATCGTCGATGACCAGCCGCTCCACCCGGTGGCCCGCGATCAGGGCGGGGACCCGATCCAGTACCTGTGCCACGGTGAGCGCCTCGTTGCGGGCGGGCATGAACACCACGACCGGGTCGCTGGAATCCACCGGAGTAGGGTTCACCTTAGATATGAGGATAGGCACGACGAACCTCTGGCTACTGGCGGTGCGCGATCGGCGGGCCCGAACCCATGCCTCGCTCGGCGGCCCGGTTTCACCCCGGCGGCGGAACCCGATGGCGGCCATGGCCGGCGGGGCCCTGGTCGCGGGTGCTCTGGCCGCCTGCGGGGGGCCATCCGGGGCAGGAGGTTCCGAGCGCGTCACCATCTACTCCGGCCGTACAGAGAACCTGATCAGCCCCATCCTGGAGCGCTTCGCAGCCGAAACCGGCATCGCCGTCGATGTCCGCTACGGACAGTCCGCCGACCTGGCCCTGCTCATCGACACCGAGGCGGACCGTTCGCCGGCCGACGTCTACCTGTCCCAGAGTCCCGGCGCGGTGGCGTTCCTGGCTCAGAAGGGACGTCTGGCCCCGCTCCGGGCCGACACGCTGGGCCGGGTGGACGAGGCGTCCCGAAGCCCCGCCGGGCTGTGGGTCGGGATCTCGGGCCGCGTCCGGGTTCTGGTCTACAACTCCGACCTGGTGGCTGAGGCCGACCTGCCTGCCTCGGTGTTCGACCTGACCGGGCCGGCCTTCGCCGACAAGGTGGCGCTGGCGCCGGCTAACGGGTCCTTCCAGGACTTCGTCACCGGCATGCGCCAATCAGTGGGCGAGGAACGCACCCTGGGCTGGTTGACCGGAATGAAGGACAACGGTGCCCGGACCTATGCCAACAACACCGCCATCGTCGAGGCGGTGGGCCGCGGTGAGGTCCCCTTCGGGCTGGTCAACCACTACTACAACTTCCGTGCACTGGCGGAGGACCCCGACCTTCCCACCCGTAACCACATCTTTCCCGATGCCGACATCGGGGCCATGAACCTCATCACCGGCGCCTCGGTGGTGGCCGCCACAGACGACTCGGAATCGGCCCGTAGGCTCGTTGACTTCCTGCTGGGAACCGAGGCCCAGCAGTTCTTCAGCGAGGAATCCTTCGAATACCCCCTGGCGTCGGGCGTGGCGCCCTCCCATGGGCTCCCGCCTCTGTCGGAGATCGAGACCCCCACCTTTGAAGCCGACTCCCTTGGCGGAGGGCTCGCCAGGACCAAAGAACTCATCGACGCGAGCGGCCTGGAGTCCGCCTGACCCCAGCCGATCTGACTCCGGCCGATCTGACTCCGGCCGATCTGACTCCAGCCGATCTGACTCCGGGCGAGGGGACTCCGGGGGGGCGGCGGCCGGGGCCGGGTCTGGCGACTGTCGGATGGCTGGTGGCCGCGGCGTTCGCCGCCCCCATTGGCTACCTGGTGGCACGGAACCTGGCCAGCCCCGGCGACCTGCTCGACGTGGTCGCCTCCGATGCCACCCTGGGCCCACTGCGGCGCACCCTGGCCATCTCGGTTTCGGTGGCTGCGGCCAGCGCCGTGATCGGTACCCTGCTTGCCTGGCTGACCACCCGCACCGACGTGCCCTGGGCCCGGGTGTGGAGGGCCGTCCTGCCGTTGCCGCTCGTGATTCCGTCCTACGTCGGGGCCTCGGCCCTGTTGGCGGCCTTCGCCCCCGGGGGCCTGGTCGGGGCTGGACTCGATCGCCTGGGTCTGGGTCAGGCCCCCCGTATCGAGGGCTTCTGGGGCGCATTCATCGTCTTGACCCTTTTGACCTATCCCTACGTCTACCTGCCGGTGGCCGCCCGGTTCTCGGCCCTGCCGTCGTCGCTGGAGGAGTCGTCAAGGCTGCTGGGGGCCGGGTCCTGGGCCACCTTTGCCCGGGTCGTCCTGCCCCAGGCCCGGCCGGCCATCTGGGCCGGAGCCCTGCTGGTCGGGCTCTACACCGTCAGTGATTTCGGGGCCGTGCAACTCATGCGGTTCGACACCTTGACCCGGGCCATCTATTCCTCCCGACTCCTTCCCGCCTCTCTGGCCCTCAGCCTGGTTCTGGGAACGGTGGCTTTGATGGTGGCCGCCTCGGAGCGAGCCATGGCCCGGCGGCGGCAGGTCACGCCCGGCCGCTCCGACCGCCCCCTCGTCCGATTGGCATTGGGCCGGGCCAGATTGCCGGCTCTGGCGACGGTGGGAGCGGTGGCGACCCTGGGGCTGGTAGCCCCGGTGGTGGTCCTGGGCTGGTGGGCCTTTCGAGGCCTGGCGTCAGGACGGGAGAACTCCGCCGCCCTGGCCGCCGACCTGGCCAACCTGGTCTCCCCGGCCGCCCACACCGCCGGGCTGAGCCTCACCACGGCTGTGGTGGCATTGGCCGTGGTCACCCCCGTTGCCTTCCTGACCACCCGTTTTCGGAGCCGGGCCGGGGAGACCGCCCACGCCCTGGTGGTGGGCGGGTTGGCCCTGCCCGGTCTCGTGGTGGCGTTGGCCCTGGGATTCTGGGCTCTGCAGGCGCCGGTGTGGCTCGGGCTGTACCAGAGCCTGCCGCTGTTGATCGTGGCCTACGTCGTGCACTTCGGAGCCCAGGGCCTGCGGGTGGCCGAGGTGGCGGTGGCCGGGGTGTCGTCGCGGCTGGGCGAGGCAGCCAGCGTGCTGGGTGCCAGTCCGACTCGCCGGCTGGCCTCGGTTGAACTGCCCCTGATGCTGCCCGGCCTGGCTGCGGGGGCCGGGTTGGTGCTGTTGTCCACCATGAAGGAACTCCCCGCCACCCTGCTGCTCTCCCCCACCGGCTACTCCACCCTCGCCACCAAGATCTGGAACGCGGCGGAGGACGGCTTTCTGGCGGAGATGGGGCTGGCTTCGTTGGTCCTATTGAGCATCTCCGGCCTTTTGACCTGGGCCCTGGTGCTCCGCAGGGGCCAGAACCTGTGAAGCGGACGGAACCCCTGACGAGCGCCCCGTGGGGCGGCGGCCGCAGGTGAGGGCGCCGAGATGCTGCGAGCGCACGTGAGGGAGCCGAGATGCTGCGAGCGCACGTGAAGCAGCGGGCATCCGCCGAGCCCCGGGCGCCCGTGAGCCGCCGGCTTCTGGTTCGGTGGATGACCCTCGTTGGCCTGGCGGTGATGGCGGCGGCCGCCTCGGGAATCGGGGTCCGGGCCACCTATGGCGCCCCCGTGACCGCCGATGAACCGCAGTACCTGCTCAGCGCCATCAGCCTGGCCGAGGACGGCGACCTGAACATCGCCGACGAGCGAGCCGAGGGCCGGTACCGGACCTTTCACCCCCCCGACCTGCCACCCCAGGACGCAGCCCAGCCCGACGGGTCCAGGCTCAGCCCGCACAACCCCCTCCTTCCTGTGCTGCTGGCCCTGCCGGTGAAGCTGGGCGGCTGGGTGGGAGCCAAGCTGGCCATGGCCGCCATGGCCGGGGTTCTGGCCGCGGCCTTGATCTGGGTGTCCGTCCGCCGCCTGGCGGTGCCCCCGGGGGTGGCTGCGTGCGTGGTCGCCCTGTTCGGACTTTCGGCGCCGCTGGCCGTCTACGGCAGCCAGATCTACCCCGAGCTTCCGGCTGCCCTGGCCGTGACCCTGGCCCTCACCGCGGCCACCGGGCCTCTCGGGCGCCGCGGCACCCTCCTGGCCGTTGCCGCGGTGGTGGCCCTGCCCTGGCTGTCGGTCAAGTACTCGCCGGTGGCCCTGGTCCTGGCCGCCGTCCTGGTCGGCCGCATGGCGCTGCGGCGTCGGGTCAAGGGGTTGGCGTCAACCGCCTTGGTGGTGGCCGCCCTGGGCCTGGCAGGAGTGACCTACGCCTGGTTTCACCTGGCCACCTATGGCGGAATCACCCCGTACGCCGCCGGGTCCCATTTCGCCGACGACCAGGCGGAGGTGATGGGAACCGCGCCCGATCTCCTGGGGCGCAGCCGGCGACTGGTCGGCCTGTTGACCGACCAGTCCTTCGGACTCGCCGCCTGGTCGCCGATCCACCTGCTGGCCGTCCCCGCTCTGGCGGCGGTGGGAACTCAGGACGCCGCCTGGTTCAGACTCCGCCGTCGGGCCGGCCCCGATCCGGCTCCTTCCGCTCGGCGACCGCACCCGGGTGACGCGAAACCGGGCGAGGCGTCCTGGATCGGCGCTGCACTTGTCGCCACGGTGGCCGCCGGTTGGCTGACCGCCACCTTCCCCGCATTGACCATGCACGGGTGGTGGTGGCCGGGGCGCCAGGTGGTGGTGGTCCTGCCCGGTGTGATTCTCGCCGTAGCGGCCTGGGCGGGACGATCCTGGGCCGGACGCCGGCTCTGGGTGGTGGGCACCGGCCTGATCGGGGTGGCCACCTTCGGGGTTGTGGTGGTCGAGGGCTGGCTGACCCGGTTGACGTGGGTGGTCGACTTCACTACCACCGTGGCCCCCTGGTACCGGCTTTGGCGAAACCTCCTTCCCGATTACACCCGGCCCGGGACCCTGGACTGGGCCTTGCACGGAGGGTGGCTCGCGTTCATGGTCTGGCTGGGGCTAACTTCGGCGCGACTAAGTCGAAGTTCGAACCATGCCGAAGGATTGGACTTCGGAAATCCGCCAACAGCGCCGGCTTCGCTGGTTGAAAGGGGTAGGCCATGAGAGCACGGATCTGGGTGGGGACCGCCCTGGTGGCCCTGGCTGGTGCTGCGGGAGCCTGTGGCAACGACGATGGCACCACCGTTCGCAACGTCACCCCCGCAGACACCGGACCCGGTGCCGGCTCAGTGTCGGGCTCGGTATCTGGCTCAGTATCGGGTTCGGTGTCCGGATCGGCGAGCGTCCCCGCCGGCTGAACTCGAAGGCCCCGGACTCAGGCGGCCTGGCCTGGCCGGCGAGCGGCCCGGGCGGCCTCTTGGCGGCGGCGGCGGAACCGGCGGCGCTCGGCCTCATCGAGCCCGCCCCAGATCCCATCCTCCTGCCGCGTGACGAGGGCAAAGTCCAGGCACTTCTGACGTACCGGGCAGGCGGCGCAGATGGCCTTGGCGGTTTGTGTTCGAGCTTCGGCCTCGGCCCGGGCCTCGTCGGCCCCCGCGGCGTCCCTGGAAACGTCGGAACCGGGACCGGGTTCGGGGAAGAACAAGGCGACGTCTGACTCGCGACAAGCGGCATCGGCCATCCACTGGGTGGCCGATGCCTCCGCCAGTTGCCTCTCTAGGAGCCTCTCAGTGGCCATGGCTCTCCCAACGCCGGGACGCCCGTGGCATTCCGAACGAACCGACCTCTATGAATGGATTGGCTGTGGCTCCTCGGTCACCTCTGCCTCGGCCGCGGGGCTCGCCTCTGCCTCGGCCACGGCGGTCGGGTCCGTATCGGCGTCCACCGGGTAGTCCAACCCGTCCCACTCCTGCGCCGGAGGCTTGCCCTGGGCCACCTGACGATCGAGCTCCTCTGACGCCAGACGCTCGATGGCCTCGCGGTCGACACTGCATCGGGTTAGTCGACGCAATTTCAGTTTCATATCTGTGACCCTTCTGTGAATGAGCTACGAAGATGACCTTGAGATGAAGAGAATCGAGTGAGTCAAGGCACCCTTATCAGGGCCTCCACCAGGCCAGTTGGGCACGACGAGCGAGCAACGTAGCGGCCCCTCACCCAGCATTATTCTCGCGCTGCTTGGAGCCGGCGTCAGGATATTTCTGATATCGAGAGGCGAGGCCAGACCTCTCGTCGGGCGCAACCCGATCGGGCTTACAGAAGCTCGGGTTCGGCCAGCGGTGACGAGCGGCTCCATTGGCCGGGGATCAGATCCGGCCCCATGGCCTCGGTGGGCCCAGGCCCACCCCGAGCGGTGGTCGAGCACCACAGGACCACGTCCTCGCCGTGGAGCGGTTCCCCGGTGAGCAAGGCGTCCAGATCCGCCTCGCTGCGGTAGCCGGTGGACCAGGACCGCCCGTCGTCGGTCTCGCCGTGGTGGTAGCGCAACAACCACACGTCGCCGCCGTGTGGGCCGGGGGACAAGGTGTACGAGCGGGACGAACGACGGTTGCGGACCCGCCATCTCCGGACCGCCTCCGGCGATCCCAGGGGATGACGGGCCGACCGACGCATCTCGTAACGGATCGTGTGCCACGGGCCGGTGCCATGCACCGGCGGCTGGTTGTACTCCTGCACGGTGTTGTCGGCCGGACCGGCGATGTCGAAGTCCAAGCGCCAGTGCGCGGTTACCTCCACCGGGACCGCCGGACCGGGCTGGAGGGCGGGGGCCCAGGCCATTCGCCCCTGGACCGACCCGTCGGCCCCCAGGATCCAGCTTTGGCTCAGGCGGTGGACACCGGCCCGCATGGCCGAGGTGATGACCAGGTCCCGGCCGTCGACGGCCAGGGTCACGCCCCGAAACCCGCCGCCGTCCACCCCGGCTTCGAACGGGGCGGGGGGCCGCCCCTGAAGCTCGCGCAGACCCGAGTTGTCGTCGGCGGGTTGGGCCGGCGGCGCGTCGCAGGAACCCTCCTCGTGCAGCCAGAGCCGCACGGTCGGCCCGTCGGCCTCAGCCGGAGCGACGGTGACGATGGGAACGTGGGCCCGGTCGAGAACCCGAACCCCGGCGAAGTCGACCTCCGCCAGTTCCACCCCCGATCCGGCCAGGCCGCTGGAAGCTGACGGGCGGGCGACGATCAGATCCCACAGGACTTCCTCGCCATCGTGGACCTTGACCCGGAATCGCTGACCGGACCCGGCCGGCGGGTCATCACCGTCGGCGGGAACCAGCCCGAACTCGCTTCCCGGCTCGCCGTCACCCCGGGGACCGAGGTCATGGACGTACCCGGTGCCCACCTCCACGGCCACCATGCGGTGGCGACCTTCGGGCGATCGCAGACCCACCGCCACCATGCGGGTAACCGACCCATCCTCGGCCCGCCGGGTGGCCAGGGGCGGGAAGGGCCGGTAGACAGATTCGCCCGGAGCCTGGAATCCGGGGGAGGCGATACCGGCAACCTCGACACCGGCGGAGGTGCTGGCCAGATCCTCAGCCAGAACCCTGCAAGCCCAGGAGAACTCGTCATCCGACGGCGGCCGTTCGAACGGCAGGTAGGACAACGAGTCGTCGCTGGCGACGCCGTCCATCAACCCGTCGACCACCGTCATCCGCCCGGAGACAGTGTCGGCGATGAAAGCCATGAACGGCCGGCCCTCGACCTTGTTGGCGATGTCCCACCCGACCAGCCAGTGATCCGCGTCCTGAAAGTCGCGGGCCACGTCGGGCAACCGCAGGACCGGTGCCGTGCGCTCCCGCAGACCGACCTCCTCGGAGGCCACCACCTGCACCTCGACCCTCAACGCTTCGGCGGGCGGGGGCGGGCTGGCCGGGACGACAGGTGAACCCTGGCCGATCGAGGTTGCCGGCGGGGAGGCACCGGCGGGGGCGTCGTGGTCATTCATGGTCGGTTCCGGCTCATGTCGGTGTCTCCTCGGCTCGCGCCCTGCGCGGGCCGCTTGGCCGGCCTGGCCGGCGAGATGGAAGTATCGGTTCATGGCTTCCGGCGGATCGGTGCTGATCTCGCACCCGGTTGGTCGGGTCGAGATCGGAACCCGTACCTCCCTGACCGGCCAGGTTCTCACCGTAGGCCAGGATCAGGCGGCCGAGTTGCTGGCCGATCCGGCGTTGGCCTGGGTCCGGGTATCGACGGCCAATCCCGGCGACTCCACCCGCCTGGTCAAGGTTCTCGACGCGGTCGAGCCCCGATGCGGCGAAGCCGAAAGTTCCCGGGCCGACGCCCCGTTGGGCCACGGCGTCTTCCCCGGCTTTCTGGCTCCACCCGATTGTCCCGCGCCCGCCGTCATCCATCGACTGGCCGGGGCGGCGGTCGTGGTGGCCGGCCATCTGCCCCGAGCTCAGGAGGCGGTCGTGGACATGTGCGGACCGGCAGCACCTCTGTCGCCTCTGGGGTCGACAGCCAACGTGGTCGTCGAGTTCAGCCCTGCCGCCGGGGCCACCTGGGAGGCCGTCGACATCGCCCTTCGGCGGGGAGCCCTGGGGCTGGCCGCCCACCTGGCCGAAGCCGCCATCGATCAACCCGGCGACTCCGATCGACTGACTCCCGAACCCGACGCTGCTCCGCAGAGATCGGACCTCCCGGCGGTGGGGGCGGTCACCAATCTGCAGACCCAGGGGGTCTTCAAGGACGTTTTCGTCCGGGGCGTCAGTTTTGCCGGTTGTCCTCCCCAACTCCTCGACGCCGCCGAGGTGGCCGCAGGTGCGGTGGTCAGCGGGCAGTTCGGCCACCCGTCTCTGAAGAACCCCACGTGGATCCACCAGAACCACCCGGTGGTGACTGCGTTGCTGGCTCGCCACGGCCACGACCTGCGCTTTGCCGGCCTGGTCATCAGCCCCGAACCGGTGGATGCCACCGGCAAGGAGGCGGTGTCGGTGGCCGCCGCTGATCTGTGTGCCCGGGCCGGGTTCCAGGCGGTGGTGGTGACCAAGGAGGGCGGGGGCAACGCCGATGGGGACATGGCACTGAAGATGGACGCTCTGGAGGATCGAGGGATCTCCGCCGTCGGGATCTTTGCGGAGATGTCCGGCCCCGACGGAACCGGCCCTCCGGTGGTGGTCCCCCCTGAGCGGGCGGTGGCCATGATCTCGTCGGGCAACTACGACCACCGACTGGCCCTTCCAGCCATGGACCGGGTTCTCGGCGGTGCCGAGTTGGCCCTTCTTCGTCGGCCGGCCACCGAGGCCATGGAACTGCCTCTGGCCGTCATCTACGCCTCCCTCAGCCCCATGGGATGGGGGCACCTCACCGCCGGTCCGGGGGCGGCGGGGACAATCGGATCCTCGGGGGCCCAGCCGTGATCCGGGTGGTGCACTACCTCAACCAGTTCTTCACCGGGGTGGGCGGCGAGGACGCAGCGGCCAACCCGCCGACCGTCACGGCGGGGCCGGTCGGCCCCGGCCGGCGCCTCGCCCAACTCCTGGCCGCGGACGCGGCCGGGGGCGCCACGGGCTCGCCGGAGGGGTCGGCCATCGAAGTCGTGGCCACCGTGTCCTGCGGGGACGACTACGCCGCCGGCCAGGATGGGGCCGTCGCCGAGATCCTCGAACTCATCAGATCCCATCGACCGGACCTGGTGATAGCGGGCCCGGCCTTCACCAGCGGTCGCTACGGCCTGGCCTGCGCCCGGGTGGCCGCCGCGGCGACGGCAGCCGGGATCAACTCGCTGGCGGCCATGCACCCCGACAACCCGGGTCTCGACGAGGCCGCCGGGGCGGTGGTGGTGGCGAGCACAGAGACAGCCCGGGGGATGGCCGAATCGCTCAGCACCCTGACCGCGGCCATCATTGCCCTGACCGCAGGCCAAGCGGTCGGGTCCGCCGAAGGACGTATCGGCGCCATTCCCCGGCTCACCGGTCTGGCCCAGGCCAACGCCGCCAACAGGGCCATCGACCTGGCGCTGGCCCGTCACGCCGGCGACCGCCAGGCCACCGAGATCCCCGTCCCCCGCTTCGACCGGGTCACCCCGGCCCCACCGGTGACGGACCTGGCCTCGGCCACCGTGGCCCTGGTCACCGAGGGGGGCCTGGTCCCCGACGACAACCCCGGCTCGTTGGAATCCGCCCGGGCCACCAGGTGGTTGCGCTATTCCATCGACGGCCTCGGCCGGCTGGAACCCGGTCAGTGGCGGTCGGTTCACGGCGGCTTCTCCACCGCCTGGGCCAACGCCGACCCCATGCGCATCCTGCCCCTGGACGCGGCCCGGGCCCTGGAGGCCGAGGGGGTCATCGGTGGGATCATCGGCGAGTTCCTGGTCACCACCGGGAACGGCACGGCGGTGGCTTCTGCCCGCCGTTTCGGTATCGAGTGGGCCGCCGACCTGCGCCGTAGCGAGGCTCGGGCCGCCATCCTCACCGCCACGTGAGGCACGGGTACGCGTTGCGGGGCAACGCTGGCCAAAGAACTGGAGCGAGCCGGGATTCCCACCGCCCTTTTGTGCAACCTGGTGTCCATCGCCCTGCGGGTGGGGGCGCCTCGCGTCGTGCCCACCCGGGGCATCCCCTATCCGGCCGGAGACCCCTCGCTCGATCCCGAGGCGGAGCGGGCCTGGCGGCGCAGGTTGTTGAATGGCGCTCTGGTGGCGGTCACCACTGCGGTGAGCGAACCGACCGTGTTCACACCGTGACCGATCCCAGGCCGTGCCTGCATCGACCATCCCGTCGGCCGGCGGCCCGGGGCTGGCCGCGTCACCCCAGGCCGTCGCCAGACCGATCACCCGGAGGCCGCCCATGACCGCCGCCGTGCTCCGGGCCGCCACCCAGGTGCTGGCCCACGTGCCCAACTTTGCCGCCCACGGGTCCAAGCCCAGTCGGGTCCTGCCGGCCGAGCCCGAGACCGCGCAAGCCTTCTCCCGATCGCTTCGCAATCTGGACCAGGCCACCGCATATGGGCCCCACCAGGCCTACATCAACGCCATCCACCCACGGGACCTCGGCCCGCGGCCCTGGTTCGTTCCCGTGGGGTCGGCACCGGCGGTGACAGCGGACCGTCCGGGGTGGTCGCGCTTTGGCCCGGCCGGGGAGATCATGGGCGAGGAGGAGTTCCTCGGCCTCATGGCCGCGGTCGACCACTTCGACCTGTTGACTTTGGACCCGGCCCTTGCCGCCCGCGCCTGCGCATCCCTGGCGACTCACCCGTTGGCCAAGTTGCTGCCCACCGAAGCGGTGGCCAAAGCCGCCGGGGACCTGGGCGCCCTGGCCGGCTCGCCCGGGTCGGTAACGGTCGCTCCCTGGGGAGGGGATCCCCTGGCGGTGGTCCGCACCGCCCAGGCCGATGATCCCTCCCTGGCGGCCGCCGTCCTGTTCGACAACCTGTCGGCCAAGGCCACCGCCAGCCTGGCTCTGGCCCACCTGATCGAAAAGACCGGTGTGGACCCGGCCTCCATCGACTATGTGATCGGCTGCGGCGAGGAGGCCATCGGCGACCGCTACCAGCGGGGCGGTGGCAACATGGCCAAGGCGGTGGCTGAGGTCTGCGGGCTCAGTGGGGCGTCGGGCGCCGACGTCAAGGACTTCTGCGCCGCCTTCATCCCAGCCACCGTTATCGCCGCCAGCCTGGTCACCTCCGGGGTGTTCGGCCGGGTGGCCATCGTGGCCGGCGGTTCGCTGGCCAAGCTGGGGATGAAGTTCCAGGGCCACCTCCGCCATGAGATGCCGATCATGGAGGACGTTCTGGGCGGGGCCGCCGCCCTGGTGGAAGCCGACGACGGCCGCTCGCCGGTCATCCGCCTCGACAGTGTCGGACGCCACAAGGTCTCAGCCGGCGGAGCCGCCCCCCAGGTGATGAGCGCCCTGGCCATCGAGCCGGTGATCCGCCTGGGACTGTCGGCGACCGACGTCGACGACTACGCCACGGAGTTGCACAACCCTGAGATAACCGAGCCCCAGGGTTCGGGCAACGTGCCCGACCGCAACTACCGCACCATCGCCGCCCTGGCCGCCCAGCAGGGCCACATCGAGCGATCCGACATCGCTACCTTCGTGGCCGAGAGGGGCATGCCCGGGTACAGCCCCACCCAGGGCCACCTGGCCTCGGCCCTGTGCTACGCCCCTCACGCCGTCAGCCGTTTGACCACCGGCGATGCAGGTAGGGTCCTGCTCCTGGCCAAGGGAAGCCTGTTTCTGGGCCGGATGTGTCAACTGTCCGACGGCATGAGCGTGCTGCTGGAACGCAACCCGAAGGGATGGTGATCGGCTTGGCGTCCGTGGTTGAAGCCACCAAGGAAGACTTTCGTGACCTGGTCGCCACAGGGACGGTGCTGGTCGACATCTGGGGCCCCCAATGCCAGCCATGCCTGGCCCTGGGTCCCACAGTCGAAGCCCTGGCCGAGGCCAACGCCGAGATCTCCGTCATCAAGCTGGAGGCGCCCAAGGCCCGACGGCTGTGCATGGAGTTGAAGGTCATGGGTCTCCCCGCCTTTTTGATGTTCGTCGACGGGGCGGAGGTGGCCCGGGTAGCAGACCCGGCCCTGTCCGCATCCAAGCTCACCGCCTGGGTGGAAGCCACCCTGGCCGGGCTCAACCAGGGGGTGAACAGCTGAATGCTCGATAACCGCCAGGTAATAGCGCTGGGCGAGCGGGACGGGATCTCCGGACCCGCCATCGCCGCCTGCGCCCAGGCCGCGGGAGCCCACGTGGCCTTTGTGGCCACCGAGTGCTTCGTCTGAACGGCTTCGGGAGCCATGGACCTGCAGAGCCAGGAGGCGATAGCTCGCCTGGCCGAGGCTCACGGTCCCGAGAACATCGTTGTGCTGATCGGCGCTCCGGATCCCGAAGCTGCCGAGATAACAGCCGAGACGGTGGTTCTCGGAGACCCGGCCTATGCAGGGGCCCTGGCCGGGGTCCAGTTGGGCCTCGACGTGTACCACGTCCTCGACGACGCAGTGAAGGCCCTAGTGCCTTCGGAAGTTTGGGAAGCCCAGATCGGGGTCATGGCCGACATCCTCGACAGCCCCGCCCTGGTGGCGGCGGTGGAGTCCTTCCGGGGTCGCACCGCCTGAAATTGCCCCTGGCACCTACCGGGACTGGTCGGTGGGTGCCTCGAGAGCGTGGGCACATCGGTCGGGGACCCGGCGGGGCCCAGCGCGGTTGCAGGGCCGCTCTGTGAAGGTCGCCACCGATGAGATCGCCGACGGCGTGTATCGCCTGAGCCTGCTGCTGCCCGACATCGGTCCCGACGGCATGACTGTCAACTCCTTCATCCTGGAGGCCGACCAACCGCTCCTGTACCACTGCGGCCTGGCCTCGACCTTCGACGACCTGGCCCATGCCGCTTCCCGGGTGGTTCGCCCGGAGCGGCTTCGCTGGATCGGGTTCGGCCATCTCGAGGCCGACGAGGCGGGAGCCATGAATCAATGGCTGGCCGCGGCCCCCTCGGCCCAGGTGATGCACGGGACGATCGGCTGCGAGGTGTCGCTCAACGACATGGCCCTGCGCCTGCCCATGGCCATGGGTGACGGCTCCGTGCTCGACATCGGCACCAAGCGGCTTCGCCATATCGACACCCCTCACATTCCCCACGGCTGGGACTCGCGAGTGCTCTACGAGGAGGTGACAGGGACCCTGCTCTGCGGCGACCTGCTCGGTCACCTGGGCCCCGGGCCGGCATTGCGCGACGACGACGTGGTGGAGAGGTCCTTGGCGACCAGCGACCAGTTCGGCGACGTCTGCCTGACCCCCTCGACCGCCCCCACCATCCGCCGCCTCGCCGACCTGGACCCCCGAACCCTGGCCATCATGCACGGCTCGTGCTACGACGGCCGGGGCCGCGACGCCCTCCACGCCCTGGCCGACGGCCTGGAGCACCACCTTTTGTCCACCATGCCCTGAGCCTCGCCGACCCCAGGGACCCGGCCGCCACCGCCCGCCCGCGGGTGCCTCAACATGAAGAACCGGTGCCACGGTGAGCGAAGGCCGGCAGTTCGACCGGTCGCTACTGGAACTTGTCACCTACATGGTCTTAGGCTTCTCCGTCGGTGAGGCTTGAGCGAGGCGACGAGCAGGCTTGGGCGCAACAGCGCCGGGCCCAGAGTCGCCTCAGCCTGGAGGACCGGATCCGCCAGAACGACTCTCTTTGCCGGTTGTGGGCGGGGGAACCCGGGTCCCAAGCCCCTATCCCCCGTCCCCCATGGGTGACCGCCGCTGGAACCTGACCCGATGACGGGCAGGGCCTCGTCTGACGCTGACGCCGCTGATGACCCCGACTCCGGTGCTGGCACCGACGCCATCGATGATTGCCCGGCTGGCGCTGATTTCGCCGCCAGTTCGGTCATCCATCCCCTCGACACCGAGCGGATCCTGCGAACCCTGGACCACCACGGCGTTGACTACGTGCTCATCGGGGGGATCGCCTGCCTGATGCACGGCGCCTCCCGGGTCACCGTCGACGCCGACGTTGTCGCCGCCCAGGACGCCGCCAATTTGGCCCGCCTATGCCAGGCCCTGGTGGAGTTGGGGGCGGCCGTCCTTGTGGGCGAGGCTCGTATGGCGATGGAGGCTGGGGATCCCTGGGAGGTCGATCTTCTGCGCCACGGGCCCACAGCGTTGGCTCAGGCCCCGGCCTGGCACTTCACCACCGAAGCCGGCCCCCTGGACCTGGTCTTCGATGCCGCCGGGGTCGGTGGCTACCACGACCATCTCCATCGGGCCGAAGTCAGGATGGTCTTCGGTGCCCCGGTGAAAGTGGCCGGACTGGACGATCTCATTTCCTCCAAGGAGGCCCTGGGCCGGGACAAGGACGCCAGCGTCCTGACCGAACTCCTGGCCCTGCGCGACGTCCGCCGAGCGACTTGAGCCACCGGGCGCCGCGACCCTGATTTCTCGCCTATCGGAGGAGCGGATGCTCGAGATCTGTCGGGCCCTGGCCGTCGCCGTCGCCTGCCCGGGAGTTGCTTGATCTGGGGGTGGGGATTGATCGGCGGATGGAGAATCCAACGGTGGTGCCCTGGCGAGTGCGCTCGACCGTCATCTCCGCGGTAACCGCCTTGATCATCTTGATGCCCCGGCCTCGACCGGCCGCCGGCCCGACCGGGGCCCAGCGACCCCGGTCGCTGACCGCGCAATGGATTCCCTCAGTGTCAACCCCGGGCTGAGAACGACGCATCTCCACGATCAAGGGGCCGGGGGCCGTCCCCTGGTAGGCGTGCTCCACGGAGTTGGCAGCCGCCTCCCCCACCGCCAGCAGAACGTTGTCGATGACCTCGGGCTCCTCCCCATGACCGGCCAGCCACCGGCGAATCGAGCGCCGTAGATCAGCCAGGTGCCGTGGCTCAGCGGGCCGGCGGGCCGAGAACGTGGCCGGCGTCGGGCCCACCGGGCGCAGGCACACCAGTGCCAGGTCGTCGGGCTGAGAGTCGTCGACACAATCGGCCAGCACGAAATCGGCCAACCGCTCGATTGGACGGTGACCGTGACGCTCGATGCTGAGCCTGAGCCGCTCGATCCCCTGGTTGAGAACCTCGTCCCGACGTTCGACCAGCCCGTCGGTGTAGACCACGAGCAGGTCCTCGTTGCCCAGGTCGAAGACCAATTGCTCCCTGCGGGTGGACTCCCGGCTGCATCCCAAGGGGAGGCCGAAGGCGTTGGACAGAACCATGGCGCGGCCGTCGCGCAGCAGTATCGGCGGCAGGTGGCCGGCGTTGGCCAGACGGAGCCGGCCGCAGGCCAGGTCGAGGGTTCCGGCCAACACGGTGCTCGCAAGCGACCCGGGAACGGTTTGGGCGAACTCATCCAGCCGGTTGAGAGCCTCGGCGGGTTCAGCTCCGGCCAGGGCATAGGCCCGAAGAGCGCTTTGCAGTTGGCCCATGACCGACGCCGACTCCAATCCGTGACCCACGACGTCGCCCACGGCGAAGGCGATGCGGTCGTCGTCGAGGCGAACCAGTTCGTACCAGTCGCCACCCACCCGCTCGTCCTGGCTGGCCGGCCGGTATCGGGCTGATCGTTGCAACCGGTCATCGGGCCCCAGGAGGTCCTTGGGGAACATCGCCTCCTGAAAACTTCGGGAGGCATCGTGCTCGGCCTTGGTGACTGCCAGGCGGGCGAGTGCCTCGCCAGTGCGATCGCCCATGGCCGCCACCAGGTCGAGGGCGTCAGGAACCGAATCCGGCGGGCGACGGGTGCCGACGCTGACAACGCCGCTCACGGCGGCGGCGTCGAAGCGGGCAGCCAGAAAGTAGGTGGCGCCCACCCTCGCGGCCTCGGCGGCCAGGTCGGGGTACCTGTCGGCGAACTCCTGCCGAGCCAGGGCCATCGAGCCTCCCCGGGCGTAGACCTCGGCGGCCATGGAGTCCGCGCCGACGGGGATGTAGCGGTTCGCCTCGGCCACGGACGGATCGATGGGTCCAGCCAGGCCCACCACTTCGAGCCGGGCAACCTCGGGCTCGGCCACCAGCACGACCGCGGCGGCCCCATCGGAGGCGGCGGCCAGATGGTCGGCCGCGATGCTGGCCAGCGAGGCCCGGTCCGGGGCGGCCACCAGGGCGTCAGTCAGCCGGCGAAGGCTGTCGGCCCGGTCGGCCTGGTGCTGCACCCGCCTCTGGTTGGAGCGGGCCGACCGGGAGGCCACCATGATCGCCACTCCGGCCAGCATCACGAGGATGCCCAACAAGGCCGCCTCCTCCACCGTCGTCTCCAACGTCGTGCCCAGGTAGGCCACCTGGTACCGGAGTCGCCATCCGGGGATCCCGTCGACGTCGACTTCGATGGCCATATCGCCCTGGCCGTCTCGCAGGCTCGGTGCGGGCTGCGATGCCGGCCCGCCGATCCCGGGTTCGGAACCTGTCGGAACCCCAGTCGGCTCCGTCGGTGCCACACCTGTTCGACCATCGGGCTGGTCCGGCGCCTTTCCCGCAGCCAGGACCACATGGCCCGTACCGTCGAGGACCTGGACGAAGTCGGGTCCGGCCAGGGAGGGCACATGCCGGCTCAGGTCCTCGGTGTGCACGGAGGCGACGAGGATCCCGGTCAGCTCACCGGCGCCGTCGACCACAGGGACGGCCAGGACCACGAGTGAGGACCCCGAGATCAGGCCCCGGACCACGTCGGACACCACCGGTCGTCTGGTCGACTGGACCTGTCGGATGTAGTCGCGTTGGGACAGGTCGACCGGCAGTGACCCCGGCGGAGCGCCGTGCTCATAGAGCAGCAGGCCCGATGGATCGGCCAGCCCCACCCCGCCGCTCAGGCCCACGTCGGGGTCTGACAATGCCTTCAGGGCCCGGGAGATGGCCGACGGGTCCCCGGACAGGCTGGGCAAATCGGCGGCCGCCTTCAAAAAGGCCAGCCGACCCCCCAGGAAGTCACCCAGGGCCTGGGCGGTGGCTCGGGACCGGACGGCGAGCCGCTGCTGATGGTTGCGCTGGTCAGCCTGGTAGTCGGAGACGATCAGGGCCAGCGACACCGATATGACCACGGCGACGGCGGCGAGGGCCAGAACGGTGAGAATGGAGTTGGCCGCCGATCCGGAACGCCTTGGGGGCCCGGACTTGACGGTGCCGGTGGAGAGGGGGCCTGGCGCCCTCGGAGCGACCTTCACAATCCTGAGGACTCCAACATGGCAAAGCCGAATCTACGACTCGGTGCCCCGAAGGACTACCTCTGGGATCTGGTCGGCGTCATGACCGTTAGGCTGACGGGGTGAACGAGTTGCTTGCCCACGGGGGCGTGGGTGGAGCACTCATCGAGGGCGCCGTCCTGATGGTGCCCATCGCCGCCTTTGCTCTGCTGGCTCGGGCCGGTCGTCGGCGGGAGGCCGCCCGGGCCGCAACCGGCGATGACCCCCGAAGCGCTCCCCCACCGTCTATGTCCGATCCCTCTGGACGCTCCACGGCCGGGCCCGCCCCGGCCGGTCGGTAGGTGCGCAACGTCGCCCTGGTCGCCCACGTCGACCATGGCAAAACCACGCTGGTCGACGCCATCCTGCGCCAGACCGGAGTTCTCCGCTCGCACAACCAGACACCCGACCGGGTCATGGACTCCGGCGACCAGGAGCGCGAGCGGGGCATAACCATCCTGGCCAAGGCCGCCTCGGTGCGCTGGGGCGACATCAAGATCAACCTCGTGGACACACCGGGCCACGCCGACTTCGGGGGCGAGGTGGAGCGGGCCCTGGCCATGGTCGACGGGGTGCTCCTGCTGGTGGACGCGGCCGAGGGTCCGCTGCCTCAGACCCGCTACGTGCTGTCGAAGGCGGTGGCTGCCGACCTTCCAGCGGTGGTGGTGCTCAACAAGGTCGACCGCGCCGACGCCCGCACCGAGGAGGTGCTGGACGAGATCTACCAACTGTTCATGGACCTGGAGGTGCCCGACCATCACATCGAATTCCCGGTCATCTCGGCCGTAGCGCGCGAGGGCCGGGCCATGATCGGCGTCGGCCTCCCTCCCCCCGATGCCACCCTGGCCCCCCTTCTTGACGCCATCGTCCGCACCATCCCCGCCCCCCTTGGCGACCCGGCAGCACCTCTGCAGGCGCTGGTCACCAATCTCGATGCCTCCGACTACCTCGGTCGCCTCGCTCTGGGCCGGGTGATGCGGGGGACACTTCGGGCCGACCGACCCCTGGCCCTGGTCAAGTCCGGCCCCGGTCCCCTGCCCCGCAAGCCGGTCCAGGTGCTGGCCATCGACGGCCTGGGTCGGACCCCGGTCGACGAACTGCTGGCCGGCGACCTGTTCGTCCTGGCCGGCTTCGCCGAGGTGGAGATCGGCGACACCCTGGCCGATCCGGCCGATCCCGATCCGCTGCCCCGCCTGACCGTTGACGAACCGGTGCTTCGCATGACCTTCGGGGTGAGCACCTCGCCGCTGTCGGGGCGGGACGGCAAGTACGTCACCTCACGGCACCTGCGGGACCGGTTGGCCAAGGAGATCCTGGGCAACGTGGCCATCCGGGTGACCGACACCGACTCGCCCGACGTTCTCGAAGTTGCCGGCCGGGGAGAACTGGCTCTGGCCGTTCTCATCGAAACCATGCGGCGGGAGGGCTACGAACTCCAGGTCAGCCGGCCCGAAGTCATCACCCGGGAAATAGACGGGCGGCGCCACGAACCGGTGGAGGAGGGCACAGTGGACGTCCCCGACACCCATGTGGGCACCGTCACCCAGGCCCTGGCCCCCCGGAAGGGGACCGTGTTGGACATGCGCCCGGGGGATCCGGGCCGAACGGTCATGCGCTTCGAGGCGCCGGCCCGGGGCCTGCTGGGCTTTCGCAACCAGTTGCTCAGCGCCACCCGGGGGACCGCCCTGCTCCACACCCGCCACCGGGGGTGGGCCCCGTGGGTTGGGGACCTTCCCGGCCGCCGAGGCGGAGCGCTGGTGGCCGACCGCTCAGGAGTCAGCACCGGTTACGCCCTCGACAGCATTGCCGAGAGGGGGGAACTCTTCATCGGCCCCGGGGCCGATCTCTATGAGGGAATGATCATCGGGGAGAACGCCCGGCCGGGCGACATGGTGGTCAACGCCAGTCGGGAGAAGCAGAAGACCAACATCCGCACCCACGCGGCCGACGATGCCATCGTCCTGGCGCCGCCTCGGAACATGACCATCGAGTCCTCCATCGAGTTCATCGCCGCCGACGAGTTGGTGGAGATCACCCCCGCCGCCATCCGGGTCCGCAAGCGCCACCTGACCGAGTCAGACCGGCGGCGCAACTCCCGCAAGGCCTGATCCGGCCAGCGCATCCTCACGCCATGAGGCTGCGGGCATGCTTCAGGTGAAGAAGGAGGTGCAGGGGGTCCGTTGGTGACTGAACGAACTCCGCTTGATGCTGGCAGAAGGACCGTGCCGTATCGTCACGGGCATGGATGAGAAGGGCTCTCACCCCTACATCCTCTGAGACCCGTACCGCCCGCCGAATTGCATCGACGAGAAGGCCCCGGCCCACTCCCCGGTTCCGCTCGCCGAGATCCACCGCCAAACGGGCCAGGAGAAGGCAGGGCACCTGAGCGGGAACGCCGCCCCTCGTCAGTTGGGCTGGGGCTTCGGCCTTCTCCACCCCAGCCGTCGCCAATGCGTAGTACGCCACGACCCTGCTGGCTCTGGCGGCCACGAAGACGCGGGCGTTGCCTGACCGGTGATTGGCCCAGGCGTAGTCGCGAACCCATTCGTCCAACTCGTCCACCCCGCAGGCGAAGTCGGACGCGACGTGATGCTTGGCCAGTGGCACCGGGGCCTCGATCGGCGGGTCGAGCATGCCCGGGTCTACTGGGGCGAGTCGAAGACCGTTGGGCGACTCAACAGGCCGGCGAGCTTGGGAGCTTGGGGAGCAGGAGCGTCGAGAAGAGTCTCGAAGTCCTTCCATGCATCGTCTGAGAGCACAAACCAGCGGCGACCAGCGAGAACCCGCTCGGCGTTGGTGGTGGCGCTCTCGAGCACGAAATCGGTAACGCTCTTGTCGATCGCCGCCGCTGCGCTTCGAATCAGTTGCTGCTGAGCTGCGGAGGTTCGAAGATTGAGCCGTGCGTCCCGCTGGGCTCGCTCCGTTGTCCGTTGGCCGGGCATCGTCACCCTCCTTGTACATTCGATGTGCACCAATCCGTGCAGACAAGGTACACCCAAAGACGGGGCGCCTCGGGCCTGGTGCACTAGGTCTTGCCCGCGCGGCTCCGAGTCAGACGTCGCTCACCTGGTGGCGGGCCATGGCTTCGGCCACCTCCTCCGGCTTGGCATCGCCGCTCTGGGCCAGGGCTGAGAGCACCGCCACCACCACCGATGCGGCGTCGGTCTCGAAATGACGCCGGAGGCTGGCCCGGGTGTCCGACCGGCCCCATCCGTCGGTGCCCAAGGGGACGAACGGCCCCGGCACCCACCGGGCTACCTGGTCGGGAACCATCTTCATGTAATCGGTGACCGCCACCGTCGGGCCGCTGCAGCCGGCCAGGGCCTCGGTCACGTACGGCACTCTGGCTGGCTGGCCGGGGTGCAGCCGGTTCCAGCGCTCCACCTCGAGGGCGTCCTCCCGCAGGGCCTTGTAGGAGGTGACGCTCCAGAGGTCGGCGGCCACGCCGTGGTCGTCGGCCAGGATCTGGGCGGCCTGACGGGCAGCCCCCTGGGCCGGCCCGCTGAACAGGATGGAAGCCGGCCGCCGATCCCCGCCCGAGCGGCGCGCCTTGCCGCCGGCACCGCTACCGGCCTCCGAATCTGTCCGCCCCTCACCGTCCCCCGTGGAGGGATCCGGTGCCGCCGAGAACCGATAGATCCCTCGACGGATGCCCTCGGCCACCGACGGGCCCTGAGGTGGATCGGCCGGCTGGGGGGGCATCAGATAGTTCTCGTTGTAGAGGGTGACGTAATAGAACACGTCCTCGGGGGCTCGATCAGAACCGTCGCCGAACATGCGGGTGATCCCGTCGGAGATGATCACCCCCAACTCATAGGCGAAGGCGGGGTCGTAGGCGGCCAGGTTGGGAACGGTGGAGGCAAGCAGAAGGCTGTGGCCGTCGGCGTGCTGGAGGCCCTCGCCGTTGAGGGTGGTACGCCCTGCTGTGGCCCCGCACAAGAAGCCTCGGCCGCGGGAGTCCCCAAAGGCCCAGATGAGGTCGCCCACCCGCTGGAAGCCGAACATGGAGTAGAAGACGAAGAACGGCACCATCGGGGTGGCGTGGGTGGCATAGGCCGTACCGGCCGCGGTGAAACTGGCCATCGAGCCCGCCTCGGTGATCCCCTCCTCCAGGATCTGGCCTTTCTGGCTTTCGGCGTAGGACAGGATCAGATGGGAGTCCACCGGGTCGTAGAGCTGGCCGAAGGGCGCGTAGATCTTGACTTCGGGAAAGAGGCTGTCCATCCCGAAGGTTCGGGCCTCGTCGGGGATGATCGGTACCACCCGCTGGCCAATAACGGGATCTCGCAGCAGCTCCCGCAGCAGCCGGGCGAAGGCCATGGTGGTGGAGACCTCCTGGCCGGCCGAGCCTTGGACCAGGCCGGCGAACGCCTTGGGCGCCGGCGGCCCGATCCGCACCGGGAGCACCCGGCGACAGGGCAGGGACCCACCCAGATGGCGGCGACGCTCCATCATGTAAACGTGCTCGGGTGAACCCTCCGGAGGCCGGCAGTAGGGGGGAAGATCCGCCTCCAGGGCGGCATCGTCGATCACGTCCGCCAAACCCAGCCGGTCCCGGAAGACCCGAACGTCGGCCCGGGACATCTTCTTGATCTGGTGGGTGGCGTTGCGGGCCTCGACCTCGGTGCCCAGCGTCCAGCCCTTGATGGTCTTGGCCAGGATGGCGGTGGGCGCCCCCCGATGCTCGGTGGCCGCGGCGTAGGCCGCGTAGAGCTTGTGATAGTCGTGGCCTCCGCGCGGCAGCGTGCGAAGTTCATCGTCGCTCAGATGTTCGACCATGCGGGCCAGGCGGGGGTCGGAACCGAAGAAGTGCCGACGGATGTACTCCCCCGACTCCACCGAATACTTCTGGTACTGCCCGTCGACGGTGGTGTTCATCTTGTTGAGCAGAACGCCGTCGGTGTCGCGGGCCAACAGGTCATCCCACTTGGCCCCCCAGATGACCTTGATCACGTTCCAGCCCGCGCCCCGGAACACCGCCTCCAACTCCTGGATGATCTTGCCGTTGCCCCGCACCGGGCCGTCGAGTCGCTGGAGATTGCAGTTGACCACGAAGGTCAGGTTGTCCAGTTGTTCTCGCGCGGCCAGCGAGAGCGCGCCAAGTGTCTCGGGTTCATCGCATTCGCCGTCGCCGGCGAAGCACCACACCCGCGAACCCGACGTGTCGACTATGGACCGGTTGGCCAGGTAACGGTTGAATCGAGCCTGGTAGATGGCGTTGATGGGACCAAGGCCCATGGAGACGGTGGGGAACTCCCAGAAATCCGGCATCAATCGGGGGTGGGGGTAGCTCGACAGGCCCTTGCCGCCCATCTCCATTCGGAAATGGTCCAACTGGTCCTCATTGAGACGGCCCTCCAGATAGGCCCGGGCGTAGATGCCCGGAGCGGCATGGCCCTGGAAGAAAACCTGGTCCCCGGCTGATACCCCCGGGTGGTCCCCCAGGTCGTCCTTGCCCCGGAAAAAGTGGTTGAAGCCCACCTCGTAGAGAGAGGCCGAACTGGCGTAGGTGGCCAGGTGACCGCCGATGCCGGGAGCGATCAGGTTGGCCCGGGTGACCATGGTCACTGCATTCCAGCGGATGAAGGCCCGGATACGGCGTTCCATGAGGTCGTCGCCCGGGAACCAGGGCTCCCGCTCGGGGGGGATGGAGTTGATGTAGTCGGTGCTCACCATGGCCGGCAGGCCCACCTGGCGCTCCCGGGACCGCTCCAGCAGCTTCAGGGCCAGGTAACGGGCCCGGCCCCGGCCCCGCTGATCGATGACCTGGTCAAACGACTCCACCCATTCGGTGGTCTCGGCCGGGTCGATATCGGGGACCTGGAGGGAGAAGCCGTCGATTATCACCGGCGCATTCTCGCAAGGAACGGGCGGTGGCGCCGACGGTGGGGCTACGGTGCCCGGCCGTGGATGACAGCCAGGCCCCGGCCCGCCGAGCCCGACGGTCAAAGCCGGTCGAACCCGATGGCGCTGGCCCCTCGGCGACCAGCGAGGGCGCAGGCCAGGGCGGTTCAGGCCGGGCGGTTTCGGCCAGGGCGGCCAAGGCGGCCAAGGCGGCCAAGGTTCGACCGACGCTGATGCTGCTGGTTCGCCATGGCCTGACCCCCACGACCGGCAAGCACCTTCCCGGGCGGGCACCGGGTCTCGACCTGGCCGAGGCGGGCGTGGGCCAGGCCGAGAGGGCGGCCGAGGCCATTTCCGCCGCCACCTCGGTTGACGCCATCTACGCCTCGCCCCTGGAGCGGGCCCGCCAGACCGCCGCCCCCATCGCCAAAGCCACCGGCGTGCGGGTCAGGACGGACAAGGGCCTTCTGGAGGTCGACACCGGGGACTGGACGGGAATGAGTTTGGCTGCGGCCCGCAAGCTGCCGGAGTGGAAGGTGGTGCAGGGCTGGCCCGGGGGTTTTCGCTTTCCTGGGGGCGAGTCGCTGGTGGAGATGGCCGCCCGGATGACCACCACCATGGAAAGACTGCGGGCAGCCCATCCCGGTGAGGTGGTGGTGGCTGTTTCCCACGCCGATCCCATCAAGGCCGCCGTCATGTCCGCACTTGGCTGCCATATGGATCTGTTCCAGCGCCTGACCGTGTCCCCGGCGTCGGTCAGCATCATTGCTTATGGCCCGACCGGCCCGATGGTGCTGGGGGTGAACCTGGTGGGCCAGCTTCCCCCACTGCGGGCGGCATGAGCTCCTTCGATCTCGACAACCCGGAGGCGTTCACCGCCGGAACCGTCGGGCCGCCGGGCCAGCGGGTCTTCTTCCTCCAGGCCCGGTCGCTCGGCCAGGTGGTCTCGCTGCGGCTGGAGAAAGCCCAGGTCGCGGCCCTGGTTGTGTACCTGACCAGCATGATCGAGGACCTGCCCCCGCCGGAGGCTCCGGTTGACCCGGTGGCCCAGGAGCATCTGGAACTGGCCGAACCGGTGGTGGCCGAGTGGGTGGTGGGAACCATCGGCGTGGGCTACCGCCCGGATTCGGACCGGATCGAACTGGTGGTCGAGGAGTTGATGGCCCCAGATGAAGGCAGCATCGATGAAGCCGGCATCGATGGGGAGGGCAGCGATGGGGAGGGCAGCGATGGGAGCTATTTGGGCGAGGGTGGATCACGGGACGACGTGACAACCGGAAGTTCAATCCTCCACGATGACTTCGCCTTCGACCCTACGGACGGATCGCAGTCTGACGGGGCCAGTGTGCGCTTCCACCTGAGCCGGGGGCAGGTGCTGGCCTTCATTGGCCACGCCCGCAAGCTCATCACCGCCGGGCGACCCCCGTGTGGCCTTTGTGGGCGCCCGCTCGACCCCGGTGGCCATACCTGCGTGCGCCTGAACGGCCATCACCCAGCCAGCAACTGACCCGGCCGATTCGGAGCCGGTCCGGCCGGGAAGTTCTGTTCCCGCCGAAGACCTGGCCAGGTGGCCGATGGCGCTTCGCAGCCGAATGCCGTGGTCATCCAACGCCACCCTTTTGGTGGAAATGGATCATGGCGGCCTGCGGCCCGACCCGGTCATGGCCATCTACAAGCCCGAAGCCGGTGAGCGGCCCCTGTGGGACTACCCCCGCGGCCTGTGGCGCCGCGAGGTGGCGGCCTGGAAGGTGGACCAGATCCTGGGGTGGGACCTGGTTCCCACCACGGTCGAGAGCGACGGTCCCTTGGGCCTGGGGTCGGTGCAGGAACTCATCGCCGCCGAACCCGAGGAGCACTACTTCAGCCTGGTCGAGCGCCCCCAGCACCACCCCGTCCTGATGCGCATGGCGGTGTTCGATCTCTTGATCAACAACGGGGACCGCAAGGCTGGGCACTGCCTGCTGGGTCCTGGTGACCGGGTGTGGGGCATCGACCATGGGCTGTGCCTGCATGCCGACCCCAAGCTGCGGACCGTGATCTGGGACTTCGGCGGGCGGGCGATCCCCGAGGACCTCTTGGTCGATGTCGATCGCCTGGGTGCCCATCCTTCGATCACCGGTGACAGCGCAGGCTTCGCGGGCCTGCTCAGCCCGGCGGAGATCGCCGCCCTGGCCCGCCGGGCGCAGGCCCTGGTCGCTCGCCCGACCCTGCCCCCCCTTGTGTCGGGTCGATCGCTACCCTGGCCCCTGATCTGAACCACCGTTCTGACCGGCACGTTCTGGCCTCCTCAGGGAAATCGAGGGCTTCGCGCCCTTGATCGCCGGCCCGACCGGACGTAGCATGCCGATCCGCCGAAGCTGAACTCTTCGTATCTTCCAGGCCGTAGCTTGTGAAGCAATTCACTAAGTTCGATCCTCGCTCCCTCTCCGTGGCCTGCCCGCCTTAGGTCCAGTTCTGATGGACCCGCAGTTCTGATCCCCTGAAACCCTGTGTCTGAAGGAGCCACGATGGCGCTCACCTGGAACCGGACCCACGATTGGGACGCCGACGACTGGCGGCAACGGGCGTCGTGCCGCGACACCGATCCCGACCTGTTCTTTCCGGTCGGTACCACCGGAAACGCGGTCGACCAGATCGACGCTGCCAAGCGGGTGTGCACCCACTGCGAAGCCGTGGCCGAATGCCTCGAGTTCGCACTGGCCACCAACCAGGAAGCCGGCGTCTGGGGTGCAACCTCGGAGGAGGAGCGTCGCCGCCTGCGCAAGGCCTGGCTGGCCCGCCGCCGCCGAGCCTCCTGAACGTCGGCGGCACACGGGTACGCTCCGACCGTGGGACAGTTGGAGTCACCGGGACCTGACGAGCGGCCGCTGGCGGGGAGCGCGCCAGCCCCCGAACGGCCGGAGGGGTTCGGTGTTGACCGCAGCCTCATCGACGACCTGCTCGACCTTTCACCCGCCGAGCGGCTTACCAGGGCCGTGAACGATGCCGCCGGCCTGGCCCGCCTCGGTGTGTGATTGCCTGCTCCAGCCCCTTCGATCCGCTCGAAGTACTCCGAACACTGAGTGCCCACCAGGTCCGCTTTGTGCTCATTGGTGGCCTGGCTGGCCGAATCTGGGGATCACCCAGCGTCACTGCTGATCTCGACGCCTGCTACGACCGCCGACAAGACAACCTCGTTCGCCTGGCCGCCGCGCTCAACGAGCTTGGCGCCCGACTCCGGGTTTCCCGGGCCGACGACGATGCGGAACTCCCCTTCATCCTCGACGCCGATACCCTCCGTCGGGGCTGCAACTTCACGTTCCGTACGAGGGCGGGCGCCGTGGACGTCCTCGGCCTTCCGGCTGGGACCACCGGCTTTGACATGCTCGATGCCAACGCCATTGAGCAGGATCTTGGTGGGGTACGCGTCAAGGTGTCCTCCCTCGATGACCTCATCACCATGAAGCGGGCTGCCGGGAGGCGCAAGGATTTGATCGAGGTCGAAGTTCTCGCCGCCGTCAAGGAGCAGAGGGAGCGGCGGGAGCGGCGGGGCCAGCGCTGAAGGCTGGGCGGCTCGCGTCGTTGGGCCTGAGGCTCAGCCGTGCGCGCGTTCGTCGACGAGGAGACCGGGCCCCACGGAGTGCTTCGCGTCGAGACCGAGAACTCCAGTCTGGTTCGTGACGTCCGAGCGGTAGCAACGGCTGCTGCGTAAGGAACGGCGGCGCCCAGCGGCTCGATCCAACGCCGACTCGCCGATGGTGAATGGCACGGGCTCCGCCGGTGCCCCTGGCGGTTCACCCATGACGGCGCGTAGCAGATGCGGCCTTCCCGAAGTCGGGGCCGCTGATGGCGTCGGAGTCATCACTGGCGTGATCGTCGCGGTGAGCGCAATTGGACGGCGGTGGTCAGCGAATCCTCGTCGGCGCAGTGAGGATCACCGGTTGGACAGCGCCGCCCGTCCTGCGTCGATCTCCCTCCCGCTGCCAGTAGCCAGGGCTGCCCCTCCACATCGAACCGCTCAACGCTGTCCCCTCGGCTTGATGATGTGCAGCTGGCAGTAGGCGACGAGCGCGTTGTCGAGCACCTTCGTCGCCGACGTGCGCCAGCCGACGCCGACCAACTTGCTCGGGCTCTTCGCCCAGGCGATCTTCACGAACGACCGGAACGCCTCCGTGAAGATGGCGGTGTGGCGCGCTTGTGGATCCGCCGGCCACCAGCCGAAGAACGCGCCCGTCCATCGTCGGTCCATCGGTGGGATCAGATCCGGGAGCAGGTGGTGGAGCGTCTTGGTCCCCGCAACGATCAGTGACTGGTTGTCGACGACGCCGAGTTGTCGATGACATCGCTCACCCTCTGACGTAGATCGATCGCGACCTTCGAAATCGACGGATCGCTCCGACGAGCCTGACGAGGAGGTGCCCGCGTGGCGGCAGGTGCGTCCACGAAGCCGTCCGGCAGCAGGCGGTACCAACCGTGATCGGTGCGGAGGAGCACCTTGCCGCAGGGCTGCTGCGGCCCCCGACCAGCGTTGCTCGTCATCCCCTGGACAACGGGCTGGATCGAGGTCCGGGGGCGACCCGCGTCGACTCGCTGCACGCCATCGACGATGTCGGCGAGACGGAACGAGTTCCGCTCAGCGCTCAAGCGACGCGCTACCTCGAGCACGAGCTGCCACGTGGGGCGTGAGTGGGCCAGAGGATGGGCACGGTAACCCTTAGATGGACACAAGGGATGGACAGAGTGCCGCCCGATCGGGTGCTACGTCGCCGCCGAGCACCTCGCCACCCGGTACCGGGAGGACCGATGAGCCCGAAGCAGAAGATGACACCCGACGAGGAGTACGAGTTTTTACCCGAGCCCGGAGAACCAGGAGCCGCAGGGCCCGGCGCGACACCGCCGTCCACGCTTGACCGAGATGGTCTCGGTCCGCTTCGCGCCTGAGACGCTCGAGGAGGTCCGTGGCCGCGCGAATTCCGACGATCGTTCGGTGTCGGCCTGGATCCGCCGCGTTGTCGAGCATGAGCTCGAGCGCCAGGGTCGGGGAAACGTGTCAAACAACTTGTCAAACGAACTACGACGTACCGGCCCGGACGACGGCGAACGAAGGGTCGCCGAAGCCGCCCCTGACCTGCACCGACACGGACGTAGGCGACGACGGCGGACCCACCCGGACGGCGCTCAGCGGACTCATGACCCGACGAACTGAGTCTGCCTCCGAGAGCATCGGTGGACGTAGCGCCGAGGACACCGGTGGCGCCCCAGGCGCCGGCGGAGGCGTCTCTTACCCCGGACTTGGCCATCAGCGCCGTTCTCCGCTACCCGCTAGGTCGCGGCCAGGCCGCAGGGCGTGGGACGCAGCATGAGCCGGCGTGATCGGCCGTGATCTAAAGGCCCTGGTCAAGGGCCATATTCGGGCATCGTCGCAGGTCGGCGAAGTGGCCGGAGAAGATTAGGAATCTCGCCGGGCGTGTCTCGTTGAGCGCCCCTGGCGCAAAGAGGCTGGTCAGAGCGTTGCGCTCGCACAGGGAGTTCGGTCCTGCGCACCCGATTTCGCTCGAGACGGGCAACTGGATGGGCAGCTCTCCGCCACGTTGACCAGCGCCTCTGGAGCCGATTCAGCGCCTCAGGGTGCGCTAGACGGGCGGGTCAGCGACTTGCGGCCCATTTGCCGGGCACGGTGCGCCAAGAGCGTCGGTCCCGAAACCGTGCGTCGCGGTCGCTGCCAGCTGAGCAGTGCGCGCCGTACGAGTCCGTCACCGGCGGCAACCCGAAGTTGCCCATCCAGCGGATGGGCAACCCGCGCCAGGTGTATTGATCATGCACCCGGGCGGACGACGCGGATCGTGCCGGCGCGGAACACGCTGACGCAGCCGCTCAGGCCGTCGATGTCGACGGCCGTCAGGAGGTCTTCGATCTCGCGCACGATCGCCGGGGGCGACTGGTCCTGGACCCGGAGCACGAGGATCCCGGCATGGGAGCCGGGCGGATGCATCCGGGCGTCGGCGAAGCCCCGGTCGAGCGTGATGACGAGCCGGTCGCGCGCGGTCGCTCCGGCGAGCACGTTGCTGTCGGTTGCGCCCGCGAGCCCTTCGTCGACCACGGAGTCGACATCGTGGTCGGCAGACCGGAGCGGCTCGCCGGCCCTGACGGGGATGTTCTCGTCGAGCTTGACCCTCACTGCGCCGCGACGGCTGGGTACTCGTCGCGGGCGAGTTCGGCACCATAGGCAGCCGCGGCGCGGATGCCATCCACGGTGAGCGACGGGTACTCGGCGAGTATGAAGTCCTCGGCCATGCCGGCGGCGAGGGCGTCGAGGATCACGCTGACCATCACGCGGGTGCCCTTCACGACCGCTTGGCCGTGGCAGACCCTCGGGTCCCGGACGATGAGCTCGCGCTGTGCTCCCATCATGTGTCCCAGCGTAGGCCGGGAGACATGAAGACAGGCCGCTGCAGACGGCCTACTCGACGAGCCGGAGCGGTGCGCGCGGCGCCGTCGGGGTGCCGCCGGTTCGCTGCTGGCACAGACGGGCGAGGGGGTCTGCGTGCCAACCGCCGCCGGCGATGGCGGCACCGTAGACTTCGGCGGCGAGGTCGGGCCTGCCCGCCTTGTTGGCGGCTTCGCCCATGGCGTCGACCGGTATCCACCAGTCGGCCCGCAGCCGCTTGGCCGCTGGGACGAAGCGGTCGTACGAGTGGGTCGCGACGGCCAGCCAGGCCATGAGTTGAAGCGCCTCGTCAGCCTCGCAGTCGAGACGGTGCGACCGGTGCTCGGCCACGAGGTCCAGCAGCAGGCGCTCGACCGGGTCGACGTCGCCCGTGCGCGCGCCGCGGAACGGCGCGGTGTTGCGCCGGTGGCGGATTCCCCCAGTCCTCCCAGATGCACCACTCGCACAGGTCGGCCCAGTTTCAGCGGCGCCCAGGGCCGCCTCGTCGAGGCGGGCCCGGAGCTGGAGGAGGTGGCTGCGCTTGCGCTCCCAGGTACGGCCCGTCACCGAACGACGCTTGTCCCCGACGATGATCTGCTCCTCGAGCGCCGTCCAGTTGCCGTTGGCGTCGGTTAGGCAGACGAGGCAGAACCACAGGTCCCAATGCGACCAGCTTGCGCCGACGCGGTCGGCACACGGCTCGGGCCCGAAGATGGGTGGCCGGCGTCCGCTTAGCTCAACCCCAGACGCTCAACCGACGACCGGTGGCCCGGTGATGGAGGCACTCCAGCGCGACCGACCGGCCCGCGGGCGTGAGTTCGTAGCTGCGGTCCCGCCAGCCTCCGCCCGTTGACAGCACTTCGAGCGCACGCAACAGGTTCGTCGTCTGGTGCCAGGCCCAGCTGATGTCGCGCTCGTCGGGTGGCAGCCCGGTGTCGGTGGCGCGCCAGCCGACCTCGGCCACGACGTCCGCGAGGGTGGCGTCGAGCTCGTGGTCGTGCACCTCACGGTCGATGAGCAGCGCGAGAGTGATCTCGCCGAGGGCAGCGGCGAACTCGTGCTCCGGCAGCAGCCCTTGAGCCGCCGTGCGCCGCAGGAGCTCGGCGTCGGCAAGCGCGGCCCACCCCTTCGCTGTGAGCAAGAGCTTGCGGCCCGAGCGGCGGGCGAGGCCGAGGCGCTGGGCGAGGTGGCGGACCTGGTGCAGGTCGTACAGCTCGTCCTCGGTTCGTGGCGGGTTCCTGGAGTCCCATCCGAAGCGGGGCGCCGCCTCTTGCACGAACGCTCGGCTCAGGTTCCCGGTCTGGGTGAGCGGCTGGCCGTCGACCAGCTCGCGGAGCAGCCACCGCAGCCGCGGGAGCGGATCGTCGACACCGTCCGGAAGCTGAGCCGGAACCCGCACGGCTGCGATCAGGAGCCTGAGGATCCGGCGCCGGGTGGGGCTGCGCCGGCCCTCCAGCCAGGTCTGGAGCCGCTCGTCCCGGATTGCCTCCAGCAGCGTCCGGCTCCCGAGGGCGATCCGCGGCACCGTCACGTGCGCCCGCACGAGGTCCTGCTGGCGCTGCTTCCAGCCCCGGGAACCGGGAACCAGCTCCCCGGAGACCACAGCCAGCTCCAGCATCTCGGCAGTCGAGGACAGCGCCGCTGACTCCTCCAGGCCCATCACCGTGCCCCACTCGATCTCGTCGATGTCCGGCGGGCGGATCCCGGATGCGGCGTCGGCCCGCAAGAGCGCCTTCGTTCCCTCGCTGTCGCTGCGCTCGTAGGCGTCGAGGACCTCCGTCGTGGCGTCCGACCGGCACAACGCCGCGTACCGGGCCAGCTCGAGCAGGTCGAAGGCCCGGGCCAGGGCCGCCACGATCTGGCGGTGGTGGTCGGTATCGGTCAGCCACTTCATCGGCAGCCTGTACCAGAGGAAGTGCTGGAGCCGCTCCTGGGTGATGACCGACAGCCCCTCGCCCCACGTCAGCGACCCCAGCGCCGCCTCCGCGTCCCGGGCAACCTCCGGGTCCTCGGCCTCCAGCTTGGCCAGCGCCTCGGTGACGAGCGGGTCCTCCTCGGCCATGCGGCCAGTCTTCCCCATGGAGGACGGCCCCGAGGCCGCGACGACGTTCCCGTGATCGTTCCCGTTCTGGTCCTGTCGGCTCGCTGAGCTGGACGTTCGCGCTGGCCCCCCGGATCAGGCGACGAGACGCCCGCCCGTCCCGGGGGACAGGCGGGCGGTGCTGTCTACGCCCGTCCCGCCAAGAAAGTCCCGAGCGGGACGCGAACGGGAACGGCAGCGGGAACGATCACAGGAACCCGGTTGCGATGATCCGTTCGAGGGCGCACCCCAGGCCCGTCCTCCTCGCCTCCACCCGAGGCCCCCCGCTCCCGACCAACGGCAGGGCTGGTGGCGTTAGGTGTGGATCTCAGCCGTCCTCAGTCTCGGGCGCCTTCCTCGTCTTCACGCCAAGGCCACCGAGGAAGTCGCGCACCGAACAGCGCGCGATGCCAAGGCGATCGCACGCGGTCGTCACCGCAATGCGATTGCGATCGACCCGGTCCTCGGTGACGACGCACACGTTGTGCCCCTGTTGAAGGAGCTGTAGCGCGAGGGCGAGGACATACGGGTCGGCATCGTCCTTGGTCTTGTTCGGGTCGACCACGTCGCCGGCCTCGGCCATAACTCGCTGCACGTGCTCCCACTCAGGATCGAGCGGGTGCTGCTGGATGTCACGAACGCCTGGTGCCCACGCGCCCGGCAGGTCGGGATGCGCGATCTCCGAGATCTCGCGGATCACCAGCCTCGGCATGGCGACGGTTCCGGCGCGAACCATGTCTTCGAGCAGCTTGAAGGTCTGCCACTGGTCGGCGACCGACAGGGCGGACTTCGCCTCCACGAGCGCGGAGGTGTCGAGGATCCACACGCGCTCATGTGGCGTCACCGTTCGGCAACCAGGCTCGTAAGGTCGGCTACTTGGCCGGTCGTGAGGTTCAGGTAGTCGGAGAGGTCATGACGGTTCAGCCGACCCGAGGCCGCGGCGCCGAGGAGCACCTCGGTCACTCGGCTGCCCACCTGACCCAGCCGCTTCTCCGGCGCTGGCTGACCGCCGCCGCCACCACCGCCGCTGTTCCAGTCGAGCGATGCAAACATCGACTCCACGGCTCCATAGAGCGACGAGGGCGCAAGGCCGAACTCCTGCAGTCGGAGGCTGGTCGCCCGCGTGCTCACCTTGAACCGGTTGGCGATCTTCCGGGCGATGTCGGCGTCGGTGACCTTGACCGCTTCGGACGCCCCGTACCGACTGGCGACGACGCGCAATGAGTCCGGCGGGATGAGGAATGCGGCGGCGAACCGCTCGCACCACCGCTCCAGCTGGCTGTCGCGCTCGCTCGGAAGGATGAAGCGCAGGCAAGCGGCATCAGTGCGCGTGAGCAGGTGAGCGAGTTCGTGGAACAGCGTGAAGATGCGAGCGGTCGGGTGATACGAAGTGTTCACAGCGACAAGGGGCGCGTAGTCGTCCCATGCCGAGAAGCCTCGAACGTTCCCCTTGCCGATCGAGAGCTGGAGCACGAGCACGCCGCGCGCTTCGAGGACACCTCGCCACACGCGAAACGCCTCACTGGCGTTATCCCACTCGAGCTGCTCGGCGGGTGTCACCTCGGTTCGAGCGCGCTCCGCGCCGGCGACTTCGATCGGGTCGTCGTCGAGCGAGTAGCGAGGAAAGTCGAAAGCCAGTTCACCGGCGTCGCGCAGCGCCCATCCCACGACGTCCTGCAGCCGGCGCGCCCATCGGATCTGCCGCACCTCGACCTGGTCCAGCTTGTGCGAGCCCAGACCGGGCGCGTTGCGCAGGCTCGTCGGCAGACCGGCGGCGACCGGCGGCTTCGGCAGGAAGAACACCGCGCTCGGCCGCTTGAGGACCTCGACGATCTTCGTGAAGGCGCCCTTCGAAGGCGACGCCTCGCCGCTCTCCCACGCCACGACCTCGGCCGCCTCGGCCTTGACGGCCTCGGCGAAGGCAGCCTCGGTGAGACCGACCTCCTCCCGTGCCCAACGCAGGACGGAGCCGTTGATGGGCACAAGCTGCTTGGCCATCTCAACTCCCTTCGTGGGCGGCGACGGGCATCTGTCCACCATACGGACGGGGTGTGACGAAGTCCGCGACCCCGTAGGCCCCCACGATCCCACAGCCCGGGCTCGGCATCACTCGGCCTTCGTCCGCGACAGCGCGCCGAGAGCGTCAGCTGCTCGCTCGTCGGCGGCCTGGAGGAACTGGGCGTAGAAGTCGAGTGCGGTCGACGCGTTGGCGTGGCCGAGGCGGCCGCTGACGGTGCGGATGTCGATGCCGGCCGACAAGAGCTGGGTGGCGCTGAAATGGCGGAGGTGGTGGAGCTTCACGCCGTCGAGGCCCAGCTCGTCGCGGAGGCGGCCGAAGGCGAGGGTCGCGTAGTTCGGGCGCCAGGGCCTCGAGAAGTCAACCTCGTGCGAGAACAGGAACGAGTTGAGCGACACCGTCGCACCGCATCTCGTCGCCAGGTCTTCACACGCCTCGCGGTGGGCGACGAGCAGCGCGGTCGTCTCCTCGTCGATGGTGACCTTCCGCACCTGGTGCGTCTTGGTGTCCTTTTCGATGAGCTCGCCTCCTACCTCGGCCATGCTGCGGGCGATCGTCACCCGGCGCTTGTCGAGATCAATGTGCTTCCACCGCAGCGCGCACAGCTCGGCGCGGCGCGCGCCGGTCGCCGCGGCGAGGCGGAAGTAGGTCGGTAGCGACGGGTTCACCGTGGCTGCCGCCTCGATCAGGCGCGCTACGTCGCCGGGGTCGGGCAGCTCGAGCTGCTGCTTGCGCGGCCGAGGAGGCGAGGCGTTGGCCGCGGGGGTTCACCGTGAGCCGGCCCCACTTGACGCCCTGGGCGAGGGCTCCTCGCAGGACGGCGTGCGACCGCGTCACGGTGTTGGGCGCGCCGTGCCGCCGGGACCGCCCGAGCGGCGCAGCTCGGCGTACCACTGGTCGAGGTCGGCGGTTCGGAGCCGGCGCAGCTGGACATCGGCCCAGCGCGGGAGGATCCGCTTGTCGAGCAGGCGGCGGTACTCGGCGGCGACCGCGGGGAGAGGTCGGGCGCGGCGTGCGAATACCAGCGCTCGCACAGCTCGCCGACCGTGCCGGCGAGGACGGCGTGCTGGCCGTCCTCGATCTCGGCCAGAAGCCGGCCGAGCGCCACCTCGGCCTCCCGGCGCTCGCCTCGAACGGTGCGGGTGACGTAGCGCTTCTTGCCCGTCTCGACGTCCTTGCCGGCGAACGCCGGATCTCGAACGACTGCTTCCCCCGCTGGCGGATCGACCCGGCCACGAGCGCCACCTACCTGGATCGGATGGGCAAGAGTAGCCATGGATGGGCAACTCGCCTCCGGGCCAGCTAGCCAGCAGAAGAAATGGCCTCTGAACTGCTACTTTGTAGCGCCCCCGGCAGGTATCGAACCTGTGACACACGGTTTAGGAAACCGGATGTAGGGAGGGGCCCACGGGGATCACCAGTTCCACCGTCGCCCCGGTGCCGGGAATGAGGCTCAGGGAGCCGCCGAGTTCCGCCTCCACCAGGGTGCGGACTATGGCCATCCCGAGCGAGGATCCGCTGGGCGCTGCGACGTCGAAACCGGCGGGAAACCCGACACCGTTGTCACAGACCCTGACTCTCAGGCGGTCCCCGTCGTTATCCAGGCGAACTACGACGGCTCGGGCATCGACACCACAACTGCCAGACCCGAGCCCAACGGAACCGGACCCGCCGCTGCCGGACCCGACGGCCCCAGCGACCTCCGGCTCGTCGGGAAAGGCGTGCTGGACGGCGTTCTGCAGCAGTTCGGTGAGCACCACGGCCAAGGGGGTGGCCACCTCGGCCCGCAGTTCCCCGGCATCACCCTCGACGGTGAGGCGGACGGGGCGGTCGGCTGAGGCCAACCCCTCCTCCACCATTCTCACCAGGGGCCGGACGATCTGGCCGAACTCGACCTCCTCACCCGTACCGGCAGCGAGGATGTCGTGGACGAGGGCGATGGAGCGGATCCGCCTCACCGATTCTTCGATGGCCTCACGGGCCTCGGGGGATGCCAACCGTCGTCCCTGAAGCCGCAGGAGGGACGAGATGGTCTGCAGGTTGTTCTTGACCCGGTGATGGATCTCCCGGATGGTGGCGTCCTTGGAAATCAGCAACCGGTCCCGGCGCCGCAGATCCGAGACGTCGCGCATGACCACCACCGCCCCCGATGTCCGCCCGCGCTCCAGGAACGGGATGCAGCGGATAAGCACGACCACGTCGCCCCGCTCCACCTCCTCGGTGAAGGGCAGGCCGATGGCATAGGCCGTCCTCACCGGGGCCTCGTCCACTCCCAACTCCCCCAGGCGGGCACCGGAGGTGTTGGCGTGAATGCCCATGCGGTGCAGGGCGGACACAAAGTTGGGGGACGCGAAGTCGATCCGGCCGGACGCATCCAGACGGGCGACACCGTCTCCCACCCGGGGAGCCTCGTCGATCTCGGCCTCCTCGGCCCCGAAAGGAAACTCCCCCGCAGCGATCATCCGGGCAAAGCGGTCGAACACCTCGACGTAGACCCGTTCCAGTTCCCCTCGTCGCCGCCCCACCCAAGGGGCTGACTCCCGGGTAACCACCCCAAGTAGGCGCTCCCTCCATCGCACCGGGATGCACTGCACGCTGGCCATCTCCCGTCGACCGGCCGAGCGGGACTCGCCGTCGATGATCTGGCCCAGTTGCCAGCAGCGGACCACCATGGGGCGCTCTTGTGCGGTGGCCATCCGGCCGACCTCGTCCTCCAGATAGAGGGTCTGGCTGGTGGTGGGCCGGATCTGGCCCAGAACGACCAGATCCGGGCTGTTGGACTGCGCGTTGCCTTCGGTCGGGGCCAGGGGGGCGAACAGGAGCAGGTCGGCGAAGGAGAGGTCGCTCAGCAGGCCCCAGGCCCCGACGAGCCTGTTGAGATGGGACTGCTGGGCCTCGTCCAGCGGGGTGAGGCGCGCCAGTTCGCTGAAGGTGGCCATGGCTACGCCGGTGGTGGCCCGGGCTGAACCGACCCCGGCCGGGTTGGCTCGGGCTGCGAGCCGGGGACGTCCCACAGGTGCCTGCCGAGCACGGCGAGGCCGGCCATGTCCACGATGCCCTGCTCCTTTCGGGGCACGGTCAGCAGGGCTCCGGCGCCGACCCCCAGATTCCGGGCAACCCCCTCCTCGGCTGCGGCCATGGCGGCCAGGTCGGCGAAGGTGGAGGCCACCTGATCCAGAACCCGGGCTGTCACCGCCGTCTGATCGCAGACGGGGCCAAGCGGGTCGGGTGGGTCGGGTGGGTCGGGCGGGTCGGGTGGGCTTCCCGTCAGCCCTTCGGCCAGAACCCGGGATCGCTCCCCCACGCCGCGGGCCAGCGCAGCGTTGGCCGGGTTCACGAGCCAGGCCGGAAGGGCCTTGTTCACCACCACCGCTCCCAGGCGGAGGCCGCGATGGCCCAGAGCCTCCACCAGGAACCGGGCCTCCCCCGCCGGGCGATGTTCGGGGCTGGTGATGACCATGAAGGCGGTCGAGGGTTTGGCCAGGAGGGTCTCAACTTCCCGGGCCCGGTCCACGAACCCGTCGTACATGCCCTCGAGCAGGGCAAAGAATCGGCCGAGATCGGCCAAGAACTGCCGACCCAGGATTCGATCGGCCATCTGGGTGAAGGGCCGGCTGGCCAGACCCATCAGCGTCGGGCGGGTCGGCAGGGCCAACCACCGCAGCCAGCGACTGGCAAAGAAGGTGGCGAGGCGTCCCGGGGCATCGAGTAGATCGATGGCGTGACGGCTGGGAGGGGTGTCCACCACGATGAGGTCGTAGGCCGCGTCGGTGCTGAGCGCCAACAGTCGCTCCATGGCGATGTAGTCGTGGCTCTGGACGAAGCGCTCGGCGATGCCCTGGTAGAAGGGGTTGGCCAGGATCTCGGTAGCCACCGACGGGTCGGGAGCATGTCGGCGGATCAGGTCGTCCCAGGCCTGGCGGGTGTCGAGCATGGCCGCCCAGAGTTGGCCGCCGGGCTGTGCGCGGGCCCACCCCAGGGTTAGGTCCAGGCTGACGGGGACGGGGGTGTCGCCCAGCGCAGCCGAGCCCGGTGCATCCGAATCCGGTGCATCCGAATCCGGTGCATCCGAATCCCGTGGATCCGAATCCCGTGGATCCGAGTCCGGTGCATTCGACTCCGGTGCGTCCGACTCCCGTGGATCCGAGTCCGGTGCATTCCACTCCGGTGGTTCCGAGTCCAGGGCGGCTGCGCCCAGGGCATCGGCCAGCCGGCGGGCCGGGTCGACGGTGATGACCAGCACCCGACGACCACTCGCGGCCGCAGTCGCCGCGACCGCGGCGGCGATGGTGGTCTTGCCCACCCCGCCGGGCCCGCAACAGATCAGGACCCGCGCCGACTCCACCATTTGGTCCATCGTTGACGGCCCCGCAGTGGTCGAAGAGTCCGGTGGGTCCAGTCGTTTGGCCGCGCCCGGTCGGTCACCGGCGGCGCCAACGTTCGTGGCAGCCGACGGCAGCCGATCGGCGGTCGTCGAGCTACCCGTGGCCACGCCCCCCGGACCAGGCCCCAGTCGGCTCGCCGGGTCCTTGCCCGCCGCCTTGGATGCCCTCGGGGCACTCACCGGATCGGGCTCCCGGGCACTACCCGACATCCAACTCCTCCACGAGTGCCCGGCCCACCGCCGCCAGGGTGTCTCGCCCAGCGGCAGCCCCGAACATCTCAGGGACCAGGACCATGGGGATGGCCGGATCCAGGGCGTTTCGCAGCCGGTCGATGTGGGTGGCGCCGTGGCGCCTCAGGCGGACGGCCAACTCAGTCGTCATCATCAGGGGGTCAACGTCACCCCCTGCCAGGCCGGCCAGGCGACCGGACAGGGGCGCCGTCCTGATCTGGTCGAACACCTGCTGTTCGGTACGGGTGAATGGTTCGGGCCACACCCGGTTGACCACCACGGCAGCCACCTCGGTGTCGGTGTCGGCGCGGACCCGGGCCACCAGGTCGAGAGCCTCGTTGATGGGAATCTCCTCCGGCGCGGTCACGATGACCAGCCCCGTGACGGCGGGGTCGGCCAGCAGCTCGGCCACCCAGGAGGCCTGCTGGGTCAGGGGCCCGGCGCCCACCAGGGATCGGACGGTGGCGGGGGCGGCCAACTGGCCCACGATGTGGCCGGTGGCCGCAGCGTCGACCACCACCCGGTCATAGGGACCCTCGCGCACCTCCCACGCGATCTTGCCCATGACCAGAATCTCCCGCACTCCGGGGGCGGCGGTTGCCACGAACTCGAGCATTCGGGCCAGCCGGCCCAGCCGGGTGACCACGGGCACCCGCAACTGGAGTCTCAGGTACTCCCCCAGGGCCTCCTCCGTGTCCATGGCCATGAGCATGAGGTCCTCGACCACCGGGCTGGGGGTGAAACTCGACTCTGAATGCTCGAGAAGCTCGGCCAGATCTCCCCGGGCATCGGCCTCGCAGGCCAGAGTGCGGTGCCCTCCCGAGGCCAGGGCCAGGGCCAGGGCCCCGGCCACCGTGGACCGGCCCACCCCCCCCTTGCCGGTGACCAGCAGTAGTCGGCGGTCCAGGGGGCCGACCGGGGGCGAGGATGATCCGCCGGTCGCATTGCTCACCCGAACCGCCACTCAGGACGCGCTGAAACCCACCCGCCGCTGGCCGGCGCTGGGACCAAGGTCGACCCAGGCCAGGTTGGTGCCGGCCACGCCCACCCGATGGCCCTTGCGATCGGTGATCCACAGCATGGGGGCCTCGCCGCTCATCACCGCCCGGACCTGGTCGGCCAGCGCGTCGCGATCGACATCGTCGGCCAACTCCAATGTCAGTTCCCGGGGGGCGTTGGCGACGGCGATGCGGACCTCCACAGGGGGTCTCCTCTCGAGATGACGGCTACGGCCATGGCCGGATGCTGCCGGTTTAGTCGGACTGTTCGGTTCTGCTGGGGACAGGAGACGGATTGGCGGGTGCTGACGAGTCGGGGACAGGAGGGTGCCCGCCAAAAGAACTGCTTCCCGGCGCGGACTCCTCCAGGCCGGTCGGAGGCACGCTAACCGGGTCCACCAAGGCGACCGCCCCGGCCCCCGAGTCGACGGCGACCGCTACGGGGAGGCGGTCCCAGTGGCCCCACTTGGGCGACTGGCGTTTCACCACCAGGACCCATAGGCAGACCGAGAGGGTAATCAGGGCCGTCCACTGGCTGGCGGTGAGGCCGAAGTGGCGAAGGTCCTCGCGCAGGAAGTCCTCCACCACGCGGGCCGCCCCGTAGCCCCCGGCAAATACGCAGATCAGGAAGCCGTCGAAGCGGGGTTGGCGGCGCAGGCGAAGTAGGACGACGAGGAGGATGGCGGCCAGGATCTGGTCGTAGAGAGCGGTCTGGTGGACCACGGCCCCCACGGTGCGAATGGCGGTGGCCGTGGGCGCACAGGGGGACCCGGTTGCCACCTCGAGGGGCGGACACCGGTACCCGAGAAAGAAGTTCGTGACGGTGCCCAGATGATCCGCGATGACGATGTCGCCGATCCGACCAACCACCACCCCCAGAGCGAGCCCCGGAGCGGCCGAGTCCATCATCTTCCAGAACGAAATCCGGGACTTTCGCATCAGGGGCATGGCCATGATCACCGCCCCGAACATCCCACCCAGTAGGGAAATGCCGCCCTCCCACACTGATAGCACCTCGCGCACCGACTGGTAATCGCCCAGGTGGTTGACCACGTATGCCAGCCGGGCCCCGATGATCGAGCCGATGGCCGCCCGAGTCAAAAGGGCGTATACCACCTGTTCGTCGATGCCCTTGGCCCGGGCGGTGGGCATCATCAACCGGGCCCCGATGAGGAACCCGGCAGCGATTCCCAGTCCGTGAGGCGAGACCGACAGCGGACCGAACCCGATCCGCAGGATGGGGTCGTAGGCGATGGCGCTGAGCAAGGCCTCTAGTTCTAATGCATCTCTCCCCAGGATCGAGCTAGGGGTCGGGCTCGGTCGTTGCCAGCCCCACCCTGCCCGCACGGTGGACGTTGTAAAGGGCGTGACCTCGTGCGATCAGGGATCCGGGCTGGTGGGGATGGTGGGGGGGCGTGAGGCCGGAGCGCCCGTCATTTCCTCGTACCAGCGGGGGCGTTGGCGCCTGGCCCATTCGGCCGGAACCCGACCGGTGACCGACGAGCGCAGGGCATCGGTATCGGACAGCGCCTTGAAAATGTGGCCGGCCACCAGGGCAGCCAGGGCCACAGCGGAGAGGTCGTGAACGAAGGTCGCCCCCGTCCGCCACTCCAGAGGAAACGGGCTGAACCAGCGCATGATCGCCCCTGTCCCCAGTAGGACCAGGCTGAGGCCCGCGCTGGCGGCGGCGTTGAACTTCTGTCCGGCGTGAAACTTGCCCCACCGGGCGACGGCCACCCGGCCCCCGACCGCCGCCGCAAGACCTTGCTCAGAACCGCCCGGCCTCGCACCGCCCGGCCTCGCACCGCCCGGCCTGGCACCGGCCTTCCGTCCGGCCGACGCCCGCTGAGCAGCGGTGGTGCGTCGGCCGAGCAGAGCCCGCAGCCAGCGCCGATCGGTGGTGTCCCACCGGGCCAGGCGGACCAGATCCGATCGAAGCCCCCTTCGCCACGGGCCGACAAGACCGGCCATCAGCGGAACGGGCAGGACCAGGCCGCTGACAACATGAATCTGGCGGACCAGGTCACGCCGGCCGACAACGGCCGCCACCGGGGTGAAGTAGAGGGCGGCGGCGGTGGCGAACAGGACGGCGAAGATGGCGGCGTTGAGCCAGTGGACCATCCGTTCGGCCGGGTCGAAGCGGACCAGGCGCCCGTCGGCGTCCGGTCCGGCCGGGGCGCTCAGCGGGACGGACTTTCTCTAGTGCGGCCACAGCGAACGACCACAGCTCACGCGGTCTGTCTGGGAATTGGCATCACGACCGGCTGGGCGAGGGGGTCTGGGTTTCGGTGGGGGCATCGTCACGACCGTTGGAGCGGCCCACCCAGGCCTCCTGGTCATAACCCCTGTTGGCCCAGTAGCCAACGGGGGCAAGTTCCTCGGTCACCTCGATCCGGTCCAGCCACTTGAGCGACTTGTAGCCGTACATGGGCACCACCAACAGCCGGACCGGCCCCCCCTGGATGACCGGCAACGGCTTTCCTTCAAGTTCGTGGACAACGAACACGTCCCGGCGTAGGGCCTGATCCAAGGTCAGGCTCTCGGTGTAGAGACCGTCATAGGAGTAGAAGCGGACCCCTGATGCCCCCGGGCGGACCCCGGCCCGCTCCAGGAGTTGGGCCACCGTCACCCCGACCCAGGCCACGTCGGGGACTCGCCAACCGGTCACGCACTGGAAGTCAGCGGTCAACGACGTCTGGGGAAAACTCAGCAGATCGTCGAATCCCAGGTCCACCGGTGCATCCACAAAACCGTCGATGCGCATGCGCCAGTCCCCGCGCTCCTTGACCGGCGTTGTTCCCGTAACCGAGTAGATCCGGAACCGGCCCACCGGCAGGAGACCAGCCAGACCTCCTCCGGTCCGGTCGAGGATGGGAGCCAAGGCCCATTCCAGCCCCCGCTGCACCCGGGAGCCCGCTACCACCCCCAGCGCCCCCAGTCCCAGTAAACCCAACACCATCCGGCGGCCGATCGGTTTACCCGGGCCGGCCATGGCCCGTCAGGGTAGAAGGGGGCTGGGTCCCGTTCCGGTCAGGCCCGCTTCCCTCATGCCCGGTTCGGTCAGGCCCGGGCCGGTCAGGCCCGGTTCGGGTCAGACCGGGCGCAACCTCAGCGGATGACCAGTTCTGGATGGCTGATGCGACCTCGGCCCATGGTCACGATGGCCCTGGCCAGAGCGTCGAAGGCCAGCGACGCCTCTCCGGCCGGGTCGGTGACGGTGACCGGCGCGCCGATGTCACCGCCTTCGCGCAGGGCGCTGATGAGGGGGATCTGCCCCAGGAGGTCGACCCCGAGATCGGCGGCCAGGGCAGCACCACCGCCCCGACCGAAGATCTCGTAGCGGTGCCCGTCGTCGCCGGTGAACCAACTCATGTTCTCCACCACACCCCGGACCGGGAGGTTGACCTTGCGGGCCATCAGAGCGGAGCGCTGCGCCACCCGCTGGGCCGCCGGTTGGGGGGTGGTGACGACCAGAATCTCCGACCGGGGCAGGAACTGAGCCATGGACAGGGCCACGTCCCCGGTGCCGGGGGGCATGTCAACCAACAGGAAGTCGGGAGTACCCCAGATGACGTCGGTCAGGAACTGCTCCAATGCCTTGTGGAGCATGGGTCCCCGCCAGATCACCGGGGTGTCGTCAGCCACGAAGAAGCCGGTGGAAATGGCACTGATGCCGTGCCCGACCGGGGGCACGATCATCCCGTCGATGACCATGGGCTCGTGGTTGATCCCCAGCATTCGAGGAATGGAGAAGCCGTACACGTCGGCGTCGAGCACCGCCACCTGGTGGCCGGCTCGTGACAGGGCGATGGCCAGGTTGACCGTCACAGAGGACTTGCCCACCCCGCCCTTGCCCGAGGAGAGCCCCAGGATTCGGGTGGGCGACCCGGGGGCACCGGGGCCGAGGCCGGATGGCGGGCCCGAGGCCGCGCCCGACGCTGGGCCTGCCGCCCCCGCCGACGACCCGCCAAGTCGTGCTCGCAGCGCTTCGCGCTGGGCATCGGTCATGACGGTGAAGGCCACCTCCACATCACTGACCCCGTCGAGGGCCCGCACAGCCTCGGCCACCCGATTGGTGATCTCGGCCCGGAGAGGACAGCCGACCACGGTGAGGGCCACGGTCACGCTGACCCGCGCCCCGTCGATGGCGACTTCGGCCACCATGTCGAGGTCCACGATGCTGCGGTGAAGCTCAGGATCCTGCACCGGGCGAAGAGCCTCGATCACCTGCTCCCGGGTCAGGCCCTGGCTCGGGATGGGCCCCTGCTGTGGGGTCGGGCCACGCTCGTGAGCCGGGCCCTGCTTGTCGGAGCCCGCCCCGGGCGGAATCCGTCCTGAGGGTGATCCCGAATCGGTGGTCATGACCGGGCCGTAGGCTACCCGGCGGTGGCCGGGCCTCCCTCCGATCGGCGGGCCTACCTGGACCATGCCTCCACCACGCCGGCCCGGCCCGAGGTGGTCTGCGCCATGGGCCCCTGGTTGGGTGGGGCGGCTGACCCGGGGCGCGTGTACTCCGAGGGACGCAAGGCCCGGGCGGCGGTGGAGGAGGCCCGGGAGCAGGTGGCCGGGCTGCTCGGGGCTCGGCCCCGGGAGGTGGTCTTCACCAGTGGGGCCACCGAAGCGGTCGCCACGGCGTGCAGGGGGGGTCGGGAGTGGGGCGACCACCAGGTGATTCCAGCGGTGGAGCATTCGGCGGTTCGGGACCAACCCGGCGAGAACACCCTGGTGGGTGTGGACCGGGATGGCCGGGTCGACCCCGAGGCGGTGGCCGCCGCCATCCGCCCGGGCCGCACCGGTCTGGTCCACCTGCAACTGGCCAACCACGAGGTGGGGACCATCCAGCCGGTGGAGGCGGTGGCTGCGATCTGCCGGGACCGGCGCGTTGCGCTCCACGTCGACGCCGCCGCCGCCGCGGGCCACATCCCCATCGACTTCGCAGCGCTGGGAGTGGACCTGATGTCGGTCAGCGCGCACAAGCTTGGCGGTCCCACCGGCGTCGGCGCCCTGATCGTTCGCCGGGGGGTGCGAGTGCCGCCGCTGCTGGTCGGCGGAGCCCAGGAGCGGGGCCGGCGGGCGGGATTGGAGAATCTGGCCGCCATCGTCGGATTCGGGGCGGCGGCCGCAGCCCTGGCCGGCCCGGAGCCCGCCACCGGCCCCCGGGGTGAATCTGTCAATGATCCTGGCAGAGGTGGAGCGAACGGCCCGCGTTCAGCGACAGTTGCCCGCGTGGCGGCCGGCCATCGTGGCAACGGAGGGACCGGCGGTGCCCGGGCCGGTGATGCCTGGGATGTCGACGCCTGGGACGGCGATGCTCGGGATGGCGATGCTCGGGATGGCGATGCTCGGGATGGCGATACTCCGCGTGCGCTCCTCCATGGTGAGGGCGCCCAAGCCTGGGCCCAGACCGAGGCCATCCTGGCTGCCGCCCTGGAGGTGGAGGGGGTCGAGGCCTACGGCCACCGCCGCGAACGGCTACCACATCTGATCTGTATCGGCATCGACGGGGTGGTGGCCGAGGGCGTCCTGGTGGGGCTGGACCGCCGGGGAGTGGCCGCCCACTCCGGCAGCGCCTGTTCGTCGGAGGTTCTCGAGCCGTCCCCGGTGTTGGCCGCCATGGGGCTGCCAGCCGACCGGTCCCTGCGTCTGTCGGTGGGCTGGTCCACCCGGGACGAAGACGTGGCCCTGTTTGCTCACATTTTTGGCGCGGTGGTCACCGGGCTTCGCTCCCTGGCGTCAGGGCCGAGGCCCTAACGCGACGAACCCGGGTTCAGAAACCCGGGTTTCGTCGGCCTCAACTTGTTCGCTTCTCGTCAGGTACAACGTGGTCATTGCCCTGCACTGGCGCAGCGCCCGTAAGTGGACGCCCCGAGAGCCAGGACTGCTTCCGCTAGGCCAGCACTGGCTCCGAGGCGGGGGCGGGCGGGCGGACCGCAGGGGGCGGAAGGGTCATGCTGGGAAGCGACGACCCGATCAGCGGACGGTGGCCGTCGGCCGAGCCGTGGGATCCGTTGGTGGCCGAACTATGGCTGGTAGAGCCGTTGCCGTAGCTGTGAAGGTTGGACCCGGCCGAATGACCGGTGATGAAGGTCACGTCCTCACCCGAGGGCATCCGCCGCCGACGGTCCTCGACGGCCAGGCGGATGGCTGTGCGGCTCTCACCGTCGATCTCGATGTCGGCGAAGGTGGGGATGCACACCAGGTCGATGTTGGACGGGGCCACGAAACCCCGGGCGATGGCCACAGCCTTGATGGCCTGGTTGAGGGCACCGGCACCGACGACCTGGACCTCCACCGCGCCTGACTGGCGGAGAACGCCGGCCAGAGCACCGGCTACCGAGTTGGGGTTCGAACGACTGGAAACCTTGAGGACTTCGACCAACGTCGTGCTCCGATCCGGCTGGGGGGGTGGGGTGCTATCTGATTCGCCGCCGCCCTCTCCGGTTCCTGCCTCGGCGGACCTAGTGCCCTGACCATGAACGCTTGCCCGCGTGGCCCATTTCCTGCGAATGGGTCAGAAGCGTCCTGGCAAGGCCGCAGGACGAAGCCTCACCCTCTGCGCGAGGCGAGGGCGAGAACGCCGCCAGCGGCGGTTCTGGCCGGAGCAACGCGGCAATGGTTTGTGGTGCCGACGGCAGGTCACCACAAAGTCATGCCCGCCCGGCGCGTCCGGCGCCGGGCGGGCACATATCAGCCTGAGGCCGGGCGAATGGCCGCTGCCGAGGCGGCATCCGCCTTCGTCTTGGCGGTGGGTGCCGGCGTTGACGGGTCCTCCTGGGTGGCGGTCACCCCGATACCCACCTTTTGGCGAATCCGCTCGGACAGTTCGACCATGATCTCGGGGTTGTCGGCCAGAAAGCCCTTGGCGTTCTCCCGACCCTGGCCCAACTGCTCGCCGTCGTAGGTGTACCAGGCACCGGACTTCTTGATGAAGCCCAGATCCACCCCCACGTCCAGCAGAGACCCTTCCCGGCTGATGCCCTTGCCGAAGGTGATGTCGAACTCGGCCTGGCGGAAAGGGGCGGCGCATTTGTTCTTGGCCACCTTGACCCGGATCCGGTTGCCCACGATCTCGCCGCCGTCCTTGATGGACTCGATGCGGCGGATGTCGAGGCGGACCGACGAATAGAACTTGAGCGCCCGGCCGCCGGGGGTTACCTCGCTGGGGCCGTAGACCACTCCGATCTTCTCTCGGAGTTGGTTGATGAAGATGGCAATTGTGTGGGTGCGGTTGAGGGTGGCGGTGAGCTTGCGCAGGGCCTGGGACATGAGGCGGGCCTGCAGCCCCACGTGGCTGTCGCCCATCTCGCCCTCGATCTCGGCCCGGGGGGTGAGGGCGGCCACCGAATCCACCACCAGAACGTCGATGGCTCCGGACCGGATGAGCATGTCCGAAATCTCCAGGGCCTGCTCTCCGGTGTCGGGCTGGGAGATGAGCAACTCGTCCACATCCACACCGATGGCCCGGGCGTAGGTGGGGTCCATGGCGTGCTCGGCATCTATGTAGGCGCAGACGCCGCCGTTGCGCTGGGCCTCGGCCACCACGTGCATGGCCAGAGTTGACTTGCCGGAGGACTCCGGGCCGAAGATTTCAACTACCCGGCCCCGGGGCAGGCCCCCGACCCCGAGAGCCAGATCCAGGGCCAGGGCCCCGGTGGAGATGGCGGGTATCTCCAACTGGGGGCGTTCGCCCATCCGCATGACCGAGCCCTTACCGAACTGCCGGTCGATCTGGCTCATGGCCATCTCCAGCGCCTTATCCCGTTCCACAGTTGTGCCCTCCTGGTTGTTTCCTCCGGCGACGAGCCGGACGAGGTGTTCAATTGGGGCCGGGCGAATGGGGCCCAGACCGAACCCACCGGATGAACCGGTTTTTCCCTGCGCACGAAATTCTGCGAACGCAACCCTGCGAACGAAACCCTAAAGACGGCCTGTGACATTTCTTCGCTCCGAGAACCCCGGTGAGGTAGCGATCTCCGCCTACCCCTTCCCGAGTCCCGGCCGACGATCCCTGCCGGCCATCAGCGCCGGTGATCCCAAGGTGACTCCCGAGTGCCGAGGTACCAAGTGACAGGAACGTAACTCCCGAACTACTGTTCGGTCAAGCATCGACGCACCTGATCTCCGAAGCCACCCGAACCAGCGGCTCATGGCCTCTCAACTTCGAAGCGCTTGGCTAACGGGAGGTTGCGCACTACCGTGGTCGACCGGTTCCGGCCCGCCGGACCTCTCCGTCCCCGAGGAGGAAGAGAATGCCCGCACCCACCGTCGCATCCCGGACCCATTGGCGGCACCGCCTGGCCCTGGCCGTGGCCCTGTCCGGGGCCACCACCCTGGCCGCGGCCACCCCCACCTGGGCCCAGGATCCGTGTGACACCGACCCTGAAAGCTTTGAGTGCACGGGCCAGACGCCTCCAACGCCGGTCCCGGTGCCCCCGACCACCGCCACCACGCTTCCGGGCACCGCCACCACGCTTCCGGGCACCGCCACCACCCTTCCCGGCACCGCCACCACGCTGGTCCCCACGCCGACCACGCCGATACCCACCCCGGCGCCGGTGCCCACCACTCTGACCGTCAGCCCCGCCGCCATAGGCCCGGGGGGCACCATCACCGCCACCGGCAGCGGGCTGGCCGCCTCCAGCCCCCTCACCTTCACCATCGACGGAACTGCCGTAACCGGCAGCGTCACCACGGCCACCCCGGCGGGAACCTTCAGCGCCTCCATAACCGTGCCCACCACCCTGGCCGCTGGTTCCCACACCCTCAACGTGGCCGGGCAGTCCCCCGCTGGCACTCCGGTCACCTTGACCTCCACCTTCACGGTCAACCTGGCCACCACCGGGCCGGCGGAGACCGCGGCCATGACCGCCGCCGGCCTTTTGCTTCTGGCCATGGGCTGGAAGATCGTGGAGCGCCTCCGCTGGACCCGTCCGGTCAGTTCCTCAACCTCGCGGGCGTAAGGGCGGGGACGCAGGAGCAGTTGCGGTCGGCGAACCCCTAACCAGGATCCCGGGCGGCGGCTGAGACCAGCGGTCGAGGGTCGACGGCCGAGCCGACCCGGCGGATCAGGCCCAGTTGCGTGCCAACTGCGGTCACCACCTCGTCGGTCGCCGCCCGGGCCCGGGCGGCGACGTCGGATGTCACCATCGCTTCGGCATAGCTGGCCTCTGAGGCCCAGCCAGCCAGCGCATCCACGATTGGGGCGAGCCCCGGAGGGAGCCGGGGTGACTCCGCCACTCGGCGGCTGTGCTCGGCCACCGTCTCCGACGCCGTCCTGCCCAGCCCCACCCGGGCCAGAGCCTCGGTGGCCTCGGCCCAGGCCACCACGACCTGCTCGGCCGCACTGTTCGCCGCGCGCCTCCTCCTGGCCCGCCGCCACCGCGACACCAGCGGGGCCACCCCCAGGACCAGCGCCAGGCAGGTCGCCAGGACGCCCAGACCCAGCCGCCCAGCAAACTTGGCGGATCCCTGCGACGGTGGCCCGTCCGCGTCCGAGGACCCCTGCTCCGACGGATCAGGCGGGACGGTGGTGGGCGGGGGGGGCTGTGTGGTGGGTGAACCGACCGCAGTGGTCGGGGGGGGGTTGGTGGAAGGTGTGCTGGGGGGGGTGGTGGTGACGGTGGGCGCCGGAGTTGCGTCCCCCCGGCCGACGCCCGAGGGCGGCGCGGCCTGCGCCGGCGGCACCCCGGTCCAGGCCTCCGCCCCCGGTTGGCCCCGCCCCGGGGTGGGCTCGAAGGCCAGCCATCCGGCGCCGGGAATGTGGACCTCCGGCCAGGCGTGAGCGTTGACTCCCCTTACCCGGTAGGTGTTGTCAACCCCCTTCTCGCCGGGGGTGAAGCCCACCACCACCCGGGCCGGCAGGCCCACCGCCCGGGCCATGACGGCGAATGCGGTCGAGAACTGCTGGCAGAAGCCGCGTCGCTGGGAAAAGACGAACTGATCCAGGGCCCGAGCCGGCTGGCCGAGGTTGACCGCCTCGTCGTAGACGAACCCCTGGCGGAAGTAGGCCTGCAGCGCCAGGGCCTGGTCATATGCCGATCTGGCGTTGGCCGTCACCCGCCGGGCCTCGGAACGGATGCGAGGGGAGACCCCAGCGGGCAGCTCCAACAAACGGGTGTCGACCGACAGGGGAGGACTGCCCAGGGACCGAAGTTCGGCCCCGTTGGTCTCCACCACCGTGGACTCGACTTCGTAGACGGCCCCAACGGCCAGGGCACCCCGGGAAACGACGTCACCGGTGGCCCGGTCCAGACCGACCCGGTCGGCCAGGTCGATTCCGCGGGCGGCGGAGGCCTGGGACGCGGCGGGCAGGCGGTCCGCCGCCAGGCCGGTTATGGCCACCCGCTGCAGGAGGGCGGAAGTGGAAGCAGCCGTTACCGGGGCCGGGCCCGCGGGAGTATCGGGGGCCCCGCTCGATGACCAACGGATCCCGTCGAAGGAATCCAGGGTGGTCACCCGCCAGTACCGGGGCGCCGAGGCCTGGACGGTGAACATCTCCAGGCCCGACCGCTGGCGAAGGTTGGCGGAGATGTCCACCAGTGGATCGAGGGTGGCCCGGTCGGGGCTCAGGTCGCCCGTGCCGTTGACCAACCCGCCCGATTCCTGGCGCCCGACCAGGGGACCCTCGCCGCTGCCGGGCAGGCGGGGACCAGCCAGAAGGCCGCCGGCCAGCACCACGCAGGCCAGGGGCACCGTCGCCCCACCCAGACGCGTCCCCCAGCGGGGCCCGCCTGCCCCTGCGCGACCCTGGTCGCCCGGCGACCCGTAGGCCGAGAGCCGAGGGCCGAGGTGGGCGGGCGAGGCGTGACCCGTCCACCCAGCGCCCGCCGGGAGCGAGGCCGGACCCCAGTAACTGTCCTGGCCAAGGCGCCCCCGACGTCGGCGCGCCGACACCTTGACCGGGTCCGCCCTGCCTGGCCGGGCCGAGGTGGGGGGCACCCGATCGAGCGTTGCCCCGGCCACCGTCCGGCGATAGGCGGCCATGAAGACCAACGACGCCACCACAAACGATCCGGCGGCCAGGGCCTCCCCCTGGCCCCGGGCCGGGGCCGCCCCGCCCACCAACAGCGTCAGGGGCGGGACCAGGGACACCAGGGGCGCCCGCATGCGGAAGGCGGCGTGGTCGGCCAGGTAGGCGCTGAAACCCACCACGATGACCACCATGAGGGCCAGTCCCCGGGCCTCCCCCGGCGCTGAGATTCCAGCGGTCCGGGCGGTCAGGTCCCCGAAGGCCGCGGCGGCGGCCGAGGCCGTTGCCGCTGTGGGCAACCCGTACCAGGTGGCGTCGCCCAGCACCAGCCAACTGGCGGCCAATCCCACCCCCAGGGTGATCACCAGGCCGGTGGCGGGCACCCGCAAGCGTCGGCAGGCCCATGACAACAGACCCAGGCCGGCGGCCGCGGCCAGTCCGGCCAGGGTGGCTCGCGACGTCAGACCCAGGGACCGCCCGAACCCGGCGGCCGCCACCAGCACCAGGGCCACCAGGCTGGCGCTGGCCCCGGGAAAGGACCGGTGCGCCCTGGACGTCGTCGGTGGCCCCGTACCGGCCAACTCCGATTCCCCCGGCAACAGGGCTGTACCGGTACCGGCCAGGCCCAGCCGCCAGGTTGGGCCGGGCCGCTGGCCGGGGATGGGGAGTTTCATGCAATCCCCCACCGGCCGGCCCGGGCCGATCCGCGCTCACCGGCCGACTCCGATTCGCCCGGCAACAGGGCTGTACCGGCAAGCGGGCTGGGCGGTCTCACCCGGCCATGACCCAACCCGCCGAGGCGTAACGGGCGTCCCAGGCGGGAGCCAACCGCGCTCCGGCGCAGACCTCGAGATAGTCGAGAGCCCACGCTGCCCCGTCGGGCACAGGAACCGGTAACTGGCCGGTCGGGGGATGGGTGATTCGCACGAAGTTCAGGCGGTCCGCCGGTCCCACTGCGGCGCCGGCCGCGGCCAGATCCGCCGCGACAGCCCCGGGGCCGGTGACCATAACCACCGTTCGAGCCTGCGCGTGAGCGCCCAGCGCCCGGGCCGGGCCACCCAGGTCGTCGGACCGGTCGGCCTGGGCCAGAGCAAGCAGGTCGAGCACGGCCTGTAGATGGCCGGGCCCGCCGGCCAACCCGGAGTCGACACCGCCGGTGGTCAGTACCCGAACCATCAACCCCTCCTCCAGGCCGGCCCGGGCGACGCTGGCCGCTGCCGAGATGGCCGCCTCGGCCGTCTCGGTGTCGTGGGTGCCGGCCCGCAGGTCTGCCACCACCACCAGATGCCAGGGCGCGGGGGTGTCGTCCAGACGAACGACCAGATCATCGAGGCGGGCGACGGTGGGCCAGTGAACCCGGCGGAGATCGTCGCCCGGCTGATAAGGCGCCAGACCGGCGAAATCGCCCAGTTCCGCACCCCGGCTGCTGGATCCGGCTCCCGAACCCGGTCGGGCCGGCGGCGGGGGTGGGGCCGACAGCGCCTCGGTGCGAGGGTGCACCAGCAGCGTCAGTGCCTCCAGCCGGGGTCCGGTGCGCGAAGCCACCCCGAACGGGTCCGACAGGTGGATCTGCCCGGGGCCCACCGACATCAGGCCCCGCCGGATCGCCTCCACCCTGTAACTCCACGACAGAGACCCACCCGCGGGCACCGACGCCAAGCGGAACCATCGGGATCCGTCGGCCAGGGCCAGATGCGGGCTGGTCAACCGACCTTGGTTGGCCACTTCCACCGCCACCACCGCGGTGGATCCCACGACCGCCCGGCTGGGATCGATACGCCTCCGCAGGCTGAGCGGTATTGGCCGGAGACGGGCGTACAGCACCGCCGCTGCCACAAGGATCACCCCGGCGGCCGCCAGCACGTACAACTCGGCCAGGCCCAGCAGACGTCCGGCTCCCATCAGCGCCGCCGATGCGGCCACCAGGCTCCATCCCCGCCGGGTGGGCATCAGCCTCCCAGCGCCGCCGCCGGCCCTGCGCCGGCGGCCCCCGCCACCGCAGCCCCCGGCACCGCCGCGGCCCCCACTGCCACCGCCGACCCGGCGCCGGCCGCCACCACCGTCACCACCCCCACCGCCACCGCCGTCAGCGTCGAACCGGGACGGGTACCCGGGCGAGGACCTCGGCCACGATGGTCCCCGGCCCGGCCGTGGTTCCGTGGCCGTTGAGCCCCGAGCCGGCGCTCATGCGGGCTTCGGGGCCCAGCACCAGGCGGTGGGTCAGCACGTGGGGGGCCATCGCTTTGACGTCGTCGGGGACGACATGGTCGCGACCGGTGGCCGCGGCGGCCCCCCGGGCGGCCCGCATCAGGGCCAGAGCCGACCGGGGCGACATTCCCAGGGCCAGACTGCGGTGGGACCGGGTGGCCTCGGCCAGATCAAGGATGTAGGCCTTGACCGCTTCAGCCACGTGCACCCGCCGGGTGGCCAGGATCATGCCCATGACCTCGTCGGGCCCGGTGATGGCCGGAAGATCGCCCACCCGGTTGACGGCCCCGTGGGTGGCCAGCATGGCCATCTCCGCCGCGCGCCCCGGGTAACCAAGACCAACCCTCATCAAAAAGCGGTCCAGTTGGCCGTCGGGAAGCGGGAAGGTTCCCTGGCGTTCCACCGGGTTCTGGGTGGCCACCACTATGTGGGGTCGGGGCAGGGGGTAGGTGGTGGCGTCCGTGGTGACCTGGCCCTCCTCCATGGCCTCCAGCAGGGCGGCCTGGGTCTTGGGTGACGCTCGGTTGATCTCGTCGCCCAGGACCACGTTGGCAAACACCGCCCCGGGCCTGAACTCGAAGTCCCCCCGATCCCGGTTGTAGATGGTCACACCGGTCACATCAGAGGGCAAAAGGTCGGGTGTGAACTGGATTCGGCGCCATTCGCAGCCCAAGGTGGCGGCCAGGGCCTTGGCCAGAGTGGTCTTGCCGACCCCGGGGATGTCCTCGATGAGCAAATGCCCCTCGGCCAGCAGGCACACGACAGCCAGGCGGACCACCGTGCCGTTGCCGTGGACCACCCGCTCGATGTTGGCCACGATGGCCTCGAACCCCGCCGCCACTTCGCCCGGGCTGAGTACCCCGACGGGGCTCGGCGCCGATCGAGACGAACGTGATGCTGGTGGCGGGCTGGAGGTACTTGCGCCAGAAACCCCGGGTGGATCGAAGAGAGCCGCGTCGGTCACAGGTCCACGACCCTAAGCGCCACACGGTCGAAGCTCCCGTCACTTTCCCTTGGATCCGGGAATGCTGAAAGGTGCGCGTGCCGTCGTTGAACTCGCGGCGCCAATCCGGCATGGGTTGCAACGGGAAACGATCAGAACAGCGGCAGCCAAACGGCATTCATGACCGCGGGAAAACAGCATCCAACGCCGCGGGAAAACAGCATTGCACGGCGCGGGAAAACAGCATTGGGCTACCGTCAATGGCATGGCCCGATACCTGTCGCGGCTCGTCGACAGCCTGCCGGCGAGGTACGCGAGGCCATGGCCTGGCCCTGGTTGATCTGCTCGACTGCCGGGGTGCAGGGGTTGTCGGCCGGCGCTGCGGCATAGGTGTAGGCCACCCCCGAGCCCGGGATCGATCCTCTCAGCGTGGCCAAAGGTGAGTACCGGGCCACCGGACGGTTGGTGCCGTCGTAGGCCAAGGAGCTGACCAGATCTCCGCCGGGGGTGCCGGTGGTGCGGGTACTGGCCACCAGGCCGGCGGCGGGATGGGCATAGGTCCTCTGCGTGCTCACCGCCGGGCTGGGGCCACCCGAGTCGGCACTCACCGCGACGTCACCAGGTCATAGCGGGGATGCAGGGCCGAGTTGGCCACCAAGGTGCCAGAAGCACTGGTTCCCCACATAAGACCCAGACGAGCCGAGCCTGATCCGTGGGTGAAGTCGATGCGGATCCGGTGTCGACCAACCGACCAGGGGCTGGTCAGGGTGATCGGGGGGCTGGGTCCAACCGAGGCGTCATGAACCAAGATGTCGTCGATGAACAATCGGCCGGAGTCGCTTGGATCCAGATCGAGGGCCAGGGTGGTGATGTTGGCTGGAAGGTCGATATCCCCGGTGAGGCGTCCACCCCAGTAGTCAGGGTCAAGACATCCGGGGGTGCCCTCGCCCCAGGAGAAGGGCAAGGGCACCAGGTTGTGGGCACAGGCAGCCCCCGAGATCCCGTCCCGGCTACCACTAAAAGCCCCGGCCAGACCCAACAGGCCCCCGTCGTAGGTGACGCTGGTGGTGGCCACCGAGGCGACACAGGCAGGGGTGGGCAGCACCGGGGCGAAACACGACGCCGGTCCCGGCCCAAAGGTGGTGGTGGGCCGGCCCCGGGAATCAACGGCGGTGGTGGTGGTCTGAGCCGCCGGGGTGCCGGCGGCCGTGGTGACGATGACGGGTAGGTTGGCCAGGTCGTTCCAGGCCATCTCTGTGCGCACCCCAGCGGCGTCGACGTCGAAGCGGGTGCGGCCCTGGGCATCGAAGCCCACCTGGCGGGCCGGGGCCGACAAACCGTCGATGGTCACAGTCGAGGTGTTGAGGCAACACGAGGCACTGGCACCTATTTCATAGCGGTGCACGAGCCGAGGCTCAGGGGGTCCGCCGGCGTTGGGAACCGGGGAGGAGATCGCCGGACGACGCGCCAGACTGAGGTCAATGGCTTCGACCGCGCTCAGGACGTGGCGGAGTACCGGCCTGGCTCGCCTCGGTGAGCTCGAATCTGTGCATGTCCAGGCAACCGGCTCGGCCCGTGGTCGACGATGAGGAACCGTGCAACTCAACCGCAGCCTCTCGGTCATCCTCGTCGCCCAGTTCCAGAGCTATTGCCGGAATTTGCACGATGAGGCGGTCGCAGTGCACGTCACCGCGGCGACCGCAGGACAACAGGCGCTACTGCGAGTAGTACTCACGCAGGGACGAAAACTCGACTCGCAGAACCCGAGGCGAGCCGCACTCGGGAGCGATTTCGGCCGCCTTGGGCTCGCGTTCGTCCACGACATGAAGGCAGCACGGCCAGCGGTGGCCACGGAGCTTGACTATCTGGAGGCCCTGATCGATTTCCGCAACGCCATTGGCCACGGCGAGGAGTCGGAGATTGCGATGATCGAGTCAGGAGGATCGGTCCGATCGACCAAGGCGTCGTACATGCGAAGCCGCCGGACTTTGGATCGCCTGGCCGGTACCATGGACGAGGTCGTCAGCGCTCGACTCGGGGCGCTCCTCGGAGCGCCGAATCCCTGGTGAGAGGGGGAACGTGACATGGCCACGACTTTGAAGGTTGGTAACACCGTCCTCATCCCGTGGGGTACGGGCGAGGTGCGGGGCACACTGACAGAGCTCTACGGCACCGGTAAGGCCCGCCACGGCGTCGTCACCCTCCATCCCGACGAGAGCGGGTTTGTCGTCGACGAGCCGACCACGTTCTCGTTCCCGGTCGACATGATTCGTCCGGCCGGAGTGGCTGCATGAATCGTCGGGCTGTGGTCGCGGCCACCCAGGCTAGCTAGCTAGGGGCGGGCCAGGGCGGCCTTTAGTTCGGCCTCCAGCGCCTCTCGGGCGGCGTGGTCCAAGGGGTCGGGTCCGAAGAGGTCGCCTTGGAGGGCGGCCACCGCCTCGGGCAACCCGGCCCCGACCTGGGTTGCCTCGGCCAGGGCCCGGGCATAGCTGCTGTGGCTCTCGGCCGGGAGTCGAGATCGCCAGCGGCGGGCTCCCACCGAGTCCAACCTGGCCAGCCAGGCCACCGCCCAACTTCGGCCCCGACGGCGGCGGGCCGCCAGCCAGGCTCGGGCCAGAGCGGCGGCGAGCAGCGGCGACGCCGCCAGACCGCCGGCAACCGGAGCGGCCCACGCCGGCGGGCCGGGAAGGCGGTCGGCCACGAAGCGCACCATGGACACCGCCGGCGACGGGCCCACCGCGTCGCCGGCCAGCGGCACCGACGCCGTGGGGTCGAAGGCCTGCCACCCCAGGCCGGGGAAGTAGATCTCGGCCCAGGCGTGGGCGTCGCGGGCTCGAACCTGGAAGGTTCCCGTGAAGGGGTTCGCCTCTCCGGGGGTGAAGCCAACGGTGAGGCGGGCCGGGATTCCCAGGCTTCGGGCCATTACCACCAGGGCGGTGCCGATCTGTTCGCAGTAGCCCTGGCGGTCGACGAAGAGGAACTGCTCCACCGGGTCCGCCCCCGGCGGCAGGGGAGGTATGTCCAGCGTGTAGGTGGTGTTGGCCCCCATCCACGCCTCCAGGGCCCGGATCTTGTCGTAGGTGGTGGGTTCGTCGGCGGTGACCCGGCGGGCCAGGTCGGCCACCGCCGGCGGCAGCGGGCCCGGAAGCTGCGTGTAGCGCTCCATGAAGGCTGGCGGCAGGGGCCGCGCAGCCAGATCGGCGGAAACCCGACCGAGGGACCTCTCACCCCGGAGTATCTCCGGGGTGACTGGCGGCCGGCGGCTGACGACGCTGTAGACGGTGCCGGGTCCGAGCGCCGCCGACGTGCGGATGGTCCCGTCGCCGAGCACCACCCCGCTCACCGGCAGGTAGACCTGGTCCGCCCGGTAGGCGCCGTAAACCAGGTTGGGCCCGGGCGCTTGGATCTCGAAGGTCTGGACCAGGGGGCGGCCCAGGAAACCCACCAGCCGATCCTCCGGCGGCGGCGGAACATCCAGGGCGCCGCGGGACCCGCCGTCGGGGCGCCGGTCCCCGTAGGGGTCGAGGGGAACCGCCCGTTCGTCGGAGATGGTCCACCGGCGACCGTCCCAGCGATCGAAGGACTGTCCCCTCCAGAAATCCGGCCGGCGGGACCGGACCCGCATGACCGGGGTGGCGTCGGGTCGACCCCGCGAGGCCAGGTCCAAGGAACGGGAGAACCCGAAATATCCCGATCCGCCCCCGCCCCCCAGGCCCGGATTGGAGAGCCCCCCCGCCTCGTCCACCGGGAGGGACTGGCCCAGGCGCGAGCCCAGCAATCCGGACTGGGCCGGCCCGGCCGGCGGGATGGTCCGAAAGGTCACGGTGGTCCACAACGCCACCAGCACCACCGCCCCCAATGCCGGTCCGGCGGTGGCCAGCCACCCGCCCACCGGCCCGGCCCGGGCCAGGGCCGGGTGCTGGGCCTGCTCACGCCGGTGGGACAACACCAGCGCGCCCAGTGCGCACAGGGACCAGACGGCCAGGGCCAAGCCGAAGGCCGGGCCGTCGGAGAGAACCCCGCCCACCAGCATCAACGACAGGCTGGACAACAGGGTGAACATCAGGTCCCGACGCGACGGCAGGTCGAAGGAGTGCAGGATCTGGATCCACAGGAACAACTCCCCCAGCGGGACCCGCAACTGGGCCGAGCCGGTCACCCCGGACGCGGCCACGGCCAGGAACCGGGCGAAGGCGGCAGTGGCGGCCAGGGCCAACAGAGCTTTGCGGGCATAGCCCGGCCGGTGACGGCCGAGATACGACAGCAAATGGCCGGCGGGGACCCCCAGCCAGGCGATGAGCGGAAGCTGCCCTCCCGCCACCCCGGTGGCTGTCACGCCGCCCACCGCGGCCATTACCGCCCCGGCCACCGCCAGACGCAGCGGGATCGAATGCTCCGGCGCCTGGGGGGCATTGACCTGCTTGAGGCGAGCCACGGATCGAGCCCCGAAGCTCATCGGTGGGGCCACCCCAGAATTATCGGGACCCTTCGACTGGCCCCAACTGCGCATTACCGGCGCCCGGCGGACCGGTACCCGGTTGCCGCAGGTCTTTCGGGAACGTTCCCGGCCGCGTCCCGCCGCAACTTCATCGCCGGGCCTGGTGGCCCGGCCTGGATCCCGGTCTGGATTGAGACTGCCCCCGCCACCCCTGGCGATGGCGGGGCATGAGTGCAAACGGCCCGGGCCAACCGGCGGCCCACCTCGACGGACCCCGACACGGCCGCCACCCGGCCGCCATCGGCCTCGGCAGTGGCCATCACCACCCCGATCCCCGCTCCCAGGGCGGCCAGGGCCATTCCCGCCGCTCGCCCGGCCGCCTCCTCCGCCCCGACCGGGTCACCCCGCAGGTCCACCACCAGGGTCAACTGCCCGGCGGCGTCTGGCTCGGTCTCCTTCACCAGCAGTCGGCCGTGCCGAGCGGTGGCCGCCCAACTCACCGATCGCAACGGGTCGCCCGGGTGGTAGTCCCGTAAACTGCGCACCGCCGTTCCCGGCCCCGGGGCCCGGGCCCCCCCGGCAGCGTCGGCCATCCCCTCGGCGACCCCGGAGGCGGCCAGGACTCCGAGGGCGGCCGGCCGGGGCCGCGGTCCCACCTCCAAGGGTCGGTCCAAGACCACCACCATCCGCCGGCGCCACCACACCAGACCCAACGGGGCGGCGGAGCGGATCTCCACCGTTACCGCCGTCCACACTCCCCGGGTGGCCGTTGCCTCCAGGGTCCCCAGGGCCGGACCTTCGGCCCGGTGCCAGGGGCCCGGAGGATCGATCGCCCGCACCAGGCTGTCCCAGCACCGGCCCCGAACCGAGACGCCCAGGCGCAGGGGGACCCCGGTCATCCCATCACTTGGCGCCCGGATCGAAACCCTCGTCCCTCCCATGGCCAGAGCCGGAAGCAGGGCGGACAGGGCCAGGGTGGCCACCAGCCCCGAGGACAGCGCCGCCATCCAGCGCGAGCCGGTACCCCGACCCACCATCAAGACCACCATGGCCATGGCCGACAGGACCACAAAGGTGCTGGTCAGGCGGGCGGGTCGGGGAAGGCTTGACACAAGACCGGCCCGGACGGGGCCGCGCCGGGCAGCTTTCGGCCGGGCAGGCCCAGTCCGGGAAGCTTTCGCTCGGTCCGATCCAGTCCGGGAAGCTTTCGCTCGGTCCGATCCAGTCCGGGAAGCTTTCGCCCGGTCCGATCCAGTCCGGGAAGCTTTCGCCCGGTCCGATCCAATCCGGGAAGCTTTCGGCCCGCCGGGACCAGTCCCGCGGGCCCCGCCTGAGAGATCAGCCGAGGCGGGAGCCGACGACTCGCCGCCAGGCGGGATGGTCATCTCCCCCGCCGGTCGATCAACGCTCAGTGAGGGGAGGGACCGCCACCGAGGCCACCACCTCGGCCACCACGTCGGTGCCGGCGGCCAACTCAGGCCCCCCGGGCAACACCAAACGGTGACCAAGGCCGGGTCCAGCCACGGCTTGGACGTCCTCGGGCAGTACATAGCGCCGGCCCTCCATGGCGGCCACCGCCCGGGCCAGAGCCAGCAGCGACAGGCCGGCCCGGGGGCTGGCTCCCGTCGTCACCCGGGGGTGGCGACGGGTGGCCGTGACCAGGGCCACCACGTAGTCGGCGACCGCCGACGAGCAGTGCACCCCGGCCACCGCGGCCATGGCCGCCACCAAGCCGGGCGGATCCACCACCGGATGGATCTTGGCCAAAGCCTCCAGGCCCCCGACCCCCAGCAACAGGTCCCGCTCGTCGGACGGATCCGGAGGACCCAGACGGGCCACCACCGCGAACCGGTCCCGCTGGCCCTCGAGGAGCAGGAAAGTGCCGGCGTGGTCGAAGGGGTTCTGGGTTGCCACCAGGAAGAACGGTTCGGGAAGGGCATGGGTGTGCCCGTCCACGCTGGCCGTGCGCTCCTCCATGGCCTCCAGCAAGGCTGACTGGGTCCGGGGAGTGGCCCGGTTGATCTCGTCCACCAAAACGACGTGGGCGAAAAGGGGGCCGGGCCGGAACTCCCAGGCACCCCGGTCTCCTCCCAGCACGTTCACCCCGGTCAACTCGGCAGGGAGCAGGTCCGGTGTGCCCTGGATGCGACGGAAGATGCCGTCCACAGACCGGGCCAGAGCCTTGGCGAGCAGGGTCTTCCCCACCCCGGGGACGTCCTCGATGAGGAGATGGCCACCCGAGAGCAGGGCCAGGACAGCCAGGCGGTTGGCCTCGGGCTTGCCCCGGACCACGGCGTTCAGGTTGGCCAGCAGGCCCCGTCCGACCTCGGTGGCCTGGGTCAGGCCCGGGTCCATCCGGCCGGGGAAGGCCCCACCCGGCCCGGCGACTTGATTCGGCGACGTCGACATGAGACGTCACCGAGCCTAAGGCGGTGGTGCGCCGGTCGTAAGTCGCCCTTCGGCCGTCGCCCTTCGGCCGTCGCCCCTCGTCGGGCGTCGGGCGTCGGTCGCCAGATCCCTGCAAGGGACCACCTTCGGACGAGTTCACCGATCAAGCATTGGCCTCTTTACCAACACTGTCACCATCCCCCACATCAACATCAGACGCTGACAGAATGCGCGCCACGCGCCGCCGATGGGCTGGGGTTCTCCTACCCGGCGCGCCACGGACCGACCAGACAGCCCGCCTGCAGGCGGGTTCGACCAGACCTAGGCAAAAGACACCGAAAGAACGCCTCAGGCCAGACCACACCAGGGCCGCGTACGAACGATCCATGGGGAGACCAGTGAGTTCCAATTTCCACAGGCCCAGGCGGAGCAGGACCCAGCGCCGGTTCGCCGGCCGGGGGGCCCGATTCTCAGGCAGGGCGGCCGGTGGGTCCCACCAGCCCGAACCACTCGGCCCCGCCCGATCCACCGTGGCCATGTCGACCCGCATCCGGGTCGTCGGCTACCTCCTTCTGGTCCTCTCCGGTGTGGCCCTCACCGGCGCCGGTCCCCGTTCGGGCATCGGCCAGGCGGGAACACCCGGCACCGAGCGCAACGCCATCGGTTCGGACTCCGGCCGAACCGACCTGCAGATCACCTCGGCCACCGACGCCGTCGGGGGCAAGGCCGCCGAGATAACCGTCACCGCCGTCGACCGTCGGGGCCGTCGGGCCGAGTCCTACACCGGACTGGTCCGCTTCTCGACCACCGACACCGGCGCCGGCCTCCCGGCGGAGTACCGATTCATCCCGGCCGACGCCGGACAGAAGCAGTTCTCTGTCACCTTCAACAGCCCTGGGACCCACAGCCTGCGGGTAGCCGACGCCGCCAACCCCGCGGCCGCCGACGAGTTGAGAGGCATCCGGGTCCGCGCCGCCACACGCAGCCTCGACCTGGTGAACGTTCCCGCCTCGGCCGAGGCAGGGCGTTCCTTCACCTTCACCGTGCGGGCCATCGACGCCGACGGCGGGCGCGGCGGCGACTACCGGGGCACGGTGCGCTTCACCTCCAGCGACACCCGCGCCGTTCTGCCCGGCGACTACACCTTCACGCCCGGCGACGACGGGGCCCGCCGGTTCACAGCGACCCTCAACTCCACGGGGAACCAGAGCCTGCGGGTGGCCGACGCCACCAACAACTTCAGCGACGAGGTCACCGGGATCGCGGTGAACACCGGCAGTTCGGCCACCGCCGAAAGACTCGAACTCATCGGGGTCGCCGACCCGGCCCGGGCCGGAGACCGGGACGACTTCACCGTTCGGGCGGTACGGCCGGGAGGTACCACCGACACCGGTTACCGGGGTCGGGTCCGGTTCGAGTCCAGCGACTCCCGCTTCACCGTCATCCCCTCCGAGTATGAGTTCAAGGGCTCCGACAACGGTGAGCACCGCTTCCAGGTGGCCTTCGACACCGTGGGTGAGCAGCGCCTTCGGGCCTTCGACCGGGACCGCAGCGGCATCAGCGGCGAGGTGACCGGGATCACCGTCACCGACCGCAACTCCACCCCCACCTCGTCAACCACGACGACCACGGTGCCCGGAGCAACCACCACCTCCAGCACCAGTTCAACAACCACCTCCAGCACCAGTTCAACAACCACCTCGAGCACCACCACAACCACCTCTTCAACCACCACCACCCAGCCGGGAGCCACCACCACCACCCAGCCGGGAGCCACCACCACCACGGTTGCCCCCGGGGCCATTCGCATCGAAGAAGCAACCGTTTCCAACCCCACCCCACGGCGGGGCCAGACGGTGAGCATCACCGGAGGCAAGCCTCCTTTTGCCTTCCGAGTCCCCCAGGACCTTGTGGTCGAACTCGTGGGCACCACCTCCACCCTGCCCTTGGGGACCACACCGGTGCTGGCTGATGGCTCTTACATAAAAGGTGACATCGTCATCTCCTCCACACTCACCCCGGGGGACTACGACATCGTTGTCAGCGGGTTCGACCCGGCCAATGGCCGCATCGAGAGCATCGGGCCCATAACGGTGCTGGCCGACGTGGCCGTCGGCACTCCCCCCGGCGGCGACCAACTTCCCCGCACCGGCTGGTCACCCAGCCTCCTGGCTCTCGCCGGCGCTCTGGGCCTGGGAGGAACGGCCCTACTGCGCTCGGCCAACCGGTCTCCGGCGGCCTGGGGAACTGCATTCGGCCCCGGATCGCCCTCCGGCCGGACGCACCGTTCCCCGGCCGGCGGGGCCAGAGGCAACGACGTCAAGGCCAAGTGGCCGCCCCGGCGGCGGTCGGCTTCCCCGGCCAAGTCCCTGGGTAAGTCGGTCAGGTCGTGGTTCACCCTGACCAACCGACCCTGGTAAGTGCCAATAGGCTCTGGCGCCGGCCCGGCACCGGTGCCAACCTGGGCGGGTAACAAGGCTTCGCCGGAGAGGACACTCCACAGGTCATGCTCAACGACTTCGCCGACCAACCCGACCCGGCTCCGGTAGAGGCGCTGCTCGAGGTCCTCTGGGAGCGGGGCGGCAGCGACATCCACATCACCGCCGGCTCACCCCCCTTGGTTCGGGTGGACGGCCGCCTGGCCCCGGTGGAAGGTCAGCCTGTTCTGTCCCCCGACGACACCGAGAAGTTGATCGTTCGGATGATGGGCGACCGGCTGGCCCGGAAGTTCTACGAGACCAAAGAGGTGGACTTCTCCTTCAGTTGGGGGGATCGCGCCCGGCTGCGGGCCAACGCCTTCACCCAGCGGGGCACCGTGGCCCTGGCGCTGCGCCTGATCCCCTTCTACATCCCCACCTTCGAAGAACTGGGCCTGCCGTACATCGTTCGAAACTGGGCGGAGCTTCCCTTCGGGCTGGTGCTGGTGACCGGGCCCACCGGCTCGGGCAAGTCGACCACCCTGGCCTCAGTCATCGACTACATCAACACCAACCAGGCCCGCCACGTCATCACCATCGAGGACCCGGTCGAGTACCTCCACCGCCACAAGCGCTCGGCGGTGAACCAGAGGGAGGTGGGCCTCGACACCAACTCCTTCACCGACGCCCTTCGCTCGGTGCTGCGGGAGGACCCCGACGTCCTGCTCATCGGCGAGATGCGGGATCTGGAGAGCATCCGGGCCGCCCTAACCGTGGCTGAGACCGGCCACCTCGTCTTTTCCACCCTCCACACCAACGACACCGCCCAGGCCATCGACCGCCTGGTCGACGTGTTCCCCGGCGACCAGCAACCCCAGATCCGCCTGCAGTTGGCCAACACCCTCGCCGGGGTGCTCAACCAGCAACTGGTCAACAAGATGGGCGGGGGGCGATGCGCTGCCTTCGAGGTGATGGTGGGCAACGCTCCGGTGCGCAACCTCATCCGGGAGGGCAAGACCGGCCAGATCCGCAACGTGGTCCTGACCGGCCAGAAGGAAGGGATGCAGACGATCGAGACCGCGCTGAGCGAGTTGGTCCTGCAGAACGTGATCAGCTACGAAACCGCTCTGTCGCACTGCTCGCACCCCAAGGAGATCGAGCGCCCCGGCTCCACCCGGGCCGACGCCTACCGCAAGCCGGCCCACGCCAACCTCGGCCGCTGGCAGCAGTAGGCCCCCGGTCGCTCTTTAGTGGTCTGTCTGCGAAGCTGAGAGGCTCAGCCCCCGTAGGAGTAGAGCGCCGGCCGATAGCGAGGTTCCGGGACTGGGCGCCCTGTCTCCCTGGCCGCAGCAATCCAGGCGTCCTTGGCCACCAGCACTTCCGAGAGCGCCTCCCCTGGGTTCTCACCGAAGGCTGAGCAGGCCCAGAGGTCGGGAACGTCGGCGATGTATCCGCCGTCCTCATCGCTGTCGAAGACGTTGATGTGGTAGTCGGTCATGCTCAACCCTCCAGTGTCAGACCGTATCGCTCGATGAGGCGCCACAGTTGCCGCAGTTGATAGGGCTTCGCCTGACCCTTGACCTCCTGGAAGTTCACAAGTTCGCGGCCGGATGGATATGGATCTCATGACTACCGCTCACCCGGACGGGCACGAACCCAAGGTCACGCAGAAGCCGACGAAGATCGTCGCTCCGGACGTTCGCCAGGTCCCCCCGAGCCAGCCGACGGAACAAGGCTTGAGAATTCATCGCCTCAGGGGAGGGCGGGGCCGAGAGCTTCGGCGATGACTACTCCGTCGGGGCCGGCCCGGCCCCGGACCGCCACCTGGTCGCCGGGACGAAGGTCGGCCACCGTCGCCGTTTGACCCTGCAGAACGACGACGTCGCCCCCCACTGCCACCTTGACGGTGGCGCCGTCGGAAGTACGCAGGTAGAGGGCACCAGGCTCCAGCACCGTTATCTCGCCCTCCACCCCGCCGAAGGCGCCGAAGGGTCGCTCGGATCCGGGGGCGGACGGATCTGCCCCCGGCGTCTCGTTGGCGGTGGGGGCCTCCTCAGATCCGCCGGCCAGGGCGGTGGCCAGCTTCTGGGCCCCGATGCCGGCCCACAGGCCCAGGCCGAAGATCAAAAGGCCCACCAGCACCCGGGTCAGGCGGCTGGGTTGGGGGCGGGGCGCCAGGCTGGCCCCCCCGCCCAGGGCGGCCACATAGGCCGCAGTATCGGTGACCGGCGCCACGGGGGTCACCGAAGCCGCCTGCTGATGGGAGCCCCCCGGGTCTGCCGGCGGCCGGGGTCGATCATCGGGGTCGGTCATTCGTAGCGCAGGGCTTCGATGGGCCGCAGCGAGGCCGCCCGGTTGGCCGGGTAGATGCCGAAGAACAAACCAATCCCCACGGCCACGGTGAAGGCCAGGGCCACCGAGACGGGGTCCACCGCCAGGGCGAAGCTGCCCACCTGAACCTGGCCGACCAGGACCCCCAGGATCACCCCTATGGTCCCGCCCAGTCCGGTGAGCACCACCGCCTCCAGCAGGAACTGGGCCAGGATGGCCGACCGCCGGGCGCCGATGGCCTTGCGGATGCCGATCTCCCGGGTTCGCTCGGTCACGGTCACCAGCATGATGTTCATCACCCCGATCCCCCCCACGAACAACGAGATCCCGGCCACCGCCCCCAGAAGCAGGGTGAACACGGTGGTGACCACCGCCCCGGCCTGGAGCAGGTCGGCCTGGCTGAAGAGGGTGAAGAAGCTCTCGATGTCGGCCCGCGCCAGGTTGTGGTTGGCGGCCAGGACTGCCAGCACCTGGTCTGAGGCGGCGGCCGAGCGCTCCCGGGAGGCGGCCTGGAGCAGGATCGACGAGTAGGTCCCGGTGTTGCCGGTGAGGGTGTCCTGCACGGTCGAAAGCGGGGCGAGCACGATGGAGTCCTGGTCCCCGAAGGGCCCGCTGCCCTGCTTTTCGAGAAGGCCCGCCACTCGGAAGACGCTGCCCCCGAAGCTGACCCGGGCCCCCACCGGGTCGGTGGCCCCGAAGAGTTCCTCAGCCACGGTGGTTCCGATAACCACCACCTTGCGGTGGGCAGCCTCGTCGTCGGCGGTGAAGTACGAGCCCGATCCCAACTCCAGGCTGGCCATGGTGAAGTACTCAGGCGTGGTGCCGATGAACTGCAACGGGGTGTAGGTGGCCCCCTCGAATGTTCCGGTGACCTGGGCGGCGCTGGCCATGGGGGCCACGGCGGCCAGGTCGGGCACCTGAGCCGGATCGGCCAGGTCCTCGGCGTCATCCTCGTCCAACTCCACCAGCCGGCTGGCCGTTCCCGGCCGAGAGGTGTCGTCGCCGTCGCTGGCGCCGTTGAGGGTGCTGGTGGGCACCAGGAACAAGGTGTTGGTACCAAGGGTCTCGATCTGGTCCTGAACCACCACCGAGGCGCCGTTGCCCACCGCCACCAGGACGATGACCGAGGCCACCCCGATGGTCATGCCCAGCACGGTCAGAAGGGACCGCATGCGGTTGGCCAGGATGCCGGACAGTGCTATGCGCAGGCTGTCGAGCGTCACCGGTCGTCCCCTCGATCTTCCGAGCGGCCGACGCCAGATGGCCCGCCGGCGCCCGCCGCCCCGCCGACCGCAGCCGCCATGGCCCCGACGGGCGGGGCCTGGGTGGACACAGCCGGGCGAAGAGGTCGCCTGGTGTCATCGGCGATCACCTGACCGTCGAACAGGCGGATGACCCGGCGGGCGTGGGCGGCCACCTCGTCCTCATGGGTGATGGTCACCACCGTCCGGCCCTCGGCGTTGAGCCGGTCGAACAGGCCCATCACCTCGGCGGTGGCCACCGAGTCCAGGTTCCCGGTGGGCTCGTCGGCCAGGATGATGGCCGGGTCAGGCGCCAGGGCCCGGGCAATGGCCACGCGCTGCTGCTGACCGCCCGATAGCTCCGACGGCTGATGATCCAGGCGGTCGGCCAGGCCCACGGCCTCCAGGGCGGCCACCGCCCGACGCCGTCGTTCACCCCTGCGCAGTCCGGCGTAGACGAGCGGCAGTTCCACGTTGGCCACCGCCGTGGTCCGGGGAATGAGGTTGAATCCCTGGAACACGAAGCCGATCAGGCGGTTGCGGGCGCCGGCCAACTGCGACTCGTCGAGCGCCCGCACGTCGATTCCGCCGAGTAGGTAGTGCCCGGTGGTGGGCAGGTCCAAGGCGCCCAGGATGTTCATCATCGTGCTCTTGCCGCTGCCCGAGGCCCCCATGACGGCCAGGTACTCGCCAGCCTCGACTGTCAGGGACACGCCCCGAAGCGCGTGCACCGCCCCGGCCCCCGTGCCGTAGGTCTTGGTCACCTCGTGCAGGACGATTATCGGGAACGCCGCTGCTCCAACCCCAGTCTCGGCCGGGCCCGCCGGTCGAGGTTGGCCGGCGGCCGCCACCGTCGCCGGATGGGTCGGCGGTTGGGCCAGCCACCCGTCCCCGCCGGTGTCGTCGGCTCCCCCGACCGGGCTCCTCACCGGCGCACCCGCGGGATCGCCATGCCGCAAACGTCGGCTCCCCCGCCTGGGCTCCGAGGGCCGATCGGGCTGAGCCAGATGGTCCCCGCCCGGTGCCGGGCCCCTGCCGTCACTGGCCCGGACGGCCGACCGTGGTGGTGGTCACGGTTGGGCCCCGGGTCAGCACCCGGTCCCCGGCGGCAAGGCCGGAGACGATCTCGCTGGCCGAATCCCCCCGCAGACCCAGGGTTACCGGGCGGGTGACCTCGGCCCCGTCGCGGAACACGGCCACCACCGGGCGCCCCGAGGGACCGCTGATGGCCGTGTTGGGCACCACCAGCACCCCGGAGCGCTCCTCGGTGACCACGTCGACCGAGGCGGTCATCCCCGGGCGCACACCGGTGACGTCCTGGGTCACCACCAGGGTGGCGACGTAGGTCACCACGTTGCGGACCACGCTGGGGGCGGTGTCCACCGACGCCACCCGGGCCCGGGGGGCCTGGCCGGGCAGGGCCTCAAAGGTGACGGTGGCCGGCTGGCCGGGGGCCAACCGGGCGGCGTCGACCTCGCTGAAGCCGGCCTTGACCAGCAGTGATCCCAGGTCGGTCAGCACCACGAGGCCGTCGGTGTTCTCCACCGTGGCGCTGGCCGCGTCCCCCACCCCCCGCCCGGAGTCACCCAGACCAGAGGTCCCGCCGGTCACCAACTCACCCACCTCGGCCTCCAACCGGGCCACGGTGGAGGCCACCGGAGCGGTCAGGGTCACCTCGGCCAGATCCCGTTCGGCTCCCCGCACCCCGGCAGCGGCGGCGTCCACCCCCGCCCGGGCGGCCGCCACCTCGGCGGCGGTGGGCGGGGCCTCCTGTACCCGGGCATCGGCCTGGGCGGCGGCCACGTCGGCTTTGGCCTGATTGATCCGGGCAGTGGCGTCGTCCACCGCCCGCCGGTCGGCCACCCGGCCGGTGGCCGCCTGGTTCTGGGCGTTGACCACTTCGTCGCGGGCCGTCTCGACGGCCTGGGCGTCGTTGAGCCGGCCGGTGCGCTCCGCGTTGCGGGCCTCGGCGACCGCGGCCCGGGCCGAGCGCAGGTTGGCCGCGGCACTGGCGGTGCCCCCCGTCAGTGCCCCGGTGATGGCCCCGGTGAACGAATCGCCCGAGGTGGGGCGGCGGCGAGCGTCGTCGAGGGCCCGGCGGGCCACGTCCTCCTCCTGCTCGGCACTCTTGATCGCATCGTCGTAGCTGCGGCGGTTGACCTCGGCCCGATCCCGGGCCGCGTCCACCGCACGGCGGGCCTGATCCTCGGAGTCTTTGTATCCCGACTCGTTCTCCTTGGCCGCCCGCTCCGCCCCCGTGCGGGCGGTCTCCGCCGCGGCCAGGGCCGATTGGGCCTGGGCCACCCGGGCCCCGTTGGCCGCTCGGGCGGCCGGGCTCAGACCCTGGCGCACCCGGGCCAACTCGGCCTGGGCCCCGGCAAGATCGGCCCTGGCCCGGGCCCGGCTGTCCCGCCCGTTGCCCGGATCGAGGCGTACCAGCACCGCGCCAGCCTCCACACGCTGGCCCTCGGCCACCGCGACCTCCACCACCCGGCCGCCGGTGGTGAAGTCCAGGCCCAACTCGGTATCGGCCACCACGTTGCCGGTGGCCCCCACCGTGGCCAGCACGGAACCGGTGACCACGGGCGTGGTCGGCGGTTCGGGAACCGTGTCGTCCGATGGCCCAAGCGACGAGATGGCCGCGGCCAGGACCGCCACCACAACCACAGCCAGACCCAGGTTGCGCAACCGGCGGCGGCGCTTCATCCGCGGGGCTCCATCGCCGGGGCTTCGGGGCTTGATGGGCGGGGCTTCATCGGCGGGGCTTCATCGGCGGGGCTTCATCGGCGGGCTTCATCGACGGAGCTCCATCTAGGGGCTCCGCACGAGGCCGGCTGCCGGGGGCGCAACGCTGCGGCCCGGCCGCGAGAACGCGATCGACGATCGGGTGTTGCGATGGCGGCGATTGAAGTCCTCCCCCGAGCAGGCGGTCAGGATAACGCTGTTAGGTGAACGCCGGTCGGGATGGGTCCACAGGCCGCCAGTCGGAACCAACAAGCGCCGGCCGCCCCAGAAAGACTTCCGGGACGGCCGGCACACTTTGCGCCCAGTGGGATCGAAGGAGCTAACCCTCCCCAGAACCGCCCGATCCGGCGCCGTCGCTGATCTGGCTTCGGCCGACGAAGGTGTCCAGGCCCGGGCCGCCGAGCAGGCGGTCGGTGCCCTCGCTCCCGTCGAGTCGGTCGTCGTCGCGGCCGCCGGCCATGCGGTCGTTACCCCGGCCGCCGAAAAGGCTGTCCCGGCCGTCGCTGCCCCGGAGGCGGTCGTTGTCCTCGCCGCCGTGGAGGTCGTCGTCGTCGTCGCCGCCGTCGAGGAGGTCCTTGCCCGAACCGCCGTAAAGCTCGTCCTCGCCGTCGCCGCCGTCGATTAGGTCCTTGCCCTTCCCGCCGCAGAGCACGTCGTCGCCGCCGAGGCCGCGGATGACGTCGTCGCCGTCGCCCCCGTGGATGACGTCGCGCTCACTGGTGCCTGTGATGGTGTCGTCCCCGGCGGTGCCCCGCAGCGTTACCGGCTCACCGTGGCAGTCGCCGCCGCCTCCGGATCCTCCCTGATCGCAGTCACGGTCCCGGCGGGCCCCAAAGGCCGACGGCGAGCCCGCGGCGCCGGGGGTGACAACGATGGTGGTGGTTGTGGTGGACGAGGTGCTGGGGCACGGCGGAAGGCACCGGCGGCGGGCCTCCACCGCAAAGGTGGTCAGGTCCCCGTTGGGGGTGGGGCTCACCGGTCCCACTGTGGTGGTGGTCGACGAGGAGGTGGTGGTCGGGCAGGGCACCGTGGTGGTAGTCGGCGCGGTGGTGGTCGTGGCCACCGTGGTGGTCGTGGTGGTGGTCGTCGTCGTGGTCGGCGTCTGGCCTCCGGCGGGGGCGGGCAGGGCCACCAGAGCGGCGGCGGCGAGAAGCGCCAGAGGGGCGCGCCGACCCCAGGTCCGGGCCGTCACCCCCCGGGGTCGCGGCGGCGGTGGTTGCTGGTTGGGTGTGTCCACGACATGTCTCCTAGTGCTTCGACCCGACCGGACCCCGGCCGGGTGGGCGACGCCGGGAACCCCGGCCGACCACGTACTTCTCGCCCGCCACTACCTCGCCCGCCACTTCCCAAACATCCGCCCCGGCCGCCTGAACGACGACCGGACAACCGCCGACGGCAAGCACCACGCCCACGAGTCTTACCCCTCACCGAAGGTGCCGAGGCCGCGAGTGCCGGTGGCGCCGTCGAGGATCCGGTCGGAACCATCGCCGCCGGCGAAGGAGTCCTGCCCCGGGCCGCCGAGCAGCCGGTCGGAATCGTTCTCCCCGGCGAGCGTGTCGTCGTCGGCTCCCCCGGCCAGCCGGTCGTTGCCATTGCCCCCGAAGAGGCTGTCCCGGCCGCCGCCGCCCCGGAGACGGTCGTTCTCCTCCCCGCCGTGCAGGTCGTCGTCGCCGTCCCCGCCGACGAGCAGGTCCTTGCCCGACCCGCCGTAGAGACGGTCCTTGCCATCGCCCCCGGAGAGGAAGTCCTTGCCCTGGCCTCCGCAGAGGATGTCGTCACCACCCAGGCCCCGGATGACATCGTCACCCCGGCCGCCGTGGATGACGTCCCGCCTCGATGTCCCGGTCAACACGTCGTCGCCGTCGGTGCCCCGGATGGTCACGTCGGCCCCGTGGCACTCACCCCCGCCCCCGCCCTGCCCACCGCCCGGCTGGCAGGGGTCAGGGCCCCCCGTGGGGGTGGCCACCGCCGTGGTGGTGGTGACACAGACGGTGGTGGTGGTCGTGGCCCCGGGAGGGGTGGTGGTGGTGGTGTTGCCCGGCCCGGTCGGCCCGGTGGTGGGCGGGGCCGCGCCAGCGGCCGCGGTGACCACTTCGTAGGCCCGAGCCGTGGACGAGGTGGGGTTGGGGGCACTCTGGGCCTCGTTGGTCACCACGGCGGTGGCGGACTGGCAGGTGCGGGCGTCGAAGCCCGACAAGGTGCCCGTGGCGCCCGCCGCCACCGTCGAGGAGAAGGGGAAGACCCCCAGGGTCGCGGCATTGCCGCACAGGGCACTGACCCGCAGGCGACCCCCGGCCGCAGTGTTGCGGATGGTCAGGTCGTAGGAGGCGCCGGTGGGCAGGGCCACGTAGTTGATCCCGTAGTCGTCCTTCACCGAACCGGTGACCGCGGCGGCCCCCACCGAGGGCACCGTGGCCGCCATGGGGATGGGCCCCTTGGCCTGGGCCCAGGCCGCGCCCTCCTCCAGGCAGTTGGGGTAGGCCACTGAGCCACCGCAGGCCAGCCCGAAGCGGATGGCCACCGCGGCGGAATGATGGGCGTCGGCCAGGGTGGTGCTGCGAGCGGTCAGAGCACTGGTCAGGGCGTCGAACTGGACTCCCCCGCCGGTGGCCCCGGTAACCCCCACCTTGCCAATGGCCCGCCAGAAGTCCCGGACCACGGTCTGGCCCCCGCCGGCGGTGGTGGTGCCGTAGCGCTCGAGCATGGCCCGGAACACCACCCAGACGTTGTAGATGGTCAGGCTCTGCTGGTCGTTCAACTCGCCCAGGCCCTCGGAGAACGGCGGCCAGGGCCGAGGGACGCCCACGTTGGCATCGTCGAAGACCTCGTCCTCCATGTAAACGCTGAGGCCCTCCACGAAGCTGAAGTCCGGCCGGCGACTGTCCCGAAGCGCCCCCAGGCCGAACTGGAGGACGTGGTTCAACTCATGGGCGGCGGTGGAGCGAAGAAACTGGCGGGGGGTGAGGGATCCGCTGGTTCCGTAGGCGGAGTTGAGCACCAGGCAGGCGGCGTCGGCCTCGGTCTCGGTGACGTCGGAGGTGTTGGGGTTGTTGCCCACCACCCCGGCGTGGGACCCGTTGCTCGAGGCGAAACCCAACAGGCCCTGGGCCAAAGGCTCCAGGCGCACGTGGATCCGGTTGCCTATGGCCGGGGCCACCGCCGCCCCCTTGAACACCGGGGCCGGCCACCCGAAGGTGGTGACCTCGGTGGTGTAGGCCGCCTCCAGGGCGGTGGTGTAGTCCTCGATGCTCAGGCCGCCGCCGATGGCCGTCGGGAAGTCGATGTGGAAGTTGCTGGTCTGGCGAGTGTCGGCCGCCACCCCGCTGAAGGACTCACAGGCCCGCGACGCCCCGTCGGCGGCCGCCACCCGCACGGACGCAATCCGCTCCCGGGCCCGGGGGGACAGGGTGGGCAACTCGGCGTCCAACTCCAGGATCAGGTGGGTGGCGCTCCAGGGGGTGGCACTGCGAAGGGTGGGATCGAGGCGATCAGGAGCGAAGATGGCGTGGGCGATCTGCACCCAGCCCTCCTCGGCGCTCAGGCGCCCGGCGTCGACCTGGCGGGCCACCAGATCCGGGGTGGCAGGCGGCAACGCCGCCGGTTGGGCGTCGCCAGAACCGACCCGAATGGCGGTTACCGCCGCGGCCACCAAGGCCACGGCCAGCATCAAAAGGCGGGCGCGCGAAGTCCTGGCGGCGCCAGGAGATCCGGACCGGCGGGGTCCGGCAGAGGATGGGCGGGCATTGTTCATTGTATTTGGGGGTATTTCGGTTGGATCGAGCAATCAGACGCAGGTCAACCTTCGCGCGCATTCCTGAGGATTTCCAGAAGAATCTTCTCCAGTGATGCCGTGACCGCTCGGCTTGGGGGCCGTTAGTGTCGGTACCAGGGATGAATACACGGTTGCTTTCTTCGCTCATCACGTCCTCTCGAGACCGGCTCCGACACCACATCGGGCCCCGGCCGCACGGCGGATTCACCCTTATCGAGTTGCTGGTGGTCATCGTCATCCTGGGCGTGATCACCGCCATCGTGGTCTTCTCGGTGTCGGGTACCGGGGACAAGGGGGCCGACGCCGCCCGCCGGACCGATGCCGACATCCTGCGCACCGCCGAGGAGTCCCATTTCGCCACCAAGGGCGAATATGCAGCCGAGGCCGACCTGGTCCGGGCCGGGTTCTTGTCGGAGGAGTCGTCCATCCACGACATCGAACTGGGTCCTTTTTCCCCCAACGGCCGCTACGCCATCGTCTGCCAAGCCGGAACCGAGTGCAGCCCTCCGGCCTCGCCGGTGGAGGGGGGCACCTTGATCGTGGCCATTCCCGGCCCGACCTCGGGGTTGCTGAACCCGGCGGTGACCACCGACGGGGCCGTTCACGCCAACAGCGAGGACATGTTCAGCGGCCTGGTCGGCTTCGATGCCACCGGGGAACCGGTGGGGGAACTGGCGGAGTCCTGGGTGTTCACCGACCTGGCCGGGGGCGGGCAGAAGGCCCGGTTCAACCTTCGGGCCGGGGCCTTCTGGCACGACGACGACCCGTCGGGCACCCGCCGGCCGGTGACCGCCGCCGACGTGGAGTACACCTTTGAAGAGGTTCTCGTCCGCTACCACAGCCGCACCGCCTCGGCCCTGGGCCCGGCCCTGGGAGTGACCGGCAGCGGGGACGGGGCCACCATTCCCGCCGCCTCGGTGGAGGTCATCGACGCCACCACCGTGGACCTCAACTTCGACTATCCGCCCGCCAACCTCCTGCGGCGCCTCAACGTCACCGAAGCCCCCATCCTGCCCCGCCACGTCTACGAGCCCTGTGGCCTTGGTGTGGCCACCGTGGCCGGCTGTGCCGCCAACCGCTCCCCGGTGGGCAGCGGGCCCTTCCGCTTCGAATCCGCGTCGGCCACCGAGATCCGCAGCGTCCGCAACCCGGCCTACTTCCGGGCCGGGTTGCCCTACCTGGACGGCCTGACCAAGCGGGTCACCCGCCTGTCGGACTCGGCCGAGGAGGGCCCGACCTCGGCCGAGGTGGAGGCCCTGCGGGCCGGGACCATTGGCTGGTTGGCCGGGGTGGCCCCGGCGGACGTTGCCGGGGTGGTCGACGACACGACCTTGCGCACCTTCTCCGCCCCCCGCACCTCCTCGGGGGCCAACTGCATGAGCACCCTGGCCTTCAACCTCACCGCAGTGGGTGACGTGGCCGCCCACACCGGCGGGACGCCGGCACCTCATCCCTGGCTCGGCGGTGGCGTCGGGTCCCCGGGGCACAGTGTGCGTCTGGCCCTGGCCCAGGGTTTCGACCGGGCCCTGGCCTACAGCGAGATCGACCGCAACACCGGCCGGGTGGCAGTCGCCCCGATCTCGTCGGCGTTGGAGGGCCAGCACGACCCCGACGTCGATCTGCCCGAGTTCAACCGGGCCGCGGCCGGGGACCTGCTGAACGCGGCGGGGTGGATAGCCGAGGACCCGGCTCCCGCCCCCCGCGTGGCCCTGGGGGTGGCGGGCGTGGCGGATGGGACCGAATTGACCCTGGTGCTGCGCCACGCCCAGAACGCCTACCAGGCGGCCTACGCCGAGGCCCTGGCCGACCAACTCTCGGAGTTGGGGGTGGACATCGAACCGGTGGACACCGACTATCTGGGCGGGGTGTTCACCCGGCGGGACTTTGACCTGGCCCTGGTCACCTACTGCCACGGCGACGACGCCCAGGTGGGCGTGCGCCGCCAGTATCGCAGCGACCTGGTCAGCTCGGTGCCCTTTTCCAACGCCTCGGGCTACGCCAACCCGGCCATGGACGCCCTGTGGGACACCGCGGCCCAAGCCGCCACCCCGGCCGCGGCCACCGCCGCCTACGCCGAGATCCAACAGGCGGCCGTCAACGACCTGCCCTATGTGTGGCTGGCCGAGACCCGCAACACCCGGGCCCACCGGGGAGCCTGCACCGGCTTCAACCACTTCAACACCGGCCTCTTCGCCGAAGCCGCCTACTGCCGCCCCGCCGCCGCCGAGTGATGGTCCGCCGACGCCCCTGGTGGCCGTGGCGGCGTCACTACCCGCCCCCGGCAGGTTCGAGCCGCCCAGCCCAAGAACCGCTGCCAGCGGCGACCAACCCGGACCCAGGCGGAGCGAATCAGAACCCCCATCGCAGCGTGAGCCCCGAGCGCAGCGTGAGCATCGACGACATCGTCGATGCGATCCGCTACGAGCGCCAGCAGCGGGAATGAGCCTTCTTCCTGTCACCTCGGCACCCGCCTGGGGTCAAGCCCAGGCGGGTGCCGAGGTGGAGGTACTGCGGTGAATCAGTAGGGGTATCGGTCGTCGCCATCGGTGGCGTTCTTGCAGATCCGGATGAGCGCGAAGTCGCTCGTAGCCAAAGGCGTGGCGACCTCGTCGGGGTACGCAGCCGAGAAGTCCTCTGGAAGCGTGCATTCTGCTTCCTGAACCGCTACCGAAGTAGCGTCCAAGTTCGCGCGCGTCGGAATGCATTGCTCCTGCTTGTCCCCGGGGCTGAGAATGATGAAGTACTCGTCTCCCGTATCGACGCCTGGTGTGTCCGCGACCGCGACACCGCCATCAGACAGCACGATGTCATGAAGTGGTGAAGGCTCGGTGAGAAAATCGCCCGCCAGCAGACCGTCCTCGTCGGTGTAGCGACCGGTTCCCCCAGTTTCCCTTGTCTGTGCGAACGCTGCGGCTTGAGCGGCATCGAGAGTGCGGGCGTCCACCTTGCAAGACGCCGACTCTCCCCTTCCGACGCCGCTGACCGAGAAGACGGCTACGGCAGAGACGATTCCGAGGATGACGATCACGACCAGGAGTTCAATGAGGGTGAAACCCGACTGGGGTCGGAGTTCGGGTGGAGCTTGTATCTCGGGAAGTTCCCGGTTCATAGCTCTTCCTTTCGTTCGGGTCGGCCCGGTGTTGAACCGCAACCGGCTCTGCTGACCGGCGCTAGCCGGCGAATCTGCCGGCGGGGCGGCGGCCCACCGGCTCTGCAATCGGATACGCACTGCTAATCATCGTCGGGAAAGTTGTCCCAAGCATGGATTGTCGGCGGCCCACTGGCCGGGAAGCTCACCCGAGCCCGCAGCCGGGGCCGCACGTCGTCCCGATAGGTGAACAGATAGCCCGGTAAAGACCCGGTCCCAGCCGAGGAACCGACCACTGGGCCGTCAAAGGAAGGGTCTCGTTCCGCCCCCAGGCCGATGGCCCGGGCCACCACCTCCCGGTTGAACACCGGCCCCCGCACGCCGGTGACATCCACGTCCACCGACCCGGCCGGGGCGTAGACGATTCCGTGGATGGCCACCCCGGCTGTACCCGACGCCTTGAGGATCGGGCATTCAAACCCTGTTGTCACTGCGCAGCCGCTTTGGGGAGTAAACGACGGTGGGATATAGGTGACCTTCAACTCCATCCCATCCAGGAAGGCCTGGTTGGCCCCCTCCCCCCGGCTGGCGGTGTAGGTGACTGCCAGGTCGCCGAGGTCATCGATGTCCACCCCGCTTACCGCCAGGGTGTCGGTGCACAGGCTGGGTCCACCGCAGATGGGCGGCGAGGTGGGGTTCAGGGTAAGGGTCGGGCTGCCCGGTCCGGGGGCCAGGGCCGCCAAGGTGAAGTCGTCCGTAGTCAGGCCTGAGCCCTGATCTTCCCGGTGGGCCACCTTCAACTCCAAGCTCACCAGGGTGGATTCCACCGCCGGGACGGGGGCGAAGCCGGCCAGGGTCACCGAAGCGGAGCCACCCAGGGCGTCAATGTTGGACTGGGCCAGGCCGTCACCGATGCGGTGGGAGTTGGCCCGGGGCGCGAAATCCCCGACGGTCGGCTCTGTCGCAAGGCCGACCGTCACCACTTCGTCGGCCCCTCCCAAGGGCCGTTGCCCAAAAATAGCCAAGGGCCGGTCGTCGGCCTGGTCGCCCACCCCGGCACAGACCTCCAAGCTCCCGGCGGTCAGGTTCAACCGACTCTCGCCGCCGAACACCAGCGACGCCCCGGCGGAATCCCCCGTCTTGCAGCCCCCGGGGAACGGCACCGGGTCGGGGGGATCAGCAGACCAGGTTGGGACACCGGCGACCAGGGCCACATCCCGGTCCACGTCCCAAACGCACGTTGTCCCTGTGCAAGGAGTGAACGGGTCGCCGGTTCCAAACTCGAACGAATACGTGCCCGGCGTGAAATGGATGACTCGCGCTCCACAGCCAGGCCCGGTCGTCAGGGTCTCCAGGGAGGAAAGATCCCGGTAGATCCCGGGCGCCAGGGTGAGCGCGTCGGTGGTCGGGCCACAAGGAGGGACGACCGGGTCGGCCCCCGGAGGGAATGCGGGCGGCACAAAGGCCGGGTCGGGAGCCGAGGATGCCTCCGCCGGGCCGGAGGGCTGACCGGAACAGACCAGCGGTCGTTCGGTGCTGGTTACGCCCGCGCAAGTCCCCACCGCCGCCACGCGCCCGTCGACGGCCAGGGGGCCGCCGGCTCTGTCGATACCGGCGTGGGAGAAGACGTCCCCCCCGATATCGAGTGCGGCCGAACCCCGGCGGACGATTCCGTCGTCGGCGTCGGTGCCGAGCGCCAGCAGGGCCTGACCCAGGCCGGCGCCGAACCCGGCATCCGAGCCCAGAGCCGGGCCGGTGTAGGTGTCCTTAGGGGCCAGGGAGAGCGTGAGCGTACGAACCAGGATGCTGCCGCTGACGACCGGTCCTGCCACTTCGGTGCCGCCCAGGTCCACCACCCCGGTGGGAGCGAAGACCTTGCCCTCGATGGACAAATCCTTGCTGGCGGAACTCTTCAGCACCGCGCAGGACTGCGGCGCTCCGTAGGGGATCACCGCGTGGCAACCGCCCAGGGCCTCATAGGCGGGTGGCCGGTAGGTGACGTCCAGCACGATCCCGTCCAGGGCGGCCGATTGGGCATCAGGGCCGCCGGTTCGCATGACGTCGAAGCGGGCCTCGATGGTGGAGATCTGGGCCCGGGTGAGGCTACCCACACTCACCGACGCCTCGGGACAGGTTGAATCGATGCAGGTCTCGCTCAACTCGGTGGCCGGGCCCACCGGCGTCCCGCCCACCGAAACGGTGAGTTTGGGATCGAGGACGTTCGCTTCGCTGTTCCAGTGGTGAACCCGGATGGTGGCACCCAGGATCTGCGACCCGGCGGGGATACCGGTGTTGGGGAAGCCGGCGAGGGTCAGCGAGGCCTGAGCCCCGACCAGGGCCAGGGTGGCCGTGGCCGGGTTGTTGTCGATGGCGACGGCGTTGTCCTGGAAGACGAATCCGCTGTTGGCGGCCACGCTGCCCTGGATCCCCGGGACCGCCCCGTCATTAGGCGGCGCAGGGACCGACTCGGGCCGCAGGCCGAACGCGGCGATGCGTTCAACCCCCCCCCGACCGCAGATCTTGACCCTGCCGGCATGGTGGTCCAGGCGGCTCTGGCCGCCGAAGATCAGTTGAACGCCCTCGTTGGGCGTCGGGTCCGACGCCGTGCGGCACGGGTTGTCCGGAAGAGTGGTGGGCGTCACCGTCACCGGGTCCCACCCCCGGGGGTGGCCGCCCACGATCGTCAGGTCGGGGTCGTCTATGGTCCACGTGCACTCTGGCGCCGGGTTCCCGGTGCAGGCGGCGCTGGCCGGGGCGCCGTGGTTGAGGTCGAAGTAGTAGGACCCGGGCGGGAGGTGCAAAATCCTTGGGTTGGTGCACCCGGGGCGGCCGTCGGTCAGGGCCTTGAGAGCTTCGGCATCGTCGTAGTAGCCAGGTGCCAGGGTCATGACCGGGGCGCAACCCGGCACAGTTTGGGGTGGGCCGGGGGCGGCGGCCGGGCTGAGATCGGCAGCGAATGCCGGCACCGCCTGGTCGACGGTGGGGGCATCCGGATCACCCGCACAGCGCCGGTCGGAGGTGACCAGGTTGCCGGTGCAGGCACCCCGGGCCGTCACCGACGCCTGGGTGTCGACGTCGATGCCTTTGGGCGCGACCAGGGCCTCAACCTTTGAGTTGGAAATGATGTCGCCCCCCACCCGAAGCAGGCCACCCGGGTCAACCTGTTCAAGCCCTTCATCAGGGTGGGTGCCAAAGGCCACGATGGCCGGGCCGCCGGTGGGGGTCACCGGGCCCTCGGCCGGCGGTGGGCTACAGGCCACCCCGTCGAGGGGGGGGCAGACGACGGCCCCGGTGGCCACCGTCTGAGTGGTGGCGGCGATGGCTGTCTGGATGGCGGAATCGGCGGCGAACAGGTTGGTGCGGCTCTGGGCGATCTGGTCGCCGAAGCGAATCCCGGCCCCCGAGAGCGTCAGGGTGCCGGCTATAAGCAGGCTGACAACGGTGACGAAGACCAGGGCCAGCACCAAAGCACTGCCCTCCTGCCCCGCCGCCCGAGCTTTCCGGTGGGCAGCCACCAGACGGGCGGGGCGGAATCCGGCGACGGCCCGCGCCCTTTCGGTGGCCCGGCCCCGAGTGGCACCGGCCCCGCCGAACCATTGCCTCATGGCGTCACCCGCCTCTGTACCCGGACCTCGTACCCCGGCCGGGGTACGTCCTCCGCCACGTTCGGGCAAGCCGCTGGACACAGGCGCAATGCGAGGTCGCCGGGGACGGGCTCCGCCACCATCGTCTCCCACCCGTCGCCCAGTTCGGCCAGCTTCTCGCTACCGGGAGCCACGGGATCATCGGATGCGGGATCATCGGGTGCGCCCTCACAGAAGCGGCGGAACAACTCGCCGTCCTCCACGAAGTACGTGGCCACTCGGGACGACAACCCCGTGGCGGCGTCGGACCACCGCAGATTCATGACCATCTGATCGGGATTCAAGTCAGCCCCGCATGGGCCGGCAACCCCCGTGGCCGTGGCGTCCCATGCCTTGGCGCTCTGCGCGTCGGGGACGAAGGCGGAGGCCACCCGTTGGCGGTCGATCGAGCCGCCCACCCGCTCGGTGGAGTCCCCGCTGTTGGTCAGGCCAGACACCAAAGACTCCGTCAGGGCGTAGGCGATGATCCCGATGATGACGGTGGCCGCCAGGATCTCCACCAGCGTGGTCCCCCGCTGGCTGCGACCCCGGGTCGAGCGCGGAAGTCCCCGCCGGAAAGAGCCCCATTCGGCAAGCTGCGTCTGGCGAGCCCACCCCGTGGTCCGGGCAACGAACCTCATGAGTGTCACGGCAGCACCCCGGTAACCGTCTCCACCTCAAGTCGAGCTTGACCGTTATCCGGCTCCCCCTCGTCGCCCACCGGCTCCACGGCGATTCGCAGGAGGAAGACTCCCTCCGCCGGCGGTACGACCGGGCGACACTCCTCGATCTGGAGGATGTAGCCGTCGTCCCAGGTTTCGGGGAAGGTCCGCGTCTCTGGTAGGGATTCCGGGCAGGAAGAAATCGGAACCTCGTCGGGGAAACGGGGGAGCGCCACCTCGTCGGCGAAGCGGCGCAGCACCACCTCGCCGTCGGCCTGTTCCCGGTGGTTGTTGGAGGAAACCACGCCGGTGAGGGTGCCCCCCACCAGGATCACGAAGGCCGAACCCAACAGGACCAGCGTCACCAGCAGTTCCACCAGGGTGAAGCCGTCCTGGGCGCCTCGCCGGAGCGCGCCGGAACTCGCCGAACGCGAGGCCATGGCCTAAAGCTCCACCTGGCTGTAGATGCCGTAGATGGCCGACACCAGGGCGATGGCCACAAAGCCCACGATGAGACCCATGAACACGATGACGGCTGGCTCGAACAGGGTGGTGAGGTTCTTGATCTTGTAGGCCAGTTCCTGTTCGAAATAGCGGGCGGTCACGTCCAGCTGGGTCTCCAGCGTTCCTGTCTCCTCCCCCACCCGGATCATCTGGGTGGCGGCGGTGGGGAACATCTGGGTGCGGCCGATGGGGGCGGCCAGGCCCTCGCCCTGGATCATCTCCAGGCGGACGGCGGCAAGCTTCTCCTCGTAGACCTTGTTGTGTGCCCCCTCGGTGGCGATGATCATGCCCTCGGGCAGGGGGATGCCGGCCTGGACCATGGAGCTGAGCAACCGGCAGAACCGCTCGATGACGGCGTAGCGCACGATCTCGCGGATGAGGGGGATTTTAAGCATCACCTGGTCTTTGATCTTCTTGCCCTTGTAGGTGAGCAGGCCGAGCCCGATTCCTACCCCGCTCACGAACATGAACAGCAGGGCCCAGGTGCCGTACTCGCCGACGATGCCGGTGAAGCCCAGAAGGAGCCGGGTGGCCAGAGGCAGTTCGGCGTCGAACTCCTCGAAGAAGTCCTGGAACCGGGGCAGCACGAAGAAGGTCAGGACCCCAACCGTCACGAACGACAGGATGAGGATCATGATCGGGTAGGCGAGGGCCCCGCGGATCTTGCGCTTGGCCTCCACGTCGCGCTCGAGGTAGAGGGACAACTGGTCGAGAACGTCGTCGAGGCGGCCGGTCAACTCCGCAGAGCGCAGCACCCCCACGTAGAAGGCGGGAAAGGCCTTTTCGTACTGTGAGACCGCCTCCACCAGTGTGTCCCCGCGCCGCAAAGATTCGGCCACCCCGGTGAGGACCTGCTTGAGCTTCTTGTCCTTCACCTCCTCCTGCACGATCATCAGCGCCTCGATGATGGGCACGCCGGCCCGGACGAAAGAGGCCAACTGGCGCGACAGGTGCATGAGGGCGACCGGCTTGACCTTCTGGGGCGTCAGTTCCAGGTTCTTGAGGTCCCGGGCCTTCTTGACCCGCACCTCCTGGAGGCCCTGGTCCAAAAGATCGGCGGTGACCGCGTCCGAGCTGAAGCCCTTGGCCAGGCCTTTGACCTTTTCCCCGGTCGGACCCAGGGCGACGAACTTGTAAGCGGCCACGACTTGTCCCCCGTCTAGATCGTGTACATGACGCGGCCGGCTTCGCCGATGGTTGTGACGTCGTGCTCGATCAGGTCCACGGCCTCCTGGCGCATGGAATGCATGCCCTCGTCGTTGACCAGTTGGCGCAACTCCGCGGGGGTGCCCCGCCGCACCACGACCTCCTTGACCGCCTCGGTAACGGCCAGCACCTCGTAGACCCCCACCCGGCCCTGGAACCCGGTGTGGGAACAGAAGTTGCAGCCCTCGCCCCGGTAGAACTTCTCCTTGGTTCCCGGGTCCCCGCCGAGGGCATCGAACATGGCCAACTCGTCCACCCCGGGCGTGTAGGGAACCCGGCACCGGGTGCAGACCCGCCGGAGCAGGCGCTGGCTGGTTACCCCCACCACCGACGAGGCCACCAGGAAGGGCTCCACCCCCATCTCCAAGAAGCGGTAGAGGGCCGACGCCGAGTCGGTGGCGTGGAGGGAGGAGAGCACGAGGTGGCCCGTCAGGGCGGCCTGTACGGCGATGCGGGCCGTCTCGGCGTCGCGGATCTCGCCCACGAGGATGACGTCGGGGTCCTGGCGAAGGATTCCCCGGAGACCGTCGGCGAAGGTGATGCCGGCCTGTTCGTTGATCTGGACCTGGTTGATGGAGGGGAACACGTACTCCACCGGGTCCTCCAGGGTGGTGATGTTGCGCTCCACGCTGTTGATCTCGCCCAGGGTGGAATACAGCGTGGTCGTCTTGCCGCTACCGGTGGGGCCGGTGCAGATCATCATGCCCACCGGGGAGCGAACCATTCGGGAGTAGATGGCGTGGGTGCGCTCGGACATGCCCAGGTCGTCCAGGCGAAAGAGCACCCGGTTGCGGTCCAGCAGCCGCATGACCGCCTTCTCCCCCCAGATCATGGGGCTGGTGGCCACCCGGATGTCCACCGCCCGGCCGTCGAGTTCCATGGTCATCTGGCCGTCCTGGGAGCGGCGGCGCTCGACGATGTTCATGTCGGCCATGATCTTGAGCCGGCTGACCAGGGCGGTGGCCATGGTCTCGGGCAGGGCCTGGACGTCGTGGAGCACACCGTCGATGCGGAACCGCACCCGGACCCGGCCCTCCTGGGGCTCGATGTGGATGTCCGACGCCCGGTCCCGAAGGGCCTGGGTGATGATGGAGTCGACCACCTGGGCCACGGGGCCGTCCCCGGTGATGCTGGCGGCGGAGGGCCCGGCGGCCGCGGCGGCGGCCACCTTGCGCAGGGCGACGGTGGCCTCGAAGGCCTCCACGTGGCGGCCGATGCCGGTGAGGGCCCGGTAGGTGCGGTCGATGGCCTGGACGATGTCGGTGGGCGGGCCGATGGCCAGGCTGACCGGCATGGACACGGCCTGGCGGATGGCCTCGACGTGCTCGACGTTGCCGGGGTTGGCCAGCACCACCTGGAGCCGACCCTGAATGATCCGGCTGGGGATGGCGACCACGCTCCGGGCCACGGCCTCGGGCAGGTGGCTGACCGCCTCGGCCTCGGGCTCCTCGTGGCGGAAGTCGATGAGGGGCAACGCCAACTGGTCGGCGAGGACCACGTAGAGGTTGCGCTCACTGACCGCCCCCAACTCCACCAGCAGTTCACCCAGGCGCTTGCCCGACGCCGCCTGCTGGAGCAGGGCCTGGGAGATGTCGGTGGGCTGGGCCAGGCCCCGCTCGACCAGCATTTCCCCAAGTCGCTGGCCACCGACGACCACGTCGGAGTCGTCGTTGACAAAAGCGGCCAGGCCCTGGTCTCCGCGGGCCAGCGCCTCGGCCGCCTCGGCCGGCGAGGCCGGCTCCCAGTTTGGCGACCACCCTGTGGCGCTGCCGCGGCCGTTGGGGTCGGGCCCGTTCGGGTCCGGCCCGTTGGGGTCGGGCCCGTTCGGGTCGGAGTAGCCGTTGGGGTCGGAATAGCCGTTGGGGTCGACATAACCGTTCGGATCGGCGTTGGGGTCGCCGTGAGGGCCAGGGCCGTTGGGGTCGACATAGCCGGTCGCGGTGGGCGCGCTGGGGCGGGATCCGGACCGCGAACCCAGGAACCGACGCATCCCCTCAGCCATCTCCACCCACCTCCCGGACCGTGCCGACCAGCCGGGAGACCCCGACCGCTGCCACTATCGCATCCGGGCGCCCGGACATCCGCTTATGTGGCTACCGACACTTGACCCAATCTGTTGACCCGTAGCCTAACCCCGATAACCCCGGAAATCCGCCCAGGCCGCTATATGTCAATGACTCCTAGCGAGTCGAGACGAGTCCACCAATCGGTCGCCGGTATCGGGTTTGGCCGAATGCGAGCAAAGGTTCGTGTTCGGGGAACCAGCTAGATAGGGTTTCGGGTCCGCAGGCTGAACCGGGAGAAGTCCCGGTCGAGCGTCCACAGCTCCTCGATACGGTGAGCCAGGCACAGGCTTGCCACCCGAGCGTCGTGGACTCGCGGCCCGGTCACCCGACCGTCTTGCACCGTCTCGCGCAACTTCGCCCAGTATCCGTCCGGCTCGGCGAGAAGGAGCAAGCTGGGCGAAGCTATCCAGGCGGCCACCTGGTCGAGCGCTTGGGTCGGAGTCGACGGCGGGTCGTAGATCCTCGGGTGGGTGACTACGGCGAGAAACTCGTGAATGCACGGCCAGGGGATGGCCCAAGGTTGCGGGGATTCAGCCAAGCTTCGTACTGCCCTTGCCGCCGGGCCGTGCAGTTCGCTATCGGAACGATGTGCGTAGACGAGCAAGTTGGTGTCGAGCGCGATCACCTCGCCCGGTCCGGCCCGCCGTCTTCGTACAAGGCGTTGCGTATGGCGTCCCAGCCGGCCTCAGCAAACTCGGGTCGCAACCCCCGCCCACCGACCGTTGCATCGGGCAGCACGTAGCTCGCCCTGGTCCGGCCGCCATCGAGAACGGCCGCCAAACCTTCCTCCACCAGGGTCCTCAAGGTGATGCCTCGCCGCTCGGCCTCCAGCCGGGCGGCAGCCAACAGCGGATCAGAAATGTCGACAGTCGTTTTCATACGGGGACCCATACTACCGATGACGGGTAGCTGTATGAGGCTGGCCGCATGTGGTTGGATCACCATCGTGGCGGTGATTGGCTGAGAAGTGCGCTGACGTGGAATCGAAAAAGGGTGTCGGTTGGGGCGGTGCGGCCTACCGTAGATGGCATGAAGTCACCATCTCGGGCGGTGCGGGTGCGGGTCGATGGCCAGGGCCGGATGGTGCTGCCCAAGTGGTTGCGTGACCAGATCGTGACCGCACCGGGCGAGATCGAACTTCGGTCCACGCCCGACGGCGTTCTGCTCACCCCGCTGTCCAACGAAACCGAGGTGACGAAGGGAACGGACGGACTTCCGGTCCTGCGGCTGGGACGCGCCGTCTCCAACGAGGAGGTGTTGGCCGCCATCGACTTGGATCGGTCCAGCCGATGATGGACACCTCGGCGTTGGTGGCTGCCCTGGTCGGCGAACACCAGCATCACCACCTGGCCAGGCCCCACCTTCGGGCCGACGGGCGCCTACCGGCAATCGTTCTTGCCGAGACCTTCTCTCAGCTCCGTCGCACTTTCGGCCAGCCGGCACTGGCCTGCGTAGATCTGTTGGCCCCCTGGGCCGCCGACGCCCGGCGAATACTGCCCACAACAGCGGCGGCGGTGGCGGCGGTGTTTGGTCGGGCAGCCGAACTCGACCTCGGCGGCAATATTCACGACGCTCTGATCGCCGCCGTTTGTGTCGAACATGACGTTGGGCTGATCACGCTCGACTCCCGCCAGCACCGGATCGCCCTGGCCCTCGGCGCCTCAAGCACCTTCCTGCTCGCTTGAGAATCCGACCATGGTTGGTGACCATGGTGGGATCGCCTATGGCTCTATTTGACCATGAAGTCGATCGCCATCTCCGAGTTCAAGACGACCTGCTTGGCGGTGTTGGAGGAGGTGCGCCGAACCCGGCGAATCGGTTCTGATTACGCGTCGCGCGAACCGGTGGCCCAGATCGTTCCGCCTACCCGTCGATCGTCGGCCGGAACCTGGTTGGGTGCGGCCGCGTCATCGGGTCGGGTGGTGGGTGATCTGGTCGAGCCGGCGACCGATCCCGAGACGTGGGAAGCGCTGGGCGCTTGAAGCTGCTTCTCGACACCCACATTTGGCTGTGGGGGCTGCTGGACCCGGGCCGGCTCGGAAACGAGGTGGCTGTCGCCCTAACTAAAGGAACCCGAGAACCAACTACTCGTCCTGAGGTCCCTGGATCAGTCAACTCGCCGGCGGTGCGACGGAGGCGGTAGGAGAAAAACTCCGCCGTGACCCGGTGTATGTCACTAACATCTATCGGTGATGAACACATATGAGCCGGGGGAGGATCCGGACTCATCCGTGCTATCTGATGCTCCCGGCGGGGAGAATGACTCGGTGTCCGCCCCGCCTGCCACCGTCCCCAGCCGGGCACCCCGGCTCCTGGTGATCGAGGACGATGCCCCCATCCGCACCGCCCTGGAGGTGGCCTTCCGGGGAGAGGGCTACGAGGTCCGAGCCGAAGCCGACGGGGCCAAGATCCTGTCCATCAGCGAAAAGTTCCGGCCGGATCTGGCCGTGGTGGACGTCCGCCTGCCGGTGGGGCCCGACGGCAACCAGTTGGTCCGCCAGTTGCGGGCCAACGGCCTGGGAATGCCCACCCTGATGCTCACCGCCGCCGACCGCCTGGAGGACCGCCTGGAGGGTTTCGGGGCCGGAGCCGACGACTACGTGATCAAGCCCTTCCTCATGGCCGAACTCTTGGCCCGGGTTCGGGCTCTGCTGCGCCGATCGGGGGCGCTGGAAGCAGTGGAACTCTCCTTCGACGACATCGTCATGGACGAGACCACCCGCACCGTCTCGCGCGGCGGCCGCCCCTTGGATCTGACCCGGACCGAGTACGAGTTGCTGGGCGTCCTGATGCGCCATCCCCGCCAGGTCCTGTCCAAGCACCAACTCCTGACCCAGGTCTGGGGATTCGAGGCCTTCGAGCAGAACCGGGTCGAGGTCCACATGAGCGCGCTGCGGCGCAAGCTGGAACTGGAGGGCCCCCGAGTGGTCCAGACGGTCCGGGGGATCGGCTACATCCTGCGTAGCTGACCCGGCGGACTCAACGAAGGGTCAAGCTGGGAGTCGATGCAAACACCGTCGCTGCGCAACCGGGTGGTAGGGGCCGGGGTCCTCACCGTGGCCGCGCTCCTGGTCGGACTGGCCGTTCTGCTGCTGGGAACGGTCCGGGCCACCCGGCTCGACGCCATCGACGCGAGCCTGGACGCCGCCGACGTGGTGGTCCGGGCCCAGGCATCGTTGTCGGACCCGCAGAACGTGCCCGCCCTGGCTGCCACCACCGGCATCACGGTGCGAATAATCGACGTCGACGGCCAGACCTACGGGCCGCCGGCCCCGCAGCCGTCGGTGACCCGGCGGGTGGAACTCAAAGGCGGGCTGGTGGCCTTCATCTCCGCCTCTCGGACCCAGCTTGACTCCGACCTGCGCCGCCTGGCCGGGCTGGCCGGGCTGTGCATCCTGCTCATATCCACCCTGGCCGCCTTGATGCTGCGCTGGATCTCCGAGGTGGCGCTGGCCCCTCTGGGACAGGTGGTGGCCGCCGCCGGCCGCACGGCCGAAGGCCAGCGCGGCGAACGCCTGCAACCCGAGCAACCTGACACCGAACTGGGCACCATGGCCAGGGCCTACGACCAGATGCTCGACTCCCTGGAGGCCAGCGAGGAGGCCTCCTGGCGGTTGGCCTCCATCGTTGAATCCTCCGACGAGGCCGTCATCGGGGTGGACGCCGACGGCCAGGTCTTCAGTTGGAACCGGGCCGCCGAGCGAATATTCGCCGTGGAGGCGGGCGACACCATCGGCCAGAGCGTTCTCGACGTTTTCGCCCAGGAGTCCCGCACCGACGTGGCCGAAGCCCTGGCGCTCGCCGCCCGGGGGACCCCGGTTCGGGGGCGGGAGGTGCTGGGCCACCGGGCCGGTGGACCCCAGGTGGACCTGTCCCTGACCCTGTCGCCGGTGGCCGACCGGGACGGTTCGGTGATCGGAACCTCGGTCATCGCCCGGGACGTGAGCCTCGAGCATCGAATGGCCCAGGCCCTGCAGGCGACCCTGGGCAACCTGGAGATCGCCCTGGATCAGGCCCGGACGTCGGAGGCCCGCACCCGGCGCTTCCTCGACGACGCGGCCCACCAGTTGCGCACCCCCATCACCGGCATCCAGGCCTGCGCCGAGGCGCTGCTACGGACCACCGCGGCGGCCGATCGGGAGCTTCTCCTGGTCGCCCTGGTAGGCGAGACGTCTCGTGCCGGTCGCCTGATCAGTTCGCTGTTGACCCTGGCCCGCCTCGATGCCCGCCAGGGCGGGCTCCGGTTGGGGCCCTGTGATGTGGTGGCCATCTGCGACGGCGAGGCCGACCGTCTCCGCTCCCGGGCCCCGGGCTTGGAGGTGACGGTGCGACGTTGCCTGCTGTCGAGTCCACCCATCGCCGACGAGAACGCAGTGCGCGAAGCCCTCGGCAACCTGTTGGACAACGCCCGCCGACACGCCAGTTCGCGAGTGGACATCGAGGTGACGGATCGGGGATCCCGGGTGGAGTTGAGGGTTGCCAACGACGGGCCACCCATCCCGCCGGACAAGGTGGCTGCCGCATTCGAGCGGTTCATCAGCCTCGATGGCGGCGGCGGAACCGGCCTGGGCCTGCCCATAGCCCGGGACCTGGCCCGGGCCTGCGGCGGGGGGTTGACATACGAGGACGAGTCCTTCGTCCGGCGCCTTCCCCTGGCGGGGTCCGCGGCGGGGTCGGGGTCGGGGTCGGGGTCGGGGGCGGGGGCGGGGTCGGCGGCCGGAGCGTCAGTTGCGGGGTAGGCCCGGGCGGGTACGCCCCGTCGACCGGCGACCCCCGGCCCGGCTCGACCGACCGGATCGGCTCGACCGACCGGATCGGCCGGCCAGGAGTGCGAGTACCGACTTGCGTTCCAGCGCCACTACCAGGGCGGCCACCAGAATCAGGACCTGAGCGGTGGCCGACCAACTCCACCGGGAGAAGACGTCGGCCGCCGGCGTGATGGCCGGGGCCGACCCACCCACGTCGTCGTTGGGATTGCTGAACCCCCGGGGGGCCTCCTCGGGCAGTGCCTGGATTACCGAGTCGACGTCGAAGCGGCCGAAGCCCGCGTCGCCCGCCCCCGCCCCGGCGCCGGGATCCAGCGAACCGTCCAGAGATCCGTCGTCGCCCAGGGCACCTTCGAGCAGATCGCCCAACTCCCCCCGGCCCGCCGACGCGGCACCACCGGGGTCCCCCAGGCCTTCGAGGCCGCCCGAACCATCCGGCCGGCCGAGGGCGAAAAGGCTGGACCGCAGCCCCAGGCGGGCCACGGCGGAGACGCCGGTCACCGGCCGGGGCCCGGCCTCGCCGTCGAGGGAAAGCTCCAACACCCGGCCGGAGGGGCCGCTGTGCATGACGGCCACCGAGTTGAGCCTGCCCGGGTAACCCAGGCGGCGACCGACCTCGGCCAGGCTGGCCGACACCCGCCAGGCGAAGGGGTCCCGGGTGGTGTAGCGAGCGGCCTGCAGGTAGGGACGGGTTCCAGCCCCCGGTCCGAAGCCTTCGCCGGGAGTGGCCGTGTGGCCTCCGGCGTTGGCCGAGTAGACGGCGGTGGCGAGGTCACCGTCGAAGGTGAGGACCTGACCTGTGGTGGCCGCCACCGCCCGGTCCATCTCCGCGTACTCGGCCTGGGCCCCCAGGTAGACCTGGCAGCGGTCGTCGTCGCACACTTCGCCGGTCTTGGCCATGGCCCGAAGGGCATAGGTGCGGGCCGCCACCGCCTGGGCTCCCAGGGCCGAGGCCGGCCACGACGGGTCCCGCACCTCGCCCATCCCTTTCAGATAGGTCTCCACGTCGACCTCGTTGAGCAGGCGCAACCCGGCCGCCTCGAGGTTGGCCTCCAACTTCCCGCGGTACCGGCGATTGCGGCTTTCCAGGGTGACGCTGCCCCCCGGAGCCCCCAGAATGTCTAAAGCGCTGGTCGATGCGCGCGATAGGACCACCCGGCCCCGCGTCGTGGGACTGGCGGGCGCGGGGCCGGGCTGGCCGGGGTTGGCGGGCCCGCCCGAGGGACGGGTGACCCCGGGGCGGGGCAGAAGGGTGCGGCCCGGAGCCTCCGGGGCCGACGGGCCCCGGGGAAGCAGCGTTCGGCTCGGGCCTGACGGCGGGTTCTGGCCAACCGAGGTGGGGGTCGGGCCGCCCGAGCCGGTCGGACCGCCAGAGGTGCGGGACGTGGGGGTGCGGGGCAGCAGGGTGCGGGGGGTGGTGGCTGAGGTGGACGTGGGATCGGCGCCGGCCTGGGGACGCCCCGACAGCGGCGAAGCGGAAACGGTCAAGCGCGAATCGGCCAACGGCGCTACGGCGGCCGCGAGGCGCAGATCGGGTTCGGCCAGTGCCACCGATGCCCGGGGGGTGGTGACCGCCGGCCGCGTGGTGGGGGCGGTGCCGATGACCGGTGGCCGGGTGGCGGCCGGTCCGGTGGGGCTGGCCGGGCTCGCCGGATTGGTCGGGGTCGGCGGGGCCGGGCTGGGGGGGCCGGGGGGGCCGGGGGGGCTTGGGCCTGAGGGGCCCCCGGCGGTGACCTGAGCCGGGGACAGCCCACCGGTATCGAGCACCTCCACCAGGTAGGCCCCGTCGTGGCGGATCTGGATCCGCCCGCCCGGGCCCACCCGCACCGGGAACCCGGTGGCGGCCGCCCCCCCACGAGTTTTGACCTCCCCGCCGTCGGGGAAGGCCACCACGTGGACCCTGCTGGTCGACAGGGCCACCGGAACCCGCACCATGCCGGTCCGGGTGGCGAGAGTCGCCCCCGGATAAAAGGTGGCCAGGATCTTGGCGGTGTCCGCGCCCTCCACGCCCATCCACCGTGCGCCGTCCTGGGCCATCCCGACGCCGTGACCCCAACCCCGGCCCTCGAAGACCACCGGGTCGGATGTCCCCTCGGGGGCCGGACTGCCCTCGGCCTGAGCCGAGGCGGGACCTGGGGTCTGCGCCTGGACGGCGGCCCGGTGGGGGCCGAGGTGTGCGACGACCGAGTGGGGGTCGATCTGGCTGACGGCCGACCCGGGCCCGAGTTGGGCGACGACCGGGTGGGGGCCCAGGGAGCCCAGGGAGCCCAGCGTGAACATCGCCGCGCCCACGGCCAGGACCGCCCGCCGAAATCGCTGCATCGTGCTTCATTGTCCACCAGCGGACCCTTGCTCGGGGGGATCTCATTCGGCCGGGGCGGATGCAGGCGCCGCCACCATCGGGCAATCGTCACGGTTGCCGCTGTTGCCACGGCCCTGCCGCCCAGACAGGGGCCGCCGGTCCCGTCACCGGGTTGCCTACGGTGGCCACATGGATGGCGACCTCGAGCGGTGGATCCTGGCCGGGTTCGCCGGGCTGTTGGGGTTGGCCATCGGATCGTTCATCACCGTCGTCACCTGGCGGGTCCCCCGGGGCGAGTCGATCGTTGCCCCCGGATCGCGCTGTCCGTCGTGTGCCACCCCTCTGGCATGGCGCGACAACCTGCCCGTGTTCTCCTGGGTGATCCTGGCCGGTCGCTGCCGGTTCTGTGCCGCCCGGATCGGCGTCCGGTATCCGGCCATGGAAGTGGCCTGTGGTCTGGGTTTCGCCGTTGCCACCGCCGGACTGGGGCTGGTCCCCGGGCTGGGACCGGCCCTGGTGGCGGTGTCCGTGGCGGTGGGTTCACTCGCCTGGGTCCTGGAGCGCCCGGGCCGGCAAAAGGCGGCGTCGGACCCCTCGAGTTAGCACCTTGTCGTTCCCTGCCCCTCGATCCGGGCGGCAGGGCTGCGGCTGTAAGGCGATGTCGGGCCGGCGGAATAGCCTCATGTGGTGCCCCGGCCCATGTGGACAGGCGCCATCAGCTTCGGCCTGGTGAACGTCCCGGTGAAGCTGGTCAGCGCGGTTTCGCCGAAGGATGTCCGATTCCACCAGATCGACGCCCGATCCAACTCCCGGGTCCGCCAGAAGCGGGTGTCGGCGGCCACCGGTGACGAGGTCCCCTTCGACCAGATCATCAAGGGTTACGAGTTGGGGGCCGACCGGTTCGTGACCATCACCCCGGGCGAACTGGAAGCGCTGGACCCCAAGGCCACCCGCACCATCGACATCGAGGACTTCGTCGACCTCGACCAGATCGATCCCATCTACTTCGAGCGGCCTTACTACCTCGTGCCGGACAAGGGTGGGGCCAAGGCCTACGCCCTGTTGCGGGATGCCATGCGGGAGACCAACAAGGTGGGCATCGCCCGGGTGGTGCTGAGGACCAAGCAGTACCTGGCGGCGGTGCGACCCCGGGGCGGCGCCCTGGTTCTTTCCACCATGCTCTTCGCCGACGAGGTGGTCGACGCCGACCAACTCGATCTCCCCGGCGACGACGTGGAGGTGACCCCCCGGGAGGAAAAGATGGCCCGCCAGTTGATCGACTCGCTTACCTGTGACTTCGAGCCCACCACCTACCGCGACGAGTACCGCGACCGGGTGCTGGCCCTCATCGAGCAGAAGGCCGAGGGTCACCAGATCAGATCCGTCGCCCAACCTGACGGCCCCGCTGCGGTGATGGACCTGATGGCGGCCCTGGAGGCCAGCCTGGCCGGCATTCGTCCGGACCCGTCCACCGAGCAGTCGGCCATCGAGGCGGCGTCAGCTTCGAATGACGATCGGGAAGGGACCAGGGCGGAGAGCGGCTCTTGAAGTCGGCCGCCGTCGAGGTGGAGGTGGGAGGTCGTCAACTTCGGTTGTCGAATCTTGACAAGGTCCTCTATCCCGCCCACGGGTTCACCAAAGGGCAGGTGATCGACTACTACGCCAGAGTCGCCCCCGTTTTGCTGCCGCACCTGGCCGGACGACCCGTAACCCGGAAGCGCTGGCCGGACGGAGTGGAGGGTGAGGGCTTCTACGAAAAGAACTGCCCCCGCCACCGACCGGACTGGGTGGCAACTCTGACCGTGCAGACCCGGCGGGAGGCGGTGGAGTTCTGCATGGTTGACAGCGTCGCCGCCCTGGTGTGGTTGGCCAACCTGGCAGCGCTGGAACTCCACCCCTCCCTGTCGGCGGCCCCGGAGTTGGACCAGCCCAGCCTTTTGGTTTTCGACCTGGACCCGGGACCCCCGGCGGCCATGGCCCACTGCGCCCGCCTGGCTTTGATCCTGTCGGAGTTCCTGGCCCGGTACGGGCTCAGCGCGGTTCCCAAGACGTCGGGGTCCAAGGGCCTGCAGGTCTACGTGCCTCTCAACTCGCCCGCGACCTACGCCCAGACGTCGGCCTTCGCCCTGGCCGTGGCCCGCCATCTGGAGAATGCCCATCCGGACCTGGTCGTTTCGAACATGACCAAGGCGGTCCGCACCGGCAAGGTGCTGGTGGACTGGAGCCAGAACTCGGCTTCGAAAACCACGGTCAGCGTCTACTCCCTGCGGGCCCGGGCCACCCCGACGGTATCGACGCCGGTCCGCTGGGATGAGGTGGAGGCCGCGGCCGGAGGCTGCGACCTGTCCTTCGGGGCCGACCAGGTTCACGACCGAATCCAGAGCCAGGGCGACCTCTTCGCCCCCGCCCTATCGCTGGTCCAAACCCTCCCGCCGCCGCCGGAGCCCTGAGCCCGCCGGAGCCCTGAGCCGGCCGGAGCCCTTGGCCGGCCGTGCACTGACCGGCCGGAGCCCGACCCAGCCGGCGGCCTGATCCCCTCGGCATGACGAATCGGGCGTGATCGTGCCAAGGTTTTGGGCATGCCCATGCTGATCACCGCCCCGACCATCATCGACTGCGTCGGAGATCCCCCCAAGCAGATCGCCGAGTTCGTGGGCCGCGCCTCCACCGGAACCACAGACGTGAGTGTGGCCCGCATGCGAAGCCCCGCCGGATGGAGTGAGCCGGCCCAGATCCCCAGCTTCACCGAGGTGACCTACGTGATTTCGGGCACCCTGGTCATCGACCACGACGGCGGTCCCACCGAGGTTCCCGCCGGCAGCGCCGTGGTCACCAACCCGGGTGAGAAGGTCCGCTACCGCACGCCGGAGAACTGCGAGTACGTGGCCATCTGCATTCCCGCCTTCTCCCCCGAAACCGTCAACCGCCAGGAGTAGCGCCGACGGACCGAGCGTCAGGGTGACCGGCCGCCCTGGGCCACGAAGAGGCGGCTGGCCGGGGTGCGACCCCAGATGCCGTCGGCAGCCAGGATCATGGCGGCCGCTCCGTAGGTGGCCGTCTCGTCTGTGGGAAACGACCTCTGCTCGGGATGGACAAGACCGGTTAGATAGGCCCCTGCGGCCCCGTCCCGGAGGCGAAGGTGCTGACCGGCCCACCACAGTTCCCGGGCCCGGTCGATCTCGCCCGCCGCGGCATGGGCCAGGGCGCATTCGGCCGTCTCGGCGGCCGTCACCCAGGGCCGGTCGGCCACGCAGCGCACCCCCAGACCCTCCATGACGAAGCGGTCCCAGCCTGCGGCCAGGCGCATGCGGGCGGCCTCCCCCTTCAGGCCGCCGGCCAGCACCGGGTAGTACCAGTCCATGGCGAAACGATCCTTGGGCGTGAAGGCCGCCGGCCGGTGGGCGATCGCCCCAGCCAGCCTGCGGGCGGCCTCGGCCCACCGGGCGGCGTCGGCCCGCAGGCCCAGGGCCTCGGCCGTCCAGGCGGCGCAGGCCAGGCTGAACCGGGTGCTGGAGGACGCTGCCAGCAGGGCAAAGGACCAGGGGGTCCCGTCGCTGTGGCGGGCCCATACCACCGCTCCATCGATGCGCTGCAGGGCGGTCACGAAGTCCATGGCCCCGGCCACCATCGGGTAGTGGGTGGCCAGGAAGGCGCCGTCCCCCGTGGCGAGGAAGTGGTGCCACACACCGGTGGCCACATAGGCGGTGACGTTGGTATCGAGGAGTGGCTCCTCCACCTCCGCGCCCCGGTAGTACTGGTGCCAGGACCCGTCGGGTCGTTGGGTGGCGACGAGCCACTCATAAGCCGCCACCGCCTCGTCGACCAATCCGGCCACGTCGAGGGCCATGGCCGCCTCGATGTGGTTCCAGGGGTCGGCATGGCCGCCGGGGAACCAAGGGATCTGGCCGTCCGGGCGCTGCACCTCCGCGATGGAATCCGCCGCTTCCCGCAGATCGGCCCGGCTGGGAGCGGTGGCGATGTTCACGGCTGCGCAACCGGCCCGAACGGGGCGGACACCGGTTGAGCGGACCCCGATGGGATTGATGAAAGCCCTACGGGTGGGCCCGGGGTGAGCGGTACCGGGGCGACGCCGAACCCCGCTGAGTCGCGCCCGGTCGAGCCGGTGCCGAGCGAGGCCCCGGGACCGGGGCCGCGGCCCCGGAGATCGGGCTTGCGTGCGTAAACCACCAGGCTCTTGCCCAGCCACGGGTTGACCAACTCCTCGAGGCGGCCCACCCAGGCACGGGGAGAAACGATCTGGCCCTCCAGAAGGCGCCGGTAGCCGGCCACGGCGGTGTTCTCGGAGTTCTCGACCCCCACCGCGCACCGCAGCCACCAGTAGGGGCTGTGCAGCCCGTGGGCATGGTGAGAACCCGACGGTCGCAGGCCGGCGGCGCTCAGGCGGGCGACCAGCTGTCCTCGGCGGTAAACCCGCACATGGCCACCGGCCACGGCGGGAGCGTGATAGTTCGAGTCCAGGGCCCAGCAGATCCGCTCGGGCCACCAACGGGGGACCGTGGCCGCCAGCACTCCCCCGGGGGCCAGTACCCGGGTCAACTCGGCCAGAGCGGCCCGATCGGCAGGCACGTGCTCCAGCACCTCGGACGCGATGACCACCGAGAAGGTGGCATCGCCGAAGGGCAGGGCCAGGACATCAGCCGCGACGCCGGCGCGCACGACTGGCCCGCACTCCCCCGAGGCGGCCATGGCCGCCAGTGTTGACGTGGCGTCCGACACCTCACTCGGAGACCGATCACACGCCACCACCCCGGCCCCCCGCCTCACCACCTCGAAGGCGTGGCGGCCGCCCCCGCACCCGAGATCAAGCACCCGGTCCCCCTCCCGAAGGTGCAGCCGCTCGAAGTCAACCGTCAACATCGGTAGACGTCACTTCGGGAACCGGACCGCCGGCGCCCCGGCGATGCCAGCAACTCCTCGTAGACGGCCGCCGTCCCGCGAGCGGTACCGGACCAGGTGAATCGCTCCAGCACCCGATCCCGGCCGGCCTTGGCGAGTCGGTGGCGCAACTGAGCGTCCTCCAGCAGCCGGAGAATGGCCATGGCCAGGGCCCCGGGGTCCCCAGGAGGTACCGTCAACGCTGCCTGACCATCAGGGCCCGTGACCTCGGGAAGGGCACCGCCGGTGGTCGCCACCAGAGCCGTCCCGCAGGACATGGCCTCCACTGCCGGCAGAGAGAATCCCTCGTACAGCGACGGTACGACCGCCACCTCGGCTTCGGCGTACAACTCAACCATGCGTCGGGTGCTGACGGCCCCGGCCACCGTCACGGCATCGGCCAAACCCAGGCGCTCCACCGTGGTCTCGAGCGGTCCACCTGGCCGGGGGGCGCCACACACCACCAGGTGGGCGTCATCCCGCTCGGTCCGCACCTTGGCCAGGGCCTCGAGCAGAGGAACCAGGCCCTTGAGGGCGACGTCCGCGCTCGCTGTGGTCATGACCAGGCCGCGGCGACGCGCTACGTGGGGCAAAGGCCGGAAACGCTCCGCATCCACTCCTGCGGCCACCACCCGCAACTGCTGCGGCCTGGCACCCATCTGGGCCACCAGGTCCCGGCCGGAGGACTCCGAGACGGTGAGCAGCAGGGGCAGGCGGGACAGGACCCGGCGCTGCATCCCGATGAAGCCGTACCAGCGCCGAATTGATTCCTGCCTTTCGGGATCGCCGATTGCTGACGACAGTTCCAGGTCCCGGTCGACGGTGATCGGGTGATGCACGGTGGCCAGAACCGGCCAACCCCGCCCGACCAGGGCCAACAACCCGTAACCCAGACCCTGGTTGTCGTGGATCAGATCGAACTCGTCCCGGCGCGACCACAGGGCCCGGGCCACGCGCCAGGAGAAAGTGGCCGGCTCCGGGAACCGGCCGGAATGCATGTGGCGCCACTCGGCCACGTCGATCGGACCCCGGAACTCCCCCCACCGAGGTCGCCGAAAAGGGTCGGGCGATCGGTAGAGGTCCAGGCTCGGAACCGACTCAAAACCAACCGAGGGATGCAGGCAGGGGTAGGGCTGGCCGCTGAACACGGTGACCTGGTGCCCCAGAGCCACCAGCGCCCGGCTCAGGTGGTCGACGTAGACGCCCTGGCCGCCGGAAGTGGGGTTGCCCCGGTAGGTGAGAAGGGCAATGCGAAGTGGCCGGCCGCCGGGCGCCTCACTTCTGGGCGCCTCACTCCCGGACGCCTCGCTTGTGGGCGCCCATCGATTGTCGGCCTGCCCGCCCGGATCGGCGTGTGCGGGCACGGCCGCCGAGCCTTCCTTCACCAGCCTCGGGGCGCAAGCCAGCACAGGAGGTGGGCACAGGAGGTGGGCACAGGCGGTGGGTGCAGGCGAACGTCCGTCGCTGCGGCATCGCTGCGGCATCGCTGCGCTGGCAGTGCACCTCGACCGACGGGGCCGACAACTGGGCCGGCCCCGTCGGTCGAGGTTGATCAGGCCCCGGTACCCACCGCGGCCACCTCCTCGATTGCCTCTTGGGCCTCGATCGACACCCGTCGGGCCTTGGCCCGCTCGGCCACCGGGATGGTGATGCTGAGCACGCCGTTGCTGCTGCGAGCGGCGATGCGATCCGTGTCCAGGTTGTCGCCCAGGAACAACTGACGGGTGAAGGCCCCGTGAGGGCGCTCACTGACCAGCACCTCGGCGCCCTCGGGTATGTCCCTGGGCCTCTCGACGCTGACGGTGAGGACGTTCTTCTCTACCGTCAGGTCGACCGAGGCCGGATCCACCCCGGGGAGATCGAGGTCGATCCGCAGTTCCTCACCTACTCGGTGGGCGTCAATCGGGACGCCGGCGGGTGGGCGGGCGCTGCCGCCGTTCCACAGGGACTGAGCCAGGCGGTCGAAGTCACGGAAGGGGTCGAATCTCATCAGCATCTGAACTTCCTCCTCGGTTCTCAAGAGCCCGCCCTTGTTCGGACGGGTTGCTCGTCCCTTCACGATGGTCACCGGCCTCTGCCGGATTCGGGCCGTCGCTGCGGGGCCTGGACCTTGGCGCCAGACGCACGATCCAACGCTCAGAGAACCTGTGCGTATTCCGCTCAACTTTGATTACTTCCATCGTTCAGGTATCAACCGGCGCGCCGAGCCCAGTCAGCCCACGGAAGCCGCCGGGCCGGCATCGGTCGCCCCCCGGTCACCGTCCCGGCGGAGCGATCTGCGCCGGCCGGTCCGCCCCATCCAGGCGTTGGCGGCCAGCGCCAGGCTGGCGGCCCCCGGGAGGGCCCACGGCCCCGCCAGCACCACCGGCGACGACCCCGACCGCAGTTCGATCGTCCCCTCCAGTACCGAGGACGCGCCCAGCCGGCTCAGGCTGCGTACCCGGCCCCGGTGGTCGATGACCGCGCTGTAGCCGGTGGGCGCGGCCTGGACCACCCATCGCCCGGTCTCCAGCGCCCTCAGCCGGGCGGCGGCCAGTTGCTGGGCGGGAACCTGGGCATCGCCGAAGGAGGATGCGTTGGTGGGAACAAGGATGACCGTGCCCCCGGCGTCGACCGCGGCCCGGGCGCGGTCGGCGAAGAAGACCTCGTAGGAAATGATCACCCCCAGCCGTCCGGTGCCGGTGGACAAAGCGCCGGGACCCTTGCCCACCAAAGCGTCGCGGGGCACGGCCGACACGTCGCCCAGACGGGCGACCAATGCCCGGCCGGGGATGTACTCCCCGAAGGGCACCCGGTGGACCTTGTCGGTGCGATCGCTCCGCCGGCCGTTCGACTCCCAGGACACTGCCGTGTTGGAGAATCTGCACACGCCCTCGGGCCGCGGACAGGGGCCGGCGGTCTCCACCACGCCGGCCACCACCACCGCCGCCAGGTCCCGGGCCAGGCCCGAGACCACCGCCGCCGCCTCGGATCCCTCCAGCACGTCGACGTCGACCACGTCCTCCGGCCACAGCACCAGGTCCACCGGTGGCCTCACCTCGCGGCTGGCGGAGACCTGAGCATCGAAGGCGGTTCGGGCCCGCTCGTCGGCGGCGCTCAGCCCCCGGACCCCGCCTCCCTGGACCACGGCCACCTCCCGGCGTCCGACCACCGCCCCGGCCGGGACCAGACCCCCGGCCAGAGCCACCGCCGCCGAGGCGGCGAGTGCCACCACCCCCGCCACCCGGCGGCGCCCGGCGGGGACCTTCACCCCACCCACCGGAGCCGGCTGGGCGGCGCCGGCCATCAGTGCCAGGCCCCCCCCAGCGGCCCCCACCAGGGCCACCACCAATGCGCCTCCGCCCAGGCGGGCGGCGTGGGCCAAGGGACCGGCCATCTGGCCCAGTTCCAGGCCCGCCAGGGGCAAGCCCCCGAAGGGCCAGGCGGCCCGAAACGCCCCGGCGAGCACCAGGACCAGGGGGAAGGCCACCGCCGCCCGGGCGGTCGGTTGCCCTGGCCGGGTGGGAACGACCACCAAGGCCACCGCCAGAATGGCCGCCTGCAGAAGCGTGGCCAGGACGAAGCCGGGGAGGCTGAACTCCCGCATCCACCACAGCCCGGGCAGGTAGAGACCCAGCCCCGCCGTCATCCCCACGGCCAGCCGGCCCCATACCCGGCGGCCCAGGAGGGCGACGAAAACCAGCGCCGCCCCCAGGGGGCCCAGATACCAGGCCCCGGTGGCAACCGGCCAGGGGGGCAGGCTTGCGGCCAGCGTCGCTCCCCCCGCCGCGGCCAGCCCCAGGCTCGACCAGGGCACCTCCCGCCGTCTCATGCCGCCGCCTCCACGCCCCTGATCATCACCCGGACCCGGCCTTGACCACCCATCGCCCCGACCGGAGCCTTTTGCCGGCTTCCCGAGATTGCCCTGCGACTCCCAATGTCTGGCGCGTTGACGGCCGGGCCGGCACGGAAAGACCGGGTGGACCCCTCGCCCGCGTGCCCGAATACCGCCGGAGCGTGGGATGGTGAAGCCATGACCGATCTGGCCACGCAACTGGCCGAGGCGGGGATGACCAGCCCCATGCTGGCCGAGAGCCGGCCGGATCCCTACCCGGCCTATGCCTTCATCCGGGAGCGCGAGCCCGTCCATCGGGCCCCGGACGGCACCTGGGTTCTCACCCGCCACGACCACGCCAGCGCCGTGCTTCGCGACCCCCGGTTCTCCACCAGTCCGATCTGGTTGGCCGACGCCGACCCCCGTCGGGACTCCATCGTCCGCCAGGCGGGGTCCAGCCTGATGATGTTCCTCGACCCTCCCGATCACACCCGCCTGCGGGGCCTGGTCAGCCAGGCCTTCACCCCCCGGATGGTCGACTCGCTGCGGCCCCGGGTGGCTCAGATCGTCGACGGGCTCATCGATGCCGTCATCGACCAGGGTCACTTCGACGTCCTGGCGGACCTGGCCTACCCGCTGCCCACCATCGTGATCTGCGAGTTGCTGGGCGTCCCGGCGTCGGATCGGGAGCAGTTCAAGGGTTGGGCGGCCGACTCCTCCCGCCTGCTCGACGGCTACCTGGACCGGGAGGCCCAGAACAAGGGCCTGGTGGCGGGGATGCACCTGTTCGGCTACTTCAACGATCTGGTGGCGGAGCGGTCGACCTCGCCGCGCGACGACCTGCTCAGCGCCCTCATCGCCGTGGCCGACGCCGGCCAGTTGCCCACCGGGGCGGGCTCGTCCGGCCCGTCGGGCTCGTCCGGCGGGGCGCATACCGATCGCTCCACCCCACCAAGTGGCCCCGCCGGGACGAACGGGGCCGACCGGCTGAGCCGGGCTGAATTGTTGACCACCATCACCCTGTTGTTCGTGGCCGGGTTCGAGACGACCATGAACATGGTGGGCAACGGGATGCTGGCCCTGCTGCGCCATCCCGACCAACTCGCCCGCCTACAGGCCGATCCCGGCCTGCTGCGCACCGGGGTCGAGGAGTTGGCCCGGTACGACTCACCGGTGCACGTCACCGCGCGAATCGCCACCACCGAGGTGGAAGTGGGCGGCCAGAGAATTGGAGCGGGCCAGCAACTGGCGGTGGTGCTGGGAGCGGCCAACCGGGATCCCGACGCTTTCGCTAATCCCGACCATTTGGACGTGACCCGATCCCCCAATCGCCACCTGGCCTTCGGGGGCGGGCCCCACTTCTGCCTGGGGGCGGCCCTGGCCCGGATCGAGGCCCAGGAGGCCTTCGCCGCCATCCTGGGACGGCTGCGAAACCTGGAGTTGATCACCACCCGACCGGTGTGGCGGGACCACTTCGTCATCCGGGGGGTCAAGGCCCTGGAAGTGGCCTTCTCACCGGTGCCCCGGCAGGCATAACGTGGCCGACATGCAGGGACTTCGTCGTCAGCCTCTGGTCCATCTGCTGATCCCCAAATGGGGGGGGACCGGCATCCATCAGACCTTCGGGCACCGCATGCCCCCCATGGCGCTGCTCGTGCTGGCCGCCCACGCCCGCCGGGCCGGGTGGGAGGCCAAGGTGGTGGACCTCAACTACGACCCCATGCCCACCGAGCGGCCCGATCTGGCCGCCATCACCGTTTGGACCTCCATCGCCCCGGCCGCCTACCGCCTGGCCGACACCTACCGGGCCCGGGGCGTGCCGGTGGCTCTGGGCGGCGTCCATGCCTCCCTGCTGCCCACCGAGGCCCTGCGCCACGCCGACACGGTGGTCTCGGGCGAGGCAGACGGCATCTTCGCCACCGTCCTGGCCGATGCCGCCGCCGGACAACTCAAGCAGTTGTACTCCGGCCAGTGGCAGGGCATGGAAGCCGTACCAATGAACCACGAATGGGCCGACATCGTCGCCAAATGGCCCCTCACCCGGTATGCCCCCCTCAACACCCTCCAGACCACTCGGGGATGTCGGTTCAACTGCGACTTCTGCTCGGTAATCCGCATCAATGGCCGGGGCAGCCGCCACAGTTCAACCGACCGCATCCTGGAGGAGATCCGGGTACTGAAGAAAGCCGGGCAACATTTGGGCGAGTTTGCCTATGTGTTCTTCCTGGACGACGACTTGGCAGCAGACCTGGACTTTTGTGGGCAGTTGTCCGAGGCCATTCTCGAGTCCGGAGTCAAGGTCCGCTGGGGCGCTCAGGCCTCCATTGGCCTGGCCCGCGACACCAAACTCCTGGACCTGGCCGCACGGTCCGGGCTGCGAACCATGTTCATCGGCTTCGAGGGCGTTAGCCGCGAGGTTCTCATCGAATGCAACAAGAAGAACCGGCCGAGCGAGTACGGCGAGTTGGTGGCCAAGGTCCACGCCCGAGGCGTGGGCATCGAGGGCGGGTTCATCTTCGGGTTCGACCACGACCGGGTGGAAACCTTTGACGAGACGGTGGACTTCGTCGACGCCATCGGGGTGGATGTGGCCCACTTCTCCATCCTCACGCCCTACCCGGGCACAGCCACCTACGCCCGAATGCTCTCCGACGACCGCATCACCACCTTCGACTGGCGCCGCTACAACATGTACCGCTGCGTCTTCCAGCCGACGGGAATGACCCCGGAGGACCTGGAGACGGGCCTGGCCCGGGCCTACCGGCGCTTCTATGCCCCGGCCCGCCGGTGGCGACGGTTCAAGCGCACCGCTCGGGGCCGCGAAGCCATCTTCCAGGGGGCGCTGACCACGGCCAACTTCAACTACGCCATGCGCTACCGCAACCCCACCTGTTCCACCGACGCCGGCTACGAGGCGGCCAAGGAGGACATCGCCGGCCTCCTGGCCGCCAGCGCCGCCCCCGCCCAGGAAGCCCTCAACGTCGCCTTCGCCGACGCCCGCCGCCGCCTCCCCGTCCAGGTCACCCGCAAACCCGCGGCTGTCGCCGGATAGCGCGGCCCGCTTTCGTCAGACGTCGACAATTGAAAGCGTGGGATCGAGACGCCGCAAGTCGCCCCCGTCGGTGGTGATCACCGCCTGGTCGTGACGTCGGGCACACACCACGACGTGGGCATCGACCACGTCCGTCGTGCCGCTGACGGCCAGGAGGCGACCCACCGCGGTTGCGTCCGCCCGCCCCAGCGCAATGACCTGCGCCGTGGGTTGACGAAGCAAGCGAGCGATTCGAACCTGGCGCTCGGGAGCGCGGATGGCCTGGGCCAGGGCCGTGGCCGGAATCGATATCGGGCTTGCCGTCTCCCGGGCTCGGCTTAACAGGACCAGAACTTGGCGGTTCGCGCGCTCAACGGCAATGAGGCCGCCGGCGTCGAACGTCACTCCCGCCATCAGGCGGCTGAGGCCTCCGGGCCCGGACCGGCCAGGATCCGATCCGCCCAGGCTCGTTCCTCGTCGGACAGGTCGCCGCCGGTTTCGTTCAGCGACTGAGTCAGTAGCGCTCCCCAGGCGGCAACATCTTCAAGGGCCAAGGAAACGGCGTGCTGTACGAAGGCGGACACGCTGGAGGCCGAACCAGCCTCTACCAGAGCCCTCACCCGCGCTACCGCATCCTCGTCCAAAGTGACAGTCACCTTCTTCGTCGCCATACTGAGGACCATACTCTTCGGAATTGCGCTCTTCAGCACGTTCGCCGCGTCCCAGAGGATGACGAGATGCCCGTCGGCTTCGGTGCTGGAGATCCCTCGCGAAAACCTCCGCCATGGCAACCTGTGCATCACGTCGCTCGGCCCACGCAGATGTGGAAGGGCTGCGCGTTCCGAGGGTCGGCAGGGGATCGATTGGAGCGGAGGGCGACGTACGCTGACCCGATGGAGGTCCCCGAAGCGGTGCGCCTGGCCCTGCGCCAAGCGGGGGTGGCGGTGACCTGGATGTTCGGTAGTCAGGTGACCGGCACGGCGGGCCCCCGCTCCGACATCGACCTGGCGCTGCTCACCGCTGACGATCGTCCACCGCTGGACCTGCTGGAGCTTTCGCAACTCACCGGGATCCTGGAAGATCTCCTTCCCGCCGCTGTCGATCTCGTCGATTTCCGCCGGGCCTCCCTTGAACTCCAGGCCCGCATCGTCCTCACCGGCCGGGTGGTTCTCAGCGATGACGAGGCGCTGCGGGTACAGACTGTCGTCCTCACCCAGAGCCGCTGGGAGGACGTCCGGCCCGGCCTTCGGGTGATGGACCGGGCGTTCCTCTCGGCCGTAGCGGAGAACGGCCTGGTGTCCTCGGGCGCCATCGAGGGCGCTGCCCCTGGTTCATCCTGAAGTGGTCGATCTCGGCCGAGTCCGATCAAAGCTCGCCTCCCTTGGTCACTATCTGGATCGCTTGCAGGTCCTGGCCGAGGAGAACGCTGACGCGTACGTGATCGACCATTCCTACGAGGGCCGCTACCTCGTCCAGGCCAGCGCACAGACGTGCATCGACCTGGCCAACCACCTGATCGCGTCCCAGGGTTGGGTGCCGGCAACGGAGTTCCGCCAGGCCTTCAGCCGGTTGGGCGAGCACAGCGTGCTCGATGCAGATTTGGTGGCGCGAATGCAATCGCTGGCGGGATTGCGCAACCGACTCGTCCACCTCTACGACGACGTCGACGACCTGCTCGTCCATGCTGCGCTGCAACGAGGGTTGTCAGATCTCAACGAGTTCGCCACCGCCTTTTCCCGTTACCTCGGCCCGCCCTGATACGCCCAGCCTTGAACGGGACCACGCATTGGTCAATTGCCCCCGATGGCCCGGCAGCGGGCTCCATCTACAGGATGCGGCGGTCGGTGGCCCAGCGGGTGAGTTGGTGGCGGTTGGAGAGTTGGAGTTTGCGCAGGACGGCGGACACGTGGGACTCGACCGTTTTGGCGGAGATGCCCAGGCGGGTGGCCACCTCTTTGTAGGCGTAGCCCCGCGCTATGAGGCGAAGGACCTCTCGTTCCCGGGCGGTCAGGATGTCGAGTTCCGGGTCGATTCCCGAGGGACCCGAAGCGCCGAGTGCTCCCGCGTAGCCGCCCTGGCCGACTTGATCGGATGTCGACGCCCCCGGGGGCGGTGGCTGACTGTTCGAGAAGGCGTCGAGGACGAAGCCGGCCAGGCGGGGGGAGAAGACGGCGTCGCCGGCGGCCACCCGGGTGACCGCATCGATCAACTCAGGGCCGGAGATGGTTTTGGTCACATAACCCCGGGCTCCGGCCCGGATCACCTCGATGACGTCGCTCGCCGCGTCCGAGACCGACAGGGCCAGGAAGCGGATATGGGGATGGTCGGTGGCCACCCCCTCGATCACCGCCCGGCCGCCGCCGCCGGGCATGTGCACGTCCAACAGAACAACGTCGGGCTGGCGTTCACCGATCATCTCGATGGCTGCGTCCACCTCCGATGCCTGGCCGACGACGTCAACCTGGTCGGCCAACTCGGCATTGACCCCTGCCAGCACCAGCGGGTGATCGTCGACCAGGAACACCCGGATACGGCGCCCCGCCTGGCCCACCACCGACCCGACGCCCCCGTGGTCCTCTCCGGCCGGCCCGGCCACACCTGTCGGATCCGCTCCCCCCTGCCCGGCCGGTCGATCAGCCCCGCCCGAAAGGTCCCCGTGATCGGCCAGAGCCCCCGGCATCAGAATCGTCGCCGGGGCAGCACCAACTCCACCTCGGTTCCGCCTCCCGGCCCGGTGTGGATGTGGGCCTGGCCCCCCCGGCGGTGCATGCGCCCAACTATCGAATGGACGATGCCGCTGTGCCCATCGGCCACGGCCTCGGGATCGAACCCACTTCCCCGATCCCGGACGAAGATGCTCACTCGGTCGACCTCCACTTCGACATAGACCGAGATATCGGTCACCCCGGAGTGGGTGGCGGCGTTGACCAGAGCCTCTCGGGCCGCCGCCACCATGGATTCCAGGCCGTCGGCCAAACCGGCCGTGTGGGAATCGGCCCTCCGGGCGTCAGCCCTGCCGGAGTCAGCCCTGCCGGAGTCACCCCTGCCGGAGTCAGCCCTGCCGGAGTCACCCCTGCCGGGATCGGCCGTGGGGGGATCGGCCGTGGCGACGTCGGTGTCGATATCGCCCACACACACCACCTCGATGCGGACCCCGTGGCGGTCCTCTACGTCGGCGGCCATGGCCGCCACCGATCCCGCCAAGGTGGCGGCTGGGCGCAGGACTCCGACGTTCCCGGCGGCGGAGACCACCGGATCGGCCCCGTCGGGCGGCCCGGCCTCGGCAGGGGTCGCGACCGACCCGCCGTCGGCGACCAACCCACCATCGGCGCCTGGCGCCGTTGGCGCAGGCTCGGCCACCACGGATGGCCGCTCCTCGCCACCGGGATCCCTCGGGCGCCCGAACAACCAGGAGCGCAGTTCCCGCTCCTGGCGCCGGGCCAGGCTGGCCACCACCCGCCCATCGGTGGAGTTGCGCTGGATGAGGGCAAGGGTCTGGAGCACCGAGTCGTGGATGTGGGCCGCCACCTCGGCCCGCTCCTGGGATCGGATCCGGGCTTCGCGCTCACGCGACAGTTCGCGGCCGAGCTTCACCCACCAGGGAGCGAAGACCAGGGCCGTCCCCGACACCACCGCGGAGATGGCCAGCAAACCCTGGCGGGCCGCCTCCAGGGCGTCGTTGGCCGCCAGGAACAGCCCCATCCCCGCGGCCACCAAGCCGGCCCCGGCCGCCACCCGGGCCCCCGCCCGCAGGTCCCGCCGACCAGCCAGGCGGGCCAGGGCCTGGGCCTGGGGGCGGCGGTCCACCTGGCGCCACAACACCACCATTCCCGCCCCCACCACCGCCGCCGGCCACACCAGCCCGTCGTCAAACCAGGGGATGACCGACCGGATCATCAGCAGCAGGCCCACCACCACCATGGCCACGGCCAGGGCCTGGCGGGTGTCGGCCGACGAGGCTGCCGGCCTGTTCCCCGGACGACTCGAACGGGCCGACGATGGGGACGATGCGGACGTCGGAGGATCCGAGGATCCCGACGAGGTCCAGCCCGGCGGACCCTGCCCAGGGACCAGGATCCACACCAGGATGTAAATGGCCGCCCCGACCCCGCCGACGAAGATGAGAGCCACCAACGCGGCCCGCACCACCAGTACCGGCATCCCCAAACGGGCGGCCATCCATGCGCCCACGCCGGCCAGTACCCGTCCCTGGCGCGGACGGCCGCCCTCCCCGCTCAACCCCGACGCTGCCGCCGGCGGAGCTATGGCCACCCCGCATGATCCCAGAGGCGGGCCCCATCGGGCGACCTCCTCACCCCGGCAATCCCGCTCACCTGCGCCGGCGCACTGTCAAGGTCGTGGCCGGCCAGTCGGGCGACCCATCCCGCCCTGCAATATGCCGGGCATCCCTGAGTGGGAAAGGCCGGAGTCAGGGACAGGTAAGGGATCACCCCGATTGTCCCGGCGACCGAGGATCGCTTGGATGAGGCCATGAAGATTCAGCACGGTCGACCGCCAGCAGCACGAGCGTTCCGATCCGCCCGCCGGGACGTCGGGACCCGATCATGAGCGACCAGGGGCGGGGAGCGGATTCGGGCGTGGGAACGGCGGGATGGGGCTCGCAGGGCCCGGGGTCGCCCGGCCCGCGACGCCTGGAGCGCAGCACCTCGTCCAAGGTGGTGGGCGGGGTCGCCGGCGGCCTGGCCGGCTATTTCGGGATCGACCCGATCATCGTGCGCATCGCCTTCGTGGTCCTGGCCATGGGCGGCCCCGGCGTTCTCCTCTATCTGGCGGCCTGGGCCCTTCTCCCCCCCGACGACGGGGGTGAGGCGGCCATCTCCAACCTGAGGGCGCCCCAACCCGAGCGGGTCCGGCAGGTGTTGGCCGGGGCCCTGGTGTTGTTCGGTGCGCTGACGCTGATCGGCGGGTTCGGGCTGGACCGGTCCGGCTGGGACGGCTTCGACGGCGACTTCGACCTGCCCGGCCCCTGGTTCTGGTTCCCCTTCGAACTGATGATCAAGGTGGCTTCCCTGGCGGCGGTGATCGGAGGGGTGATCTGGCTGGCCCGGCTCGACCGCCGGCCGCCGACCTCCGCCAGCCCGGTTCCCCCTCCTCCCCCGGGGCCCCCCCGGCCGGGCGGTGAGCCCTTCACCACCGACCACCCCTGGTCCTCCCCCGCCCTCCGTACCGACCCTGTGGTCGGCCCGGTGGTGGCCGGCGGTCCCCAATGGCTGGCCTCAGGGAGTCCGCCCTCGGACCTCGCACCTTCGGACCTCGCACCTTCGGACCTCGCACCTTCGGACCTCGCACCTTCGGACCTCGCACCTTCGGACCTCGCACCTTCGGACCTCGCACCTTCGGACC
>JBQTHD010000001.1:0-2025 GCA_052390275.1 Acidimicrobiales bacterium | reverse complement strand
TGACTTGGCGTGCAAGAGTCGAGGTGGTGATCCCCGGAATCTTGACCTGGGTGGATGCCACGTTGGCCAGGGGTATGGCGGGCGAGACGCTTACGTAGGCATAGTCATGGACCAGCGGGGTCGCCGGTGCGCCGGTTGGGTTGGGGGAAGGCGAAGTGATCCTGGTGACCTTGTCCCCACCTGCGGAATAGGTCACCCGCCACGTGGCTCGGGCCGGATCGCTCACCAGGGCCGGGTGGGCGGCGGTGGCATCAAAGGCCAGGGGATCGCGCAGCCCGACCAGGACCATGGTGGTCGGATCGTCGGGGATCGCCGGCGAATAGGACATATCTGTCGTTTCTGCAGCCAGGGTCGCCGAACTGGAGTTCTGGACCCGGACCAAAAGGCCGCCCGCATAGGCAAGGGTCATGGTTTGAGCCTCGACGCCGCCAGCGTCGGGAAGGCCAACGGAGCAGAGCATCCCCAACGGGGCCGGGTCGAAGCCGGCGGGAACCGGGCAGTTCGGTCCGTAGGACAAGGTGAGGCGCCGGCCAGAAACCGAATCGACCAGAGCGGAGATGCGTCCGGTGGCGTCAGCCTCATAAGAGGGCGAAGTTCCCAGGCCAGCGTCGGTGGGGCCGCGGACCCCCAGGACGCGTCCGCCGCCGTCGAAGCGGGTGGTGGTGCCATCGGTCTCGATGGCCCACAGTTCCCCTGCACCCATCGCCCCTGCACCCATCGCCCCTGCACCGGGCGAGCCTTGGCCACCGGGGTCTTCGATCCAGGCCAAAGCTGTCTCCGAACCCGACGGGGCGAGCCACTCCGCCGAAGCCGACACCGCCGAGGAGGGTCCCGAACGTCTGAACCGCCTTCGCCCAGCGTCGGGAGCAATGAGGATGATCTCGGCGGTTCCGATGATCGCCCCCACCCAGGGCGGCCCTCCATGAGGCCCGGCCGCGAGCGACCAACCCTGGGGAAGCACGGCGGCGGGCCCACCGCTCAGCCACGACGGTGACAAACCCAGGCTCTCTCCGGTGGCGGCCGGATCTCCCGAAACGACCCGCAGGGCCACCCGGTCGTCGCCGGTCGCGTCGTAGTGCTCGATGATCACCGGCAGCGGCGTGTTCGCCGATCCGGAGGTGCCTGCGGGAATGGCCGAAGTTGAGACGGTGGTGCGAACCGGGCCATCGGCCCAGTTGTCGATGACGGTGCCGCCCCCCACCTTCACCCGGACTCGGTCGCTGTGGTCCGCCTCCATCCGCCAACTCCCGGAGGGACTCGGGGGCAGGCTGAGGTATCCGGTCCAGACGATGCAGCGTCCGGGGCCGAGTCCCGGCCCGGCGGGCTCAGACGAGGTCCAGGAGAAGTCGATCGTGGCATCGGTTCGGACGAAGCCCGCCCCTGCGGGCCCCGGAGGCGACAGAGCGGTTCCGGAGGGGTCACATCCCGACCAGTAACGACCGGTGAGGCCATGGGGCGCCGCCGCGGAGGAGTTGTAGGTCAAGCTGGCGGCCAGCGGTCCAGAGGGGCTGGGAATGGCCCGGGTGGATAGTCCAAACGACAAAGCCCCGGTGGCCAGGTTCACTGATAAAGGACCCAGGGTGTCAGCAGCTCCCCCGGGGCGGATCCCCAGGCGGCGGTCGATGCGCAGGGGCCGGGGGGCGCTGGCATGAGTCTGCACCCCGTCGGTGACAACGACGCTCCAGTAGTAGGTGGGGCCCTCGGCCAGCGCCCCAACAGGGGGCCGCCACGTGGGCGTGGTCAGCCACCCGGAGTTGATCAACGCTCCGGAGGCGGCGTCGGGGTTGGTGGCGATTCGGAACCAGTAGCCAATGGTGGCACCCAGGTTGGGCAGGGTGCTGGAGGAGAAAGCCGGCGTGGCCGTTGCCACCACTGGATCGGGCAACAGCGCCACAGCGGCCTCCAGGGCCCAATCGACCTCGAGGCGGGTGTCGGCGCCGGTGGCGGCGGCCTCGTGGGCCACTATCTCGACGGCAGTGGTGGATTCGACGGCGATGCCCAGGTTGGCCCAATGGGCCGTGCCGG